>NZ_JBSWXP010000001.1:0-792138 GCF_056160665.1 Alteromonas sp. ABH4_453
CAATATTCCCCACTGCTGCCTCCCGTAGGAGTCTGGGCCGTGTCTCAGTCCCAGTGTGGCTGATCTTCCTCTCAGAACAGCTAGAGATCGTCGCCTTGGTAAGCCTTTACCTT
The DNA here is from genome assembly GCF_056160665.1 of Alteromonas sp. ABH4_453. Taxonomy (NCBI): domain Bacteria; kingdom Pseudomonadati; phylum Pseudomonadota; class Gammaproteobacteria; order Alteromonadales; family Alteromonadaceae; genus Alteromonas; species Alteromonas sp. ABH4_453. The sequence continues at coordinate 114 of NZ_JBSWXP010000001.1, forward strand.
ACCAACTAGCTAATCTCACTTGGGCCTCTCTTTGCGCCGGAGCCTAAGCCCCGTTTGGTCCGAAGACATTATGCGGTATTAGCAGTCGTTTCCAACTGTTATCCCCCTCGCAAAGGCAAGTTCCCAAGCATTACTCACCCGTCCGCCACTCGTCAGCGAAGTGCAAGCACTTCCTGTTACCGTTCGACTTGCATGTGTTAGGCCTGCCGCCAGCGTTCAATCTGAGCCATGATCAAACTCTTCAATTAAATATATCGAAATATGAATCGTCGTTGTGACACTCTTAACGAGTGCCCACACAGATTGTCTTGTCTAAATTGTTAAAGAACGTTGCTAGCATTTGCTAGCTGCCTCTCCCGAAGCGGATGCGTATCTTACAGCGCATCTTTTTTTTGTCAACAACTTTTGTTTATTTATTTTTAAACTTGGTTTTTGACATCCTCATCAGTTGTTAGCGTTTTGCTGTTCCCTGTTGAGGAGGCGCGCATTCTACGCATTCCTGACACATCGTCAACACCCTTTTTTAAATAAATATAAAAAAAGCGACCGTTCGGTCGCTTTTTAATCTATTCGTACATTTAGCATGCGTTCAAGCCTGAATATCCTTCTTCTATCATTTCAAAAAGGCATTTCCTTTATACTATTGAACGAAGACATCTAATTATTAATACGTAATTATTCCTGCTTATTGTCTACACTTTCGTTGCTTTTCTTTTGATCAGCATTAAAGTCCGCATCTTCTTCGTGATCGCCCACTACGTCGTCTAACGTTACTTTCTCAACGGTACGGAAAGTATTAATAGGTCCGGCAAGTGCATATAGCGCAAACACAAGGAACAATACCAAAGCAGGTTCTGTTGCAACAACAACAAATATAAGTAGTACTAAAAGCAGCCCAACAAATGGAACCTTGCCGTGCCAGTTTACCTCTTTAAAAGAGTTGTACTTAAAGTTACTGACCATCAATAGCCCAGCTAAGCCAGTTACTGCAGCAACAATAAAACCGTAATCAGTACCCACGGCGTCATATTCTACACCTACCCATACAAGGCCAGAAACAACAGCTGCTGCTGCAGGACTTGCAAGCCCTTGGAAGAAGCGCTTGTCAGCAATGCCCACCTGCGTATTAAAACGAGCCAAGCGAAGCGCTGCACCTGCTACATATATAAAGGCTGCTAGCCAGCCTAACTTGCCCAGCTCAGTCAAACCCCAGTTGTAAGCAACAAGTGCAGGCGCTACACCGAAAGAAACCATATCGGCCATAGAGTCAAACTCAGCACCGAAGTCGCTCTGTGTATTTGTCATTCTTGCCACGCGACCATCTAAGCCATCAAAAATCATAGCAACAAAGATAGCCACTGCCGCGGCTTCGAACCTACCGTTCATTGACGAAACAACAGCAAAGAAACCAGAAAACAAACCGGCTGTTGTTAACAAATTGGGAAGTAAGTATATCCCTTTACGTTTTTGATCAGACATATGTCCTCGTACTTCTACATATACAATTGCGTTAATTATTTCATAGATATGCGTGAACGCATAGCAAAGTAAAAATACAGCGTCTTTACCTGCATATTCTTACCCAGCTTAATTATGCAAAGAATAGTCGATACTCTATCGCCGACATTACTAGCAGCTCTTCCTAGAAAGCTCAGTCGCCTGACGTATCCCTTCAACTGACTCTAATAACTAGGTATACGGCAACATACCTTAAATAGGTCACCGTTCATATATCATACAAGTCCATGTTGAAATTAGGTATTGACTAAGTATGTTCCACATCTAGAGGTGCACAGCTATCTTAGTCGGTACTAGAAGCGACAAGCGCTTCTTTTATAGGAAAGCAATTATGCTAATACTTCCAAAAACCTTTTCTTTGAAGTCTGTATTACTAGTCTCCACGGCTTTGCTATCCATGTTGAGTGCTAGCTCAGTATATGCCACCTACTATTATACTAAAAAGAGTTATTCTCACTGCGGTTCGTCAAGTCAAACATCAGAACAAAGCAAAGTATGCAATTCACCGTTAGGCGAATACAATTATGATTTGGTAGATAACAAAGTAACCCAGAACTCCGCGACAAATGATTCCATTGTTCAAATAGACGGACTAAATATAAATATGTCTGCCTTTTCTGATACGCAGGGAATTACTGGAGAAACCGTAGCCGGCGCGAAGCTAGAGAAAATATCTGACAAGTGGGCTTATGGTGTTACCAATAATGATGAATCAAATTACCGCGGCAATGCTGACCACGCCATTGATAACTTAAATTACTTCTCCAGTGGTAGCGATAACTCGGACTACTATAGATTCACAAACGTAGAACGCGATTATGATTTTGTGTTGCTATCGTTTAATTCTGCGGTAACGCTTACCGGCGCTAGCTTTTCTTGGCTATATAATAGTAAAGATAGTCAAGTGTCGGTAGCGGCGCTTAGTAATACGGCGAAACTAACCTCTGGTGTAAACACGTGGAGTGATATTGTTGAAGATGCCCTAACGTCAGCCTCGTTCGATATTGAGAGCTGTGAATATTTAGATCACCGCGCTGACTTTACGTTCACAGAGTCGGCCCAATATTGGTTAGTGGGTGCGTACAACACTGTATTTGGCGATATTGGTGGAAAATTTAACAACGACGCTTTCAAACTAGCCAATATTGGTTTCTCTGTCACAGAAACAACCGGTACACCAGATACCACTGAAGTTTCTGAACCTGGTACCATCGGCCTACTTATGGCTTGTTCGCTATTCGTCATGTGGCGCCGCAAGAAAACCATTTGAAGAAATTAGACTTTAGATCACTGACAGGTGGTATTATCTGTCAGTTTTTTTTACTAAGACCGAACACCCCCCAAAATACCCCTTAAAATTCAACAACATAAAAAATGGCACAGTAAATGCTAAAAGACAATATAGTGTTTTCATAGTATTTGTGGTCCAAAAATGAAATTGAAACAAATTTTAAGCATTCCTCTTTTTCTCCTACCGCTTAGTGGGAACATATATGCTAGCGATAGAGCGTTAGAAGAAGCCACTTACACGCTGGTAAGCGGTAGTGGCGTTAAAAACACTACCAATATCCATAACAGCACAGATGCTTCTCAAGGTATTTTAATCGACGGCATTAACGTAAAGGTTTCAGTTTCTGCATGGAGTGATACAGGTAGTCACACCGCTTGGTATAATAACAACACTGGAGAATGGCATGAAGGTACTGAAGATACCTCAGTGAAAAGTGCATCAATGACTGGTCATACCAATTGTTTAAATGATGGTTACGACAATTGTGTTTCTGGTTCTGAGGCATACGGTTTGGGAATCAGAAATGCCGATAAAGCTTACTACCAAGGCATCACCTATAAAGATAGTCATTCGATAGATAATGTGTGGGATGGGGGAACTAGAGACTTTGACATGCTCCTACTTTCATTTGACCAAGAAGTCGTCTTAACAGGCGGTACTTTCTCTGCAAATTACTACGATGGCGGCGAGACAAACGATGTCACTGTTGCTGGCCTCGACTATAAAAGCGCGAACGCTTTGTTTACTGGCACTAGTGACTTTACGTGGTCAGATGTAAGTGACACCGTAATTGGTGGGGCACTTGGCCATTTCGACATTAGCGAAACAAAAAATTCAGATAACTATTATGAATCTTCATTCACAAAGAAACTGACCGCCGCTAAGTATTGGCTTGTTGGCGCCTACAATACTGTATTCGGCCAAAGCGCAAGCGGCTCTATAAACGATGTAGGTTTTAAACTTTCATCACTTACTGTTGGGTTAGAGCAAAAAACAACGCAGCCTCCTACAGAAGTTAGCGAACCAGGTGCCCTAGCACTAATGAGCTTAGGTTTGGGTCTTGTGCTTTACAGACGTAAGCGTCGCGTTTAATTGTTTAAAAACGCTTAGAAAACACGTATCTTTATAAGGTGGCTTAGGCCACCTTTTTTTATGCTATTTTTCAGCCAGCAGCTTGGCTATGTATTGAAGGTTAATATGGATTTTTTTAATAATAAAAAGCGTGTTGTAAAACGCGCCGTTGTCTCTGCAGTTGCCTCTTCATTAATCGCTTTCAACAGTTTTGCTACTACGTCAGAGGACTATGAAAAAGCGCTTACTGCGTTTAATCAAAACGAGTACGACGAAGCCTATATCCACCTGAAAAATAGCTTACAGAAAGACCCTGAAAATCTAGCTGCAAAGATACTAATGGGTGAAATACTGCTTATAAACGGCTACCTAACCGCGGCCGAGATGGAGTTCGTAGAAGCGCTTGAAATGGGTGCCGATATTAACCTTCTTGCAGAGCCGCTTGGCAACACATGGTTGTTCTTGAACAAATACAAAGAGGTTGTAGAGTTTTCTGATTTAAACAAGCTGTCGGGTGATGCAGAGCGCGAGTGGCTGATGATACGAGCAACAGCTTGTATTAGATTGGAAGATGAGCAATGCGCCTTACGTGACTACAACACCATAGTTTCCCGTACGCCTAACTTCGTGCCTGCTATTAATGGTCTAGCCTCTATTGCCCTTCAAAATGAAGATTTAGCCAAAGCAACGTCTCTTATAAACAAAGCCATGTCGTTAGAACCAGAAAACGCTATCACATGGCGTTTGAAAGGACAGCTCGCATACCGACAAGGCGATAAAGACGCCGCAACCGCACATTTACAAAAAGCCCTGACGTTTAACCGCGATGACCCTATTGCCCTGCGTAATCTAGTTGACTTGTATTTAGAAGCGAAAGACTATGATACGGCTAAACTATTCGTTGATGAAATTATTGAGGATACACCTAACGATCCGTTAGCCATATTACTCAACAGTTGGCTACAAAGTAGAGACAACCAGCAAGCTATCGATAACGAGAAGCTAAAAGAGCTTAATGATTTTATGGCGCAACTCGACCCTGAGCTGATAACCTCTCAACCCATGTTGCTGTACATAAGTGGTTTAACAAACTTCTTTAATAACAACATGGAAACGGCCGCAAAAGACTTTAATGGCTATTTGCAACAGGAGCCTGATGACCTCCAGGCTGTATTAATGCTAAGCCAAGTCTACATGGCAACACAGCAAGACAAACAAGCACTTGCCCTGCTTGAACGTCATCAAGATGCGTTAATGGAAGACCCTGACTCAGCACTTCTTCTAGGTGACTTGTTTATTCGCCAAAACAAAGCGTTTAAAGCTGAGCGCTTGTTGCAAAACCTTGAATATAAGTATCCGAATGAAAACAAACTTCAGCTGTTTAAAATCAAATTGATGGCTGCCAGAGGTAAACAGGACGAAGCGCTATCAATTCTTGAAAAAAATCTGCCGACCTACAAAGATAACGCAGGTTTTCTATTCACTTATTCATTAATGAACTTACAGGCTCAGCAGTTTGATAATGCTTTGAAAGGCGCAAATTTACTAAGCAAGCTTTTTCCTGACGAAGCTGAAGTATACAACCTTAAAGCTGGCATTTTGATTAGACAAGGTCAGTTACAAGAAGCTAAAACCAATATTGAAAAAGCGCTGGCGCAGAACCCTACCCTCTTTCCTGCAAAATTTAATTTGGCGGCGACAGAAAGCCGCCTGGGCAACGTAGAAACTTCTAACCAATTGATTGAAGAACTTCTTACCTTGTCACCACAGCATAATGAAACGTTGATGCTAAAAGCGTTTAACCTGACTAAAGCAGGCAAGGTAGAGGAAGCAAAGCAAATCTATCTCGATTTACTAACACTTACGCCGTCGAATATCGGTGCTAGGGAACGCGTTTCTTCTTTGTATCAGCAACAGGGCGACACTAAGAACGCACTGTATCACTTAGACCTACTCATTAAAGATGACTTCGACAACGCTGACTACCTTCTTCGTAAAGCTGCGCTTCAGCTATCAAATAATCAGCGTGCAGATGCGGAAAAAACGCTAAGCATTGTAAGAAACTTTATTAACGACGATGCTGGAAAGCTTATCGCTTATACCGACCAAGCCCGAAATATTGGTGATAACGAGGGCGCGTTAAACGCCATGACTCGCGCGTACGAAATAGCCAATACAAATACATTTGTTACATTGCGCTATACCAGCTTATTGTTAGATTTACAGAAAAACGATAAAGCAGAGTCGTTGTTAGCGACTATTCCTGCAAACCAGCAGCAAAACCCGGTTTACCATTTTCTGAAAGGAAGATTAGCTGCAAATAAAGGTAATAACGAAAGCGCGATTAACGCTTTCCAAAAAGCGCTAGAAGTCGACGCTTCTTTTGCACAGGCATTTATTGCGATCTACAACTACGCATTAAACGAGCAGTTCGTTGATGTATTTTTAAATACTGCCCGCAAATTGGTGAACGAAAATGAAAACAATTTGCTGGCGAAAAATCTGCTGGCTCAGTACCTTTTCTTTATACAAGAGTTCGAGGAATCAACAGCACTGTATAAAGAGCTAATTGAAGAGCCCAACCTACTTAATCCAGCCGAAGCCTTTAATCGTTTAGCGATAATGCATATCGAAAAGTCTCTGGTTACCGCGAGAAACTATGCGCGGCAAGCATATGAGCTGCAGCCTAACTCTTCGAAAATACTAGACACCTTTGGGCATATTAAAGCGCTACAGGGAGATTATGAGGGTAGTCTTAAAATGCTTAGAGACGCATTCGCAAGAGACGCGAACGACCCTAACATTCGCTATCACCTTGGCTACACGCTTGCAAAACTCAATAGAATTGAGGAAGCGAAAAAAGAGCTAGAGTATGCAGTAAACGTAGAACGCCCATTCTTTCGACGTCCGCAGGCTAGAACATTATTAGAGAGCCTATAAGGCTCTCTTCGCGTGCAGCTAAAGACAGCACGAGCAATTGCGTTTGTGCTTTTCCATCCTACCGATGCCTGGGTTAAAGGTATTGGTAGGGTCTAGCTCTCTGTAGAACTGCTGTAGAGTGCTTTCTGCTTTATACAAATGCCCAACATTATGCTCGGCAGGATATTTAGCGCCGCGACTATCTAATAATGCCAACATATCTGCTTTTACTTTTTTGGGGTCGCTGCCCTTTTTCAGTATGTAATCTTGATGAAAAACGTGACAAAAGAAATGACCGTAATAAAGCGGCTTTTCAACATTTTTGGCTATGTGCTCAGGCAACGCTTCTACCCAAAATTCGTCATTGCGGCGCAAGGCAATATCTAACGCTAAAATATCCCCTACTTGTTTATGATGCATCATTTGATAGCGCACCGCGGCACCTGCCGCTGCGAAGCGAAGTAAAAAGGCTTTAGATGCTTCTTCTTCGTCACAAGTAATGTAGTCGCCATCAAGCTTCTCTTCTTTAAAAAGCTTGGCTAAAAGTGTTTTCGCCTCTTCAATACCGCCATCACTCATCTTAAGAATAAGATGATGTTCGTATTTGTCTCGGTAGGCTCTTAAACTTGCGGGGATTTGGTCAGAGAAAAACTTACTGCCAAACTGCATAACTCTGTCGCTTAAATAGCGAGGCATAAAAGGCAGTTTGTTAAGCACAGCATCCACCCGCCCTTTTAGTGCAAACATTTTAGGTAGTGAATCAGTTCCTAAACGCTCAATACTTAATATGGTATCTTTGCCGTACACATCCGCAATATCAAACATCTCTCTATGCAGGTATTCGCCAACTTCGGGAATGTGTTTAAACGTCGACAAAATATCTTTGCGGATACGGGTAAGAACATCAGCATCGTTTGTACCGATATAAAACGTTTGTTCTTCATTAGGCACTTCAAATGTGTCTAAGCGCACGGCGAAAACGGCAATTTTGCCCGCACAGCCACTGGCTTCATAAAGTCTTGATGGGTCGGCATTGAAGCGACTGGGGGTGTTAGCGTTAACATCTCGAACAATTTCTTCATAGTCACTGGCTGACGCTTTCATACTGGTTTCAGGTAGAGATTTTGGAAAGTTGCCAGAATAAAGATTTCCGATAATTTCTTCAGGTGTTTCACCCAAGTCTATCCCTAAGTGATTAACCAACTTTAGTTCACCGTTAGCACTTATTTGAGCGAATAACGACAACTCCGTATAAGCGGGGCCTCGTTTAACCAATGCGCCGCCAGAATTATTAGCTACACCACCCACAATAGACGCCCCCAAACACGAAGAGCCAATCACCGAATGTGGCGCGCGGCCAAGGGGCTTTAGCATTTTCTCAAGCTTAAACAAGGTTGCACCAGGAAAACTCAACACCTGGCTACCATCGTTTATTAGGACGATATCATCCATGGCTAAGGTGTTAATAACCACCACAGGTCTATCGTAATCACTTCCGCTTGGTGTAGAACCTTCAGTCAAACCCGTTTTAGCGGCCTGCATAATGATGATGCAATTATATTCAACGCAAACCTTTAGTACTTCCCAATATTGCTTGAGCGTGTTTGGAAACAGTACGGCCAATGCCTCACCTTCGCCCGAGCGCCATCCTTTGCGATAGTGCTCAGTTTGACGTTTTCCAACGGCAAGGTGGCTTTCCCCGAGTACGCGTTTAAATGCGTTAACAATTGGGGCTGTTTCCATGTATGACTCCTAACACTCTTGCTGAAATTACTTAGCAGAATAAAGTAAAGGAAAAGACAGCGCCAAGGCAATAACAAAGCAATAAAAAAGGCACTGTTTCCAGTGCCTTTGAGTTAAAGATTTGGTTTTCTGATTAACTGCTTACTACAAATAGTCCGCTTTCGTCTGCATCTATGCGAATAGTGGACTCAGGCAATAATTCGCCCGCTAGCAGTTGCTGGGCGAGTGGATTTTCCACCTGCACTTGTATCGCACGCTTAAGCGGACGGGCGCCAAACACAGGGTCGAAACCTGCATCGGCTAACTTGTCCATGGCTGCGGCAGACAAGGTCAGTTTGTACCCTTTTTCAGCAAGCCTTGCACGCAACGAGGCAAGCTGAATTTTAGCAATAGACTTAATTTGCTCTTTGCCTAATGGGTGGAATACCACAATATCATCCACACGGTTGATGAACTCGGGCCTGAAATGCTGCCCTACTACGCTCATCACCGATGCTTTCATATCGTCATACTGACTTTCGTTATGGTTATCTTGAATGATATCCGAACCCAAATTAGACGTCATGATCACAACCGTATTTTTGAAATCTACAGTGCGGCCTTGTCCATCAGTCAGCCTGCCGTCATCCAGCACCTGAAGTAGAATGTTGAATACATCTGGATGTGCCTTTTCAACCTCGTCCAACAAAATGACCGAGTAAGGCTTGCGACGCACCGCTTCGGTTAAGTAGCCACCTTCCTCATAGCCAACATAGCCAGGAGGCGCTCCTACTAAGCGAGCGACCGAGTGTTTTTCCATAAACTCAGACATATCGATACGCACCATGGCATCTTCAGTATCGAACATAAAGCCGGCCAAAGCTTTACACAACTCAGTTTTACCCACGCCAGTTGGCCCTAAAAATAGGAATGAGCCAATAGGCCGGTTTGGATCGGCAAGCCCAGCACGTGAACGTCGAATAGCGTTTGATACTGCTTCAACGGCTTCTTCTTGCCCTACAACCCGTTTCTGAAGCACATCTTCCATGCGCAACAGCTTCTCGCGCTCGCCTTCTAGCATTCTCGCTACAGGTATCCCCGTCCAACGAGAGAGCACATCAGCAATTTCGATGTCCGTTACTTTATTTTTAAGTAACGTGGTTTCGCGGGTTTCATTTTCTGCCGCTTGCTCAAGCTTGGCTTCAAGCTCAGGAATACGGCCATACTGAAGCTCCGACATCCTATTCAAATCAGATGCTCGGCGAGCAATTTCTAAATCAAGCTTTGCTTGTTCCAGCTCCCCTTTGATGGTTTGGGTGCCCTGCATGGCATCTTTTTCATCTAGCCATACTTTTTCAAGCTCGGCATACTTAGTTTCTGCTTGCTCACGCTCTAGCTCAATCATTTCAAGGCGCTTATGGCTTGCATGGTCTGTTTCTTTAGCAAGCGCTTGCTCTTCTAACTTAAGCTGGATGATACGGCGCTCTAATCGATCCATATCCTCAGGCTTTGAGTCTATTTGCAGACGTATGCTAGAGGCCGCTTCATCAATAAGATCGATGGCTTTATCCGGCAATTGACGGTCACTAATATAACGATGTGACAAACTCGCCGCTGCAACGATGGCAGGATCCGTGATGTCTACCGAGTGGTGAAGCTCATAACGCTCTTTTAAGCCTCGAAGAATAGCAATAGTGTCCTCTACGCTTGGCTCTTCAACCAATACTTTCTGAAAACGACGCTCTAGCGCAGCGTCTTTTTCAATATACTGACGATATTCATCTAGCGTGGTTGCCCCCACACAGTGAAGTTCACCGCGTGCCAGCGCCGGTTTAAGCATATTCCCAGCATCCATGGCGCCATCGCCTTTCCCTGCACCTACCATTGTGTGCAGTTCGTCAACGAATAGAATGACGCGGCCTTCTTCTTTAGCCAATTCGTTAAGAACGGCCTTTAAACGTTCTTCAAACTCACCGCGGTATTTAGCCCCGGCCACTAACGCGCCCATATCTAGGGCAAGAACGCGCTTGTTCTTTAAGCCTTCAGGTACTTCGCCGTTAATGATGCGCTGCGCTAATCCCTCAACGATGGCGGTTTTACCCACACCAGGCTCACCAATAAGTACGGGGTTGTTTTTGGTTCTGCGCTGCAGAACTTGAACGGTACGACGAATTTCGTCATCACGCCCAATCACTGGGTCAAGCTTGCCTTGTTCCGCTCGCTCGGTTAAGTCTGTAGTGTACTTTTCAAGGGCCTGGCGCACATCTTCAGCGTTAGGGTCTGTCACCTTCTGTCCGCCACGCATATCATCGATAGCGCCTTCAATGGTGTCTTTGGTGATATTCAAACTTTTAAGGATCTCACCCAATCGCCCTTTATCTTCAAGGGCTGCTAACACGAAGATCTCCGACGTTATATATTCGTCTTTTCGTTGCTGAGCAATCTTGTCGCAAAGATTAAGTAAAATGCCACTGTCTTTGCTTAACTGAACATCACCTCCAATGCCTTCGATTCGAGGTAGGCGTTCAATGGCCTGACTCAAAGCAGAACGAAGCGCGTTAACATTAATGTTAGCTTGATCAAGCAACGGGCGTACTGAACCACCTTGCTGATTCAGCATGGCGGTCATTAGATGGACAGGTTCAATATATTGATGATCTCGCCCCAATGCGAGTGATTGAGCATCGGATATCGCGAGCTGAAATTTACTGGTAAATCGGTCTAGTCTCATAATCTCAACCTAATAAGTGAACAACTATACCTGCGTTAACACGCCGCAACTACGAACATTTTAACTCTCGCAGAGTGGGTAATGATCTATGCGTAATGGTATTCTTTATGTTCTAGTTATGTAGGCTGCTCAATTGCGATTCAAGTATGAGATTGAAAAGTTAGCCAAAAAGATAACAAATACTGTAAGAAGTTTGATTTAGCGCAAATGTTTGATGAGACTGAAAACAGCTGCCTTTTTTCCTAAACAATCTAAAGCAGCCCTATTACGCTTACCATCCGTCCCGTCGTGCGTTTGTTTTGATGGTTTGCTCTTCGATGTGAATAGAAGCGTCGCTCATCAGAGTAAGTGCAAAGATTACTTTGAGTAATATTTTCTACACCTGTTTGCTGCAATTGCATCTGTGCCACTAGAGGTAAGTCTAATAAGTACTTCCCTTTTTTATTACTATTGGCAATCGCGCCATCTATGTGACGAAATCTATTAGCTAAATTTGCGTCTACTTCATAGCAAGCACCGCTTATTGCAGGACCTATCCAAGCCATGATTTTATTGGCATCGCAGCTAAATTGCCCAACCGCATTTCTGATAATATTAGTCTCAAGCCCTTTCCATCCCGCATGTACTGCTGCCACCTCTTGACCACTCTCATCACATAATAAGATGGGCACACAGTCAGCAGTCATTACAGCGCAAAAGTGTGAAACAGAGGAAGAGTACGCTGCATCCGCGGTGGTATCAGCGCTTGGCAATGACACTACGTGGTTGCTGTGCACTTGTTCTAACCACGTGATCTTTTCACTGTGTGGGAGAAAGCTTCTATTGGCTTTAACTAATAAGAGATCATCCCCCACGTGCGCGCCGACATTTAAGCCTGCAAAATCCCCCATGCTAGCGCCCCCTAACCTTGTCGTTGTATAAGCGACTATGTTAGAAGGGCAAGACCACGCTGGCGTAATCAAATCCAGCGTAGATGAAATAGGTGAATTTGCATCTGACAATGTCATAAAACCTACTCCCTAGTTAGAGCATATCTTGCGGATTGTCCGTTGTGTCTTTTTTGACTGCTTTAAGCAAGTCCTGCATATCTTGAGGCAGTGGTGCTTTCCACGTCATCCATTCTTCAGTTTCAGGGTGAAATAGTGAAAGCTGAGCGGCGTGCAATGCCTGTCGCTGGAAACCACGAAGTGCTGCGATAAACTCCTCGGATGCGCCTTTAGGTAAACGCGGACGCCCGCCGTAAACCTGATCACCTAGTAGCGGATGTTTTATATGCGCCATGTGTACACGAATTTGGTGTGTACGACCGGTTTCAAGCTTCAATCGCAGGTGCGTATACGCACGGAACTTTTCAATAACACGGAAATGGGTTACCGCAGGTTTACCCATTTCGCGAACTGCCATATGCGTGCGCTTTGTGGCATGTCTGCCAATAGGTTCATCTACAATACCACCCGCAACCATAGTACCTAGTGCGATGGCTTCATATTCACGGCTCATCTCACGGCGCTGGAGTTGGTCAACAAGATGCGTTTGCGCAGGTATTGTTTTTGCCACTACCATCAAGCCTGTAGTGTCTTTGTCGAGACGGTGGACAATGCCTGCACGGGGAACTTTGTCAATTTCGGGATAGTGATTTAGCAATGCATTAAGCACTGTACCGCTCGGATTTCCCGCGCCAGGATGCACGACTAAATCAGCAGGTTTGTTTATTACCAAGATGTGCTCATCTTCGTAAACAATATCTAGCGCAATGTCTTGCGCAACACTTGTTACTTGCACATCCATTTCGGCTTGTACAGTAATGAGTTCATCCATTTGCATTTTGTGTCGTGGGACAGTGATTACTTCACCATTTACCGCAACATTCCCTTCTTGAATCCAAGTTTTTAACTTAGAACGAGAATATTCAGGGAACAAATCAGCCAAAACCTGATCTAACCGTAAACCAAAATGCGCAGCTTCCGTTGAAGCTTCTAGTTGTATTGTGTTCGGCGACTGTGTCATAACACCATTGATTACGTCTAAAAAAGGGTATTATAACAAGTATTCACGCTGTACACTGCCTTGTTTACGTTTTTGTATGGTTTTTCTCGTCGTTAGTACGTTAGAATGCAATTAAAGTGTTGTTGTTTAACACATGAGCTTAGACAGCGAAGTATTAAACTGTTTAGCAGGAAAATAGAATTATTATGAAATCATTTCGTCTACTGGCTCCCGTTCTATTGGGTGCTATGGTATCTGTCGCAGGATGTAGTTCTTCAGATCAAGAAGAGAAAGCAGTTTTAGCTAACATGGGTGCGCAGCAACTGTATGACAGAGCAAAGCAGAGCATGGAAGTGGGTAACTTTAGCGCTGCTGCTCAAACGTTAAGTGCGCTAGATTCTCGTTACCCGTTTGGTCCTTTGTCGCACCAAGTACAGCTAGATCTTATTTACAGCTACTACAAGTCGGGTAAGAATGAAGAGACGCTTGCCACTATCGACAGATTCATTCGCCTTAACCCGAACCATTCTGATGTAGACTACGCGTATTACATGCGTGGCTTAACTAATATGGAATCAGATAGCAACCTGTTCCAAGAGTTAATGAACATTGATCGTACGGACAGAGACCCATCAAAATCCCGCGCAGCGTTTGAAGACTTTCGTCGTTTGATTCAGCAGTATCCAGACAGCAAGTATGCCGCTGATGCAAAGCAGCGCATGGTTCATATTAAAGATCGCTTGGCACGCTATGAAATTGCTATTGCACGTTTTTATATGAGACGAGAGGCTTATGTTGCTGCTGCCAACCGTGGCCGCTATGTTATTGAGCACTTTCCTAACACTACGCAGGTCCAACAAGCCTTAGAAATCATGGTTTCAAGCTACGAGCAGCTTGGTCTTACAGAGCTTCGTGATAATGCAATGAAGACACTTAGACTGAACTACCCGGACAGCGAGTTTATTAGCTAGTCGAGGCAGACTCAAAGCGCGAACGACTATTAAACATGAATAATTAAATAAAAAAACGCACTTCGGTGCGTTTTTTCTTATTAAGCGATTGGTATAAGTTTAGCGGAAAAAAAGATGGCTAAATGGATTTAATAGCCTCGCTAAACCGGATGTGAAATGTAATGGCTGATCTACAATGCTAAATACTAAGCAACCGTCTTTTCCTTCTGCCTTCGGCGTATGGGTCTTTTCACCATCCATGAAAATAAAATCGCCGGTATCGTAACGACTGAGCCCGTCACTGAACTCGCCATCGATAACTAGCGTGTACTCGGTTCCACGATGAGTATGCTCTGGCACACTGCCGCCACCGCCCATAAAGATAAAATTAGCTACGCCCTGATTACCTAAATCAACCGGAGCCTGCCATAGCTTACCGACTAAACTTGACCAATTTCCAGTCTTGTCAATGTACCGATGAAGGGTTCTGGGTAAAGTGAACTTTCTCCCATCCAATTCAATAGTATGCGATTTTTCAATTTTGGATGGTGGACGAGAACTTTTAAACGTCTCTCGATATTCAGAAGCGTTGACAGTATCAACACCGCCCTCTGGTGATTGTGGGAGTTGGGTGATTTGTGAAAACATATCGCCAAACTGAAGCGAAGCATCGGAAGTCGCGAAAGCATTCTCACTTACAGCTGACATCATTTGTGCAGCTAAACTTTCTGTCTCAATCTCAACGAATTGTTGGCACTTCGGACACATATCGCAGTGTGCCGAAACCATCAAAGATACAGCAGGTGACAGAGTGCCCTCAACGAAATCTTTAAGCTGTTGGGCACTGGGGTGAAACCTAATCATTGTCGTTTAACATGACCTTTAATCGTTGAAGTGCCAAACGTGTACGTGACTTTACTGTACCTAAGGGAATAGAAAGTTCATCGGCAACTTCTTGTTGAGACTTACCATCAATATAGATGGCTTCAACTACCGCTTTTTGCTTTACAGGCAGTGATTCAAATAAATGACCAATTTGCTCCAATGTTACCTGCTCGTCAAGCGGCGCCTCATTAGCGTCTGCCGTTTGCTCGCAAAGCACCGGCCACAAATCATCAGAACATACATCTTCTTTTCTATTCTGCAATTTACGCAGCATGTCAAAACGTATGTTACGCGCAATGGTAAATATCCATGTCGATGGAGACCCTTTCTCAGCGTTGAAAAGGTGTGCTTTTTGCCACACGTTTGACATTGTGTCCTGCACCAACTCCATTGCCAATGCTTCATTACCCATTTGCTTTAAAGCATATGAACGAAGACGGGGGGCAAAATAATTGAACACTCGAGCAAATGAACGTTTGCATCTGGCGTCAGCAACCGCCACTAGGTAATCAGACATTTCGGTAGCACACTCTTTAGGTTTGATTGTGCTGTTACTTTGTTCCAAAGGAATTCCAACTAACATAAGATTCGTCCGCTTTTCCGTTTTGGTTGTATCATTCTACGGCGTTCTGACTTAAAACGTTTGCGAAATTCGCGAATATTGGATTACGAATTTTTAATCTCAAGATCAACTCTAATTATCAAGCGATCAGTGCAGAGAGGTAATTTACCAAACTAGTACATTCTCTTTGCGCTAAAAAATGCTGCTTTTGCGAGCCATCTACTGGCAGTAACTCCAACCATCGATTTAATACCCAGTTGGGGCAATCAAATTTCGGTGATTCATACAACGCTGCCAGTTCTTCATAATTTCCAAATATTTCTTTAAGCCGCTCGTCCATAGGCGCTATTTGTTGAGGAGCTAATTCACACTGCCAAGGTTCTAAAACTTTACAACTACCAGTGCGAAGACCATCGTGCTCTACCTCGATGTTACTCACCTCAACTAAATGAGAACCAGCAACCTTTATGCCAAGCAACCCATCATCAAGCATATCGAAGTCGACAACCTGTGCATATGTCCCTATTTTGTGAATATGCTCGTTTGAATTCTTGTCACCGTTTGCATTTAGCATACACATCACAAAGCCTTTATTTTCGGCGCATGCCTCTTTAACCATGCGCACATATCTAGGCTCAAAAATACGCAAAGCCATTCTGCCTTCAGGCAAAAGGTGCGCAGATAAAGGAAATAAGGGAAAACGTTCTACACTCATACTCGACACTTCCAAAAACACGAAAATTATTACGCAACTGAGTACAAATAGGATCGAATGGGAAAATTTTTCACTAATAATCTGAAAAACATGATCTTGAGAACGTCGTTTAATGTAAGTTAAGGTTTATCTAACAACATTAACAGATTTTAGATCATAGACTTGCGGTCCGATATTCAATGAAGTCACAACAAGACCAAACAGAATTTGGCAGCAAATTGTTTTTTTCATCATACCACTTCGACGTTAAGGAAGCTGAATGGATGTCATTGCACGCTTTTGTAAAATTTACACAGATATATGTCAAATCTCTCCAGTGGACTTAGAAAAAATATACGCTAACGACGTTTTATTTACAGATCCAATCACTACACATCGTGGCATTGGTGAAGTGAAAAACTACTTTGCTAACCTTCTAACCCAGGCAGAAAGCTGTAAATTTGATATAGCGGACATTTTTACCTGCTCGCAACAGATTTCCTCATCTCACTCTAATGTCACTCACGTTGTAAATTGGACAATGACCCTCGTACTAAAAAATAATGCGAAAAAGATCACGCTAGACGGTACAACACAACTTGGTGTTGACGGTGACATCATCATCTACCACAAAGATTATTACGATTTGGGCGAAATGGTCTACGAGCACGTACCTATCTTAGGTTTTATAATCAAAAAGATAAAAGGGAAGCTGGCAAAATGAAGAGTATCTTAATTACTGGCGCAACGTCTGGAATAGGTAAAGCACTAGCAATCAAGTGTGCCGATAATGGGTATAGTGTCATTGCGTGTGGAAGAAACAAAGAAGCCCTCGATAAGCTTAGCAAATATAGCAATGTTAGCGGTTGCCAGTTTGATGTGTCAGATTTAGAAGATACAAAGCGAGCGTTAGCAAATGTTAAGTTTGATATTGCTGTACTTAATGCTGGTACTTGTGAATATGTAGACCTTGAGGATTTCGAGCCAGACATGTTCCGGCGTGTTTTCGAGCCTAATTTCTTCGGCGTAGTTCACTGTGTTAACGCACTTCTTCCACGATTGAAAGGTGGCGACAAACTGGTCATTGTCGACAGTATGGCCCGTCTATTACCTTTCACTCGAACCCAAGCCTATGGGTCGAGTAAAGCTGCTCTTCACTATTTTACCAAGTCTTTAGAAGTCGACCTTCACCATAAAGGGGTGAAAGTACAGTCCGTCTCACCAGGTTTTGTTGAAACACCCCTTACGGATAAGAATGACTTCGAAATGCCAATGAAAATTAGTGCAGAAGAAGCTGCCGAGGCTATGCTTAAAGGGATAGAAAGCAACAAGCAGACCGTTTTCTTCCCTCGATTCTTTGGGCTTATCCTGCGCTTTATGCACATATTGCCTACACCAATTCAAAAGCGTTTATCCTTGGCCATGAGAGAAAAACAATAAGAGAAGTAAAAATGAATAACAAGATTGCCATCATAGGCACAGGTATTTCAGGGTTAACCTGCGCACACCTTTTAAATCGACAGAACGATATTACGGTTTACGAAGCAAACGACTACATTGGTGGCCATACTGCTACCAAAAAGATAAAGGATAATGGCGAAACCCATCATATCGATACTGGCTTTATTGTCTTCAATGATTGGACATACCCTAACTTTATAAAGCTTATTACTCAGTTAAACGTTGACTACCAACCAACAGAGATGAGCTTCTCTGTGATGAGTAAAAAAGCAAACCTTGAATATAACGGCAATAACTTAAATAGTTTATTCGCACAGCGGCGCAATATTTTTCGACCTAAGTTTTGGCGCATCGTTAAAGACATTCTGACGTTTAACAAAGCGTGTAAAGCCATGGTGGCTGAAAAGCGCGACACGTCTTCATTGACGCTGGAAGATATTATTAAAGAATTAGGGCTAAGCGATGACTTCGCGCGCTACTATATACTGCCTATGTGCGCCGCTATTTGGTCTAGTAGCCTGGAACAAACGAGAAAATTCCCATTAACTTTCTTCCTGCAATTCTTCAATAATCACGGCTTGCTCAATATTACTGACCGGCCACAGTGGTACACAATTAAAGGTGGCTCTAGTCAGTACATTCCGCCACTGATTGCACCATTTGAGTCCAAGATTAAATTATCTACGGCTGTAGTTTCTGTGGCCAAACGCGATGATAAGTGGGAAGTTACCGATTCATCTGGTGCTGTTGCAACGTTCGACCATGTAGTGTTTGCGAGTCACAGTGACCAAGCGTTAAAAATGATTCAATCCCCTACTTCACTGCACAAAGATATTCTTGGCAATATTCCGTATGCTGAAAACGATGTAGTAATGCATAAAGACACAGGCCAACTACCTAAAAGGAAATTAGCTTGGGCGAGTTGGAATTATAGTTTAAAAGAGGATGCAAGCGAGGAAGCCCGCCCCGCCTCTGTTACCTACAATATGAACATTCTTCAACGGTTAGAAGCAGAGAATACTTATTGTGTAACGTTGAATAATACGCCTGAAATTGACGAGAAGAGTATTTTACGAAGCTACCAATACGCTCACCCTCAGTATAGCGCCAACATGGTTGAAGCGCAGTCACGTAGAAGTGAAATTTGCGGCGTAGATAACTTACATTTCTGTGGTGCCTACTGGTACAACGGCTTTCATGAAGATGGCGTTACCAGTGCACTAGACGTTTGTGCTCGTTTTGGTGAAACCCTGTGATAGAAAGCGCGATATATAAAGGTAAGGTATATCACCAACGTTTCAAGCCGACACAACATAAATTTGACTATGATATTTATCTGTTTTGGCTGAAGCTTGATACCGACGAACTTGACGCCTTATCTAGTCAGTTAAAACACTTCAGTGCGAGCAATAAGGCAAGGGTTCGCTTTAAAAGAGAAGACTATCTAGGCGACACTTCTATTTCATTGAAACAAGCGGTTTTAGAAAGGATGACCGAGTTAAACGGTGGTAAAGCACTCAACGGTGACGTTTTTATGTTGGGGCAATTACGCATGTGGGGGCTTTATTTTAGCCCAGTTAATTTTTACTACCTACGCAACGCTGAGGGTAAATATACTCATATGCTAGCTGAAGTGAGTAATACTCCATGGAATGAACGCCATCACTATCTTGTAAACCTAGAAACTCAAGCCGATACACCTAAGGCTTTTCACGTGTCGCCTTTCAACCCTATGGATATGACCTATAAATGGTCGATTTCTCAGCCTTCGTCTAGACTTTCTTTAGCGATGGATTGCGTAAGAGAAGACAAAGAATTTAGCGCTGGGATTAATTTGACTAAATTTACTTTAGATAATGCGAATCTATCTGCCGCACTTAAACGTATACCCAGTATGACAATAAAAACCGTGGCCGGAATTTATTGGCACGCGCTTAAGCTATTGCTGAAACGAACGCCACTATACACACACCCAGAAAAGAGTCAGGAACAATAACAATGTCTTTCGGTGAATCTGTACTACTGACCACCTCAGAGGTCTCTTTCGTAGATAAAACTTGTAGAACACTATTTTTGAAGTGTTTAAATCAGCTTCCATTTGGTCGCTTAACTATTCAAGAAAATGGCGATGTCGTTGCGCGTTTCGGCACAGACGAGAGTGACTTGCGCGCTACGGTAAATATCAAAGATATGCAAGCCTATCGACAGTTGTTACTTGGCGGCAGTGTTGGCGCTGGAGAGGCGTACATGGATGGGTTGTGGGACAGTGACGATGTAACAGCTGTAGTAAGGATTTTCGCGCGGAACTTACCCACCCTAGATGAGTGGGAAAATAAGTTTAAGTGGCTAACCATGCCCATCAATAAAATTCAGCATTTTGCGCGTCGAAATACGAAAGACCAAGCTAAAAAGAACATTGAAGCGCATTATGATTTGGGCAATAAGCTTTACACCCGCTTTCTCGACCCCACAATGATGTATTCATCAGCAATATACCCAGATGCAAATGCAACGCTTAACGACGCGCAGAATTACAAACTAAAAGCCATTTGTGACAAATTACAACTTTCTGAAGCAGACCACCTTTTAGAAATAGGCACTGGCTGGGGCGGCCTTGCAGTTTATGCTGCGAAACATTATGGCTGCAGTGTCACCACCACTACTATTTCAGAAGAGCAGCACGCATGGGCGAAAGATTGGATTGAACGGGAAGGACTAGAAAGTAAAATTACCTTACTTAAAAAAGATTATCGCTTGCTTGAAGGTAAATACGACAAACTCGTTTCCATTGAGATGATTGAAGCCGTGGGCAAAGAGTATTTAGGTAACTTTTTCGAAAAATGTGCTTCTCTTTTAAAAGACGACGGTCTTATGTTACTTCAGTCAATAACCATTGACGATAGACGTTATGACAGCTACTCAAACAGCGTAGACTTCATACAGAAATACATTTTCCCGGGTGGTTTTTTACCATCGCAATACCAGTTAAATGCACACCTTAAAAAGTACACGAATATGATGATCCGTGACTTACACGACATCGGTGTGGACTATGCAAAAACGCTAAACCATTGGTATGAAGCATTTATCTCGGCTAAAGATGAATTATTGAGTGATGGTTACGACGAGCGCTTTGTGCGTATGTGGACCTATTACCTCAAATATTGCGAAGGTGGCTTTCTAGAAAGAACCATTAGCACTGTACAACTTGTTATATCTAAACCTCAGTACAGAGAAGAACTAGCCAGAGTGTAGTCTGTCCGCGTTATGGAAACGTGGACAGGTTCCAAAACCAAAAAAAACGGTGCTTACATTAAGCACCGTTTTTCATGGGTAGTCACCCAATACACATACAGCTATTAATCATCTACCACTGATATGGGTTTGGATATCATTGGTTTGCCTTGGTTAATATTAATCTCCACTCGGCGATTCTTCGCTCTATCAGTCGCTGTCGTGGCATTCTCAACAATGGGATTGGTATCAGCTTTGCCTACAACAGACATACGGCTTTCATCAAAACCAGGCGCTGTCCGCATAGCTTCAGCTACCGCTACTGCTCGTTGTGATGATAAATCCCAGTTTGAGCGATATAACTCGTTAGCAATATGTTGACCATCGCTATGCCCAGAAATCTCAATTTCTCCGGGTACATCTGCTAACAGCACACCAATTTTTCGTAATACGGGCTGAAACTGAGGCTGTAAGAAAGCAGAGCCGGCGGAAAACGAACCATTTTCTCTAATTCGAATGGTAAGCTGCTGCCCCAGCGACTCCATCTCAACCGACCCGTCTAAAATTTGTTTTTCCAATTGTTGAGCCACTTTTTTCATCAATTCTGCCATTTGAGATTGGTCAGTGCTTTGTTCAGCGGATGAGGATGACTCAGTAGCCGTTTGTTGAGACTGACCGCCCCGTTGTTCGCCGCGCTGCTTTTGCCTGCCGCCGGCTGAATCCTCATTTCCCGCCTGAAATTCTAGCATTTGCTGAGTCATTTCGTTGGTTTGCTGCTGAATAGATTCAATTGGCGTGGGATCAGGCTTACCAGGTCGAAACTCCATAGCAATAACACTGGTCCCTTTAGGAATGTCTTTTACTTCAATTTTGTTTTGCACACCGAATGCAAACTTCATTGAGCCCGCTATTTGCTTAAATTTGAGCACGTCCATTTCGGAGAATGAAAGCAAAAGTACAAAAAAGCACATAAGCAAAGACATTAAGTCTGCGAAGGTTCCCATCCAGGCTGGAAGCCCCTCGGGGGGGCATTTGGGGCATTCTTCTTCGGCCATTACTCTTCCTCTGCGCTTCCACGCTTACTTGCAGCAAGATAGTTTTTCAGTACACCCTCAATAACTCGCGGGTTTTGACCGTCAGCGATGCCGACAATACCATCAAGAACAAGACTTTGATTGAGCTTCTCTTCTCCTGCCCGTACGGCCAATTTAAAAGCTATAGGCAAACAAATAACGTTGGCGAAAAAAGCTCCATAGAGCGTAGTAAGTAGTGCTACCGCCATTGCCGGGCCGATAGCTTTCGGGTCATCCATGTTTGATAGCATGGCAACCAAACCAATCAAGGTACCGATCATACCCATAGCCGGTGCAATATCGCCCATGCCTTTGAAAAATGATGCGCCGAAATCGTGTCTTTCTGACGTCATGGATATATCTTTAGCAAGTGTTTCTCTGACCACCTCTATATCATGGCCGTCAACCAACATATCTACGCCCTTTTGCATAAATTCATTGGAGATTTCCGCCTCTTCTAAGGCGAGAAAGCCACCTTTTCGCGCTGCATCTGCCATCTCTACAATTTTTTCAATAAGCTCTTCTGGCGATTCAATTTTGAACATGAAGGCTTTACCAGCGATCTTACCTGCACCGAAGAACTGACCTAAAGTAAACTGTGACAAAACAACGAACAAGGTCCCACCAAATACAATTAATATTGATTGGACGTCGATGAACATGCCTAAACTGCCGCCTAGAATCATAGCCATAACTATGAAACCAATAGCGCCCAACATACCTATGACGGTTGCTAAATCCACTCACTCTTCCCCATTTATGCGCAGACAGTGCTGTTGATGTACAGTAATTCTATCGGCAAGAGATAGAAATACTAAAACGACATTATTGAAAAATATCACATTTATTTGTTATTTATGAAGCGTGTTAATAACTCCCGCATTTCCCAATACATTTAAAAACGATGAGTTTGCCTATTCATAGAGTTCACGTTAGGCACACGCTGTCACCTCACATTTAAAAGTAATATAACTACCCAACACGAATATAGCACAGTTTCTGTTTGTCCTGTTTGCTCAACTGCGTGAAAAAAAAGCTATGTCGCAGTGATATAGGCGATATACGGACAAACCATTTGACCCTTGTGCAGCCCTCGGTTAATGTGCCCGATATATGTATTTTGGCCACTATATTGAGTGTTTTATGACGACAGAAAAAGCATCAGCGTCTTTTGAAGAAACTTTATCAGAACTAGAAGCTATCGTTAACGAAATGGAAAACGGTGATCTGCCTTTGAATAAAGCACTAGAAAAATTTGAGCGCGGAATTGCACTGTCCCGCCAAGGCCAGCAATCACTCGAAAACGCCGAACAAAAAGTAAAAATACTACTCAGTGAACAAGGCGAAGAAACCCTTCAAACTCTTCCTGAAAGTGAACAGCCGTAACTCGTTCATTTTTAACTAACAGGCAATATATGAATTTTTCTGCTTTGCATCAACAAGTTAAACAACAAACTGATGCATCTCTTCTTACGTTAATTGATGATTTACCCGATTACGCGCCACGCCTAAAAGACGCCATGCGCCACGCCTTGTTGGCTGGTGGTAAGCGCATGCGTCCCCTTTTGGTTCAGGTTGTTGGCAACACGTTAGACGTGCCCAAAAAAGACCAGATGGCCATTAGCATGGCGATTGAATGCGTACACGCCTATTCATTAGTGCACGACGATTTACCCGCCATGGACGATGACGACTTGCGTCGCGGAATGCCAACCTGCCATATCGCCTTTGACGAAGCTACGGCTATTTTAGCTGGCGACGCGCTGCAAGCCCTCGCATTCACGGTTTTAGCCGATGTGCCACTAAGTGCGTACGCCGAAACAAAGCGTGGTCAGTTATTGTCTGTGCTCGCAAAAAGTGCTGGCTACGTAGGCATGTGTGGTGGCCAGGCTATTGACCTAGCCAGTACAGGTAAAGCCATCTCGATAGAAGAACTGAAACAGCTTCACAGGCTAAAAACTGGGGCTTTGCTGAAAGCCTGTGTTGAAATGGTCGCTATTGTCAGTGAAGGCTTACTGCCACAAACTAAAACTGACTTAATGGCTTATGCCGCCGATATTGGTCTAGCTTTCCAAGTTCAAGACGACATTTTAGACGTTGAAGGCAGCAGCGAGAAATTAGGTAAACCGGCAGGGTCAGACGAAGCATTGGGTAAAAACACGTTTCCCGCCAAGCTCGGAATGGCTGGCGCTAAACAAGAATTAGAAATGCTTCATAATAATGCACTTCAAGCATTGACGCGTTTACCCTACAATACCGACAGTTTAATTGCGTTTAGCGAGCTTTTGGTGAAACGTGACCATTAGCCACGCGCCATGTTGAAAAAGATAATAAGTACATGAGTTTAGATCTCCAACATTACCCAACGCTTGCGCTTGCGCAAACACCTGAAAAATTGAGGCAACTGCCCCAGGATAAATTACGCGAGCTCTCCGATGAGTTGCGTGAGTACTTACTTAATAGCGTAAGCCAAACCAGTGGTCACTTCGCTTCCGGCTTAGGCACGGTAGAGCTTACTGTCGCGTTACATTATGTATACAACACACCTTTTGACCGTTTGTTGTGGGACGTAGGGCACCAAGCCTATCCTCATAAAATTCTTACTGGCCGTGCAGAGCGCATGAGTACCATTCGTCAAAAGAATGGCCTGCATCCTTTCCCATGGCCGCCTGAGAGCGACTATGACACCTTTGCCGTGGGCCATTCTTCCACATCGATTAGCGCCGCTTTGGGTATGGCTGTAGCAGCGGAAAAAGAAGGTAAAGACCGCAAAGTGGTGGCCGTTATCGGCGACGGTGCAATGACTGCAGGTATGGCGTTTGAAGCCCTTAACCACGCCGGCGATATCAAAAAAGACATGGTGGTTGTACTTAACGACAACGAAATGTCTATTTCTGAAAACGTGGGCGCATTAAATAGTCATCTTGCGCGCTTACTTACTGGCAATTTTTTCAACTCAATACGGGATGGCGGCAAAAAGCTGTTAAGCAATGTACCACCTATTAAAGAGTTTGCCAGCCGTGCAGAAGAGCACCTTAAAGGTATGGTGGTGCCTGGTACTATCTTTGAAGAGTTAGGCTTTAATTACATTGGTCCTATTGACGGTCACGATGTGAACGCTGTAGTCGATACCCTTCGCAATATGCGTAATTTTGAGGGCCCTCAGCTTCTACATGTTGTAACAAAGAAAGGAAAGGGCTACGCCGTTGCTGAAGAAGACCCGATCAAGTTTCACGCGGTGCCAAAATTTAATCCAGCAGATAACGCCCTGCCAAAGTCGAAGCCTTCTGCCCCTACTTACTCGGCTATTTTTGGTAAGTGGCTGTGTGATATGGCCGCGCAAGACTCGAAACTAATGGCTGTAACACCTGCCATGCGCGAAGGCTCAGGCATGGTTGAGTTTTCCCAGCGTTTTCCTGAACAATACTTCGATGTTGCCATTGCCGAACAGCATGCTGTGACCTTTGGCGCCGGTCTTGCCAAAGACGGTATGAATGCGGTTGTTGCGATTTATTCATCGTTCCTTCAGCGCGCTTACGATCAGCTTATTCACGATGTGGCAATTCAAGACTTACCGGTATTATTTGCTATAGACAGAGCGGGTATTGTGGGCGCCGATGGCCCTACCCACCAAGGGGCGTTTGATATCGCCTTCCTTCGCTGTATTCCAAATATGGTGGTTATGGCTCCTTCAGATGAAAATGAATGTCGCCAAATGCTCTATACGGGTCACAAGCTACAAAAACCAGCTGCAGTCCGCTATCCTCGTGGTGCTGGCACGGGGATTACGCCAGATGAGGCGATGGCGGAACTTGAAATAGGTAAATCACGTACCTGTCGAGAAACCTCGAAAGATAAATCTGAAAGCGTTGCTATCTTGAACTTCGGCTGTTTATTACTCTTTGCGCTTGAAGCTGCAGAAGCCCTTGACGCTACCGTTATCGACATGCGTTTCATTAAGCCGTTAGACGGCGATGCCGTTTTAAAAGCAGCCAGTGAACACAACGCGCTTATTACGCTAGAAGACGGCTGTATTATGGGCGGTGCTGGTAGTGCAGTACTTGAGCACTTGCAGCAAAACGGCGTGTTAAAAACAGTGAAGATGTTGGGTCTACCTGATAGCTTTGTTCTTCAGGGTACGCAGCAAGAAATGTACAAAGAACACGGTTTGGATGCTGAAGGCATTATTGCTGCAGCTGGTAGTTTAAGCGCTAATTAATTGAGTCTAAAAGCTATCACTAAAACATTAAAAAGCCCGCTATTTTGCGGGCTTTTCTGTAAATAGTTTACTCACTGCCAACTGGCTTTCGGTAAGTCTAACCAAATGGCGGCGAATATTCGTAATCAATTAAAACAAAGCTAGTGCTGCTGGCCAAAACACCATCATCACATGCAAGCAACCGCACGCCATCGCTCCCGCTATAAGATCGTCAAGCATAATGCCTGTACCGCCGTGTAAGCGCTTATCGATAATACCTATTGGCCAAGGCTTTAAGATATCGAAAAGCCTGAATAGAACAAAGCCTACAAGCAAAGAGGACGCTGAAATAGGTACAAACAGAAAGGTCACAAACATGCCCGCAATTTCATCCCACACAATAGAGCCATGATCGTGAACCTGCATATCGTCAGCAGTCTTGCCACACAGGTAAATACCCACAACAGAAAAGATTAGCGTGAGTGCAATAAAGGAAATCATAGAAATCTGGCTGCACGCGATAAGAAGCGGCAATGCTGCAAATGAGCCAAAGGTTCCCGGCATGAAGGGAACAAGCCCACTACCAAAACCTAGCGCAAGAAAATGAACGGGATTTTTCATACTTACTCTTGCGCGATATTCAGCCTGCATGCTTCTTCCTTCTTATTGGTCTTGTAGAGTGTGTGGTTGCCTAAAAGGCGTGCTCGTAACCAGACGGATTAATGGGCGTGTACTTTTCATTGTCCTTAAGTAATGAAAGCGTACCGTTATGACCGGTTAATTGTCCGATACAGGTAGCCTTTACATTTGTGCTCGCCAATGAGGTTTCTAAGCTACCGCGCTGTTCTTCACTTACGGTAAAAATAAGTTCGTAGTCATCGCCTGAAGATAGCGCATACTCAACCGCTTGCTCAGGTGTAACGGCACTCGTTAACGCGCGTGATAACGGTAAACGGTCTACATGAACATTCGCACCGCAATTAGACGCTTTTAAGATGTGCCCCAAATCTGAAATCAATCCATCAGAGATATCAATGCACGACGTTGCAATACGTCGGATAGCTGTGCCCACCGCTACGCGAGGAGTTGGGAAATAATGACGATTGACCAACACGTCTTTTGCTTCACCGCTTACGCTGAGCTTATTTTGTAGAATATCTAAACCAGCACCTGCGTCACCAAGCGTTCCGGTGACATAAAGCCAGTCACCCGGCTTAGCACCGCTGCGCGTTAACTCAGAACCAGGCGGTATGAAGCCTTGAGCAGTAATAGTAAATGCCATAGGGCCTTTAACTGTATCTCCACCAATAAGCTGCACAGAATAGTACTGAGTAAGCTCGTAAAGGCCCGAAACAAAGTCACCTAACCAAGCTTCGTCCACTTCAGGTAGTGACAACGATAAGCTAATCCACGCGGGCTCAGCGCCCATCGCGGCAAGGTCGCTTAAGTTAACAGCAACTGTTTTATATGCCACAGACTTAGCTGGTGCGTCTTTCAAAAAGTGCACACCTGCAACAAGAGTATCGGTAGTAACGGCAAGCTGTTGGTTTTCAGGAACCGTTGTTACAGCACAGTCATCACCAATACCAATAACAACGTCTTTGCGTTTGTGGCCGCTGTTTGAGAAGTAGCGGCCGATAAGATCAAATTCTTTCACGGTAATTTTTAAACCCTTTTAGCGGCAATCCATGCCGCCACGGTAAGGTTAGTCGCGCTCGTCTTTGCGCAACGTGCGCACTGCTTTGTCCAGTGCACCATTAATGAATTTATGACTTTCTTCAGCACCGAATGCTTTAGCAAGCTCAATCGCTTCATTAATAATTACACGGTAAGGTACGTCAATGCGCTCAGTGAGTTCCAGCGTCGCAATGCGCAAGATGGCTTTTTCAATAGCGTCTAACTCTTCTGGCAAACGGCCAAGGTAAGGTTTAATGGTTGCATCAAGGTTACTTGCGTTGTGTGCAACACCGCGAAGTAAGGCTTGGAAATACGCCATATCTACCTTTTGCATGTCGTTACTGGTGGCTAGCGCCAGTTCAACCTGCTGAATATCGTTGTGACTCATTTGCCATGAATACACACCTTGAAGGGCGAGTTCACGGGCTTTACGACGAGCTGAAACTTTCACTTAATGTTTACCTTAAAGCTTTTCAACAGCATCGATAACGTTAACCATTTCTAGCGCGCCTAGTGCTGCTTCTGCACCCTTGTTGCCCGCTTTGGTTCCAGAACGCTCGATAGCTTGTTCAATTGAATCTGTTGTGATTACGCCAAATGATACAGGTACGCCGTATTCAAGAGATACTTGCGCAAGACCTTTGTTGCTCTCGCCTGCTACGAAATCAAAGTGTGGCGTGCCGCCACGAATAACTGCACCAAGAGCGATAATGGCGTCAAATGACTTCTTCTCAGCTAATTTCTTAGCAATAACAGGTAACTCGTAAGCACCAGGTACACGTACTACCGTGATATCGTCATCGCTTACTTCACCGTGACGCTCTAGTGTGTCTAATGCACCTTCCAGTAAGCTTTCAACAACAAAGCTATTAAAGCGTGATACAACAATAGCAAACTTCTTACCGGTTGCTCTGATATTACCTTCAATTACCTGCATGGATTCATTCCTCGAGAAAAAACGGCGCGAAGTATACCACAACTGCGCCTAAACTAAATCGATTGTTTCTTTAACTTCAACTATTCGTAACCGGGTACTTTAGCTTGACTCTATGTGTGGAAGGGCTGCTCGTCGCAAACCCTCTCCACGTTAGCTCCGCCCTACAGCTAAGTACTAATCGTGCACGTACTCAACTACTTCAAGGCCGTAACCTGAAAGTGCGTGATATTTAATTGGCTTACTAAGGAGACGCATTTTGTGTACGCCCATTGATGCTAGAATTTGACTGCCTACACCAATAGTGCGTGAAGATCCCTGCCAGTCAGCGCCAGTCGGGCGCTCGCCTCTGTCTTCTGCGGCAAAGCGGCGTACCTGACTTTCAATATGCTCTTCTTTACCTAATAGCACCAATACGCCACCGTCTTCTGAAATTTTGCGCATGCCATCTGCAAGCGTCATCGAGCGATGGATACCGCGCGTAGACCCAAGTAGATCACTAAAGGTATTGTGAAGGTGCACACGTACAAGTGTCGGCTCGTCTTCTTTAATTTCGCCTTTTTTAAGAGCAAAATGAAGCTGGTTGTCGATACTATCTTTAAACGTATGAAGCTCGAAGTCACCATACTCGGTTGGCATATTGCACTGAGCAACTTTTTGAATAGTGGTTTCGTTAAGATTGCGATATTCAATTAAATCAGCAATGGTGCCGATTTTAAGATTGTGTTTTACCGCAAATTTCTCTAACTCTGGGCGGCGAGCCATAGTGCCGTCTTCATTAAGAATTTCTACAATAACTCCAGCAGGCTCTAATCCTGCCAAACGCGGCAAATCTACTCCGGCTTCAGTGTGACCTGCGCGGTTTAACACGCCCCCGTCTTTAGCAATTAGCGGAAAAATATGACCCGGCTGCACTATGTCTGCCGCTTTTGCGTCTTTCGCCACAGCAGCTTTAATGGTCGTCGCGCGATCTGCCGCCGAAATACCTGTGGTCACGCCGGTTGCCGCTTCAATAGACACGGTAAAGTTAGTAGAGAACTGCGCTTCGTTTTTATCAACCATTAAAGGAAGGTTTAGCGTACGGCAGCGCTCTTGCGTCATTGGTAAACACACCAAGCCGCGAGCGTGGGTAACCATAAAGTTAATGGCTTCTGGCGTCACATGCTCAGCAGCCATGATCAAATCACCTTCATTTTCCCTGTCTTCGTCATCCATCAAGATAACCATTTTACCTTGGCGAATGTCTTCAATTATTTCTTGTGTAGTGTTAAATGCCATGTTGTGTGCTTCTTGTAGGGTTATTTTTTTAAAAATCCGTTCTCGGCAAGAAATGCCATGTCGATGCCTTTGCTTTTTGGCTCGGCGGCTTTGTCGCCCAGCATCAATCGCTCTAAGTAGCGCGCAATAACATCAACCTCTAGGTTTACCGCTGTGCCAACCTTATAGCTTCCCATTATTGTTTCTTGCAGCGTATGAGGAATAATCCAAAGCATAAATTCTGCGCCGTTAACTTCGTTAACGGTTAGGCTGATACCATCAACGGTGATACTGCCTTTGTGCGCAATGTATTTCGCTAGTGCTTCAGGTGCCTTTACCCAAAACTCTACATAGTCTGAGTGTTTGATAATTTGCGTAACCTCGCCTACACCATCCACGTGACCTGACACAATGTGGCCACCTAAACGGTCGCTAGGGCGCATCGCTTTTTCTAGATTCACCGTTGAGCCTGCACTGTAATGAGCAAAGCCAGTTAATTTGATGGTCTCTGCCGACACATCAGCGCAATAATAATCGAGACCCATATCGGTGACTGTTAAGCAAACACCATTGGTCGCAATACTGTCGCCAAGTGCGACATCAGACATATCAAGCGTAGGCGATGCAACGGTTAGGCGAATATCGTTGCCTCGGTTATCAAGCTTTTTAATAGTACCTAGCGCTTGAATAATTCCAGTAAACATAAAGTTCCTCTTTAATCGCGTTAACCACGGGTGTTGCTAACATCAGGACGGAAGATAAGCTTAATATCGTTACCCACATGACGATTTTCAATAAGCGAAAGCGAAATACATTCATTTAGCGACGTGAACGCGGGTAAATTAACCATACTTACTCCTTTATCACCTAAAAGCTTAGGCGCTTGGTAGCAAATAAGTTCATCAACTAGGCTTTCTTGCAATAAGGCACCCGCAAGGCCTGGGCCCGCCTCCACCCACACTTCATTATATTGCTTATCGCCTAAGGCTGACATAAGTGAATGTAAATTGAGTTTACCGTCTTTTTCATCTACCAAAAGATAGTGCTGTGTTGCAGTATCTGGATGGGCTTGCGATGTAGCAGTTAAGGTTAGGTTGCCGTCATTAAACAATGCGTAGCCTCGACTAAGCGCGCTCTTGCCATCGACAACAACCCGAGCTGGTTGACGGGTGTGCTCTAGAGGATAGTCTTCGAACTGAGCCTCTTTTTCTCGCACCAACAAGCTAGGATTATCAGCTTTTACCGTGCCGGAGCCCGTTAACACTACACAGCTTTGCGCGCGATAGCGCTGCACATCTCGCCTTGCCTCTGGACCAGTGATCCACTGACTTACGCCATTTTGAAGGGCTATTTTCCCGTCCAGGCTAATGCCTAATTTCACGCGAACAAAGGGCTTACCGGTAAGCATGCGTTTAATAAACCCTGGATTTAGCGCAGCGGCTTCAGCAGCCATCACGTCGCTAACTACTTCAATACCTGCTTCCTGTAAGATGTTAATACCCTTTCCACATACATTCGGGTTAGGGTCGGTCATAGCAATAACCACCCGCGCCACCTTCGCTTCAACCAAAGCTACTGCACAAGGCGGCGTGCGGCCAAAATGACTACAAGGTTCAAGCGTAACGTAAGCTGTTGCGCCCTTTGCGCCTTGCGGACGTGCGTTAGATGCTTGTCTTAGTGCATGAACTTCGGCATGGGGTGTGCCAGCTTGAATGTGATATCCCTGACCAAGCAATTGATTTTTTTCATCAACAATTACACAGCCTACGCGAGGGTTAGGAGAAGTGGTAAAGCGCCCTTGTTGGGCAAGCTGAATGGCTTTTGCCATCCAAAAATAATCGTTTTTAACCGTATCGTGGTTCACTTGGATTCCTGTTGTAGCCCTAAGTGTCTGATGTTTGAGAGGTCGCCGACTTAATCTCCCAATCGTGCAATCTCTTCTCCGAATTCACGAATATCTTCGAAAGAGCGATAAACGGAGGCGAACCTGACATAAGCAACTTTATCAAGTTCTTTGAGGGCTTTCATAATAAGGTTGCCGAGCAATTCACTGCTCACTTCACGTTCACCGGTTGCGCGCAACTGTGATTTAAGTGAGAGGATACATTGTTCAACTTTCTCGGTGCTTACAGGGCGCTTTTCGAGTGCGCGCTGCAAGCCTGCACGAAGTTTGTCTTCGTTAAACGGTTCACGGGAACCATCGCGTTTAATAACGCGGGGCATCACGAGTTCTGCACTTTCAAACGTAGTGAATCGCTCGTGACACACCATACATTCACGGCGTCTACGCACCTGTTGCCCTTCTGCAACCAAACGAGAATCAATGACTTTTGTTTCTTGTTCTGAACAAAACGGGCAAAACATGAATAATCCTTAAATATTGCGCACTTAGGTATCTAAATTAAACCTAGACTAGTTAGTCCAGCATTAGTACCAAAGTACGCAATAAAACACAAACCTATTTATTTATAAACAGGGAATTGTGCGCAAAGTGCAACCACTTCGTCTTGAACGCGTTTGATAACAGACTCATCGCCCATGTTATCTAGAATGTCGCAAATCCAAGTAGCAACTTGCTTAGCTTGTTCTTCTTTGAAACCACGACGAGTGATCGCTGGGCTACCGATACGAAGACCGCTGGTAACAAACGGTGAACGCGGGTCATTTGGCACTGAGTTTTTGTTTACCGTGATGTTTGCGGCACCTAGTGCTGCGTCTGCATCTTTACCGGTAATGTCCTTGTCAATAAGGTCAAGAAGGAACAAGTGGTTGTCAGTACCGCCAGAAACGATGTTATAACCGCGCTCTTGCATTACGGTAACCATCGCCTTCGCATTTGCAACAACCTGCTGCTGGTACACTTTAAACTCTGGCTGTAGCGCTTCTTTGAAAGCAACCGCTTTAGCTGCAATCACGTGGCACAGTGGGCCGCCCTGATTACCTGGGAATACTGAGCTGTTAAGCTTTTTGTAAATAGCTTCGTCGCCACATGAAGATAGGATAAGGCCACTACGTGGACCCGCTAGCGTTTTATGGGTGGTCGTTGTTACCACGTGTGCGTGAGGCAGTGGGTTTGGATAAACGCCCGCTGCTACAAGACCTGCTACGTGCGCCATATCTACAAGCAAGTATGCGCCAACGCTATCAGCGATTTCACGGAATTTCGCCCAATCAACAACACCTGAATACGCAGAGAAACCACCGATAATCATTTTCGGCTTGTGCTCTTTAGCTAGTGCTTCAACCTGAGCGTAATCGATTTCGCCGGTCTCTTTGTTCAGACCATATTGTACAGCATTGTAGGTTTTACCAGAGAAGTTTACGTGTGAACCGTGAGTAAGGTGACCACCTTCAGAAAGGCTCATTCCCAACACCGTATCGCCTGCGTCAAGTAGTGCCATGAATACGGCAGAGTTAGCTTGTGAACCAGCGTGTGGCTGAACATTTGCGTAGTCTGCACCGAATAATGCTTTTGCACGGTCGATAGCTAGTTGCTCAACAACGTCTACGTGCTCACAACCACCGTAGTAACGCTTGCCTGGATAGCCTTCCGCGTATTTGTTAGTAAGCTGCGAACCCTGTGCTTCCATTACACGTGGACTACAGTAGTTCTCAGAGGCAATTAGCTCAATGTGATGTTCTTGACGCTCAACCTCTTTAGACATTGCATCGGCTAATTCAGGATCGAAGTCGGCTATATTCATTTCGCGAGAAAACATGGGGGCTCCTTAACTGCGGTTTTTATATGGCGTTACGCACTGATTGCTCAAATTCGAGCCATATTCTAGTCATTTTCGGTTACTTGTATACCGCTTTATGACCAAATTAATATAAATGGCGCAGGTTTAACGTAATACCTGCGCCAGCGCGAGATCAGACCTGTTTTTCAAGGGCTTTAACACGGTCAAATAAACTACCAATTTTAGCAAGGCGAACTGTATTTTTACGCCAATCACGGTTAGTTTGTGCTGGCTGGCCAGAAGAATAAACACCCGGTTCAGTGATATCTTGTACAATCATGGTATAGCCAGTCACCTGAACATTGTCACAAATGCTGATGTGCCCGTTGATGCCCACTCCACCACCGATAATCACGTGTTTGCCAATGTGACAACTGCCGGCAATACCAGTAGCGCCGCAAATGCATGAATGATCGCCAATGATGCAGTTGTGGCCAATTTGTACTTGATTGTCGATAATTACGTTGGTGCCTAACACCGTATCTTCCATAGCACCGCGGTCAATGCTGCTACTTGCGCCAATCTGACTGTCGTCACCAATGCGAACCGACCCGGTTTGTGGGATAGGGATCCATACGCCTTTGTCGTTTGCGTAACCAAAGCCTGCCGCACCAATCACCGTTTGGCTATGAATAGTCACGCGCTTACCAATTACTACGTCATGATAGATAGTCACGTTCGGGTGGATAGTACAGCCCTCACCGATATGGGTGCCCCTGCGGATAACGGTATTTGCACCAACCGTAACTCTATCGCCTAAAACCACGTTCTCTTCAATGATCACATTGTGACCTAGGGATACATCACTGCCAATGCGAGCAGATGGCGCAATAACTGCTGATTCAGCAATGCCTGTCGCTACTGCTGGGGTGGTATCGAATAACTGAGCGATAAGCGCAAAGGCAGCATGAGGGTTTGTCGCAACTAACGCAGGTACAGGACTGTCTGCTTTTAAGCTTTCGTGCAGAATTACCGCACCAGCCTTAGTATCTTTTAACTGCGGCTTATATTTTGGGTTGGTTAGAAACGAGATTTGATGCGATGCTGCACCAGATAACGTCCCCACTGCAGAAATGGTGACATTTCCATCGCCTAGCACTTCCCCACCTACATGTTTGGCAAGTTCATCTAGGCTGTACGTGCGTTTATTCATAGCGGTCATCTTAATTACCTGTTCAGATATATGAATACTATTGAGTCTATCGCTCTGGGCTCTTTTGACTTGCTTACAAACTCACCCAGAAGCACAAGTTTACTCGTTCTTATAAATTACTTATTTTTATAAAACTAAGTTTACCTTAAATCGCCTCGTCAACCGACGCATAAATCAATCTTTTTGGCATGAGCGCTCGAAATATCACCAGTCATGAAAACACCAAGCGTAAGTGACATTGGGCTGTTGACCTTTTCTGTACATCAAAGGTCAACAGCCCCTAGCATAAACTACCCTGTTACGAGTAGAATACGCCCAATTAGGACTTTATTATTTTTCACCGCTTTTTCAGCGAGGATAGAGCATGGCTCAATACGTTTACAGTATGCATCGCGTGGGCAAAATCGTCCCACCAAACAGACACATTCTAAAAAATATCTCTCTTAGCTTTTTCCCGGGTGCCAAAATTGGTGTGCTAGGTCTAAACGGTGCGGGTAAATCTACCTTACTTCGCATTATGGCCGGCGTAGATACCGACATCGAAGGTGAAGCGCGTCCTCAACCAGGTTTGAAGGTGGGCTACCTTCCACAGGAGCCTCAGCTTGATGAAACCAAAGATGTTCGTGGCAATATCGAAGAAGCAGTCGCCGATGTTAAACATGCACTGACTCGCCTTGATGAAGTGTATGCCGCTTATGCAGAAGCGGATGCTGATTTTGACGCCCTTGCAAAAGAGCAAGGTGAGCTAGAAGCCATTATTCAAGCCAAAGATGGCCACAACTTAGAAAATGCATTAGAGCGTGCTGCTGATGCCCTTCGCCTTCCAGCGTGGGATGCGGACGTTAGCAAACTATCTGGTGGTGAACGCCGCCGTGTAGCGCTGTGCCGCCTACTTCTAGAAAAGCCTGAAATGTTGCTTCTAGACGAACCCACTAACCACTTAGACGCAGAATCAGTCGCATGGCTAGAGCGTTTCCTTCACGATTATGAAGGTACGGTAGTCGCTATTACCCACGATAGATACTTCCTTGATAACGTTGCAGGTTGGATTTTAGAACTTGACCGTGGTGAAGGTATTCCGTGGGAAGGTAACTACTCTTCTTGGTTGGAGCAAAAAGAAAACCGACTTGAGCAAGAAGAGCGTACCGAAACGGCGCGTATGAAGAGCATGAAACAGGAACTTGAGTGGGTACGCTCAAATCCAAAAGGTCGTCATGCTAAAAGCAAAGCTCGTATGGCTCGCTTTGAAGAACTATCTACCAGCGATTACCAAAAGCGTAACGAAACAAACGAGCTTTTCATTCCACCAGGTGAGCGCTTAGGTGACAAGGTTATCGAAGTTAGCAACCTTAAAAAGTCCTATGGTGATCGCGTACTTATTGACGATTTAACGTTTAAAGTACCAAAGGGTGCCATTGTAGGCATTGTTGGCCCTAACGGTGCGGGTAAATCAACCTTGTTCAGAATGCTTACCGGTGCTGAGCAACCTGATTCAGGTACCATCGATTTAGGGGAAACCGTTCAAATTGCTGCGGTAGAACAGTTCCGCGACCACATGAACGAAAACAACACCGTGTGGAAAGAAATTTCTGACGAGCAAGACATTATTCGCATTGGTAACTTTGAAATTAACAGCCGTGCCTACTGCAGTCGCTTTAACTTTAAAGGCACCGACCAGCAGAAGTTTATCAAAGACTTGTCAGGTGGTGAGCGAAACCGTGTTCACCTTGCAAAACTGCTTAAAGCAGGCGGCAACGTGTTGCTACTGGATGAGCCAACCAACGACCTAGACGTTGAAACCCTTCGCGCGTTAGAGAACGCGTTGCTGGAGTTCCCTGGCTGCGCCATGGTTATTTCGCACGACCGTTGGTTCCTTGACCGCGTGGCAACGCACATCATGGATTATCGCGATGAAGGTAACATCAACTTCTTCGAAGGTAACTATTCAGACTACGAAAGCTGGTTGAAGCAAGAGTTTGGACAAGATGTGGTTGAACCGCATCGCCTTAAATATAAGCGTATGTCTAAATAACACAAAATCAGAGATGTAGAGTGTTGTAACTCTGAACCGACACCAAAGGCCGCTATCGACGATAGCGGCTTTTTTATTTGGCGGCTTTTCGTTGCGAACGAGCGCAAATTAGCCAATACTAATACCAGTCCGCATAGATCATTACCCACTCTGCGGACTGGTATGATAGCGTAGACAAACATTAGGTATACGAGTAATGACAGACAAGCGCCAATTCCAACGAGTATCACTTAATGTAAATGGTACACTGGCTCACAATGACGTAAGTATTGATGTGGTAGTCAGCGACGTATCGCTTCAAGGCATTAAACTTCAAGCTACCGAAACGGCATTGTCACACTTACCGTTCGACAGTCACGACCCTTACACTGCTACCTTCCAAGCAAATGAAGACAGTCCTGTAATAACCCTTTCTATTTCGCAGTTGTATCGTCATGCCGACAGTAGAAAAGAACGGGTTTCATTAGGCTGTAAAGTTGAGCGAATGGATGTAGACAGCATTAGCGCCCTTCGTCGTTTAATTACTTTAAACAGCGACGACGCCAGTATTGAAGAGAAAGACCTGAATGCGTTAGTTAATGCGGTTTATCAGGTGCCACAATAACCTCTAAAAAAAACGCGTTTCACTCGT
Source organism: Alteromonas sp. ABH4_453 (assembly GCF_056160665.1). NCBI lineage: Bacteria > Pseudomonadati > Pseudomonadota > Gammaproteobacteria > Alteromonadales > Alteromonadaceae > Alteromonas > Alteromonas sp. ABH4_453. The sequence continues at coordinate 37,833 of NZ_JBSWXP010000001.1, forward strand.
TTAATGCAGGAAAGGCCCATTCAATAGGCCTTTCAATCTAACAGGCACCGTCAATACTTTACTTAAACGTTGAGCCTTTCGCATTACTCAAGTGCGTCTAAAGCTTCAGATAAACGTGCCACCGGCACCACTTGCATTCCGTTTATAGCTTGTTTAGGTGCATTTGCTTTTGGCACTATCGCCCGCTTAAAGCCATGTTTCGCCGCCTCGATAATGCGTTCCGTTCCATTCGGCACCGGGCGAATTTCCCCGGCTAACCCCACTTCACCAAACACGATTAAGTCTCGTGGTAGCGAGCGGTTTCTGAAACTTGAAATCATGGCCAATAATAAAGCAAGGTCAGCGCTGGTCTCAGAAACGCGTACCCCACCAACCACGTTGACAAATACGTCTTGATCGTTCATTTGCACGTTACCGTGACGGTGAAGCACGGCCAAGAGCATGGATAAACGGTTCTGGTCCAACCCTACCGCAATCCGTCTTGGGTTAGACATCTGCGAGTAGTCAACCAATGCCTGTATCTCAACAAGTAGCGGGCGTGTGCCTTCCCAAATTACCATCACGCTAGACCCTGGTGTTTCATTGTCACCTCGACTTAAAAAAATGGCGGAAGGATTACTCACTTCTTTTAGCCCTTTCTCTGTCATGGCAAATACGCCGAGCTCATTTACCGCACCAAAACGGTTTTTGTGACTTCGAAGGGTACGGTAACGTCCATCACTTTCTCCTTCCAGCATCATAGAGCTGTCGATACAGTGCTCGAGAACTTTCGGCCCCGCTAGATTACCGTCTTTTGTTACATGTCCAACGATAAACATGGCAATATGATTTTGCTTTGCAAAGCGCGTTAAATACGCTGCACTTTCTCGTACTTGCGACACACTGCCTGGTGCAGACTGCACATCTGACACGTGCATTACCTGAATAGAGTCGATAACCATAATCTTAGGCTTTTTCGTAAGCGCTAAATCACAGATGGTTTCCACGTTTGTTTCGGCTAGCATCATCAGCTTGTCGTCAGGTAGATTTAAGCGCTTCGCTCGCATGGCCACTTGCTGAAGCGACTCTTCCCCCGTGACATAAAGCGCGGTTTCACTTTTTGCCATCTGACACATTACTTGAAGCAGAAGCGTACTCTTACCCGCTCCTGGCGAGCCACCAATTAACATAGCTGCCCCAGGGACTATTCCGCCCCCTAGCACTCTATCTAGCTCTTTAAATGTTGACGAGAATCGCGGTAGTGATTCGAGATCTATTGCATTTAACGTCTCAATTTTAGCAGCAGTTTGTCCTGCATAGCCTGACGTGGTTTGGCGCGCCACACTTTTGGCACTGGCAACCACAAACTCACTTATCGTGTTCCACGCTTTACACTCCGAGCACTGTCCTTGCCAGCGAGGAAACTCAGCCCCGCAGTCAGAACACACATAAGCAGTTTTACGTTTTGCCATATTCCAGTTTTATCCATTGCTTAAAAAGAGTATTCTAACACTTAATAATGGTGAATTAAGCACAAACCTACGGTCAGTTTTCATACAGAAACATACCCTAAAAGTATAAGAAATTAACGGGTTAATGAGTTTTGCTGATTTGCCGATAACAACTAAAATAATGATACTAAACAACAAAGTTGCACATTCATGAGTCAAGATTTAAAGCAATACGCTGACATTATTGAACAGCTAAAGCCTATGGTTAACGAGCCTGAATTTAACCAGGTATTGCTTCAAACTGCTTCTGACGTGCCTAAAGAAAAACGCTTTCTAATTAAAATGGAAGTAAAGCGTTTAGCTAAACCTTGTATGCGTACCATAGATTTGCGCGGCCATGTTGACGGAAAGTGCAAAAAGTATGTGCACGAAGGGCGAAGCCACTACATGGATGATGTGGCCGTTGATAAGTTTGAAGAACAACTGCGCGTGTTTGGTCGATACACTTACGGTGTGTACGAGGCCGTTCAAAACACTGAAAATAACTTCCGCCTAATGCGTGAAAAAGAGCTTGCTCAAGAGCGCGCAGATAAGGAAAACCCCGAAGTTAAAAAACGTTCAGCAGTTTTAGAACAATTCAAAGTTCCCACCGTAAACCTTCTCGACTATAGACAGCGTAATACAGAGCGCATGAACTTTGCGGTTGCTGTAGAAATATTCAACAGTGTCAATCAATCAATGCGTGGGTTAAGCGTAGATATTTCTCTTGAAGGCCTGCAGATAAAGTTGTCAAAGGACTCTTTTTTTGAAAAAGGCGAGACCCTTTTCATCTACTTCAGAGGGCTTGAAAGCGAATTTGCCATGGATAAAAAAAATGGCATTGCTTACAAACTGGTAAAAATCATAACGAAGAACGACGTTAACTACTTAGCCCTACAGCGCGATAAAACTCACCCAAGTCCAGCGTTCGATAAGTTTTTAGAGAGCTTTATACACGGTAACAAACGCCGTTATAAAGTAAATATGACGAACACTATCGAAGCGATAACCAGTAAGACCTCCGAGCAGTATTTTTCTCCTCGTAGCCCCACTCTGCCAATATTCATTGATGTTGTTAACGAAACCTTGGTTCCACGCTATGCAATGGTAAATGAAGTTAACCGAGAAACCGTTCAATACTGGCAAGATGAAGAAGACAACTGTCGCTTGAATTTCTTACTTACGCAAGAAAGACTTATGCGATTGCTCAACAAATCGGAAGAAGTAAGAGAAATTTTTGTCTTCAGTTTTACGCACTTGCATAGCGACAAAGTGTATTTTTATTCAGCCTCCTATGAAGAGCTTCAACAGAAAGAAGTGCTGTCCCGGGTATTCTTAGGCTTTGGTTCAAGAAAAGCCAGCTGGCGAGTGTTTAAAGTAACGCTAACAGATATGGAGCCTGAACAAGCGCACATCCCGCTCTCGATTCCAGACTCTGTTGGCCACAAAGTAAAAAAACTCAATACACCGCCCTCGGCGCGATTGATGTCTAAGCTTAAAAATCTGCGCTACCTCGCTCATGTAACGGATGTTACCTCGGTAACGGGGCAAGAAACCTATAATGAGCTTAAGTTTAATCGAGACAACCTTTCCCACTTGAGAATTTTTGGTCACCCTAGAAATCGCGCAGCCTCTAACATTCATCTGGTTCGCTTCAAGTACGAAGAACAGCGCATAGAAAGCCGCTATCAGTTAAGAACACAGATTGAGGCAAGGTTTAATGGTGAGACGACGGTCCATCGAGGCATAAGCGAGGATATTTCAGTTCAGGGCTTAGGCCTTCGAATTGAGCTTGCAAAAGACTACAACGGCAGTTTAGAAGGTAGAGTCGAAGTCGCGTTCCCTCGCCTTCAAGAGATAGCAAACGCTTTTGATGTTATGCATCTTCAATACGATATCATCTATCACAATGTAGAGAAAAATATCCTTCACCTGAAAACCGCGACCGGCGATGAAGGCAAAAGCGCACGTAATTTCTTTGAAGAGTTAATTAAAAAGAATAAAGGCAATTTAAAGGTCGATAACGATGAAGAAGAGGTGCCTGGCATTGGACAAGCGCTTCGCTGTATAAACGCCAGAAACGCTACATCTCTATCTTTTCTGATGAGCAAAGAAGGGGTGCGATACACGCCCCAGGCGTGTATTGTCGGGAAACAAGACGAAAGAATTACCACACTTACTACGCAGTATGCAGAGCGTGGCAAGGTGAATCTGGAGTTTTTGTTCCGAGATAGAAAGCAAGATTCACCATTTGTTCAAAGTGGAATTAAAGCGGTCAAGCTTGAAAATATGCCTTTGCGACAAGAGCTCTTCATTTCATTTGATGCGTCTCAAAAAGAACCCCGAATGGCAATTATTCCTCGTTACTCGCATAAATTTGAAAGTAACGAGCAGCGCCGTGCGTTTATTAGAGAAGCCATGGTTCGAGGCCAGTTTGTTGCTATACACGTTATGCTAACCACCACGGGTAAGCCTGACTTAACCATGCTGCAAACAGAGATTAATTACGTTACCATGTACGCCATGCACAGAGCCCGCGAGTTAGAGAAAAAAATGTGGAGCATTGCAGCATGTTCTCACCTAATCGACGTGACCGACGAAGCTCTAATCAGATACGGTTTTACGATGGAAGACATCACAGCAAACAAAACCCTTAAAAGTACAGTTCAGCCTGGCGTTACTGTAAACGCGCGCAGCTGAAGATTGCTACTTTCCCTGTATAATTTGGCGTCAAGTACAATATATAAACGCGAGAGTATATTGCTTTTAGCGCTGAGCCGTCGGGTTGATGCTAACCGAAAACGAGTGAACGCCAGCTCGATTTACATTGAAAAGCTAGCGTTACCCTATCACTGATCTTGATCAGTTATTTATCTAAGAAATACAGAAGACTATGCAAACTACCCACGCGTATTGCCACGTCTGCTTTTTCGTTAACTAAAGGCTTTCCGTGGCACGCCACGCCTAAGGCAGACTCGGCCATCATGACTAGGTCGTTGGCGCCATCGCCCATCGCCACAGTTTGAGTAGATGGTATTTGCCACTTTTCAGACAGCGCTTTTACTGTGCGAGCTTTTACATCAGCGTTAATGATTTCGCCTTCTACCTTCCCGGTTAAGAACCCGTCTTTTGTCGAAAGTGTATTCGATATTGCGTAGTCAAGTTCCAGTCTCGCTTTTAGATGATCAGCGAAGAAAGTAAAGCCCCCCGACGCGATGGCTAGTTTCCAGTCATGCTTTTTCAAGTGACTGATCAACGATTGAATACCGGGCATAATAGGAATACTGTCACGTATTTGATTCAGATGTTCAATAGGTACACCTTCTAAGCATGCTACTCTGTGCGTTAAGCTGTCGTTAAAAGCTATTTCGCCGCGCATGGCTTTTGCTGTAACTTCTGCAACCTGCTCGCCAACCCCAGCTAGTTTTGCTATCTCATCGATACATTCAATGGCAATCACGGTACTATCCATATCCATGACCAGTAGCCCAGGCTTAGACAAAGACGGTCGAGATGCCTGAAGGCTGACATCGAGGTTGAATGCTTTACTTACATCACCAAGTAGCGGCTTGATCTTTTCAAGGTCTGCGTTACGTAGATCTCCTCTAACTTCAACAACGTCGTCACCCATCTGCTGATGCAAATGATGAAACGCGGCGCTCAGGGGCGTGAACACATCGTTGAGCTTTTCACATACACCATTCAATAAATATGGTGTAACCGCTTGACCGATTATAGTCAGCGTATGCGAATAAGAGTGTTCATTGTGCTCATTATTGACAATGTTTGACAGCGAGGAAGCTAGATGAATATGGTCGTTACTAATATTAATGGTAAAGGTGTTTTTCATAACGCACACAGAAACTGCGGTGGTTGGCAAATGATGCACTAATGCTAACCAATTAGGCTAACTAATAAAATATCCTCTTTAAAATTATTTAGATTTCACCTACTGTTAGGCAACTCTTGGCATTTATGGAATTACGCATTGGTAGACGTGCTTAGCAAAGCCCAATTACAAGTTAAAAGCAGCTCCCACTCTTTGTATACTGCATTGAAAAGGCTATTTCATACCCTAGTAGTGAGCACGGTATTTGCGCTGGTGGTTGTGTTAATACTTTTGTTACAGCAGTACCAAAATGACTGGTTGACAGTTCAAACCCGCTTTTCTGGAGAAAGTATTGCCAGACAATATGCAAAACTTCTTCAGCCCGCATTCATAGCAGATCAGCTCACTAGTAAAAACCTTGGAACAGATGCTGGCACGGTGTTATCGAACAGTATTGCCAGAAGGGATTACATTGAAAGTGTCGCTGCTATTTTGATAAACGAACCACACATTCTTGCCTTGTCCGTGTTCGATAAAGACGGAAGATATATTGCCCCTTTGCCCCAAATTGAAAGCGTGGTAGCGATGAGCCAATCTCAAAGTGTAACGCCGCTAACTTATGTTGGCGTTATCACTGACGATAATGAAAATTTACTAGGTTATGTGAATATTCACATGAATACGCAGGCAGTCCTCGAGAGCCCACTGACATTGCGTTACCAACTTGCTTTTATTGCGTGTATTATCGTCTTTTTAGCGCTCATGCTAGGTATTTACCTAACCCGGGCATTTTATAAGTCTCGCCCATGGTTTATTCAGGTAACCGAATCAAAAAGAAACAAAGAGAAGCGCTAAATAGCTAGTTTGGAAGTCTATGCTTCACTTCCAGCATCAATATTGAATAGTCGATTGTAGTTTGCTGTGGTGGTGGACACTATTTCTTTATGTGACACCCCATAGTTGTCGCTCATAACATCAACGACATCTGATAAATAACGAGGTTCGTTTGCTTCACCTTGTCTACCGCACATGGGCATATCAGGGGTATCCGTTTCTAAAAGCAATTTATCAAAATGGTGTTCTAACAAAAATGCAAGGGTGTTTCGTGTTTTTTGAGCACGTTCATAGGTAATCGTGCCGCCTATACCTAGGTAAAACCCTCGCTCAATGTACCCTTTGGCTGCTTCAATGCTACCAGAGAAAGCATGTACAACACCTATACCTTGATATTTGGTTTGCTTCAACGCTTCAACGAGCAAATGATGACTTTTTCTGTGATGTAAAATCACAGGTAGCGATACGCTGTCAGCAAGTTTCAAATGGGTATGCAGTACGTCTTTTTGAAGTGCTAATGGAACGCTTATATGCCCATCAATGCCCGTTTCTCCCACCGCTTTTACCGAAGGGTGCAAGTTAGCCGCAGCGGCTTCAAGTTGGTGAAGGTTCGCTTCGACTGCTTGTTCATTTTCACCACCCATGAGTTCTGGCTCGCCAGGCTTGTTACCTATCAAAAAATAGGGGTGAAGGCCCAGTGCAGTATCGATAGGAAGAAAGTCGCTGTACTGTTCACTGAGCGTTTGTAGCGCTTGCCAAGATTGAGGAGTAATACTTGGCGCCATGATACGAGTAAGTCCCGTTGCTTTGGCATTTTCAAGTGCTGTTTGAAGGTCTTTTTTTGGGGCAAGCAAGTCCAGATGGCAATGGCTATCAATCACAGTTTACATGCCTCCTTGTTACTCATTTTGTCGTACGCTGATTACTCATTACAACGTCAGAAACACGCGCTAAGCGAGGTGACATTTTAAAAAAGTATATTTGCGGGACCGATTGTTAAAACAATTCTCTACGGCATTAAGCGCTGAGTTGTCCACGCACCATCTTCAGTTTTGTTGTATTCAAAACGATCATGTAACCTGTCTTCCCCACCCTGCCAAAACTCAATTTGATGAGGCACAATCCTAAAGCCCCCCCAAAAGTCCGGTACAGGTAATTCCTTATTAGCAAATTTATCTCTTAGCTGCTTAAACTGGGTCAATAATAGTTCCCTGCTGCCAATAGGCTTACTTTGTCTTGACGCATATGCTGCCAGCTGACTGTCTTTCGGTCGCGAAAAGAAATAGGCAGCATTCTCAGAAACAGAAAGTTTTTCAACGCTACCACATACACGAACTTGGCGTTCCATGAAAAACCATGGAAAGTGGCACGACACTTTAGGGTTTACCGCCAACTCTTGCGCCTTACGGCTGCCTAAGTTAGTGAAAAACACAAAGCCCTTTTCACTCACGTCTTTTAGCAAAACGATACGCTGAGAGGGTTGACCGCTTGCATCAACGGTTGCAACTGTCATGGCAGTAGGATCGGGAATTCCAGCGCCAATGGCATTTTTTAGCCATACATCGAACAAAGTAAACGGATTTGAAGTTATATCTGACTCACTCAAACTGCCCTTTGAGTACTGCCTACGCATATCTGAAATTGCCATATACCGCTCCTTACAAGAGGTTGTTTTGGATGCTAGTGATGTTGGAAACCGAATAAGTAATCAACCGTGTAAATGCTCGTATAAGCGCATTTAACTGAGTTAACTTTCAACAGGCGTTGAGCTACACCACTTGGCGACAAGGCTGGCTCACTGTTTATCTTTATAACGCTAGTTACAGATGACTAGCGTTATAAAAATATTATAGGCGTGGACTAGAAGTTGCTGTCGTCGCCGTAACCTAAAGAGCGCAAGGCGCGTTCATCGTCTGCCCAGCCTTGTTTCACCTTAACCCAAAGCTCTAGAAATACCTTGTTGTCGAACAAGTTTTCCATATCTTTACGCGCTTGCTCACCGATGGTTTTCAAATGCTTTCCGCCTTTGCCGATGATCATGCGTTTTTGCGTTTCACGCTCTACCAAAATCAGACCGCTAATACGATAAACACCATTTTCAGCCATTTTAAACTGCTCAATTTCCACCGTGGTAGAATAAGGCAGTTCATCGCCCGTAAAACGCATAAGCTTTTCACGTATGATTTCTGCAGCCATAAAACGGCTTGAGCGGTCAGTGATGTAGTCTTCCGGGAAGAAAAACTCACTTTTAGGCAGCGATTTGGCAACCAAATCTCTTATTTCGTCAACCATTCGGCCCTGTTTAGCACTGATAGGGATCATGTGCTCAAACGGGTGCTTTTCGCCAAGCTTTTTAAGGTGAACCATAAAGTTTTCTTTATCTTCAACCTTATCCATCTTGTTTACGATGAGATAGCAAGGAAGGTTTGCTTGTTTAACCTTACTTAATACCATTTCATCTTCGGCGTTGAATCTATCGCCTTCTACCACAAAAAGTACAAGGCCAACTTCAGCCAAAGAGCTGGATGCCGCGCGGTTCATGTAGCGATTAATCGCGCGCTTTTCGTCTTGGTGAAGCCCTGGGGTATCAACGTAAATCGCTTGATAGTCACCGTCGGTGTCTATACCAAGAATGCGGTGGCGAGTGGTTTGCGGCTTACGCGAAGTAATACTTACCTTTTGCCCTAGCAAACGATTAAGCAAGGTCGATTTACCCACATTAGGGCGCCCTACTATGGCAACAAGACCACAGCGAGTTTGAATATCAGGCATTTCTGGCAAATTCGATTCATCATGCGTTGTCATCAAGCTTCTCCAATGTTAAACGAGCAGCTTCTTGTTCTGCTTTTCTGCGGCTATTGCCAGACGCTACTACTGCCTCTGGTAAACTTTCTACCTTGCAGCTAACTTCAAAAGTCTGAGCATGATCTTTCCCTGAAATAGACAACACTTCATAGGTCGGTAGCGCCTGTTTACGACCTTGTAAAAATTCTTGAAGACGCGTTTTGCTGTCTTTAGGGTGGGCATTAGGGTCTAGTTTATTTATGCGAGTTTCCCATAAACGGTCAATAACGCCGCGTACCTCGTCCATACCTGAATCAAGGTAAATAGCCCCTAAAATAGCTTCAACTGCATCAGCTAAAATCGAACTTCTGCGATGACCGCCGCTTTTGAGCTCACCTGGCCCTAAGTTAAGCAGCTCACCCACACTGGCTTCTTTTGCAAGTTCTGCCAATGTGTCTCCTTTAACCAAGGTAGAGCGCATTCGGGTAAGTTTGCCTTCTGGCACCGTTGGGAACCGTTTAAACAGCGTTTCCCCAACAATCATGCCTAAAATAGCGTCGCCTAAAAATTCTAGGCGCTCGTTGTGCTGTTTAGCCGCACTGCGATGAGTAAGTGCCTGTTCCAATAGAGCTTCGTTGGTAAATGTGTAGCCTATCGCCTTGTACAGACGACGATATTTATCAATTCCCTGCATTAATGGATGCCACCTGCTCGCTCAAATCGAACACCTGTTGGTACCCAAGTTGGAAGGAAGTCTGACGGGCTGCGCTCAAATTCAAATGAAATCCAAATCGCCACCGCTTTTCCAACCAAGTTTGCATCTGGCACAAACCCCCAAAAACGGCTGTCGCGGCTGTTGTCACGGTTATCGCCTAGCACGAAATACTGACCTTCTGGCACAATCCACTCATTGCTGCGCGTTCCAGGCTGGGTATAAAAATTAACCGGCGAAATCTCGCGCACTGGGTGGCGCAAAATGTCATGCTCTACTGTGCCTAAATCTTCGGTATACCGCATAAGCTGCGCCATGTCCTGTACGAACTCACCACGCTCTTGGAACGTCAGCGGTACGGCTTTCAATTTAGGGCAGTTGTTGCCAGTCTCACACTTCGGTTTGATATAAACCTGTTTATTTTGATAAACCACAGTATCGCCCGGTAAGCCAATCACGCGCTTAATGTAGTCTATTGAAGGCTCTTCCGGGTACTTGAAAACCACCACATCACCACGCTCTGGAACGCCAGTTTCAATAAGCTTACTTCTGAATACCGGATCTTTCACGCCATAGGCAAACTTTTCAACCAAAATGAAGTCACCCACTAACAGAGTAGGCATCATTGAGCCTGAAGGAATTTGAAATGGTTCATATAAAAACGAGCGTAATACCAATACGAAAGCAATAACAGGAAAAATCTGTTGCGAAGTATCAACAAGGTACGGCAGCTGAGGATCTTCTCCATAGCCCGCTCCTTCTGCGGTTGCCGCAGCCTGTAAACGTGCTTTTCGCTTTGGTGCAAACACTAGGCTATCCACTAGCCAGATTAATCCTGTTATTAAGGTGAGTGCCACCAAAATCAAGGAGAAGTAATTCGCCATTATTTGCCCACCTTCAATACTGCAAGGAACGCATCTTGTGGCAATTCAACATTACCCACTTGCTTCATTCGCTTTTTACCTTCTTTTTGCTTTTGAAGTAGTTTCTTCTTACGACTTACGTCACCGCCGTAACACTTTGCGATTACGTTTTTACGTAGCTGTTTTACTGTACTTCTTGCAACAATATGGTTACCGATAGCCGCCTGAATAGCGATATCGAACATTTGTCGTGGAATAAGCTCTCGAAGCTTTTCGACCAGCTCACGACCACGCCCTTGAGAGTTTTCTCTGTGCGTAATTACCGCCAACGCGTCAACACGTTCACCGTTAATAAGAATATCCACACGCACCATGTCTGAGCTTTGGAAACGCTTAAAGTTGTAGTCGAGCGATGCGAAACCACGGCTAGTAGATTTTAAACGATCGAAGAAATCGAGCACCACTTCTGCCATTGGCAGCTCATAAGTTACCGCCACTTGTTTACCGTGGTATGTCATGTTGGTTTGCATACCGCGCTTCTCAACACAAAGCGTAATTACGTTGCCTAAATATTCTTGTGGTACAAGAATATTAGCTTCAACCATAGGCTCACGAATTTCCGCAATATCGTTTACCGGGGGTAGCTTAGCCGGGCTATCCACGGTAAGGGTTTCGCCCTTGGTCGTTTCTACTTCGTAAATTACCGTAGGCGCAGTAGTGATAAGACCCAAGTCATATTCACGCTCTAAACGCTCTTGAATGATTTCCATGTGTAGCATGCCAAGGAAACCAATACGGAATCCAAAACCTAGCGCTGCAGAACTTTCTGGCTCATAGAACAGTGAAGCGTCGTTCAGGCTCAATTTCGCCAGGGCATCACGGAAGTCTTCGTAGTCATCAGAGCTTATCGGGAAAATACCAGCATAAACCTGAGGTTTAACCTTCTTAAAACCCGGAAGCATAGCTTCAGCAGGCTCGCGAGCCAAGGTGATGGTATCGCCCACAGGCGCGCCCTGGATATCTTTGATACCAGCAATAATAAAGCCTACTTCACCGGCTCTTAACGTTCCCGTGTCTAATGGCTTAGGAGTAAACACACCAATTTTATCTACTTGGTGAGTTTGTCCGTTAGACATTATCTGGATTTTGTCTTTCTTGCTAAGCTCGCCTTCCACTATTCTTACCAATGAAACAACACCTTGGTAATTGTCGAACCACGAGTCGATAATCAATGCTTTAAGTGGCGCTTCCCGGTCACCTTCAGGTGGTGGGATTTTATTTACAATAACTTCAAGTACATCTTCAATACCGATACCGGTTTTCGCTGAGCAGCGCACAGCGTCCAGTGCATCGATACCAACAATATCTTCAATTTCTTCTGCAACGCGATCTGGCTCAGCCTGAGGCAGGTCGATTTTATTTAGCACAGGCACCACTTCCATATCCATCTCGATAGCGGTGTAGCAGTTTGCCAATGTTTGTGCTTCTACGCCCTGACCTGCGTCAACAACCAAAAGCGCACCTTCACAGGCAGCAAGAGAACGAGATACTTCATAGGTAAAGTCAACGTGTCCAGGAGTGTCGATGAAGTTAAGCTGATAAGTTTCACCGTCGCGCGCTTCGTAGTTCAGCGTTACGCTTTGCGCTTTGATAGTAATACCGCGCTCTTTTTCCAGGTCCATTGAGTCGAGAACCTGTTCAGCCATCTCCCGGTCTGTTAGCCCTCCACAATGCTGGATTAAACGGTCTGACAGCGTAGACTTACCGTGGTCAATGTGGGCGATAATACTGAAGTTACGAATGTGCGATTGTTGCATAATGCTGGAAATTACCTGCAGAAAAATTCATTAAACAAAAAATGCTGCTTGCCTTGCTTTAAGGGTTATACGCAGCGCGTGCGGATTTTACCCATTTCTTGCGCGAAAAGCGAATTGGCGTGGTGGAAAATTTATTACTTTCAAGAAACATAACGAATGGAAGTGGCAACCTGACGTGACTTCCTCGTTCTATCTCAAAACTCGGCTACATTGATGAGCGTGAGTTAACGCTATAATCTCGTATAAATTGGCCTCGTATAAATTGGCCTCGTATGAAGCAGTCCCGTATTAAACCTTCGAGCAGCGTAAAGCCCTTCAAAAAATCAATGTTCTAGTGCACTGTGGTCTTGCTGACCCAATAGGACAGGTTGATATTTCGTACGTTCTACACGACGCAACTTGTAAGCAATTAACTTATAGGTAAAGAAGGTTACTAACCCACTTGGCAGCATGGCCCATAACTCGTGAGTAAAGCCGTTACTACTAAGTAATGATATAGACACCGAATATGCCCCGATAAACGCTATGAGCGGTAGCAAATACAACCAAGCCGATGCACTTAAAATACCTGCTTCCGGTATGCCTACAGTCACTTCTTGGCCAACCCGCACAGGCATGGGAGTACGCAGCGTCAACTGCTGCGTTTTCGGTGCAAGCGCACGAGAAATAACGCCGGTACCACAATCACTTTGTGCTTGGCATGCGTTACAGGTCGATTTAATCGCTGCTTCTACGGTGACCGTATCGCCATTAACGGCAACTACGGTGGCGGTTTCTCTTATCATTGTTACTCAATTGCGCGGTTATTCACTTACACTGCTGACGGGGCGTAAAGACGTAGCAATAGCGTTAGCGGTTTGCAAAGGTATTTCTCCCACCACTGTCACCTGGGCCTTGCCGTCTGTTAACGTTAAGAACGTACTCACTTCATTGCGCAGCGCCAGCGTTTCACCTAAAGCATCTTCCGCAGGCTGAACATACACAGATACGTCAACCAATCCATCTGAAAAGAGTTTATATTCTACAATCTGTCCTGTTAAGGCCAATCGTCTTGTATCTTGCTTTATTTCTCGCATGCCAGCCGGCAAATAGGTGACATCCCATTTGTGTGCACGATTTGGCGTATTGCTCAGCGCCATGGGCGCGGGTAACGACGCAGAATTAATTCGTGAGAAATAATCAGCAGGCTCTGGCGATATCGCAAATGCCGTGACCTGAATCTGCTCTAATAGCGCCCCTTGCAAATCAAGCATGTTCAGTTTGAGCAACATGCCAGACGACTCATCCAGCCATAGTTGATAACCAAATCGCGTGTTATCTCGGCTGACTATTCGAATTTGTTGCGCCGAACGTCCTGCCACCCGCGCTCTCCCTACTGCAACAAATTCATAGGCTTCGGCAAGCTGTTCAGGATGATACAATAATACATTTGGTATTGGACCGTTAATATGCTTTGAACGCAAGCTATAGGGTTGTACATCTGGCTCAAATACACTCACCACATCGTTCACACGAATAAGCTCGCGGCCTGGTCCATTTTGAAGATTTAACTGCTCTAATTCAGAGCCATCTTCCATTATCCCGTGGCGCCATAAATATGGAACGGTTTCCTTTCCTGCAATAGTTTGCACAAAAGACACTTGGAAATTGGCATTGGTTATAATGTTTTGAAGTTCTGTTAGCCACTGGCTAGCCGATTGTGGCTCTCGCGTGTGTGAAGCAGATGCATTTTGCTCGCTTCGACTTTGTTCAAGTTGCTCTTGAATTACGTCTTCTCGTTCTGCCTCTGCTTTGTAGGCATCATCTAGTCGGTCAGCCCTCGTGTTTGTTTCTGAGTTAGCGTCTAATTCAGCGTCGCCATCATTCACATTTTGGACTGGGATAGTAGGAGCTTTCGTCGCTTCGCTCAGCGAAGTAGGTTGGGCTACAGTAGGCTGAATAGCCGCGCCCGAAATGAAAAAAAGTGCAAGGATAGAACTACAGCGCATTTTTTCCCGCCTTAAAACAAACATACCAGCAGTATATGCTGGTATGATTAAAATATGAAATGTATGTCAGTCGCAATTTACTTGCGAAAGCACATTCCAACTAATGTTGACTGGCTGCGATAACTTATGGGCGCTCTGGTCCACTTGTTTCGCTTTCACCTTCGTCCTCTTGCGCTTGCTTAAGCTTTATTTGCTGCTCATGATCAGCAATCAATGCATTAATTTTGCGCTTTTTCTCAAGCATTTCATTCATGTCGTTACGTGGTAACGTTCTGGTTTGTTCCAAACTCACTGGAGACAATCCACCTTGAGGAGCAATCGTTGGCGCTGTCATAAATGGCTCGGTAGGCGCTTCTTGATTAGTGTATTGAACACCAAAGATAACTGCCACTGCCACCGACGCGGCTACTGCAAACTGGCCTGACTGCTTCGCAAAAGGAACAACATTGCCAATCAATGGTATCGACTGCCAGCGCGAGCGTTTAGGTGCAACTATAGCTGGCTCGTTTTCAAGCGCAGCTGCTACGCTTGCGGTGATGTCCAACTGTGGGGCAACACTTGCTTCTTTTCGCATTGCACCGCGATACACATGGTAACGTTGCCATTTGGCCTGAAGCGCTTCATCTTGCTTAATTGCATCGATGATGTCATTGCCTTCTATCTCACCATCCATGAATGCGGACAATTTTTCTTGCTGTTGCGTCATATATTCATTTCCAGATCAAAGTGATCGTTAACTACCCTAACACAGCTGTTAGTCATCGTGTAAAAAAGAAAGTTCATCTTTTTTTGATTTTATTTCTTTTTAATTTTCTAACAGCGGTTGAATAACTTTATCAATCGCCTCGCGAGCCCTAAAAATACGGGATCTCACCGTACCCACAGGACACGACATAACGTTCGCGATTTCTTCATAGCTCAACCCTTCAATTTCACGCAGCGTTATCGCCATACGTAAATCGTCCGGCAGCTTCTCAACTACCTTAAACAGGGTTTCTTCAATTTCCTCAGATAACAGGCTTCGCTCGGGTGTAGATTGCTCTTTTAATGCGTCACTACCCTCGTAGAAATCTGCTTCGTCAGCATCGACATCGCTTGCAGGCGGCTTGCGACCTTGAGATACAAGATAGTTCTTGGCACTGTTTACCGCAATGCGATAAAGCCAAGTATAAAATGCACTGTCGCCACGAAAATTAGGTAAGGCACGGTATGCTTTGATAAACGCTTCTTGCGTTACATCAGCAACGTCACCGGTATTTTTCACATAGCGAGAAACGAGATGCATCACTTTATGTTGGTAACGAGTTACCAATAAGTTGAACGCATTTTTATCGCCACGCTGTACTTTTTCGACCAGTTGTTGGTCGGTTATCTGCTCGCTCATTCGAGCCATTACTCCCTACTTCAACTACACCATAGCTCTAACAAGCATGTGTGTAGACGCGTTCTTTTTACAAAAGTTCTGTAAAAGCATTAAATATTTTAAAAAATGCTTAGGCCAGGGGGCAAGAATGATTGTGTTTTGCTACTCATCCTTTAGACTTGCCGAACCTTTGCTCGTTTGAATTGATATAAAAATACATGAAATCTGTATCGTCTTCACTAACTTCCACATCAAATGCAATAGAACATCGTTGTGACGTATTGATTATTGGGAGTGGCGCGGCAGGATTGAGCTTAGCGCTTAAGCTTGCCGACCATTGTCAGGTTATTGTACTTAGTAAAAGTGACCGCAATGAAGGCTCTACCCGCTATGCACAAGGTGGTATTGCCGCAGTATTCGATGAACAAGACTCTATAGACGCACACGTAAAAGACACGCTTGCTGCAGGTGCTGGGCTTTGCGAAGAGCCAGCCGTAAGATTTACTGCAGAACGAGCAAAGGCGTCACTTGAGTGGCTTATCAGTTACGGTGTACCGTTTGATACAGAAAAAAGTGAATCTGGTGAGGAGCGCTTTCACCTTACCCGTGAGGGCGGACACAGCCATCGGCGAATTCTTCACGCTGCAGATGCCACAGGCGAAGCGCTTCAAATTACGTTAAATGACGCAGTATCGACGCATCCAAACATCCACATATTTGAGCGCTATAACGCCATTGATCTCATTCCTTCAAAGGAAGAAAAGAACAGCGTGGTGGGTGCTTATGTTTGGAATAGACAACAAGAGCACGTCGAAGTAATTCGCGCCCCTTTCGTTGCGCTAGCGACCGGCGGTGGCAGTAAGGTATATCAGTATACATCGAACCCCGATGTGTCTAGCGGTGACGGCATTGCCATGGCATGGCGAGCGGGTTGTCGCGTGGCCAATATGGAATTCAATCAATTTCATCCGACTTGCTTATTCCACCCGCAGGCACGCAACTTCTTAATTACAGAAGCACTGCGCGGCGAAGGCGCAAACCTCTGCCACGCCGACGGTACCCGCTTTATGCACAAGTTTGATGAGCGTGGCGATCTTGCGCCGCGCGACGTAGTCGCTCGCGCAATCGACTATGAAATGAAGCGATTAGGCGCTGACTGCATGTATTTGGATATCAGTCATAAGCCTGCTGACTTTATCGTTAAGCACTTCCCTAATATTTATCGAAAGTGCCGCTCGCTTGGTATCGACATAACCCGTGAACCTATCCCAGTCGTGCCCGCTGCGCACTACAGCTGCGGCGGAGTGATGACCGACTTTAATGCCAAAACCGACTTAAATAATGTATACGCAATCGGTGAAGTGGCCTACACGGGTCTGCATGGTGCCAACCGCATGGCATCTAACTCTTTACTTGA
The DNA here is from genome assembly GCF_056160665.1 of Alteromonas sp. ABH4_453. Classification (NCBI taxonomy): domain Bacteria; kingdom Pseudomonadati; phylum Pseudomonadota; class Gammaproteobacteria; order Alteromonadales; family Alteromonadaceae; genus Alteromonas; species Alteromonas sp. ABH4_453. Next base: position 54,909 of record NZ_JBSWXP010000001.1, read on the forward strand.
GTGTGTGGTTTTTGCCAGCGCTGCAGCGGAAGATATTATTAAAAACCTTCCCAGTGCAGACTGTGAAGAGTCTATTGCGCCTTGGGATGAAAGCCAAGTGTCTAACTCTGACGAAGAAGTCATCATTCAACATAACTGGCACGAACTTAGGCTGTTTATGTGGGATTACGTAGGTATTGTACGCACGGATAAGCGCCTTGAACGTGCCATGCGTCGAATTAAGTTATTAGAGCAAGAGATTACTGAATATTACTCACACTTCAGAGTGAGTAATAACCTGCTAGAACTCCGAAACCTGGTTACGGTTGCGGAACTCATAGTGCGATGCGCGATGGAGCGAAAAGAAAGCAGAGGGTTACACTTTAATTTGGATCACCCTGAGCAAGTAAACAACCCGATGCCAACGGTTCTTATTCCCAGAAAACAACTGTCTGGTGCTGACGTTGGCTCGCTAATTACCCAAGACAGCTTCGCCGATGCCGACTAGCGCCTAAATTAAGATCTGTAACAGTCTAAAGAAAGCGCTAATGCTAATGCGCCTTTTTAAATGACTGGTCAATACATTCACACAGCATCGTTTAGCGCTCAATAAAGCACGTCAAACAAAAAGAGAGCATCACAGCATGCTCTCTTTTCATAGTCCATAGGGTATTTTACCAGTCTGTTCCCTTTCAAATTCACACGCTTCGGTAGGAAACTTGCCGGCGCCTTCTAAGTGAGCAACTATCTATGCGGGCTGGTATTAACCTTAGGTTATCTCACGCTTATCTTTTGCAGATCTGCACCTGATTAAACGATAATTCAGGCCTGATTAAACACTAAACTAGCAGATAAGTGCACAAGGCTGTCATTACTATCGGTAACGTCTATTAGCACACTATTGTCTGTTTTACAGTGCTGTTGAATATGGATGTCGTTGGGCAAAAACACGGGTTTTCTAAAGTGGCAGTTTACTTCTTTTATGCTCATAGATTGTCTGAAGTCTTGATGACTTACAAACGCCGACACTGCGCGTGACAATGTCCACATGCCGTGCGCAATAGGCTGTTTAAACCCAAATGCTTTGGCAGATATTGTAGACAAGTGGATTGGGTTATAATCGCCAGAAAGCTTTGCATAGCGGCGACCTGTATTAGCCGAAGCACTAATTTCGCCGATGAGCGCCCTATTCTCTAATTCACAATCGTCATGTACGTCATTTTTAGCACCAAGTGGAGCTACATGAACGGCTTTCACCTTCACTAAGTAACTACTTATCGCCCTGTAAACCAGGTTCCCTGCCTGCAGCGCTTCCAACATCACATCCACTTCCCAACCTCGGTTATGCGGTCTCACATCGTGAAAGCGCACGCGACATTCAAAGGGTTCGCTTAAATCGCAATGGTCTATTACCGATACTTTGTTAGCGGCGTGGATAAGGCCAAGCAATGGAAATGGGCTTTGTTTGTCCAGCAAACACTGCATTTGCAATGGTAAGGAAAGCATCTGCAAATAAAGTGGATGGGCATGCTCATTTGCCGGCCAATCAACTTCCTGACAAAAAGAAGCGTAGTGCACATTGTCGACATTGAGCGTTTTGGTATAGATGCGCTGAGGCAACGTAGGCGGTTTAAACTGCATAAGCTGCCTGGCGTCAACGCGTTTAAATAACGCTTTGGTATACTCACGAAACATCTTTTTAATTCCTTTAAAGCGTTGCTTTTCGGGCCAAGATAATGGCTCTAGCCAACCGGCGATAGTCTGCTTCGCAGCACTCACCTTTTAAGATCCAAGCGAGATGGCTATGATCTTTTTCAAACCATCTGCGTTTTTGACGCAGCACATTGATACACAGTCCCCAAGTAAAGAGCAGGGAAGAATGATGAATGTTCATTGATGTGCCGTCGGCCTGAGCATCAACTAACAAGCTACCTTTTGGCATGCTTTGCAAATCCAGTGGGAGCGTGCTGTCGTCAACAACCCGGATAATACCATCGCTGGTCAAAGAGAGAGCGTATTGAGTAGCAGAAATTTTGTTACTAAACGCGTCATAAAGACGCCAGAAAATAACTAACGTAGTTACAACAGCAACAAGCGCTATCAATTTTGAGAAGCTCAGCCAAGACCACAAGTATTGAGGCAGGCTGCACAATGCTGCGAAAAGACAAACAGCAACGCATACTTCCCCAAATAACCTTCTAAACCTATTGTGCGTAATGCAAATTCTATACTTTGACACGGTTGACGATAGTTGCCACCATGGCGGCTAGTTCAGGATCTTCGCACTTCTGGTGTCCCATGATCCATGCAAACAAATCAGGGTCATCACTGGTAAGTAAACGTTCAAATGTTTCTTGATCTTCATAACTTAAAGAATCGAAAGCTTCTTCCACAAAAGGAAGTAAAAGTACGTCTAACTCTAGCATGCCTCTGCGACACGCCCACTTTAATCGCGCTAATCTTTTTGGTTCAAACATATGTCTTTCATACCGTTTTTTATTCGCTAACAATAATACCATGCCCTATGCGTGGGGATCACTGCTCTTTTGGTCAGATAGGCAAACTAAATAGAACTTAATCTGCGCACATTCCCATGTATTGCCCTTGAATATTGATGGTTTTACCATACCTTGAGTACATACAGCGAATTTTACAGTGGTGAATATGACATCTATCGCATCGTTACAACGTCTTCCCAATGAATTTGTGGTCAAGCTTTCAAATGCCATGATAATTTCTTTGGAAGGAGAACAGGCCGACAGTTACCTGCAAGGGCAAATTACGGTCAACATTAATAAGCTAACCGAAAATACTGCCAGGCATTTCGCCCATTGTGATAATAAAGGCAAAACGTGGTCTACCGGGTACGTAACTCGCCACCAAAACAAATTATTGTTAGTTACCAATGAAGATGCAGGGAGCCATTCATTAGCACAGCTTAATAAGTATGGTGTGTTCTCTAAGGTTGATATTCTCGACGACACACAAACATACAGCGCTTACTTTATTTCGCTTGATGCAGTGAAAACTAACGAAGTAAAGGCAGCGTTAAGCCAGCTTTTCTCCGAAAACGAAATGGAGCGCCTTCTAGAAAGCGATACTCCTGACAATGGCTCTCTTGAAAAAGTCGAGAGCGAACACGGCGTTGCCTATTTTGCCAATACTAGCTGTAAAGGAATTATTGTTCTTTTAGATGATAATGGCGCAAAGCAAATAAATTCGTTAATAGAGGCGCAAACCCTTTCTTGCTATCCCCAAACCGTATTTGATGCTATACAAATTCAAAGCGTACACGCTTTAGTACAAGGCGACGCGGTGGCGGAATATGTGCCCCAGATGATTAATGTGCAGGCGCTCAACGGTATCGACTTTGATAAAGGCTGCTATATGGGGCAAGAGGTGGTTGCGCGAACCCGCTTTCTGGGTAAAAACAAACGCGCCGCCTACAGCTTTAAGCTTGAAGGTAACGTAGATATTAAACCTGGCGATGCATTAGAAAAGCAGTTGGGCGAAAATTGGCGTATAGCGGGCAAAATTCTCAATGTTGCATCGCTTGATAATGAAACCTGGTTTATTGCTGTGTTGAACAACGACACCACCAGCGAAGATTTACACAGATTGGCTGATAATAACGCCATTACCTGTTACCCTAATACTTTGCCGTACAGTATTGAGCAGAAAGCTAGCAATATTGTGAAAAAACGTCGATAAGCAGTTTTTACTGCATTACATTTATTGCCCTGAATTCTGAAAGGGCCAAGATAGGATTTGTTATGACAATTACTTCTGACAGCGTTGTAACGCTACACTACACCGTATCTACCGAAGACGGCACAACGCTAGACTCTTCAGAAGGGAAATCGCCACTAGTAGTACTACTAGGCCGTCGCTTCTTAATTGAAGGACTAGAAGATGCACTTATTGGTAAATCGAAGGAAGATAGCTTCAACGTTTCAGTAAACCCTGAAAAAGCTTACGGTGAACGTGCTGACGAACTTGTACAAACTGTACCACGCTCAATGTTTGACGGTATGGATGTTGAAGTGGGTATGTCTTTCCGCGCAACTACGCCACAAGGTGAGCAATCGGTCATTATCATTGAAACAACTGACGAAGAGGTTGTTGTTGACGGTAACCACCCTCTTGCCGGTATTCCGCTAACTTTTGACGTAACTGTTGTTGACGTACGAGAAGCAACGAAAGAAGAGCTTGAACACGGTCATGTGCACCAAGCAGAAAGCAGCTGCTGTGATCCCAAAACAGGTGAATGCTCTGACGATAAACACTAACGTGTGATAATCATCCAAAAAAGGGAGCCAATGGCTCCCTTTTTTATGCTTGATAAACACCGATTAGTTAAATCGCGTCTTCGTTTTGTTCACCGGTACGAATTCGTACGGCGGTCTCAACGTTGTAAACGAAGATTTTCCCGTCGCCAATTTTGCCTGTCTTAGCTGACGTTTGAATAGCTTCAACCGCTTGCTCAACGCGGTCATCGTCCAATACAAGCTCAATTTTTATCTTGGGTAGGAAGTCAACTTGGTACTCAGCACCGCGATAAAGTTCAGTATGGCCTTTTTGACGACCAAACCCTTTCACTTCTGACACTGTCATCCCTGCGATACCGACTTCAGCTAGCGCTTCCCTAACATCGTCCATTTTGAACGGTTTAATGATAGCTTCAATTTTTTTCATGACTACAACTCATCGTAAATTGTTGGAATTGGCACACGTTTATGCTGTGTACGCTCATAAATATAGAGCAATTTCTCTTCCACTTCCGCAGAAACTGGCTTTCCTTCCAAAAAGTCATCAATTTGGTCGTAAGACATGCCCAATGCTTGCTCATCGGCTTTTTGCGGAGACAGGCTTTCCAAGTCAGCAGTTGGCGCTTTAGTGATGACGTTATGTGGTGCACCCAAATGGGCTGCCACTGCACGTACTTGGCGCTTACTGAGACCAAACAACGGCGCAAGGTCACATGCACCATCACCATACTTGGTATAAAACCCTGTAATATTTTCAGCCGAATGATCGGTACCTAAAACGAGGCCATCAACCATCCCAGCAATTTCATACTGGATAACCATGCGGGTACGTGCTTTAACATTTCCCTTCACAAAGTCTTGTTTCGCTTCATTGTCGGGAAGAAGGTTAGCACTGGCAAGCGCTTGTGAAGTAGACGCATGAATAGCATCTGCGCCAGGTTTTACATTCACAGCAAGAGAGTGAGAGGGCTGAATAAAATCGATAGATTTCTGTGCATCTTCTTCATCAGCTTGTGTATCATAAGGCAAGCGAACTGCAATAAACTGATATTTTTTGTGATGTTCATTATTTAATTCATTTACAGCCAATTGAGCTAAACGACCCAACGTACATGAATCAATTCCCCCACTAATACCCAGCACCAGTGAATTCAAACCAGAGGTAAGCAACTGCTTTTTGATAAACGATACTCGACGTGCAACTTCATATTCCACATCGATTTCAGGCAGCACTTTCATTTCATCAATAACTGCTTGTTTTTGCATTATAATATCCACGTATTTTTGAGGCGTCCTGGAACCCGATTCTACGACAATATCACGTTAGATGTTAGTGGTATCCCCGTATCTATTTGAATAACCCTGTACTTAGTCGCAATGATAAGCACAGCTTTTCTTGGTGTAGCTATTTTTAAAGCGTAAGCATATCCCGTGTGAGATAGTTAACCGTAAGGCGTATGGTCAACGATGCGATATCACGGTAAAACATACCTTTATTGTCGGAGTTTAGTTTACCCTAAAATATAGGCGAGTAATGCATATTTATCGCGTAGTTTCATTACATCAAAGATAGAATAAAAAGTAGATTTAATGTGAAGATGGTTTTAACTCAAGGTCAGCCCTAATGGCTCAGACACTCAACGAACATTAACTTTACCCGCCGTTTGTTCGGCGCAGTCTATAAGCTAAGATTTAGAAAAATTCGGAAAATAGCAACCTCACAATGATAAGAACAGAATTTAAAAAATATCCAAAAGTCTTTATCAATCAAAAAGGCCTTACGCTGTTGGAGATGCTGGTCGCTGTTGCTGTGTTGGCGATTATTCTTACCACTGTCGCGCCAAGTATACAAAGCGTTCTTATCAAAAATAAAATAACATCAGATATCAATAATTTAAGTGCCATGGTGCAGCGGGCAAGGTTTACTGCGGTAGACGAACAAGCCAGTGTCGTTTTATGTCCGACAGAAAATTACACAGCCTGCACCAGCAGTTGGAAAAAAGCGAAAATGGTATTTGTAGACACAAACGGAAATGGTAGTCGTGACAATAACGAGGCGCTTATTATAGCGAGCGATCCGCTTAACTCGGCAAATACTATCTACGGTGTAACAGGAAGCTTAGCTTTTGATGAGCAAGGCGCAATCAATACGGCAGCAACAATTACATTGTGCCCCAAAGACAATGATGACGACTATGCGTCAGCCCTGTTACTTTCCCTATACGGACGAATTTCAGTAGCTGTAGACAGTGACGGCGATGATAAAAAAGAAGACTTAGATGGTAATGCGCTGTCTTGTAGTTAATAGCCTCAGTAAACTCTCACAATTTCTAGTCGTGGCTAGTATGCGCAGTTGATAGACCATACCCATTACTATGTTACCAGCATTCTCTTGGTGCCAACGACGTTTCATTTATTTTTATAGTCCTGCAATTGTCATCTTGCTTCTTGAATAAGAGCGTAGCTGCAACTTCATACTCACCGCTTTGACTCATTGTTTGCGCAATGTTGACTTTGTCGATATTGGCTTGAGGGAGCGCGGTTAACGGTAGATAAACGCCAGATTCTAACCAACTCCTCGACTGCAGAGACTGTATTGATAACAAGTACGCTTTAACTTGATTTACTTGGCTTGATTGCCAAGTTGAAATAACCGCTGTAGTCGTTGCTAAGCTCAGTACACCAACGATAGCCAGCACAGCTAGAGCCTCCACAAGTGTAAATCCAGCACTAAATTTTTGCCTGTCTAATCTAATGTCATTCCCTTCCATGGTACAGCTTTCTCTCAATAAGTTTTTCGGTAAATTAAGCCTAACAATTTACCGTTAGCACTTTTACTGGACTTGCGTATGGCTTTTCCTGAAAGAAGAAATAAAAACAGAGAAAAGAATGGGTATGGGCGCGCAATAGGCATGTCGCTCACTGAATTACTTATCGTAATATGTATTACAAGCATATTGTCGGTAAGCGCAGTTCCTTCATTTCAAGCGTGGCTTGAACGCAATGATTTCAAACATTTCGGGTCGCAATTAGCCAACTCAGCCAAGCAGGCGCGTATCTATGCTTTAACCAGTAAAAAGCCTTTTTACCTAATCACAAAATTTGAAAATGCGAACTGCGTAATAGTCAGCGACGATGAAAACTGTACTTGTTCAACATACCAGCGCTGCGCGCAAAATGATGCCGCGTATTGGGAGCTTCCCGCCAAATGGAATTCAAAGCTAACAACATTAAACGCAAAAGACAAAACTGTAGCTTTCAATCAACAGGGTACGCTCAATTTCGGCAGCGCCACCACGTTTAAGCTGTCCAGCGATCAATTTTCCGCCAAAGTCACTGTTAGCCCGCTGGGACGCGTGAAGTTATGTAGCGAACAGCACATTACAGGCATTGCGCCATGCTAGCTTTCTCAAAGACGTTAAACCGCTTAAATACAAATAAAATTGGCGGCTATAGTCTTACAGAGATAATGGTGGCTTGCGCTCTGTCAGGCATACTAATAACAGCGATAACGACATACAGTGTAAAGTCTCACGTGAGCTTATCGTCGCTACAGCACGCCACTTCTGTAGAAGAAGACGCGCGAGCACTACAGGATACTATATCTCGGCATCTAAGTAGGGCTGGATTTATTGAAAATAACACTTTTCTTACGCCGTTTTTGACTCTTGCAAGTACCAGTCATTCACAGCCAAACGTGATTCTTAGTCACCACGCTGGTGAAACGCCAAACAGCTGCATTACGTTTTCCTATGACAAAAATCGCAGCGGCGCTATTTCTGCGGCGCAGGACGAAATGTTTGGGTATCGACTACACGATAAGTCAATTGAATACAGAGTGGGAGGAAAAACCTGTGCGCAAGGGGGATGGTTTGATTTGACCGACCCGAAGACTATCGAAGTGACTCAATTCGCAGCAAATGTATTGCACAAAAGCAGTTGGGGCGCGGCTTATGAAATTAATATAAGCATACAGAGTTTGATAAATCCAAACGTGGTAACAAACAAAACATTCGTGGTTGAGGCGGTTAATGAGAGATAAAGCATTAGCAGAAAGGAAGAGTATCACCACATACAGACAAAGCTTTATGCGCAAGCCTTACTTTTCAAAAGAGAAACAACAAGGTATGGCGGTCCTCGCAATTGTCGCCATACTTCTGAGTGTAGTAACGTTTACTACCATAACTACATCGCAAAACGTTCAACAGTACTATGCCATACAGAAAATCAGACAAGATAGCGTAAGCTCTCGCGCAATATTAAAGAAACACCTTAAAAGTGTAGCAATGGCGCTTAGAACGCAGAGCATTTCAACGGTACTAAGCACTACAAGTAAGCCTTATCTATCGACCACAGTGCACGAAGAAAGCCTAAAGGGTAATGAACAGCAGCCGCTCACCCACTACGAAGTGAGCGTTTCTCACAGCACAGAAAGCATTAAATACAAAGCTAATTTTCTTCGTTACCCAGCCCTTCTAAGGCTGCCAACTGCAGCTCAGCTATTTTCATGGGATAACCAACTGACTCATTGGTTATTTAATCGAAATGTGGCCGAACTAACTTCAGCATTTTTTCCAAATAGCGTGACAGCTTCTCATTGCGAGAATTTGGTGGATGCCACCGTCTATTGGATAAATGGAGACTGCGCTATAACTTATAGTGACCTAACGCATACATCGAGTTCAGCGCCTACCCTGCTAATCGTGGTAGATGGAGATCTTACTATAAGTGCGAATACGCATTTCTTTGGGCTAATCGTCATGCTTTCGACAGCTGCAGCTACCCATAAACTTCACCTTGCCCATTCAAGCTCAATTGAAGGCGCATTCGTGTCTAATGTTCAGTTGCAGATGCAGATTAGTGGCCTGTTGACACCCTCAGCGCAGGTTCTTAGAAATCTACAGGCAGGTACTCAGATGAGAAAAATAATCCCTGTCCCAGGAACTTGGTATGACATCGATTAAAAAACCACATCAAGAAGAGTTCATAAGCATATTGGCAGCTAAACCCTTGGCTGCAGCGAGAAGTGATAGCTTAAATTCTCCCCCACACAATGCATGTAACGGCGGAGTATTAATAGAAGTACTTATAGCGCTTTTTATTTTTATGAGCTCTAGTGCTTATCTACTTTCTAGCGAAATTAAAACGCGGGGACTTTGGCAGACGACATTAAAGTCACAAGTTGAACAAACACAACAGTTAAATACTACGAGGTTGGCCCACACGCAAGATAATGTAGATCAACGCTGGGAGGATATTGCAGTGTTTGGTATACCGACAATCACACCTTAGCCCATTATAGTTAACTAAGGTGTAATAATGTGGTGTATCAGTTAAGTTCTAGCAAGACCAGCAATATTCACCAGCTTCAAGCGAGCCATTATTGTTTTTGTCCCACCCTTTTCTACCATCGCTAAAATAGTAAAGGGTACCATCTGATGCTTGACCCGAGCCCGATACAGGAGTTGCTCTCAATTCAAAATCCGTCGCACTCGCAGATTGAATAGTCAGATTATAGCGACGGTTAGCTATTGGCTCTGAAGAAGGTGAATGTGATGCAAAAATAGAAGGAGCCCCTGTATCCCCCCCACTTGCTCCAGCGCCTTTGTAACTAAAAGAACCACTGTGATGCCGCTCCATCGCGGACGCTAAGCCTAGCAGGTCGGCCTGACCAGTACCGCGATATCCATCAGCAATAACCCCCTGATACGACGGATAGGCAATGGCAGCGATTATGCCAACAATAGCCACTACTATCATCAGTTCGATAAGTGAAAAGCCCTGTACGTTTCTTTTTAATTTCATGATTATTCCCTTTCGGTTTCTGAATGCCAGCTACCACGCTGAATACGTTCAAACCGTCCGTAGATGTTTTCAGCTAAACATTCAAATGCGCTGGCACAGGCTTCGTCATTACCGTCCTCGTCAACCTCGATTACTGCAGACACGCACTCGGTGCCTAGGCAGACAACCGGGCTAACAATATCTTCGATGAGTATTTTGGTTTCAGGTGCAATACCGGTTTGCTTCAAGTCAGCAACGCGATCGTCTCCATTTACCTCACCGTCATTGTTCACATCTGTGACTGCATTGCCGTTGAACATACTTACAAGGTATGCGCGACTACTGCCTGTGGGCGGTGCACAGGCGCTGGTGCTACTTACAGCCGGAACATAGGTAGTAAAGAACACTTTGTAGTCAATAATAAGGGGAGAAGACAGTACTTTCTCGCCATTCGTTGTTAAGTTCAAATACCACCCGTCTTTATTGGCAAAAGCTGCGGCTGCTAATGCACGCTCATTCTCATCGCTACTGTTCAGTGCATGGCTAGTTGCATTATACATTTTACTTTCGGTCACAGTAGTCATGTACGTGTATTTGCCGTTCTCATCGCGTTTGAATACACCGCTGTCTTTCAGCATGTAGAAGTTATCATCCACTACGGTATCAAGTGGAGATGCACGCCACCCGCTTCCCAGCGCAACGGCATAATACAATTCATCACCTAATGCGATTTCCGTTACATCCGGGCCATAGTAAAAACGGCGATTGGTTTCTTCAGTATCGCCACCGAAATCGGCAATACGCGCACCTTTTATAAAGTCAGCGCCCGACTCACCGTTATAGATGTCCAAGCGGAACAGTTGACCACCTGTATCAGACACATACATGTGGTCGGCTTCACCATCATTATCTCTATCGATGACAGAAATACGCCCAGGAATACTGTAGGTCATATTGGACAAGTCAAGATTAGAATTTTCGTTACTAGCGTGCCAGAGCAGACTTCCGGTATCAGCATCAAACATGTAGACTGCGTTGCCAACTACATCGTTAGCTCTTAACGAGCGGTCATCTTGAGCGTCGTCATAACCGCCCCCAACAATCATCACATTTCTTACCACACCGCCCATATTTACTTTTGTGATAGTAGGTTTCGACCATGTTTGACCAAGCTTAGTCAACGCTCCCTCGCCACCGGTAAGTTGAAACTTAAGCTTAGGTGAATCTTTGGCTGTAACGTCAAAGACATAATAGTTACGGCCGCCTCTACGCATGCCTACATAAAGATACTTCTTGTCTTCCACTTTTCGCAGAACCATATCGCCATCTATTCCATATTCATGATCTAGCGATGGAGTATCCTGGTAGAAATGATGTAAGTTTTGCAGCAGCTCCTTTGGCATAATGGCAAAGTTTTCTTCGCCAGTAGTAGTGTCAAATGAATGAAGCATGCCTTGATTAGTCGCCACGAAAATAGCCGAATCATTAGTACCGTAGTTCACGATAATAGGCTGTGAGTGAATAGGGTCACCCATTTGGGTTCTGTAATCGCTAGTACTGCCATCGCCATTGCTATCTTTTACATCAACACCACGCGCCCACTTTAATATTGCTTCTCTCAGGTCATCGGCATCAGTTTCATTTTGAATCGCGAGGTCTTCAGTAGTAATTGAAGAGTTATCTTCATGAAGCGCGTTATCCTCATCCACTATACTACCCGTGCCGTCAAACACATATATGTTGCGGTTCATCCCCAAACGACTAGCCGCTCCACCTTCGCTAACCTCACTGCCGTCAGCAAGTGTCGACCAATAGCTATGGGAATTCTCGGCAAAGAACCCGGTTTCGCTATCTACTGCACCGTGGCTGTTTTTATCCAGAATTTCGTCTCCGCTCAATCTGTAGCGTTTCAAATTACCCGGCCAAATTGCGCCTTCGCTGGGCTTAAATAGTGCGAAATACAGCTCGTCTCTGTGGGTAAGACGGTTTAACTGGTTCACCGCAACACCAGGAGAAACAAACGTGGCGTTCACGTCTTTCACAGAACGTAGAATAGTATTGAAAGCTTCAAGCAAATCAGTGCTGTTGTCAGCTTGGTAGAAACCTCCGCCACTTTGCAGCGCAAGTTGGTTAAGGAAGTTATTAGCGGTATTATTCGCTGCGAAACCTATCGTGTGCGTTATAACTCTTGGCCCAATAACCGATGTAGACGTATCGCTGATGTTTTTTACCAAGTCAAGGCCGCACTTTTCGCCGCCGCTACCCGTACAGTTTTTACCTAGCAGCGTTTGAATTTTAGACACACTATGATTGTTATTTGCTTCACCGTCAGATAACAAAACGATGTGATTATTGGTTTGACACTGTAAGTCAGATACCGGCGAAATATAGGTCGCTGGAGTGGGAATTTGTTCTGTAACGCAATCGGTGTCAGATAAATTATCTTCTGTACATCCTGACGGCAAAATTGAGTCCGCACCAATATAGGAACTACGGTGACTTACCCTAGTACTTCTTCTAACGGAGTTATTGACGCTACTCTCACCACGTTTACGCCCATAATCTACACTTCGGCCTCCATAGTAATTCGTGGCTTCTAACAAGGTATCTACGATAGGTGTAAAGCCGTTAGCACTTAGCTCGTCAATTTTACTGATTAAGTGTTCGCGTACTGATGCAGTAGCGCCAGGCGTAGCAGCACCGTTGTATTTAACGATCAATCTTGGCGCTTTAGATGGCGAATTGTAGGTATGCGCTCCTCGATACGACACGAAATCGTCCATTACAAAAGCCATATCATTGCCTGACTGCCAACCAGAACGGTCGACGATTTGCTTGACGATACTGCTTATATCGGGCGTTCGATAATCGTTATTGTTGTAGAAGTTGGGCATTGACCACGTAATGCCAGAGGTCTTTGGCAGATTTCTCAACCGATAACGACGGTTAGGATGAAAATCTGATGCATCATCGTCAGCTACCCCTCGTATACGCATACTCGCATTTCCATAAGTTCTAGTACTGTATGCCGTAAACTCTAAATATGCTTCTGTAACCTCTGCGCCCTGTGGAATATTGACATTTCTAAAGCGCACGCCGATGTAGTCATTGTAATAAGAACTAAAAGTAAGCTCGCCACCGGTGTTAGGGTACCCATTATAATCCTCTTCAGAGTTATCTTTAGCGTTACCAACCTGGTAAATACCCTCGCCTTGCACGCACCCCGTCGCCGTAGAATCGTCATATGATACGACTAATTGTGGTGCGCCGCTTTGCCCCACATCACTCGCCTTCGCCTCTCGACCACTAGCGGTATCCGAACTTGAACCTTCGATCAGAATATTTAAGTCTTTTCCGCCACACCAAGCAGACAAATCCACAACTTCTTGTATGACTGCACTTATATCTGGTGTAGTGATAATTTCGCCTGAAGCGGGAAAGCTATTATCAGTTAACCATTCTACATTGGCGGCTGTTTTGGTCCTGTCGCTAAGATTATTTCTGCTTGAAGAAAATTCGGTACTAGACGCAGATGCTTCTGCTGAAATGACCAATGAAGTGCCCGCTACGTTAAACCTTTCAGAGGTAAGGCGGATATTAGCACTAACAATAGTGGCCCCTTGCGGTATGTTTAAATCGGTAAAGCGCAGGCCAGAAGTTACGGTTTGTGTGCCACTACTTAATATCAGGTCGTTGCTATCTGTAGTCACACTACCATTGATTTCATGGGCATCATGATTATCGTCGTTAGTTGAAACAATAATTTCAGGACGCACAGCCTCGTCAATATTACGTATAGGATAAAGGATTGGCCCGCCATAATCAGAAAATCGCATCAGACCAGCATTAATGTTTGTGGCAGAGCGCAACGCGTCTTTCAGCGCGTTTTGTACCCGAAGCATTCTGGTCTGACTGGTGTTATCATAAGACCCCATACTTCCCGATGAGTCCATTATAAAGAGTACATTTGGGTTATAGGTAACCGCACTGCTAGCGTTCCCCAGGTAGATATCAAGATCATCACCAAAGGCAGAAAAGCCAATACAGCTAAACAGCGTAATAGAAGCAAGGTAATGTGTTATTTTTTTCATCATAATACCTATTGTGAAGCTGGGCCGAAGACGGACGCAGCCAGGCTATTGGCAACCACAGTGGACTTACCTGAAACTTTTCCGCAACCCCTAATAATAAATACGTGGCAGTTGACATTACTTCCACCGATGACATTACTTGACCCTCGGCACGCTTGTTCACGAATAAACGCCGTCCGCGACCAGCTTTTTGAAGAAGCTTCGTTTTGATAGGTACCATCTGTAGTATGCCTATCCCCAATGGTTAAGCCGCCTTCGGTCATGTATCTATCAGTCCATTCGTTCTCATCGAAACAGCTCATCGTATCGTTATCAGGATCAAAAATAGTGCCTTGCCTAGCTTCTGACAGAGGATCTGTTTTTGCTGAGTCAGTGAGCAAGGTTTCATCTTCAGATTCAAAAAACACACCTGCTATTGCCGCTTCGGCAGCGTCAAATGCTAAACCGCTTTGCTGCATCGACACGGCCATCTTTGATTGAGACAAGCTGCTGGTTACAGCGCTTACGCCTAAAACCGTGATAGACAGCAAAACAAGTAGCGCAAATACCATAACTAAGCCTTGCTGCCTCATTTCGAACTCCTGACAAAATTCTTCATATTTCTTAGGGCTAGGGTCTTCGAAAAGACTTGGTAATAGTGATCGGTACTCATTGTTTTTGACGCTTCATTTAAGAGCGCATATTTTTGTGCCTGAGTTTGCCTCACTTCATTTTGATAGCTTTTAAGCATAATAGCCCATCGTAATGACACCACTTGCTGATTGAGTGCTCTTAGATTGTCGATATCATTGGCCGTTACGTAAGTGACGGCCTGACCATTAGAGCTTGTGATAACATCTGACACTCCAAACTGCACTTGAAAGCTTTCTACGTTATCCAGCAATGTTATTGTTACAGGGTCAACGGATTGTGATTTAAGGCCAAGTAAGACACGCCCATCGTAACCGGTGCATTTTAACGTGCTGCCGCTCACGAAATAATGATTAACCACGTGAAATTCACGGCCCGCGTAACCATGGGTGTTACCCGTACAGTCTTCATTACTCAAAAGACTCACAACGAGTTTATCGCTGCCACCGCTGGAGGTTTGTACGCTCCCCAATGTATTTTTGGTAGGGAAGTCTCCGGGCACTGCTACAGGATGGTTTTCCACATAGGCCGCTTCAGCAACGATATCAACAGATGTATCTACATCTGCTACGATTTGGTCGTAACGGCCAACTTCGTAAAACTCGGCAGACAGGCGGGCCATAATAAAGCGCCCGGACTCTTGAACTTGGGCTACCGCTTGATTAACTTTATTTGTAACGCTGGAGCTGATTAGAACCTGTATAACGGCGCCGGAAATAATAAGGCCTAGAGTCAAAGTAATCATTAACTCTACCAGTGAAAAACCATATTGCGCTCGTTGACGGTAGCTCTTCATAACGTGACGTCCTTAAACACACATGCATTACTGTCACCTTCGGCTTTATTACATCGCGAGTTAAGTTGGTATTGCTGGTTTCCGGAGGATGACACGGGCCACATAAGCAATATTTCAACGCGAGAGCCTGGACTGCAGCTGTAAGTGTCAGCACCGTTGTTATCATCACAGGTTACCGAAACTGTGGTTTGGGGGTTTGTCTGCACTGCAGAGCAAGAAAGTGCCCAACCATCATACTTGGCCATTTGAACTTCACTACAGGTTTGTCCTTCACAGTTCGGAATATTGGCGGGTCTTGTTAAGCAGCAACCGTAATAGGGTTGGGTAGCATTCGAGCAACTTAAGCCTGAGAAGTTATAGGTTGTATCTGTGAAATAGTCATTGTTAGCGACCATACCATCGCCAACTGTTGCTGGGCGAGCCGCCGCACGTAATCGCTCCGCTACTTGTGCGGCAACCATTTCTGCTTGCGTTCGGCTGATGGCGTCTTTGTTAGCGAAAGAGCCGGTAAACTGAAGCGCAGCTACGCCTAGCAGACCTACCGCTAAGATAAATAGAGTAATTAAGATCTCTATTAGGCCTACACCACGTTGAGCGTAGTTTGTGCTTCCTTTCACTTGGTTTTTCGCCACCTTTTTAATTGTCATCACTTTTGCCAAATTCTAAATATAAGAATGGGTGTTATCACCAACTTAGTATAGTAAGACAAAAGCGTATTACCCTGGGTATCACTGGTTATCAAAACGTATAATTTTTAGCTATATTTTGCATGGCAAATTGGTTGTAAACCTAAGCATAGCTTGATCAAACATAGCACAGGAATAATCGTTCAGTAGCGCATTTAAAACAATCGCCTTGCGAAACCGGCGGTTGCCCAATAAGGATTTTGAGGCTTCGCGCCCGTTAGAACTATTGATGAGATGACGCCGCTTCCCTCGCGCTAAATTTGCAATTGGCTAAAAGCTCTTTTGATTTAAGGTATTATTATCTATTCGTAAGCCGTTGAATTTCCAGTAGACAAAAGCATAAAAAAACACCGCAACAAAGTGCGGTGTTTTTTTATGCTTTGATAATGTAGCAAGTTTAAACGACTTGCTTGACTCGCAATTCTTTAGGAACAGCAAATTCCACATTCTCTTCGCGACCAGCACGCTCAGAAGCTGAAACCGCGCCCCACGCTTTGAGCTTGTTTACCACACCTTGCACTAACACTTCCGGTGCAGACGCGCCAGCGGTAACGCCAATGTGCTCTATGCCTTCTAGCCACTCTTCCTGAATGCAATTAGCGTCGGCAATCAAATAAGCTTTAGCACCAATTTTTTCAGCCAACTCGCGAAGACGGTTCGAGTTTGAGCTATTCTGTGCCCCAACAACCAACAGAACCTGACAGTCTTGTGATAAGTCGCGCACAGCGTCTTGGCGATTCTGCGTGGCATAGCAAATATCGTCTTTTCTCGGGCCGTTGATTTCAGGGAACTTAGCGCGAAGGGCGTCGATTACATCGGCGGTGTCATCAACAGATAACGTAGTTTGGCTGCAATAATAAAGGTTGGTCGGATCTTTAACTTCAAGCGTTGCCACATCAGCTTCAGATTCAACTAAATAAATACCGCCCTCTTCATTGCTGTACTGACCCATGGTGCCCTCTACTTCAGGGTGACCAGCGTGACCAATCAAGATACATTCAGTGCCCGTTTTGCTAGCACGAGTAACTTCCATATGCACCTTTGTAACCAGCGGGCAGGTTGCGTCGAACACCTTAAGACCGCGATTATCTGCTTCTTTTCTTACCGCTTGCGACACACCGTGCGCCGAAAAAATTACGATACTGTCGTCTGGCACTTCATGCAGCTCATCCACAAACAGCGCACCGCGCTCGCGCAGCCCGTCTACAACGAACTTGTTGTGTACCACTTCGTGGCGCACATAAATTGGCGGTTCGAACATTTCTAGCGCACGCTCAACTATGGTAATAGCTCTGTCTACGCCCGCACAGAAGCCGCGAGGGTTAGCTAAATGAATTTGCATAACTAATTTCCACCTTGTGCTGAAGCGCCAGGTTTAACATCAATGATTTCTACATCAAAAATAACCGTCTGACCCGCTAACGGATGATTGAAGTCTACCGTTACTGAATCGCCAGCAGCGCTTCGAATAATACCCGGAATTTCCGAACCATCTGGCTGCGAAAATGCTAGAATCATGCCTTCTTCTACTTGTAAGTCAGCACCAAAGCGACTTCTATCCATATAGTGAATATTGTTAGGATCTGACTGGCCAAACGCGTCTTCGGGGCCTAATGTGAATGACTTTTTGTCGCCCTTTGCAAGCCCAAGTAAACACGCTTCAAAATTTGGTGTTAGGCTTCCGTCACCCATAACCATTTTTGCAGGTTTGTTGTTTACACGAGTGCTGTCTGCAGCAGAACCGTCTTCAAGTTTTAAATCGAAGTGAAGAATAACTTCGCTATCTGCGCCAATTACTAAAGAATCTGTCATAACCTTTCCGAATACTACTTAATGGTTTCGCTACTTTTCGTGCCGCTTGCTTGCACGTTAGCGCTTTTTTCTTCACTTCGTTTATCGCCATTTTTAAACATGTCGATGATGAGTAAAGCCGCGCCTATAAATATTGCGCTGTCAGCAATGTTAAACGCTGGCCAGTGATAATTGTTTACGTAAAAATCTAAGAAGTCGATGACATAACCATGGACTAAACGGTCGTAAACATTACCTAGTGCACCACCTAGAATAAATGCAAATGCTACGGGCAGCATTTTTTGCGAACGGGGTGACTGCTTCAGCCACCACAAAATCACTACACTTACCACGACAGCAATGGCAGTGAAGAACCAGCGCTGCCAACCACCTGCATTTTCTAAAAAACTAAATGCGGCGCCGTAATTATGTACGTAAGTAAAGTTAAAAAACGGCAATACCTGTATCGACTGATACAACGACATACTGTCGATAACCGTGTACTTACTCCATTGGTCGAGGATAAACGCAATTGCGCTTATCCACAAAAAACGCAAGCCTGTTTCGCGAAAAAGCTTAAGCATAGTGGCGTTCTTCTCCATCACCGTCAATGTTTGTCACACAGCGACCACAAAGCTCTTCGTGACCTTCATGTGAGCCTACATCTTCACGGTGATGCCAGCAGCGAACACACTTTTCACCGCTTGCTTTATCAACGCTCAACCATAAACCTTCAACGTCTGTGGCTCTCGCATCAGACGGTGCACTGTCAACTTTTGTTAGCGTAACGCCTGATGTAATAAGTACGAAACGTAGCTCGTCTTCAAGCTTTGCAAGTACGTTGTAAAGTGACTCGGTAGCATAAAGCGAAATGCTCGCTTCAAGTGAGCCACCTAGCTCACCATCTTTACGGGCCTGCTCCATTGCTTGGTTTGCCGCGTCTTTTACGCTTAGCACTTGATGCCATAGAGCATCGTTAAACGTATCGCTTTGCGTGAAGTTGTTGAAGCCTTCGTACCAAGTTTCAGTAAATACAAACTCACTGCGCTCGCCAGGTAAGGTTTCCCAGATTTCTTGTGCAGTAAAGCTGGTAATAGGCGCCATCCAGCGAACCAATGCTTCAATGATATGATACATGGCCGTTTGGCATGAACGACGAGCTAGCCCATCTGATTTTGCCGTGTACTGGCGGTCTTTAATAACGTCTAAATAGAATGAACCCAGTTCAATTGAACAGAAGTGCGTAAGCTTCTGAGACACTACCAGCAAGTCGTAGTTGTCATACGCTTCGATAAGCTCTTCTTGAAGTGCCTTAGCGCGAGCTACAATCCAGCGATCAAGGGCAACCATATCGTCTTCTGCAACCGCATCTTCAACTTTGAAACCGTTAAGGTTTGCAAGTAAGAAACGTGCGGTGTTACGTACGCGGCGATAGCCATCGGCAGCACGCTTTAAAATTTCATCCGATACCGCAATTTCACCGCGATAATCGGTAGATGCTACCCATAGACGAAGGATGTCTGCGCCTAATTTGTTAGTCACTTCCTGAGGGGCCACAACATTACCTACCGACTTCGACATTTTTCTGCCGTGGGCATCCACCGTAAAGCCGTGTGTTAGCACTTCTTTATACGGTGCGTGACCGTGCATGGCTGTTGATGACATAAGCGAAGACATAAACCAACCACGATGCTGGTCGGAACCTTCAAGATATAAATCGGCAGAGGCCGGAATGTCATCGCGACGGTCTACAACAAAGTAGTGCGTTACGCCTGAGTCAAACCAAACGTCTAGGGTATCGGTCACTTTTTCATAGTTGTCTAGTTCGCTACCAAGCAGTGCTGCATCATCGAGATCCCACCACGCTTGAATGCCTTTATCTTCAACTTCTTGTGCCACTTTTTCCATCAATGCCGCAGACTCTGGGTGGATTTCACCGGTAAGTTTGTGCACATACAAAGGAATGGGCACGCCCCACGTACGTTGACGAGAGATACACCAGTCTGGACGACCTTCAACCATTTTCTCAATGCGGTTTTGGCCCCAATCTGGGATCCACTTGGTTTGCTTAATTTGTTCAAGTGATTCAGCGCGAAGGCCTTTTTTATCCATACTTACAAACCACTGAGGCGTAGCGCGGAAAATGATTGGCGTTTTGTGGCGCCAGCAATGCGGGTAGCTGTGCTCGTATTTTACGTTTAAGACAAGATTACCCTTATCTTTAACCGTTTCGATAATTTCATCGTTGGCTTTAAATACAAACTTGCCTGCAAATAGCGGTGTGTTTTCAAGGTACACGCCATTGTTACCTACTGGATTGTACACTTCGATATCGTATTGTTTGCCCACGTTAAAATCGTCAACACCATGAGCTGGTGCTGTGTGTACACAACCTGTACCAGAATCAGTCGTAACGTGGTCGCCTAGAATTAACGGTACTTCAAGGTCTAAGAAAGGGTGATTAACTTTAAGCTTATCAAGCGCTGCACCGGTACAGGTTGCCACTTCACGGAAATCTTCAACGCCGTAGCGGTTCATGCAGCTTTCAAGCAAATCTTGTGCTACCACTAGCCATTCATTTGAAGGCTGAATCTCTACAATCGTATAGGTAAGCTCTGGGTGTAAGCTAATCGCACGGTTAGCCGGCAGCGTCCACGGCGTGGTGGTCCAAATTACAACGCCTGCTTTATGTGTGGTTAAGTCGCTTTCAGATACGCCAAACGCTTCTGCGATAGCTGCCACATCGGCTACTGGAAACTTAACGTCGATGGCAGGAGAGACTTTGTCTTTGTATTCAACTTCTGCTTCAGCAAGTGCTGAACCACAGTCTGTACACCAGTGAACAGGCTTAAAGCCCTTTTCTAGGTGGCCCGAATCGACAATTTTACTTAGCGCGCGAATAATGTCGGCTTCAGATTTGAAGTCCATGGTTTTATATGGGTTATCCCATTCACCAAACACACCTAAGCGTTTAAAGTCAGCCATTTGGCCGTCAATTTGCTTTTGTGCATATTCGCGACACTTTTGACGAAATTCAGCCGCCGTAACTTTCTTACCTGGCTTACCAACTTTCTTTTCTACCATCAATTCAATCGGCAAACCGTGGCAGTCCCACCCAGGAACGTACGGAGAATCGAAGTCAGAAAGATTTTTCGACTTTACAATAATGTCTTTAAGAATTTTGTTAACCGCGTGACCAATGTGAATATCGCCATTCGCATAAGGAGGACCGTCGTGAAGAATAAATGGCTTTTTGCCTTTTTTCGCTTCACGAATTTTGCTGTATACCCCTTTTTCCTGCCAGTCTTTAAGCATTTTCGGCTCGCGCTGAGCAAGGTTACCGCGCATCGGGAACGCAGTTTCTGGAAGGTTCAGTGTGGCTTTGTAATCACTCATAAAATTGTATTATCCGGTTACCTTAATTTTCACCCAATGCACTAACACATTGTGAAGGCGATATTCATTTTGCGATGTTCAAATTAAAACGCTGAATGTAAAAGATTCAACGTAAAACTTTATGTCGTTCTCACTAGCGCAAGACCGACCTTGTATGTTCTAGCAAAGCGACTTGCTTACGCGTTTCGCGAACAAGGATCCACGTTTAAAAAATCGAGCTCAATAAAACTAATACGCGCAGAAACTTTTCGTGACTTTATCACGTTTAACTATGCTAATAACAGACGCGCTTGTGCTGCATCTGCTTGAATTTGATCTTTCAACGCCTCAAAAGAATCAAATTTAATTTCATCTCTTATTTTCGCCATCGGAAACACCGTAATAGGCTTGCCGTATAGGTCAGATGACAAATCAAAAATATGGACTTCCAGCTGGTTTCTTACCCCGTTAACAGTAGGACGGGTACCAATGTTCGCCACGCCGTTATAGTGTTTTCCATCTACGTCAACACGTACTGCGAACACGCCATGAATTGGCGTTTTTTGGCGTTTTAGCATGACATTCGCGGTGGGAAAACCAATGGTGCGACCTTTTTTCTCGCCGTGAACCACCCTACCGTGGATGGCAAACGGGCGCCCCAGCATTTCGGTAGACAGGCCAAAGTCACTGTCTGCTAACGCCTCTCGTACAGCCGTTGAACTTATTCGATGGGCATGCATGGTAAAACTATGAGTGCTTACCACTTCGAAACCGTATTGGCGACCTGCCGCTTCAAGCATTTCAAAGTCACCTTTACGACCGTTGCCAAAACGAAAGTCGTCACCAACCACTAGAAATTTAACACCTAGTTTGTCTACCAGTAGGTCATGGACAAACGTGTCTGCACTTTGCTTTGCAAACTCAGCGTTAAAGCGCACAGCAAGCAGTCTGTCGACACCTTGTTGACGCAGCAATTCGTACTTTTCGCGAAGAGGGCTTATACGCGCTGGTGCTTTATCAGGCATAAAGACTTCTTCAGGCTGTGGTTCAAACACCATCACGGTGGCAGGAAGTGATAGCGACTTCGCTTTTTCAAGCACGTTAGCCAACACAGCTTGATGACCACGGTGTACACCATCGAACTTACCGATAGTGAGCACACACCCTTTGTGATGAGGTTTTACATTGTTTAGCCCGCGGATAAATTCCACTGTTAGCCACTACCTTTTAACTGCTAGAAATTCAAGGCTCGCGATTATAGCCGACCACGAGCACAATACCAAGCGCGTGCACATTCCCGCTCAGCGTCCTTTCACTACCTTTGAAATTTACTCTCCACCGCTTCTGAAATGCCTAGGGCGCATGCCCAATACAACCATGGTGGTCATGAACAGTATGACCGACAGCGAAATGGTTGTTCCTACTTCTAACATTTGGGCGGAAAGCGATAAATCAAAGAAAGCTAATCCTTGATCTCGGTAATAAATAAGCCCGCCCATAGCTGCACTTGCAATTACCACCCGCGCTATAAACAGAACTGACGTGCGGCTAAGCGCAAACACTCCTTGACGATGCAGCGTTATATAGAGCAAAGCAGCGTTGAGCGTAGCAGACATGCTAGTTGCAATAGCAAGCCCTATATAACCAAAAGGCATAGCTAGGACTACGTTAAA
This sequence comes from Alteromonas sp. ABH4_453, assembly GCF_056160665.1. Classification (NCBI taxonomy): domain Bacteria; kingdom Pseudomonadati; phylum Pseudomonadota; class Gammaproteobacteria; order Alteromonadales; family Alteromonadaceae; genus Alteromonas; species Alteromonas sp. ABH4_453. Next base: position 77,982 of record NZ_JBSWXP010000001.1, read on the forward strand.
CACCATGTTAGCGACCATACACCAGATGCCAAATTTCACCGGCGTTTTGGTGTCTTGACGAGAGTAAAAACCTGGCGCAAGAATTTTAACCAGCATAAAGCTAAGCAAGCCAAACGAGTACGCGGTAAGTGAGTAAGAGGCCATAATAGCCGTTTCAGCAGTAAAGGCTCCGCGTTGGAAGATAACAGTTAAAATAGGTCTTGCCATTACGCCGAGCCCTACTGCGGCAGGAATGCCCAATAAACACACCATACGAAACGCCCAATCGATATTCGCGGCAAACGCTTTAGGATTATTACTGACGTGGTTTCGGGATAGCGTAGGTAAAATGACTGTTGCGATGGCAATACCAAACAGTCCTAAAGGAAATTCAAGCAGCCTGTCAGAATAGTACAACCAGCTTATTGAACCGGTAACTAAAAAGCTGGCGATGAAGGTATCAAACAACAAATTGATTTGCCCTACTGATACACCGAACAAGGCTGGGATCATTAAGGTACGCACTTTTACTACGTTTTCATCATGCCAGCCCCACTTTGGCTTTACCAAAAGCCCAGCCTTGAACAGAAACGGTAGTTGAAACAAGAACTGCACAATACCGCCGATAAACACGCCCCAAGCAAGGGCGTAAGCGGGCTGCTCCAGCGTAGGAGCTAAATATATTGCGCAAGCAATAATACACACGTTTAGTAAAACGGGAGTGAAGGCTGCAACCGCAAATTTGTTGAGGGTATTGAGTATTGCCCCAGCCAATCCTGTTAGAGAGATAAATGCTAAGTAAGGAAAGGTGATTTTCAACATGGTCGAGGCGAGCACAAACTTATCTCCGGCCTCGTCTCCTTCGAGCCACGCCACAAACCACCCTGTACCAAATAAAGCCGCCAAAACTGGGGATGCTATTACCCCAATGACAGAAACTACAAAAACAATTGCGCCTAATGTACCGCTGACTTTTGCAACAAACTCTCTGAGTTGTTTTTTATCGTCGTTCTCGTGGACTTCGGTTAATACCGGAATAAAAGCTTGCGCGAATGCGCCCTCAGCAAACAGGCGACGTAAAAAATTAGGAATTTTATTAGCAAAGAAAAATACGTCAGCAGCTGCCCCATCGCCCATAAGCTTGGCAACAACAACATCACGTACTAGGCCTAATACTCGCGAGACCAAGGTCATAATACTGACGATAAGACCAGATTTTATTAACTTCCGTGACACGTCACACTTCCAATAAGAGGTAAAGAATAGGCTGAATAGCAAACGCTTTTTTAAGAGTGATTAAAGGCGTCCGCTCCAAGTAAAGAGGCAACAATAGGTTGCGAGCGAGCCATAATAGCGAAAGCCTTTGGTCTACGAAACGATTTATTCAAAATAGTTGTGCACCTTTATGGACTTTCTTGCTATAATCCGCGCCCGATATGGGGTGCTGTTGTTTATGCATGTCTATCGCTTAAATGTCCGGAAAGAATTCCTTTACAGATATCTTTCAAAAAATTTCGCAGAGAATGTGCAACGTGTTGAGCATACTTTGTGTTCAATAGCTTGCGCGTTTGAACGCGGAACGATTTAAGTTTTAAATCGTTTGACATTTGGGCGTTTGGTAGGCACAATCCGCACCCTCGTTTTTGACATGAATTTATTTTGGGAGTTACACCTTGGCTAACATTAAGTCTGCTAAGAAGCGTGCAATCCAAGCCGAAAAGCGTCGTCAGCACAACGCTAGCCGTCGTTCAATGACTCGTACAAGCATCAAGAAAGTTATCGCTGCAATTGCAAGCGGTGACAAAGAAGCGGCACAAGCTGCACTTACTGCTGCTACTCCAGTACTTGACAGAATGGCTACTAAAGGCTTGATTCACAAGAACAAAGCTGCTCGTCATAAGAGCCGTCTAGCTGCACAAATCAAAGCACTAGGTTAATCTTTACGATTAGTAGTAAAAAAGCGCCCTTCGGCGCTTTTTTTGTACCTGTAATCAAATCAACGTTTATTTATCATTTCCGACTAGGCATTAGACTTACAAGTTTAAAGCCCGCCATTAGGCGAGCTCTATCACTAGATAAAAAGTTTTTGCGGTGTGTTCACACTCAAGCTATATGCTTATCAGCTCATTTTCCTTATTGAGCTTGCTGGTGCGATACGCATGATCCAGTGAAGAATTGCCCACGGCCAGCTTGGCACAAACGCATTCGCCTTTTCTTTATTGATTGCATTCACCATAGCGCGACAGCCCACATCGGTATCAACGATAAACGGCACCTTCTCTACTTTTTCGTTTATCTCGCTGTGAATGAAACCGGGGTGAATACAGGTGACGTTAATCGGCGTATTCATTACATCCATTCGAATGCCTTCGGTCATTGACGTAAGCCCTGCTTTCGTTGCCGCATATACAGTCATGGCGCGCCTAAAGCCGCGTACAGCGCTAATGGATGATATCGTTACTAGATGACCACTATTTTGTGCTCTAAAAATAGACATTGCCGCCTCGCATTGCGCTAGCGCCGACACAAAGTTTGTTACCGCCGTTTGTTTGTTAGCGTGGAAATAACCTGTACCAATTGAGGCTCCCTTCCCCATCCCTGCATTCACGATGACTCTATCGAGTGTTCCCATGTCTGCTTTGAATGCGTCGAACACTTCAAAAACCGCATCGTGATCATTTACATCAAGTGAGCGAATGTACACGTCAATGTTTGGGTTAATTGAAAGTAATTCTTCTTTCAGTTTTTCTAAGTTCTCAAAGCGTCTTGCGCATAGCGCTAAGTTACATCCTTGTTTGGCAAACTCAATCGCCATTCCCTTGCCTAAGCCGGAACTCGCGCCCGTGATCAGAATATTGCGTCTTGTTGTCATTATCGTTTTCCTGATGCTTTTATGGCCTTATTACAGCGCCACATTAAGTAATGAATGAATATCCAAAAGTTCTTAAAAGCTGGATTATTGGTTTGCTTGTGGTGATAGCGATAGTAGATTTGCTGGGCAATACCGGCTAAACGGAAAAGTCCGTAAACCTCATAGAAAGCAAAATCTTCTACATCTATCTCCATTTCTTTGCAGTAATACGCCACAACTTGTTTACGCGTGAGCATTCCCGGTAGGTGAGTTGGCTGACGACGCGTTGATTGCGCTAAAAAGTCATCATCAGCTTGCACCCAATACGCCAAGGTATTGCCTAAGTCCATAAGCGGGTCACCTAAGGTGGCTAGCTCCCAGTCCAACACACCGATAATTTGCGTATAATTATCTGGCTTTAACACCACGTTGTCGAACCTGAAGTCATTGTGCGTTATACAAATGCGTTCATTCGCAGGCATGTTGTTCTCTAGCCAGCGCATAATTTTTTTACCCGAGGGTACATTCCAGGTTTTTGCTTTACTGTAACGCTCGCTCCACCCGCTTATTTGCCGCTCTATGTACCCAGCACCTTTCCCCAAGTGCTCAAGCCCTGCTTTTCTATAATCCACTTTATGAAGTTCAATTAAACTATCAAGTACATTAGTGCAAAGCTGCTTGGTTTGCTGTTCAGACGTGTTTAAGCCTCTGGGTAAGTTCTTTCGGGGGATTACACCAGTAAATTTTTCCATTAGGTAGAACTCAGTGCCTAATATGCTTTCATCTTCACAAAGCCCAAGCATTTCAGGCACATAGCGATATACGGGCTTTAGCGCGTGCTGCAATCGATACTCCCGCCCCATATCGTGGGCCCCTTTGGCTTTTGTACCTGCTGGTGCTCTACGCAAAATTAATGACGTTTGTTCGCTCTGGTTTTGTTTACTGCCTTGATAGTCCAAGCAGTACGTCCAATTAGAAGCGCCCCCAGAATACTGGGTGACTTTAGGCAAAGCCTCGCTGCTTTGTATAGCCGCTGCCAAGGATGGATTAGATGCATTAATATATTCTTTAAGCCAATTGTGTACAGCGCCGACGTCTAGCTCTTCTCCTGCTCGCACGCTATCCGCTTTATCTACTACCTGTTGTTGCATATATCGTTCTTCTTTATTTTTGTATCAAACGCTTATTCAAACCTAGTTATTGGTAGGCATTTATTCGAAACTAATTTTGTCTTTCGCAGATCATCACCTAACTCATACTAGCGAGTGGTAATAAGGTTTCTGGCAAAAAAGCGATAACAAAAAGCCTATTTTTATTATTTAATTGTGCTTTTCCATTGCTCGTTTCATCGTTTTAGTTTGATTGAGCATATTGCTTATATAGCGCTGCGTGGGTAACAGCTTTTTCAATAAGAACGCACGTTTGCCTAACTTGTGAGTAAGAATAAGGAACTTCCCTTGGCTGACTTGTTGATATATTGACTCTGCCACTTCTTCTTTAGTCATATCTGCCTTAGCGAAAAACTTGTTGATCATCTTATGCGAGGCAGGATTGCTACTTCGCATCGACTCATCTAAATTTGTTTTGAAGAAGCTAGGGCAAACCACACTAACGTTTATATTGTCTGGTGCTAGTTCCAACTTCATAGTTTCAGAAAACGACACGACTGCAGCTTTAACTGCGTTGTAACTTCCCATATAAGGAATAGGCGTTAGCCCTGCTTGCGAAGCAACATTAATAAAGTAACCACTGCCTTGCTTTCGCATTAACGGTAATAGCGCACGACTTACTCTTACCATGCCTAACACGTTAATATCGAATACCCACTGCCACTGATCGATAGTTTCGTCTAAAAGACTCCCCCCCGTAGCGACCCCAGCGTTATTAAACACATAGTCAACGCTGCCCCATCGAGTTTCGATAGTTTGCGCTAGCGCTTTAACGTCATTGTCAGAGGTTATATCGCAGTGAACATAAAACGCATTTGCACCTTGTGCAGAAAGCATATCTACCGTTTCAACACCCCTTTCTTGATTAATATCGGCAATGCAAATATTTATATTTTTATCGTTGTTTATCCATTTTTCCGCCCACTTAAGAGCAATGGCTTGACCTAAGCCGGTAGCGCCACCGGTAATCAATATGCGCATGGTGTATTTCCTACTTATTATTATTTCACGAGTATTTTGGGGGTAGCTTTGACTGCTATTCTGGCATTTCGTTTTGCCCACAGAGCTAATAAAGCGGGCCCGATGTACATTGCTATGCCGTACACGCCGGGAGCGATGGCATAGTCAGGCGCTTGTAAAAAGGTAATGCATACCAGCATGGCAAGCGCTGCGTTTTGCACGCCTATTTCAATGGCCAGCGTGAGCGAGTCTTTAAATGCTAGGTTTGAAAGCTTAGCAAGCCCGAGGCCTAACAATACCGATAATAAATTTAACGTTAAACATATCAAAAACGCGTTTTCAAAGGACGCGGCTAAATTATTTCTTTCAGAAACCAGAACGCCGACAATCATGAGCAACATGAAATACATAGAAAACTGCCGAAAAAAGTTCTCTGTTTTCTTGGCAAACACCAGATAAAATCGACGAATTGTCATGCCAATAACGACCGGTAGAATCGACACGCCGACGAGCCCTATAACGGTTTGGATGATAGAAAATTCTGGCGAGTTTTCTTTTACAAAGTAATCAATCGCAAATTGGATAATAAACGGCGTGGTAAATACACAAGCAATAGTAGAAATAGCGGTTAGGCTAACTGAAAGGGCTAGGTTGGCTTTTGCAATATGGCTGATTAAATTACTGGTAGTACCGCCAGGACAAGCAGCTAAAACCATTACGCCAACAGCAATATAGTCGGGCACCCCAAACGCAATACATAAACCTAAAGCTAGCAAAGGCAACAAGATAATTTGACCTATAAAGCCGGTTACGACCGCCTTAGGCGCTTTAATCAATCGGGCAAAGTCAGCAAGGGTTAGGGTTAGCCCCATGCCAAACATCACAAATGCCAACGCTAGAGGTAACAACACCTCGGTAAGTACAGATGCCTGCATGCACACGCCCCTTACAAAAGAAACCTTTTATTAACATTTAAGCCAGTGTACTCTGTTAAATAATAAATAAAAATGATGCCTTATTATGGAAACCCATAAATAATATGCATGGAAAATTAGATTTTAATTTATTCGTGGTGCTACGTGCAGTCTATGAGCACGGCAGTATTACGAAAGCCGCTAATGTACTACATATTACTCAGCCTGCAGTAAGTCACGCACTAGGGCGGTTACGAGACAAATTTGATGATCCGCTATTTATTCGTCACGGGCGACAAGTCGTGCCTACCCCGTTCTGCCAAGGCATCATTACATCGGTCGTGACATCAATTGAAACCCTTGAAAATACTTTAAAAGGCAAGGTGGAGTTCGACATAGGTGATAAACCACGCACGGTTAACCTTGGGTTGCGCGATATTTTAGAATCTATATTTTTTCCAACATTAATTCCTGAACTTGTTCAAAACACGCCTAATATCACGGTAAATAGCAGGCAGGTAACCTGGCCCGAACTTGCCCCCGCACTTACTAACAAAGAGATCGATATTGTCATTGATGCCCTCGTTCCTACCAGCAGTGAGATACGTTCTCAGTTTATCTGCGAGGAAACCTTTGTTGTAGTATGTGCACCAACAAATAACTACCTGGACAATCCCAGTATTGAGCGCTACTCAGCGGCACAGCATGCGCTCGTGTCTTTGAAAGACTCCAAGCTGGACACTGTTGATCTTGCCCTTGCCCAACACAATTTACATCGAAAAATATCCCTGCAATGTGAACACTACTTTGCCGCTGTTAATGTGGTGAGTCAGTGCGACCTTTTGCTGACAATGCCAACGCGATTTGCTCAACAATTCAGTAATAAATTCGATATTGAAATCTTGCCCCTTCCGTTTGAGGTACCGCCACTCCCCGTACACATGTACTGGCATAAAAATGCCGATGATGATTTAGTCAATATATGGATGCGAGAGAAGCTTTCAGAAGTGGCGAATAAGTTGGGGCTATAACAGCGCTTGCGTTTCTGTAACACAATAGTCAAGCAAGCGTCACGGTAGTGTCAATTTGCAGACCTATAGTGACGGTCCAAGGCATCGCTTTGGGAAACCGCTATGAAAAAGACACACTATCGTACGCTTTGGCTTTCAGATATCCATTTGGGAAATCGCGACTCCAAAGCTGAATACTTACTTTCCTTTCTGGACAGCATCACAGTAGACACCTTGTATTTGGTGGGTGACATTGTTGATATGTGGCAAATGACGAAGCAATTTCGCTGGCCAAAAGCACACAATCAAGTCATGCATAAATTCATGCAAATGAGTCAGGAAGGTACACGTGTAGTGTATTTACCCGGTAATCATGATGAGCCAATTCAATCTTACTCTGGTATGGCCTTTGGCGATATTGAAATAGAGCGTGAGCTGGTGCACACCACGGCACAGGGAAAACGTTACCTGGTTTTACATGGCGATCAGTTCGATGGCGATGTGACCATGGGCAAATTCCATGCGTGGATTGGCGATAAAGGTTATGACCTCTTGCTTTTTCTAAATCGCGAATTCAACCGTTTGCGCGCGTGGCGCAAGCGGGAATACTGGTCACTAGCGGGCTACATTAAAAAGCATATTAGAGGAGCAAATGAAGCCATTGCTCGATATCGCGAAGCATGCTGCAAGCGTGCCGACGATATGGGGCTAGATGGTGTAGTGTGTGGTCATATTCATCACCCTGAAAGCAGTTTTGAAAACGGCATACACTACATTAATGATGGTGACTGGATAGAAAACTGTAGCGCTCTCGCTGAAGACATGAATGGTAATTTATCTCTTATTCATTATCTCGATTCACTAGAATCAGCTACGGTAACATCAATCACAACCAAAACCTCTCGATCAAAAGCTGCGTAGTTACTGCTACTTTTCTGGGGGGGCTTACAGGCCCCCTATCACTGCTTTTGTTGAACCCTTCTACGCGAAACAAACTTGTCGAGCCAGCATCAATAACATCTTTTTAACACTGTCAAATAACTGCCATCAAACTGTGTAAAAAGCGTCATATTGTCCTGCTATTGTTCGCCAAAACCGAAAGAGAAACAGGTTCTATGTTTACTGTAAACGACGTACTGAACAAGCATTATCCTCAAGTAGCGAACAATCCTATTCTGTTTAAATCGCTGTCTTTCGTATTAAGACACCTTCTTCACGAACGCGAAATTACCGAATTTGGTGAAACCTATCCGCACTATGAAGACATTGATTTTGTAGAACAAGTGTTGGAGTACTTCAATATCAGCTACTCCACCCGTGATGTGGAAAAAGAACGTATTCCAAGCGAAGGCAAAGTGGTAATTATCGCGAACCACCCTATTGGCTCTCTCGATGCCCTTGCGCTAATTAAACTAGTTAGTGAAGTGCGGCACGACTTAAAAGTAGTGGCCAATGAAATGCTAATGGCTATCGAGCCTCTTCACGATATGTTGCTACCAGTAAATAATATGCAGGGTGGTACACCGAAGCAGCATTTATCGGCTATCCAAAAACACCTCAAAAGCGACGGTGCTATATTGATTTTTCCTGCCGGTGAAGTCTCTCGATTACGCCCGCAAGGTGTTCGCGACACGCGATGGCACACTGGCTTTTTGCGTATTGCAAAGCAAGCTAAAGCGCCGATATTGCCGGTTTATATTGACGCTAAAAATAGCCCCCTTTTTTACAGCGTGTCTATGGTATACAAACCACTAGCCACCGCACTGCTGGTTAAAGAAATGTTCAAACAGCGCAAAAAGCATTTACCTATGCGCATTGGCGAACTTATTCCTTTTGAAGCTTACCAGCAAACCAATATTCCGCTAAAAGAGCAGGTAAAGCTGTTTAAGCGCCACCTATATCGCATTGGAAGCAACAAGAAAGGTGTATTTGAAACGCAGGCGTCTATTGCTATGCCCGAAGACAGAAAAGAGCTCGCCCGCGCTATTCGAGAATGTGAGCATCTCGGAGAAACGGGTGATGGAAAGTCTATCTACCTGTATCAGCACAAAAGCTGCTCGCCAATTATGCGTGAGATAGGCCGCTTGCGAGAAGTCGCATTTCGCGCCGTGGGAGAAGGCACCAATAAACGTAGAGATATTGATCAATACGACTCTTATTATTATCACCTTGTACTATGGGACGACAGCGACTTGGAAATTGTAGGCGCCTATCGCTTTGGCGATGCAGAACTTTTGACAGCGCCCGACCACCCTACCGGGCTTTACTCTGCCACTTTATTTAATTACGGAAAAAACAACGACAAACTTTTTAAGCAAGGCCTAGAATTAGGGCGAAGCTTTGTTCAGCCTCGCTACTGGGGCAAACGCAGTTTAGATTACTTGTGGTTTGGTATTGGCGCATTTTTAAGTCGTTATCCCAAATATCGTTATCTATTTGGTGCAGTGTCACTTAGTAATGCCTATCCAGAACCTGCTAAAGACCTATTGGTACAATTTTACTCCACGTATTTTCCTGCAAAGTTTGGTGAAGCGACCTGTAAACGCCCTTATCAAATGGCTAACGATGCGCTACATCAATTCAAAGGTAACGATTACAAAGCCGAATTTACCGAGCTAAAGGATTTATTGGCTAATATGGGCGTTAACGTTCCAACGCTTTATAAGCAATACTCTGAACTGTCTAAAGACGGTGGTGTGGCGTTCTTAGGTTTTAATGTCGACCCGGATTTCAATGATTGTATTGATGGTTTGGTGGTAGTTGATATGCAAACGCTCACCGAAAAAAAGCGCAAACGCTATTTAACTGACATTCAGCTTAAAGCCACTGCCTAATACATTAGGAAAGAACACGTCTTTTATAAAGCCTACGCAAAAGCTAAAAAGGGAGCGCCTAACTGACGCTCCCTTTTCTTTTTTACTAGAAATATCAAATGTAATTATCGACCGCCAACATTTTTAAGTATATCTGTGTAGATATCTTCAAGTGTGAGCAAGTCAGATAAGTGAATGTGTTCATTTACCTGATGAATAGTGGTGTTAGGGACGCCGACTTCAACCACCTGCGTATGCTCACTCGCAAAAAAACGCCCATCTGACGTGCCGCCGGATGTACTTATCACTGGATAACGACCTGTGGCGGCTTTAATGGCTTTCTCAACGCAAGCTATTAGGCAACACTCTGCATTACTATTAGGCTTGCTTAAGTATGCTTCACAGGGCCTTGAAAAGCTGACTTCGGCTTCTACATCAACGGTATTGATGATATTGCGTAGCAAAGCAGATAAGCGCTCTTGATCAAACTGCCACGAGTATCTTACGTTGAACTCTATACGAACAGCACTAGGCACTATGTTATCGGTGAAGCTTCCTGTATCCATATGCGTTACTTGAAGCGTGGTGCCAGGAAAGTCATCGCTTCCTGTATCAAAAGGATATTGAGTTAGTGCATTAACCACTCTACTCGCTTTGTGAATAGCATTCACCGCTGTCTTTGGGTAGGCCACATGGCCTTGCTTTCCTGCAATATGGATAGTGCCTGAAAGTGAGCCCCTGCGACCAATCTTTATCGTATCGCCGGTTTTTGCAGATGCCGAAGGTTCGCCCACTAGGCACATATCGAGCTGTACATTTTTAGATGCTAAATATTCTGCTATCCATTTAGAGCCCCACTCCGCCTCCCCCTCTTCATCACTGGTGATTAGCCACCAGTAAGATATTTTATCAGGATCTAAAGAGGCAATAGTTCGCTCAGTCGCAGCTAGCATAGCTGCAATGCCTGTTTTCATGTCGGCAGCACCGCGTCCGTAAAGTTTATTTTTACTTATGACCGGGCTGAAAGGGGGAGATTTCCACTTATCAAGAGGGCCAGGAGGCACGACATCAGTATGGCCGCTAAATGCTAAGTGAACAGACCCCTGCCCCCATCTGGCAATGAGGTTCTTGACGCCATTAATCTTATGCTTTTCACATGTAAAACCAAGCTTTTCAAGCTTATAGATTAGGTAGCTTTGACAACCCGCATCTATTGGAGTGATAGACTCTCTAGCCATTAGTACTTCGGCAAAGTGAATACTGCGCGCCAGCGCTAAAGAAGGTAAAGGCTGAATTGACATTCATGTACCCCAATTTAGAAACATGGGTCTATTACACAAATTTAAAGTGACACACTAATAACAGATTTGCGACAAAGGCATGACAACGAAGCCAAAACCCGTATAGCGTAAATGGTTGGAAAGGACTACTGCAGGTGTATGACAGTTTCGACCGGCCTTTCTAATATTTGTCTATAGCTCCGCACATTGTTATAAATAGGCCACAACTTATAAGAAGGCATTACTGTGTTAAAAATAATTGTTTTAATACCCCTTATCTTGTCATTACTTTGGTTTGGATATTTGCAAGCCAATAAATATACTCTCGAACAAGGTAAGCAGGGGTTTCTTTACATATTCGTGCTATCCGGTGTTATTGCCGCGTTTTATACACTTATGTTGTTTTTAACGAATTAGCTCTTTTTTGCCATAAAGTCTATTTCTTCGTACTAACCCTATAAAGCCTGAGTGATTAACAAGTAGGTTTACGGCAGCATTGATTACGCTGCAGCACCCATTAAATAACCATTTGCCAAAAAGTTAGGCGAACAAAAAAGCCAGCTCATTTTAAAAGCTGGCTTTTTACTATTTCTTATTGTTGCCACCCTACAATCGAGTGGCTCAACCTACTTACAATGACTCAGAAATAGTCACGTCAGCATTTGCGCGAAGCGCATCGATATACTGCTGATAAACACGTTGACCTTGTACTTGAGCAAGACGCTGTTTCAGGCTTTCACCTAGCTCGTTTTCAAGCTCAGGAGCAGCATTTACGCCTTCTAGCATAACAACTGCAACATCGCCATTAACTGTTGTTGCTACGTCAACCTTATCTTCACCTTCAAGACCCAGTGAGAAAAGTGTATCAACCAATGCACGTGCTAGCGTACCACCTGATCTTGGCACTGCTGCAGCCGTTTCCCAAGCTACTGATTTTTCCGCCAGTTCGCTTTCAACACTTTCTTCTGCGCGTACTTTTTGTGCAATATCAAAGGCCCAAGCTTCTGCTGCTTCTTTCGCTTTTTCCGCTTTTACTGATGCTTCAATTCCGTCGCGCACTTCATCTAGCGACTGAGTGCGCTGTGGTTGATGCTCAATAACACGTGCAACAACTACCGTTTCGTCATCAAGCTCAATGATATCGCTGTTAAGACCTTCTTCAACTAACTCAGATGAGAAAGCGACATCGAGCAAGCCTGGGAAACTCAGTTCAGTAGGTGCCGTGTTACGACTGAAAAGAACAGACTCTTGTATAGGTAGATCTACTGCATTAGCTGCATCTTCAAGTGTATCTGGTACTTCAAACGCAATTTCAGCTAGGGTATTTTGAAGCTCAAAGTACTTCTCCATCGCTGCATCGTAAAGAAGGGTATCGCGAATCTCGCTAGCCACTTCATCAAATGATTTTACCTGCGCTTCTTTAATGTCTGTTAACTTAATAATGTGAAAGCCAAACTCGGTCTCAACAACGTCAGATACATCACCGACGTTTTCTAAAGCAAACGCAGCTTCATCGAATGCCGGGTCCATCATTTCAGGTGTAATGAAGTCTAGGTCACCGCCGTTCTCAGCTGAGAATGTATCGTCAGAGTTTTCTTCAGCGAGCACTGCAAAGTCGGCACCGTTATCAAGCTCAGTTTTCAATGACTCTGCTTTTGCTTTCGCAGCGTCTTGGTCATCACCTGCTTCGATAAGGATGTGTGAAACTCGGCGTTCCTCTTCAGTTCCATAGCTTCCCAGATTATTGTCGTAATAAGTACGTACTGCTTCTTCATCTACAGAAACGCGACCTTTTAGGTCTTCAACGCTTAGTTTTACATAAGCCAGTTTTACCTGCTCTTCAGTATCGAACGAAGCAATATTGTTGTTGTAGAACGCTTCTACATCAGCATCTGTAACTTCGATAGAACTGGCAAATTCGTCAGAGCTTACTAATACGTATTTCGCATCACGAGTTTGACGTTGAAGGGCATTAGCCTGCTGCACTTCGCCATCTAGAGAAAATGAAGAATTCGTTAACGCTGCGGCCAACTGATTCTGAGTCATCTGCGTTCTTAGGTAATCGCGGAAGTCTGCAACTTGAAAACCATTTTGACGGAGAATAGCTTGAAAACGCTCGTTATCAAACTGACCACCAAACTGAAATTCAGGCATTTGCACTATCGTTTCACGAATTTGTTCATCGCTTACGCGCAAGCCCATATCGGTAGCCTGTTGCTGAATCAGCTTTTCAGCAATAAGTCTGTCCAGTACATTTTTTCTAAAATCTGCGAGGTATTGTTCGCTAGAGAAAAGCTGCGCGATGCTTTCGCCGTACTGTGACTCCATTTGTGCACGCTGGTTTTGGTATGCACGTTCTAGTTCTTGTGCCGAAATTTCTTCGCCGTTTACAGTTGCTACTGCGGTAGTGCCTGATGATGTTAGGTAGCTACCCACACCTGCGAATACGAAACTTAAAACGATAAGCGCAATAATGGCCATCGCCCAAGGGCCTTGAGAACCTTCTCTGATTCTTTCTAGCATGATTGTTCTTCAACTCCGTTGCTTACTACAATTACCCTAACCCATCACTTGCGGGCGAGCTCAAGGTAAAATAAGCGATGATTATAACCCAATGCCGCCGAATATAAACGCCAAAACAAACTATTTGTAATGTCTTTCGTCAAGTAAAGGCGTTGCAATAGCATGTATAAGAATCGACATGCCTAACGAGGGTATTTTTACTTTTTAAATATTGGGGTCAGAGTCGTTACTCTGACCCCATTATCGAATTCTTTGGTTTAGAAATAAAAAAGGCGATGGACTAGCCATCGCCTTTTTCTATAATTTTTGTACTTAGTTACAAGCGTCTTTCAGTGCTTTACCAGCTTTGAAAGATGGAACTTTCGCTGCTGAAATCTGAATAGTCTCACCAGTTTGTGGGTTACGGCCACTGCGAGCTGAACGTTCGCGAACTGAGAAAGTACCAAAGCCTACTAGTGCAACTTGGTCGCCGTCTTTAAGCGCCGCAGTTACTGAGTCAGTGAATGCGTCAAGAGCGCGGCCAGCAGCTGCTTTAGAAATGTCTGCACCAGCAGCAATTTGGTCGATAAGTTGAGACTTGTTCACAATTAGATCCCCTTCGATTGTTATTATACTGTTTATCCAAAACGATTTTGCTTGGACGTTATAGCAAGCTTGATCGTTAACATCAAGCTTCAGTCACAAATAATTAACTTTTTAAATGAATCGCTGCAATCCCTTTTGTGGCAAGGCTTCAAGCGAATACCACTTAAAGGTAACACAACTTTTGCGACTTGAAAGCCCTATTTTAAAAAAAATGGGCTTTTCTTTCGCTTAATGCACACTTTTTAATCAATTATTGCAAATTTATAGAAAAAATATGGCTGTATGCCTTTAAAATTAAGGGATACAGCCTTGCCAACCTGTTACTTTTTAACCACTTCAAAGCTTTCTACAGGCTCTTGAAGCGCAATATCAAGTACTTCATCAATCCATTTAACTGGGTGAATTGATAAATCTTTTTTCACGTTATCTGGTATTTCTTCTAAATCGCGTTCGTTATCTTTCGGAATAACGACAGTCTTGATACCGCCTCTATGTGCTGCTAATAGCTTTTCTTTAAGTCCACCAATAGCAAGCACCTCACCACGTAGGGTAATTTCACCGGTCATAGCTACATCGCACTTCACAGGGTTACCCGTAAGTGACGAGACAAGTGCAGTACACATTGCAATACCTGCGCTAGGGCCATCTTTCGGCGTAGCACCTTCAGGTACGTGCACATGAATATCACGTTTCTCGTAGAAGTCATCGTTTATGCGAAGCTTTTCAGCGCGACTTCTTACCACTGTCATCGCCGCCTTGATTGACTCCTGCATGACGTCGCCCAAAGAGCCTGTAGACGTCATTTTTCCTTTACCCGGAACCGATGTGGTTTCGATGGTCAGTAAGTCACCACCTACTTGTGTCCACGCTAAACCAGTAACCTGACCGATTTGGTTATCTTTGTCGGCTTTACCGTAGTCAAAGCGCTGAACACCAAGATAGTCTTTAAGATTATCTTGAGTAACAACCACCTTATCTTTGCTTTTCGTAAGTAAGATATCTTTAACCGCTTTACGGCATACCTTAGACACTTCGCGCTCTAAGCTTCTAACACCCGCTTCACGCGTGTAGTAACGAATCATGCCAATAACGGCAGAATCTGTAATCTCAAGCTCTTTCGCCTTAAGGCCATTGCGCTCCATTTGCTTACTAATCAAATGGTTCTTCGCAATGTTAAGCTTTTCGTCTTCGGTATAACCAGATAGGCGAATTACTTCCATACGGTCAAGTAACGGACCAGGGATATTCATGCTGTTAGAGGTTGCGACAAACATAACATCAGATAAATCGTAATCAACTTCTAAATAGTGATCACTAAAGCTGTTGTTTTGTTCTGGATCTAGCACTTCTAAAAGCGCTGAAGCAGGGTCGCCTCGCATATCTGATGACATCTTATCGATTTCATCAAGCAAGAATAGTGGGTTTTTAACCCCGACTTTCGCCATTTTTTGAACGAGTTTACCCGGCAGTGAGCCTATGTACGTACGACGGTGACCACGTATTTCGGCCTCGTCTCGCACGCCGCCCAAGGCCATACGGACATATTTACGTCCCGTCGCTTTAGCGACAGACTGGCCAAGCGAGGTTTTACCTACACCAGGAGGCCCCACAAGACATAGAATCGGGCCTTTAAGCTTCTTAACGCGCTGTTGAACCGCCAAATACTCAAGAATACGTTCTTTTACCTTTTCGAGGCCGTAATGGTCTTCGTTAAGCACACTTTCAGCCCGTGAAAGATCTTTCTTCACCGGCGAACGCTTATTCCACGGAACGTTAGTAAGCCAATCAATGTAGCTTCGAAGAACAGTGGCTTCTGCAGACATCGGTGACATCATTTTTAGCTTTTGAAGTTCAGCTTTCGCCTTATCTTCTGCCTCTTTCGGCATTTTCGCGTCGGCAATTTTTTTAGATAGCGCCTCGAATTCATCGGGCGCATCGTCTAACTCACCCAACTCTTTTTGAATGGCTTTCATTTGCTCATTCAAATAATATTCGCGCTGGCTTTTTTCCATTTGCTTTTTAACGCGGGTTCGAATTTTCTTTTCGACCTGCAGCAAATCAATTTCGCCTTCCATCAGAGCCATCAGGTACTCAAGACGCTCATTTATACCCTGCATCTCTAGCACTTTTTGCTTTTCAGTAAGCTTAAGTGGCATATGGGCAGCCATTGTGTCTGCCAAGCGGGCCGCATCTTCTATACCATTTAGTGATGTAAGTACTTCTGGTGGAATTTTCTTATTCAGTTTCACGTAGCCTTCAAACTGCGAAACTGCTGAGCGAATCAAGACTTCTTGTTCACTCTCATCAATACTTTCATCCTCTAACTTATCGACGTTAGCAACAAAGAAAGGCTCTGATTGCTTATAGCTTTCGATTTCGCCGCGTACACTACCTTCTACCAGCACTTTCACCGTACCGTCAGGTAATTTCAGAAGTTGAAGAATAGTAGCAATGGTACCTACAGTGTAAATGTCATCCGCTTCAGGTTCATCTACACCCGCATCCTTTTGTGCTACTAGGAAAATTTGTTTGTCATTATCCATCGCCGCTTCAAGGCAACGAATTGATTTCTCACGCCCAACAAATAGGGGTATGACCATATGCGGGTAAACAACCACGTCCCGCAAGGCAAGCACAGGAATTTCAATGCGATTTTCACGCTCAACTGTCATACTTGTTCTCAATTAGTTTGAAATGTCATTTTTATATGGGGATGCAAGAGCAAAGTTCAATCGAAACTTATTAAAGTGCGTTAATTCCTTAACCTTACCTTCCCTGCTCTAGGGCCTATTGACCTTAATATAACCATTATCGATTTTGCTTCGAATGGCAACAGTAAACTCAAAAATCTAGTAGAAAGGATAGCTTTACGGCTCTTGTTCGCTTAAATATCAACCACTTTCGATATTACCTCTTCATTTCCTGTCGGTTATCACAAGATTGCGTAATATCTACCTATACAAACAAAAAAAGGTCCCGCAGGACCTTTTTTGATTCAAGCTAACATCTATTCAGATGCGGCCTTTTTTTCATTACTGTCGTAAATCAAAATGGGCTTTGATTCACCGCGAATTACCGTTTCATCGATAACCACTTTGCTTACGTCTTCCATTGAAGGAAGGTCGTACATGGTATCAAGCAGAACCGCTTCAACAATTGAGCGAAGGCCTCGAGCACCGGTCTTGCGATCCATTGCCTTTTTAGCAATAGCGTTAAGTGCATCGTCACGGAACTCTAGTTCAACGTCTTCCATAGAGAACAATGCACCATACTGTTTGGTGATTGCATTCTTAGGTTCACGTAAAATTTGAATTAGCGCCTCTTCGTTCAACTCTTCAAGGCTGGTAACCACAGGAAGACGACCGATGAATTCTGGAATTAATCCGTATTTCACTAAGTCTTCAGGTTCAACCTGTTTGAACAGTTCGCTAATTTGCTTACTGTTGTCTTTAGACTTAACCGTAGCACCAAACCCAATACCTGTGTCTTTTTGAGCTCGCTGTTCAATTACTTTATCAAGGCCCGCAAACGCACCACCACAGATAAACAGTATTTTCGAAGTATCAACTTGCAAAAACTCTTGCTGAGGATGCTTACGCCCACCTTGCGGAGGAACAGACGCAACTGTACCTTCAATCAGCTTAAGAAGCGCTTGCTGAACACCTTCACCCGATACGTCACGAGTGATTGATGGATTGTCTGACTTACGAGAAATTTTGTCGATTTCGTCAATGTAAACGATACCGCGCTGCGCTTTCTCAACATCGTAATCACACTTTTGAAGAAGTTTTTGAATAATATTCTCAACATCTTCACCCACGTAGCCAGCTTCTGTAAGCGTGGTTGCGTCTGCCATGGTAAATGGGACGTCGAGTAGACGCGCAAGTGTCTCTGCTAACAGTGTTTTACCACTGCCCGTTGGGCCAATTAACAGAATGTTACTTTTGCCAAGCTCTACGCCTTCGTGAACATCGCCATTGCGCAAACGCTTGTAGTGGTTATAAACCGCTACTGATAACACCTTCTTTGCATGTTCTTGGCCGATAACATAATCGTCAAGATGAGCATGAATTTCCGTTGGTTTAGGTAAAGCGTCCTGCTTTTGCTTAGGCGCGATTTCCTTAATTTCTTCGCGAATGATATCGTTACATAACTCAACACACTCGTCGCAAATAAATACCGACGGGCCTGCTATTAACTTTCTTACTTCGTGTTGGCTTTTGCCACAAAACGAACAGTACAGTAGCTTGTTATCACCGTCACCGCTTTGCTTATCACTCATTACTTTTGCCTCTGCCTTACCCGAGCCGAAAACCAAATTCGTGCTATGCACTGGCTCGGGTCATCTATAACTATACTACTTAGTTCCGGCTACGTCAGATCGATTTGCTAAAACTTGGTCAACTAGGCCGTAATCTTTTGCCTCGGTTGCACTTAAAAAGTTATCACGGTCTGTGTCGCGCGCGACTTTTTCATAGTCTTGACCGGTATGGTCTGCCATTAGGCGATTCAACTTCTCTTTAATAGACAGAATTTCTTTCGCATGTATTTCAAAATCAGACGCCTGACCTTGGAAACCACCAAGAGGTTGGTGAATCATAACGCGCGAGTTAGGTAGACAATAGCGCTTACCTTTTGCTCCTGCAGAGAGTAGAAATGCGCCCATGCTTGCAGCTTGGCCCATACACACTGTGCTCACGTCTGGCTTAATGAATCTCATAGTGTCATAGATTGCCATACCAGCAGTCACAGAGCCGCCAGGAGAATTAATATACAAGAAAATATCTTTCTCTGGGTTCTCAGCTTCTAAGAACAACATTTGAGCAACGATGAGGTTGGCCATGTGATCTTCAACTTGTCCAACTAAGAAAATTACGTTTTCTTTTAGAAGACGAGAGTAAATGTCGTATGAGCGCTCACCTTTTGAGGTTTGCTCAACAACCATAGGAACAAGTGCATTCATTGGGTCAAACGGGGTATTAGTCATAGCTACCTTGATTATCTAGCGTTAAAAACAAAAATGCTCGGAAGGCTCCGAGCATTTAAGCAGTTGCTGACAAGTATTGTCAATCAGACAGTAAAAAATTACGCCTGTTTGTTCATAACCTCGTCAAAAGCTTTAGTTACTTCAGTAACTTTTGCTTGCTCAAGAACCCACTCAATCGCTTGTTCTTCTAGCGCAACGTTTTGCATTTGCTGCATAAGCTCTTGATTGTTGTTGTAGTAGTCAACAACTTCTTGTGGATCTTCATACGCAGAAGCTGCAGTTTCGATCATCTCGTTAACTTTAGCTTCGTCTGCTTTTAGTTCGTTTTCTTTGATTACTTCACCTAGAAGTAGACCAATAGATACGCGACGCTTAGCGTTGTCAGTAAACAGTTCCGCAGGAAGGTCTGGAAGGTTCTGACCACCGCCTTGTTGGCTGAAACGTTGCTTCGCTTGCTCGCGTAGCGCGTTTACTTCTTGATCGATAAGCGCTTGAGGAATATCAATCTCGTTAGCTTCAACAAGTTTAGAGATTACGTCTTCTTTAACTTGTGCTTTAAGCGTTTGGTCTAGCTCACGCTGCATGTTCTTACGAACTTCAGCTTTAAGTGCGTCAACGCCGCCTTCTTCAACACCGAAAAGTTTCGCAAACTCTTCGTCAACTTTTGGAAGGTCTAGACCTTCTACTTTCTTAACGGTAGTTTGGAAAACAGCGTCTTTACCTTTTAGGTTTTCAGCGTGGTAGTCTTCTGGGAAAGTTACTTCGATAGTTACTTCTTCACCCGCTTTCGCGCCAACTAGTGGCTTCTCGAAACCAGGGATCATACGGTCTTTGCCAAGCTCTAGTGCGAAATCTTCTGCTTTTCCGCCTTCGAACTCTTCACCGTCGATAGAGCCAACGAAGTCGATGATAACTTTGTCGTCTTTCTTCGCTTTACGCTTAACTTCTTTCCAAGATGCGTGCTGCTTCTGAAGGGTTTCCATCATGTTATCAAGATCTTTATCAGTAATTTCTACTACTGGCTTTTCGATTTCGATATCGCTAACACCTTTCACTTCTACTTCTGGGTAAACTTCGAAAGATGCTACAAATTCTAGATCCTGACCGTCTTCGTCTTTGGTCAGTTCAAACTTTGGCATACCAGCAGGCTGAATTTTTTCTTGAATGACTGCTTGGTAGAAGTTTTGCTGCATAACATCGCCAGCAACTTCTTGGCGAACTGCCTGGCCGAAACGCTTTTTGATTACGCTTACAGGAACTTTACCTGGACGGAAGCCGTTGATGCGCTGTGTTTTTGCCAACTGCTGTAGGCGTGACTTAACTGCTGAATCAACCGTGTCAGATGGAACGGTGATAGTAAGACGGCGTTCTAAACCCTGGGTCGTCTCGACTGAAACTTGCATTATGTTACCTCAACTATACGCCTCTTTAGGCGTTTTGTTCTCAATCCCCTCTCCCGTCATGCATTAATTGCATATCACTCCGGGGTAGAAGGTCGTTATTCGACGTTTATAAAATCAAAGTTAGGACACAAAATCGTGCCACAAAGCCAACCTGAAACAAACGTACTGGTTAAAAAAAGACGCGGTAGTATACAGCTGCACTCCACAAGAGTCGAGAGGGAAACACAAGTTTGTAACAACCAATTGAACGTATTTTAAACAAACTGCGAAACTAGTAAGAAAAATGTATTGAAAAACGACCTTGGTTAGCGGTTTAAGACGCTATTTGAGAGAGATAGAAGAACAAAAATTGAGAGATAATGGTCGGTGAGACAGGATTTGAACCTGCGACCCCTTGTACCCAAAACAAGTGCGCTACCAAGCTGCGCCACTCACCGACAGAGATATTTTTTTGATAAGCTTTTTTAAGCTTGAAAATATGGTGCGGAAGGAGAGACTTGAACTCTCACGCCGTGAAGCACTGGAACCTAAATCCAGCGTGTCTACCAATTCCACCACTTCCGCAAAAAAGTGGGGTGGACGATGGGACTTGAACCCACGACAACCGGAATCACAATCCGGGGCTCTACCAACTGAGCTACGCCCACCATAGGGTGTGTTGCAATCTACACAACTCATAATGACAGTGAAGATACAAAAATTCAGCCTTGCTATCAGGACCTACCTGACTCGCATGGCGCGCCCGGCAGGATTCGAACCTGCGACCCACGGCTTAGAAGGCCGTTGCTCTATCCAGCTGAGCTACGGGCGCTTGGCGAATCTTCGCTGCAAAAAGTGGTCGGTGAGACAGGATTTGAACCTGCGACCCCTTGTACCCAAAACAAGTGCGCTACCAAGCTGCGCCACTCACCGACTGTCGTACCGACCAAGATGCATTAGCCTCTGTGCCGTTACGGGGTGCGAATATTACTGACATCCCCCCACCTCGTCAAACACTTTTTTAAATAAAATCATCAACCGCTCACAAAGCATCCATTATCACGTTTTTTTGAACACCCCCCGCTGAATTCAGCTACTTTTAGCGAACGGTATGCCGCTATATAGAATAAGACAACGCGCTTTTTGATAATGGTGAAAGGTGACATAAAAATAAGCGAGAGGCGGTTTACATTATTGCTAAGTAATAACTACTAGAGTATTAGTCCTATTTTGTGAAACAATATAGGGCACTTGTTGACCACCCAACCATATAAGAATCGTACAAGACTATGACCGCCCATCTTATTGACGGCAAATTAATTGCTAAACAAGTTCGCCAACACGTAACCTCCTATGTAGAATCGCTTACCCAAGCAGGTAAAAGGCAACCCGGCCTAGCCGTTGTTCTTGTTGGCAGCGATGCAGCTTCTCAAGTTTATGTTTCTAATAAACGTAAAGCATGCGAAGAAGTGGGTTTCATTTCTCGCTCTTTTGACCTGCCTGCAGATACCACAGAAGAGACCCTACTAAGTTTGGTGGACGAACTAAACGAAGATAGAGAGATAGACGGTATTTTAGTACAGCTTCCTCTACCTGCTGGCTTAAATGCAGAAAAGGTACTTGAACGTATTCACCCTCATAAAGATGTAGATGGATTCCACCCTTACAACATTGGCCGCCTTGCACAGCGTATTCCTGCGCTACGCCCTTGTACGCCAAAAGGCATTATGACCATGATCGAGTCAACCAAGCGCCCTGTTAAAGGCTTGGACGCTGTTATTGTAGGTGCGTCGAATATTGTGGGTCGCCCTATGAGCCTGGAGTTGCTTTTGGCAGGCTGCACCGTAACAACTTGTCATAAGTTTACCCAAGACCTTAAAAGCCATGTTCAACGTGCTGATTTACTCGTTGTTGCAGTAGGTAAGCCTAATTTTATTCCTGGCGACTGGGTAAAGAAAGGCGCGATTGTTATTGATGTGGGCATTAATCGTCTAAACGACGGTTCATTGGTTGGTGATGTAGATTTCGAAAAAGCGAAAGAACGCGCTGGGTGGATAACGCCTGTGCCAGGTGGGGTTGGTCCAATGACGGTAGCAAGTTTGATTGAAAACACACTTGAAGCATACGTAAAGTATCACTCTTAGGACGCCAAAACCCAACCTAATGCTATAGGCAGAAATCGAGTTTCTGCCTTTTTACTTTATACTCACCTCACTTAAAACACTGACTCAAATTGATTAGCATCCTTTATGGCAGAACCAACTTTTACGCTATGCGATAAGCATGTCATCGATGCAACCCTAAAATGGGTTGACGATATTGTGATAAAACACAACTTTTGCCCCTTCGCGCGCTACGTAAGGACCCCAAACCAAATCCGGTGTGTAGTTATTGCAGGCGACGCGGGAGTTGTTGTTCAATCTCTTTTTGATGAGTTACGGCATTTAGAAGAGAATGAAACCACCGCCACTACGCTACTTGCACTTACGCATTCAAGCCTTGTTGATTTTAACGAATACCTCGATGTATTGGCTATTAGCGATCACATGTTGAATGACTGGGGATACAGCGGTACTTATCAACTTGCCAGCTTCCACCCAGATTATGTGTTTGACGGTAGCGACGTAGACGATGCTGAAAACTATACTAACCGTTCACCCTACCCGCTTTTTCATTTAATTCGTGAAGCTGATATCACACGTTACATGAAGAAAGAAGAAGATGCTGAAAAGATATTCAGCCATAACATAGAAAAAGCACAAATGCTGGGCTGCCCTTATTTTGAGAGCGCGTTAGATGGAATTAAAAAAGGTAAGCCCGCTCGATAAAACACGTGAAGTTTCCTTTTTTAGCCAAGTAAAAACTTGTGCCGTAACGAAAAAGGTCGTGATTTGAGCAGGCCCCAAAAATTGGAATACTCCAGGGAATTCAAATAAACACCTTGCTAACAAGTGCGGTGCTTAGTTGGCTCAAGCTTTCACTTGAAATGTCACTTTACCTGCAAATTGTGTGAGTAATATGACAACTTTATATATATTTGATTACGTTAAGGCTAAAACGTGAATACTCACCATTCATTTTCTCTCGAGGCTATAGCGAACGTCGCTACGCCTTTCAAGCAAAAGTTTGCTATTCCAAGACAGCCCAACTTGGCTAATGCCCAGGGTGTTATCACCTTCGAAGAAGGCTTTAACGATATCAATATGCTTAAAGGGATAGAAAACTACAGTCACCTTTGGCTGCTTTTTATCTTTCACCAGAACATTGAACGCGGTTGGAAAAATACGGTAAAAGCTCCTCGTTTGGGTGGCAATGCGACTATGGGCGTATTTGCTAGTCGAAGTACACACCGTCCAAATGGAATCGGTATGTCAGTCGTTAAAAACAAGGGTGTGGTTAGCAGCAACGGAAAAACACAGCTAGTAGTAGAAGGCGTAGATTTAGTCGACGGCACACCACTTATAGATATCAAACCCTATATCGCCTACGCAGACAGTATTACAAGCGCCAGCGATAACCTTGACGATATAAACCCCATTCCAAATCGTGACGTTTCATTTAGTGTTAATCTCAAGCCAATGCTTGCTGAAATAGAGAAAAAACACCGTGACTTCTCTGCCTTAGTGACTGCAGTCCTGTCACAAGACCCTCGCCCCGCCTATAAACAGCAGCTTGAAAATGACGAAAAAACCTACCGTGTAACGCTATACGATATTGATGTGGGTTTTGAAATAAAAGACGCTGTCGTTAGGGTGACCGAACTCGTTCATTTACGATAATTACGCTAATAGTGTAAACAGTCTGTGGCGAAATAGCTCACAGTTAATTAGAATACGCCCAAACGTGTGACGCCAATCTCGATTCAAGCATTCTTCTAAGTTTTGTTTTGCTAGTTGCCGCTTGAGAAAGAACATCGCACAAACAGTCAAAAATACACTTATAACAGGATACCTGCTTTACATGCGCACTAGTCAATATTTGCTTGCCACGCAGAAAGAAACACCTGCCGATGCAGAGGTTATCAGCCACCAGCTAATGCTAAGAGCTGGTATGATCAGAAAGCTTGCCTCGGGTCTATATACGTGGCTGCCTTCTGGTCTTCGTGTACTTAATAAAGTAGCCAATATTGTTCGTGAAGAAATGAACAAAGCAGGCGCGATTGAAGTGCTAATGCCCGTTGTGCAGCCAGCAGACCTGTGGGAAGAATCCGGTCGCTGGGAAGAATATGGCCCAGAGTTACTTCGTATCAAAGACCGCCACCAGCGTGATTTCGTATTAGGACCAACGCACGAAGAAGTAATCACAGCACTAGTTCGCAATGAAATTAGCAGCTACAAGCAGCTTCCACTGAACCTATACCAAATTCAGACCAAATTCCGTGACGAGGTGCGCCCTCGTTTTGGCATCATGCGCGGTCGTGAATTCACCATGAAAGATGCATACAGCTTCCACTTAGAAGACAGCTGCCTTGAAGAAACCTACCAAAAAATGTACGGCGCTTACTGCAACATATTCTCGCGTATGGACTTAGACTTCAGAGCAGTTATAGCCGACTCTGGCTCTATTGGTGGTAATCATTCTCATGAATTCCACGTGTTGGCAGCATCAGGTGAAGACGATATTGCTTTTTCAAGCGAAAGTGATTATGCGGCAAACGTTGAAATGGCTGAAGCTGTGGCGCCTAAAAAGGCAGTTGCTTCGGGCGCGGCCGTTGAAACCAAAGATGCCAAGGGCAAAGATTTCGAAAAAATTCTCAAGAGCATTGATACCGAAAATACCAATGCAGTGAAAGTTGTAGTAGTGAAAGCAGCAACCGCAACAAATGAGAAAGGCGAAGAAGTACAAGAAGACAATTGGGTAGCGCTGGTACTGCGTGCTGATCACGAACTTAACGATGTTAAGGCAGAGAAAATACAAGCAGTGGCTTCGCCGCTGGTTGAAGCGTCATTTGAAAAGGCTAAGGAAGTGCTTGGAGTAGTTCCCTACTTTGCAGATGCAACAAACCTTCCCATTCCAACTTACATTGATGCAAGTGCAGTAGCCCTTGCGGACTTTACTACAGGCGCTGGCGCAGGTGGTAAAATGAACATCAACGTAAACTGGTCTGAAGGTATCACTGGCGTTGATATTCGTAACGTCGTAGCTGGCGATGCGTCTCCTGACGGAAAAGGCACCCTTGATATTAAGCGCGGTATCGAAGTGGGTCATATATTCCAGCTTGGCAGCAAGTATTCAGAAGCCATGAACTGCGGTGTACTTAGCGAATCAGGTAAACATCAAACCTTAACAATGGGTTGTTATGGCATCGGGGTGTCTCGAATTGTTGCGGCAGCTATCGAGCAAAATCACGATAAGTTTGGCATAAAGTGGCCAGATCCTATTGCACCGTTTAAAATTGCATTAATACCTATGAATATGCATAAGTCTCACCGTATTAAGGAAGCAGCAGAGGCGCTTTACGAAGAACTTATTTCCCTTGGCGTAGAAGTGTTATTTGACGATAGAAAAGAACGCCCAGGTGTGATGTTCAATGATATGGAATTAATTGGCATACCTCACAGCATTGTTATTGGTGAAAGAAACTTGGATAATCAACAGGTTGAATATAAGAATAGACGTACTGGCGAGAAACAGTTATTAGACCTTAGCGCAGCAAAAGATTTTGTAGCCGCACTCTAACACCTGAACTTGCCCATTAGATAAGAAAAAGAGGGCGTATGCGGTTAACATTTTATGGCGTAAGGGGGTCAATACCCACTCCGGGGGCAGCTTACGTTCGTTATGGTGGCAACACAGCATGCGTTCACATTGAGCTTGAGGATGGTACTGATATCATCCTCGACTCAGGCACAGGTATTCGCTTACTTGGCGACAGCTTGATTAAGAAAAATTCGCCAATCTTCCTCTTATTGAGCCACAATCATTGGGATCACATTCAAGGCTTCCCTTTTTTTGCACCCATTTACCAAGAATCACGGGAGATAAACATTTACCCGGGTCTAACCCAACTTAACGAGCCCGATCAAATTTTAAAACAAATGGAAGGTTCTTTATTTCCTGTCCCCAAAAGCGCGTTAAAATCGGCTATTAACCTTGTTGAACTTCCGGCAGCACAAAATAGCTTTACCATTGGAAGCGCAATTATTACCCGATTGGCCATGAATCATCCTGGCAGCGGAAGCGCTTACTGTATTAGGGCCGACGGTGCCAAAATTGCTTATATCACCGATAACGAGCTATACCCTCCATATAAAAAAGAAACAGATTTTCTAGATTTTGCTAAGTTTGCTGATAATGCAGACTTGCTTATTCACGACGCACAGTACATGTTATCTGACATGCCGAAAAAAAACGGTTGGGGTCATTCGGTTGCAGAGGAAGCGGTAAAATTGGCGATGGCCAGTCATGCAAAACAATTAGCGTTATATAGTCATGATCCAGAACGCACTGATGACGATATAGATGATGTCGTGAAACACTGTAATGACTATGTCACAGTGGCAGAGTCTACTTTACACGTATTTGCATCTTCAGAAGGCCAAACGCTGGACTTCAGTAAAGCATAATAACAACCCCTTGCTACGGAGAATTAAAGGTGTCTGTGTTTAAGCCTTTTATATTTTTGGCAGCGTTTGCTGCTTGTACACCTGTGTTCGCACAACAATCACAAGAAGTGATGAGCGAACAAACGTCGGAACTCGATAACAGTGAACAAAGAAACACTGTTGAAAACGAGGACGGTCAAACATCACAGAATGAAAGCGGTATTGAAGTTATTGATATCATTAAACGTGATACAACTACAGAGAGCGCGCTAGACAACCGCTTAGAAGGTGATAAAGAAGCGCTCGACAATGTTTTTGCCATTACCCAGCACAGACAAAACTATTTACTTCCTATTACTTACGTTTCTAACCCTAATACATTCGGTAATGAAGAATTAACGGAAGAAAACATAGATAATAAAGAAGCTAAGTTTCAGGTAAGTGCCAAGCTACCACTATACCTAGAAGATACTGGCTTCGACGGCTTATACTTCGGCTTTACGGTAACTTCTTTCTGGCAGCTTTATAATAGTGAAGCGTCGAAGCCCTTTCGTGAAACCAATTACGAGCCAGAAGTTTTCTGGCAAGAAACTGCTGACTATTCGGTACTTGGTTACAAATTTAATACTTTCCAAGTCGGCTTCAATCATATGTCGAACGGCCAAAGCGGTTTGCGCTCTCGAAGCTGGAACCGCCTTTTCGCATCTATAGTATTCAGTGACAACGACGATATTTACTACTTTAAAACCTGGTACCGTATTCCTGAAGATGAAAAAGCAGACCCGCTTGACCCGACAGGAGACGATAACCCAGACATTCAGGATTACTACGGCCGAATGGAATTTGGTTACGGCAGAAAAATTGGTGCTTTCAAGGTACTGGCGTTACTGAGAAACAATCTGGATTTTGACGAAAACAGAGGCAGTATTCAGCTAGATTTCACCTACCCTATATCTGATCGTTATGAATTACTGCTTCAGTACTTTAATGGCTATGGCGACTCGCTTATTGACTACAACCGCTCACAGGAGCGTATTGGTATCGGTTTTCAGCTGCACTTTTTATAAAACAAATATTCATGCTTAATAACAAAACGCGCGCTGCAAATATCCCATTTGAGCGCGCTTTTTAAAACGCCACTCGCCGCAGCTAGTCAATCACACCGGCCGCGCGATAAAGCTGAATATGCACGTCCACTAGCGCAGCAATATCCCTTTGATATCCTCCACCAATGACCGCAGCAATTGGAACACCTAAACGGTCAGCTAAAGCAAATACTGTCTTGTCCCTTTCATAAACACCTTGTGTAGATATATGCAAGAGGCCTAAATCGTCGTTTACATGTACATCAACGCCTGCATCATAGATGATGGCATCGGGTTGAAACTGTCTCATCACCATGGTTAGCGCTTGCTCTAGCGTGGTTAAATATTCGTCGTCTTCGGTGCCCTTATCGAGCCCTATATCAATATCCGAACGCTGCTTTCTGTGTGGAAAGTTTTTTTCACCATGGATTGATAAAGTGAAGATATCCCGATCGTTTTCGGCCAGTTTAGCGGTACCGTCACCCTGATGTACGTCTAAATCGACAACAAGCACATTTTCAACGGACGAGTTTTGCTGCATGGTTTTCGCTGCCAAATACAAGTCATTGAACAAACAAAACCCTGAGCCAAAGTCAGCGAAGGCGTGGTGATAGCCGCCTGTCAAATTCAAGGCTTTCCCATGCTCTAGCGCGAGTTTGGCTGTTAAACAGGTACCAGCAACAGCTGTGCGGGTACGCTCAATCAACTGTTGCGACCACGGAAATCCTATGCGGCGCATCGCTTTCTTATCTAATGTCCCATTACTTAGCGTCTCTACATAGCCCGGATCGTAATAGGCTGAGAGAAAAGATAAATTGACTGGTGTTGGAGTGACAAAACGCGATGCTTCTACACCGCGACTAAGCAATTCATCACGAATACCTACGTATTTTTCAATGGGAAACCGGTGTCGCTCAGGCAGATCTAATTGGCTATAAATAGGGTGAAATACGAGTGGTGTAGTCATTATTGTAAGTACTAGTTTATGGGCGCATGAAATCGGTAACAGAAAAAATAAAAGGAGCGCGATTTATTTATGCACTCCTTTGTTTGTTTTCACGTTATACCAGCCCGAATAGATAATTGCTCGCTGAGTGGGCTGTTATCTTTGCGGACTGGAACTAATACTGACAAAGCACAGTTAGCGGGTCAAACTGTTCACCACCTTTTCAACGTTTTCTGACATACTTTTCATAGAACGTGACATATCGTCACGCTGCGCAAGTTGATGGTACTTTTCAGATGATGTCACCACGTTGCTAATTATTGTTTCCACTTGGTGGAGCACAGCCTCTTGTTCATCTGCCGCCTCGTTAAGCGCCACTACTACACTCGCCGTTTCTTGAATATCCCTAACCACGTTATTGAGGGTCTCTAGCGCTGTCGCTGCTTCTGCTGCGTTTGTGTCTGACAGCTGCTTGCCTGACGACATCGCCGCAACGGCCCCTTTTGCTTCAGCTTCAAAACTACTTAAAATGTCGTTAATTTCCTTGGTCGACTGCTGTGTTTTAGCTGCAAGTGCTCGAACCTCGTCGGCTACCACAGCAAAACCACGGCCATGTTCGCCTGCCCTAGCCGCCTCAATTGCTGCGTTTAGAGCCAGCAGGTTAGTCTGATCGGCAATTTCATTAATAACATTTACCACTTTTAGAATATTGGTACTGCGGCTTTGCAGTTCTGACACGATATTACTTGATTCCGTTACCGTTTTAGCTAGCTGCTTAAAGCCTGCATTAGCGCTTTCGAACGTGGCATAGCAACTCGCCACGTTCTTTTCAGAGTTATTCGTAGCAACAGCAACTTGGTCAGTAATGGCCACTAAATTTTGTACAATCTCTTTCAGTTTATCTGTGCTGCTATCAAGTGAGCGCGATGCATCGCGCTGACCATTTGCTCCCTCCATAATAGACTGGCTGACGTTACCAAGGGTGCCGAAAGCCTTTTCCATTTCTCGCTCTGCCTGTTGAAGCTGTGCAACCGAATCTTTTAACTTATATTGCAAAGCTCGTGCGGAATCAGCCAACATACCCAGTTCGTGCTCACTTGTGTAAGTTAATTCATAGTCATAGCGGCTATTAGCTAAGTTCGATATACACGCAGCAACAGCCTTCGTTGGCTTGATAACTTGAGAGCGCAAGCGAGCAATAACATACACAACTGAAAGTACTGACAATGCAATAGCTGCCAAAAGAATTATCCAAAGCATAGTGCGCGTATTGGCTTTAAGCTCAGCTATTGCGTTAGCAGAATCTGCTGCAATTTCTGATGCAATGCTTGATAAAAGCTTAGCGGGCTCCCTATCAATACCGCGCACAAAGCTATCGCCAACTTTAGGGTCAAAACCTGAGTTAACAAATGCGTTGTAGCCTTCTCGGTATTTTTCGGCCATGACAGCGTGCGCTTTTTGAAACTGCCTGATATCGGACTTCACGCTATCACTCACCACATCGCTTGATAGCATCATGTCGAACTGCCGAGTAATATCAGCTTCACGCTGTTTAAATCGCTCCCAGTACTTTTCTCTATCTTCTTTTTTATGGCCACGCAGCAATACATTTTTCCATTCTTGGACTTGGGTTTTGAATGCACCAAGCGTGGAATTAACGTCACGCTCCGACTGAACTAGTGTGTTTTCTAACTCATCGAACGAATTAAGTAACGAGAAAGACTTTAGAATTGAGGCACCGTTTAATAGTACAAGAATAAAAAAGCTGGCGAGAACAGGCGTCATCACCAAACGGCTGATGCTTGTGTAATTGAGCACGGCTTAACCTTTAGTATAAATTTAAAGAAGGACGCCACCATTAGATGATATTTTTATGACACCACGGTTACATTCAGAGTATTAAATTACATACCAACATATAGCACCTCATACCGCACGCACTACATACAACTATATCGTTGTTTTAACGCCAATATTTGTATAAAAGAGTAGAGGGGCAAATCATGCCCCGTTTCTTAAGGTAAGCTTAGCTACTGGCCTGGTTAAGTCCTTCGTAGCCTCGCTTTTTATTCATGATTAACGTACTCAACGAACATAAAACCACGCCGCCACCAAACAGCAATGCAGCTACATTCCCTACTTCGTTAATATTGGCACCAGAGGCAATGTAGACACCACCTGCCCAAGGACCAATCGCATTAGCCGTATTAAATGAGCACTGCACAATAGCGCCAATCATAGAATGGCCAGTTGGTGATAGACTCATCATTAAAGATTGTATGATTGATGCGAGTCCCACGGTACAACCAATAAAGAAAACTACACCATATAACAAAAGCAGGTTGTCATGTACCACTACAAATATTATCGAAAATACGGCAGCCACACTTAATGTAAGAGCCACCGTGGCGAGAGGATAGCGATCACCTATTTTGCTCAACACGACATTGCCCACAGTACTGCCAATACCAAACATTGCCATTGCGATTGAAACGGTATATTCAGGAAATTGACCTTGTGCCAATATCGTATCTGCAACATATGTATAAATACAAAATATGCCTGCAAACCCAACAATAACAACTAATGATACCGACAACACAGCACTATTTTTAAGTACACCAAATTCATCTTTAATGTTTGATTGCTGCGTTTCCGTGATATCTGGTAGCTTTCGAAGCAACAGCAGCGAAGTTAGAGAAAATAATGCTATAAGCACTAAGCAGGCTCGCCACCCGATGTTCTGACCAATTAAGGTTGCCGCTGGCACACCCACTATCATGGCCACGGTAAGTCCAAGGAAGACCTTAGCTATTGCCGACGACGTCTGGCCTGACCTAGACATTTTTGCCGCGACAATAGCTGCAGTACCGAAGAAGCAGCCATGGGGCAACCCGCTAAGAAAACGTGTAATCACCAGCTGATCTAACGACTGAGCAAATGCTCCTAAGCCATTGAAGATAACCATCATAAATGCGAACAGTATTAACGATGCTCGCTTGTTCATCTTAGATGTTAAGAGCATAAACACAGGGGCTCCGATCACTACACCAAGTGCATATGCACTGATTGCGTAACTACTCTCACTCGGCGTCACCGAAAAAGACTCGGAAATTAAGGGCAGCATAGGCATCATTGCAAACTCCCCTAGACCCAGCGTAAATGCGCCTAGAGTGAGCGCAAGAATTCCTATCTGCTCAACTTTAATTGGATGCTTCATTTTTGCGATTACCCTTTAATATTCTACTGAATAAAACAAATATACAGACCCACTACCTTTGACTCTGTTGAGGTGATTAGTGGTAGCTGAGCTACAGAAGGTTGTATATTAGTCTTTTAAAGAGCCGCTATTAACACCCATAAAGCCAATTAACATGACTAAAGCTACAATTTTGCATTTTAACGGTGAAGGATTTAACGGAAAGAAATTAAGGCTACGCGCTAAATGATGCCTCTTTAGGGCTTTGATTAAAGTGGCGCTTGAACTCTCGACTAAACTGCGCGGCACTTGAGTAGCCAACAAGGTCTGCTGCTTCATTGACTCTCTTTTGCTCAAAACAAATTAATTCGCGCGCTTTGTTCAAGCGTACTTTTTTAATGTACTGCACTGGTGATTCAAGCGTAACCTCTTTAAAGGCACTGTGAAAAGCAGAAATGCTCATACTAGCGGTAGACGCCAACTCCCCAACGTTTAACGCTCCTGAATAGTGGGTGTGAATATGTTGCAGAATAGCGGCGATGCGCGCATATTTACCCTCCTGGTCTGCAAGCGTAAATAATGTATCCCCGCTATTGCTCAGCAGTGCGAAAAACACTGCTTCTTCAAGTAAATTTTGCCCCAAAGCTGTTGCCTGAAGATCGTCGCAAAGTGCTTCCATCAAGCGAATACAGGCTTTCTCAAAGTGTTTATCAATAGGTTCCCTACGAATACTTGACTCATTGCCTCTGCTCATCATGTGTATTTGTGCAGAGTGACTTTTTATTGCAGTAACTTGCTTCTGCAAAATAGGCAGCGGTATTTCTATACCTAAGCCAAGCAAGGGCTCATCTTCATTAGGAAACGCTTCGCACTCCACGGGCATAGGTACCCCCATGACTAAGCAGTCACCCGCTCCGTAAGGAATGCGATTTCCTCCGGCATAGAGTGCTTTTTGCCCTTGGCCTAACACAATAAGCCCCGACTTATACATTGTGGGTTGTCGCGCATGCCCCTTAGCGCTTCTATAAAAGCGCACATTCTCAATTTTAGTAGGGTAATCACCTTCTAAATCGTGAAGGCCTTCTACTTCCACATATCTTTGCATAAGAGATTTCAACGACATCATTTTCCTCTAGAGGCTTCATGTTTGTAGGATTAGTCATGCTAATTGGATTTATTGACCTTTTAAGGTCACTTCATGAGGACTATTATGCACACATTGTAAATAATTTGAACGTTAATTTAGAAAACAACGAGGTCAAACATGAACTTTTCGTACCTAAACCCAACCAAAATTTTCTTTGGCCAAGGCCAAATTGCCAGTATTACTGATGCAATCGCGCTTTCGAAGAAGGTACTCGTTGTATACGGTGGCGGCTCTGTGAAGAAGAACGGCGTATACCAACAGGTAGAAAATGCGCTTAGCGAACATACTTGGGTAGCGTTCTCTGGTGTTGAGGCTAACCCTACAAAAGAAACCATGGATAAAGCTGTTGCTATTATAAAAGAGCAAAATATAGACTTTATTCTTGCTGTCGGTGGAGGGTCGGTTATTGATGGTGCAAAGTACGCAGCCGCCGCAGCCCACTATGACGGGGATGGTTGGGACATTCTGACTGGCGATTATAAGCCAGAAATTGCTACCCCCATCGGCGTGATCCTGACTATCCCTGCAACTGGTTCAGAGTCAAACGGTAACTCAGTGATCACAAAACAGGAAACACAACAGAAGCTAGCATTTGCCTCAGAATCTGTTCAGCCTCAGTTTGCGGTAATGGACCCAGATGTGATGAAAACACTGCCTGAAAAGCAGCTAATCAACGGCATTGTTGACGCATGGGTTCACGTTTGTGAACAGTATATTACTAAGCCTGAAGGCGCTTTAGTACAAGACGGCTATTCTGAAGCACTTTTACGCGCGCTTAAAACTCTCGGGGAAAGCTACGCCGAACGGGACAATGATTTATGGCGCGCTAACCTTATGTGGACTGCAAACCAAGCTCTAAACGGATTACTTTCGTTAGGGGTTATGCAGGATTGGGCAACGCATATGATAGGCCATGAGCTGACGGCACTTTGGCATGTTGACCATGCTCGTTCACTGGCCATTATTCAACCTTCATTGCTTCGCAATCAAATTGAGTACAAGCGTGAAAAGCTAGAGCAAATGGGCAAGAACGTATTTGACCTTGTTGCTGGTTCTGACTTAGCTGAACGCACCATCGATGCAATTGAAAGTTTCTATCATGATCTAGGTGTGGCAACTCAACTAACCGAACACAGCGGTGACAAAAATGCAGCAGTTGAAGCCGTTCTTACTAAGCTTGAGAGTCACGGCCTTACCGCTCTCACCGAAAACCAGAGCGTTACGCTATCTGAGGCTCGTCAGATACTCAATAGCGTAATTGCATAACACTGTTTGCTAAGGCACAACTCTGTTTGTGTCTTTCTTTTGTTCAAGATTATTTTTGCAAGATGGAGAGTACGAATGTCTAAACGTATACTTATAACCGGTGCTGGGTCTGGTTTTGGTAAAGGAGCAGCACTTCAGTTGGCTTCTAATGGTCACAACGTTATTGCAGCAGTCCATTATCCCCCCCAAAAAACGCAGCTGCTTATCGAGGCCGAACAACGCGGCATAGCGCTGGATGTAATTGTCCTTGACATTACAAATGAAGCGCAGCGTCGAGCAGCGTTCAAGCACGAAATCGATGTATTGATCAATAACGCTGGGGTCATTGAAGGCGGTCCTGCCGCTGAAATACCTCTAGATAACGTAAGACACAACTACGAAGTAAACGTTTTTGGCACCCTTGCCATGATTCAAGGTTTTGTACCTCAAATGGCCAAGCGAGGAAAAGGCAAGATTGTCACTGTAACGTCAACCGTTGGACTTATGACTGTCCCCACGGTTTCTGTATATGCATCGACTAAGCACGCGCTAGAAAGTTTGCTTGAAGGGTTGAAAGTAGAACTGCAAGGTTCTGGAATTGAAATTTGTTCGGTATTGCCCGGCGCTTACCAAACCGGATTTAACGATCGTGCAGAAGACACAATGGCCACCTGGTTCAACCCCGAAACAACAACGTTACCTGTTTCAGTAATGGAAGATGTGGCGAGATTAATGGCTAATCAACTCGACCCACAGCAACAAATAGATGATCTTGTGCGCGTTGCCGAAGAAGAGAACTCTAAATTCCGTAACGTATGCCCTCCCGAAATGGAACCCTTTATTAAAATGCTTCAAGAACGCTCTTGGACTGTAAAAGGTGATGAGCAGCTTTGGGTAAACCCTTTAGATGCCGGCTAGTGAGCCTTTTGTATTTTTATTAATTGGAGTATTACCCATAAAGAATGCCAGCCACCCTTTTGACTGGCATTCTTATCGTACATTTCGCAAGCGCTGTTGCAACATATAATACCAAAAGGCTTTTATCAGAAAGCTATGAGCAATAGTGCCTTATTCAAAACAGAATTGTTAAGATGGTTTTATAACATCGCAGTGAAAAAACAAAACGCATTTTATTTCACTAGTTTTTTAAACGTTTTTGGCGCCGGTTCCATAAACAAGCAATGACGCCACCAATAATAAGTGCGACAACAGGAGGTGCTGGAACAGGTTTGAAGTCCGACCTTTCAGCGGCGATTCCACGTGCGTAGATAGCAATTAAACTATTCTCCTGACTTGAAAAGTTACCGCTTAACGAAAAGCTTCCCGATATATTCAAAACACCACTACCTATATCAGCAAGATCAGTGATAACGTAATCATTAACCGCATTTATCTATCCACATTTTTATGCAAGGGCATTTGACATAAAAAAGCCGGTTCACTAACCGGCCTTTAGCAACACGACTAACTAAATAACTACTCCCACTCTATCGTAGCAGGTGGCTTACCAGAAATGTCGTATACTACGCGGCTTATGCCGTCAATTTCATTAATAATGCGATTCGACACTTTACCTAGGAAGTCGTAGGGTAAATGTGCCCAATGTGCCGTCATAAAGTCGATGGTCTCTACTGCACGCAGGCTTACTACCCAGTCATATTTACGCGCATCACCCATTACGCCTACTGAGCGCACAGGAAGAAATACGGTAAACGCTTGGCTTACTTTTTGATACAAATCAGCTGCGTATAGCTCTTCAATAAAGATAGCGTCAGCACGACGTAGTAGGTCGCAATATTCTTTCTTAATTTCACCAAGTACACGAACACCTAAACCCGGGCCAGGGAACGGGTGACGGTAAAGCATGTCGTACGGTAAACCTAGTTCTAGGCCAATTTTGCGTACTTCGTCTTTAAATAGTTCACGCAGTGGTTCAACAAGACCCAGTTCCATATCTTCTGGAAGGCCGCCAACATTGTGGTGCGACTTAATCACGTGGGCTTTACCCGTTGCCGAGCCCGCTGACTCAATCACATCTGGGTAGATAGTACCCTGTGCTAGCCATTTGGCGTTCTCCAATTTGCTCGCCTCTTCATCAAATACGCGAACAAACTCATTACCGATAGCCTTGCGCTTAAGCTCAGGATCTTCTATGCCTTTCAAGCGGTCAAGGAAACGGCCTTCAGCATCGACACGGATAATGTTTAAACCAAAGTGGTCACCAAACATTTCCATAACCTGATCAGCTTCATTTAAACGAAGCAGGCCATTGTCTACAAACACACAAGTAAGTTTGTCACCTATCGCGCGGTGAAGCAGCATGGCTGTTACTGATGAATCTACGCCACCTGAAAGGCCAAGAATAACTTCTTCATCGCCCACTTTTTCTTTAATACGCTCAATAGCATCGTCAATAATTGCGCCAGCTGTCCAAAGCTTTTCACACTTACAAATATCCATTACAAAGTGAGTAAGTAAGCGCATACCTTGGCGTGTGTGAGTCACTTCTGGGTGGAATTGTACGCCGTACAATTGCTTTTCTTCGTTATACATTGCCGCATGCGGGCACGAAGCCGTTTGCGCGATGGTTTCAAAACCTTCAGGAATAGCTGCCACTTTATCGCCATGGCTCATCCACACATCAAGCAGCGCCGCACCGTTATCGCCAATGGCATCTTCAATTTTATCTAGCAGAGGGCTTGGTTTGATCACTTCTACTTGGGCATAACCAAATTCACGCTTGTCTGAGCCCAGTACACCACCGCCTAACTGGTGCGCCATGGTTTGCATGCCATAGCACACGCCTAGCACTGGCACGCCAGCTTCAAATACGTACTCGGGCGCGCGTGGCGAGCCTTCTTCGGTTACTGACTCTGGGCCACCTGACAGAATAATCCCTTGTGGATTAAATTCGCGGATTTGCTCTTCGGTCACATCCCAAGCCCAAAGCTCACAGTAAACGCCTATTTCGCGAACACGACGAGCTATCAACTGCGTGTATTGCGAGCCAAAATCCAAAATAAGTATGCGTTGGTCGTGGATATTTGTGGTCATGTTTTATTTTTACCCGTTAAATAAAAAAACAAAGGCTGGTGTAGTACCAGCCTCGCAGTCGTCGGTCGCCTTAACCTAAACGGTAATTTGGCGCTTCTTTGGTAATGCTTACATCGTGCACGTGGCTCTCGCCCATTCCGGCTGAAGTTACACGCACAAATTGCGCCTTGGTATTCATCTCTTCAATGGTAGCACAGCCCGTTAAGCCCATGGCTGAGCGCAAGCCGCCCATTTGCTGATGGATAATATTAGCAATTGGACCTTTGTACGCTACACGGCCTTCAATACCTTCTGGTACTAGTTTTTCAGCGTTATCAGAATCTTGGAAGTAACGGTCTGACGAACCGTGGCTTTGATCCATAGCGCCTAGTGAACCCATGCCGCGATATGACTTATAGTAACGGCCTTGGAAGAGTTCTACTTCCCCTGGCGCTTCTTCAGTACCTGCTAGCATGCTGCCAACCATTACGCAGCTTGCGCCAGCGGCCAACGCTTTAGCAATGTCACCCGAAAAACGAATACCGCCGTCAGCGATTACTGGAATGTCAGTATCTTTAAGCGCTTCTACTGCATCTGATACCGCAGTAATTTGAGGTACACCACAACCGGTTACGATACGGGTAGTACAAATTGAACCAGGGCCAATACCTACTTTAACGGCATCTACGCCGGCTTCGGCAAGTGCTTTCGCGCCTTCGCCTGTTGCAACGTTACCCGCAATAATTTGTACATCAGGATAATCAGCACGCACTTTTTTAACGCGGTCAATCACGCCTTGAGAATGACCGTGAGAAGTGTCGATCAGTAGAACATCCACACCTGCATCAACAAGTAAGGCAATACGCTCATCAGTACCTGCACCAACGCTAACTGCCGCACCTACGCGAAGACGACCTAGCGAGTCTTTACACGCATTAGGCTTGTTTTCTGCTTTTTGGAAATCTTTAACGGTGATAAGGCCTGTAAGCTTGAACGCATCGTCAACAACAAGAATTTTTTCAATGCGGTGTTCATGCATTAAATCTAGCACTACGTCAGAGCTTGCTCCTTCGGTAACAGTAACCAGATCATCCTTACCGGTCATGACATTACTAATAGGCAGGTTTAAACGTTTTTCAAAGCGAAGATCACGGCCGGTTACAATTCCAATAAGGTTATTGTCTTTGTCAGTTACCGGGAAACCAGAGTAGCCAAGGCGTTTAGAAAGTGAAATAACGTCACCAATAGTTGCGTCTTTGTCTACCGTTACCGGGTCAGAGACCACACCACTTTCGTATTTCTTAACTTCACGTACGTGTTTAGCTTGCTCTTCAGGCTTCATGTTTTTATGAATGAAACCAATACCACCCTCTTGGGCTAGCGCAATAGCTAGACGGGCTTCAGAAACCGTGTCCATGGCAGCTGACACCATTGGAATATTTAACGTTACGCCGCGTGTAAGACGCGTTTGTAAGTTTGCAGTATGAGGAAGGACGGTCGAGTGGCCGGGAACCAGCAACACATCGTCGAACGTCAGGGCTTCTTGGATGATACGTAGCATGCAACAACACCTATTCAGTTGAGGGTTAATTGCGGCGCAATTGTAGTGTTTTTTAGTTTTCAGGTAAACTCTAAATGTATTAAACCCAGTGATTTTTTTTATGTTTACAAATTCGCCATCTACGTCTCGACAAATTTTAACAGTTACCAAGCTGAATCGCTTAGCCAGAACCGTACTAGAAGGCGAAATTGGCCTTATCTGGCTATCGGCTGAAATATCCAATTTTGTGGCAGCGGCTTCTGGGCATTGGTATTTCACGCTGAAAGATAACAAAGCGCAGGTGCGCGCTGCTATGTTCAAGGGTTCAAACCGCAACGTTCGTATTCGCCCTAAAGAAGGCGACAAAATTTTAGTGCGCGCATCGGTAGGGCTTTACGAAGCTCGCGGTGACTATCAACTCGTCGTTGAACATATGGAAAGCGATGGTGAAGGTGCGCTTAAGCAAGCATTCGAAGCCTTAAAGTTCAAACTCAACAATGAAGGCTTGTTCGATACTGCTAACAAGCGTGCGCTACCTGAGCGTATTAATCGCATCGGCGTAATAACTTCATCAAGCGGTGCAGCGCTTCACGATGTATTAAGTGTATTAAAACGCAGAAGCCCACAAACCGAAATCATTATTTATCCGTCGATGGTTCAAGGTGAGGCCGCTCCTCAGCAATTAATTAGTGCCTTGAGAACAGCTAACAGGCGTGCAGAAGTGGATGTGCTGTTACTTACGAGAGGCGGAGGTTCATTAGAAGACTTGTGGTGTTTTAATGATGAAAGCTTGGCAAGAGAAGTCGCTGCAAGTACCCTACCCATTGTTAGCGCAGTAGGTCACGAAGTGGACTTTACCATTAGTGACTTTGTGGCTGATGTTCGCGCCCCTACCCCTTCTGCTGCTGCCGAAATCTTAAGTCAGGATTCTGCCGCTCTTTACCAAACGTTAAGTCAGCAAAAACAACGCTTAGCACGAGCAATTCATCAATATCTTCGAGCCAGCAAACAGCAACTCGTTTTTAAGAAACAACGGCTAAATGCGTTGCATCCACAAAGCCGCATTCAATCGCAGTGGCAAACATTAGACAGGCTACAACTTCGTTTAACGCATAAGATGCAAAACGACTTGGCAAAAGCAGAGAAACAATTACAAAGTCTTGATTACAGGCTAAACAAACAATCGCCATCAGCAAACGTAGCGCGTGCAAAAGACAAATTAAACTATGCTAGCACCAAGCTCTTATCAAGCATGAATACGCTTATTAGAAGCAAAAAAAATGAACTTGGTGGTAAAGTTAGCCTCTTACAATCTGTAAGCCCTCTTTCAACGCTCGCCCGTGGTTACAGCATTACTTTGTCCGACAAAACAGCCATTAATAGCGTGAATAAAGTAAATGTAGGTGATGAGATAAAATCTCGGGTGACTGACGGTGAAATAACCAGTACAGTGACACACATTCAGCGGCAATAGGTAGCCTTAAGTATTATGCCCGTTCATGTAAACGCGTTTTCCTTTTCCAGTATTTACCAGCGGGCCTGTGCATTTTGGAGCCTAAAGTCACAGCGGTTCGCTGTACCAAAAATTTTGACACCTTTGTGCGTTTTTGTACTGTTACTAGTGCCTGAGTTCACCTTTGCTTCTATGGTCAATCAACCTGTCTCTGTTTTTTCTACCTACCCGAGCGAGACGTTACTCAGGGCTTGTGGAGCCCAGCGAGCATTAAGCGAAGCTAATGCTTCACAATCCACTAATTTGTGTTTTGAAGATGCTATTTCGCCCGACAGCTTTATTAAACTCCTAAGTGAATCAGGAGAGTTCAGTCATTTGTTTCCTTATGGCGAAGGAAACGACTACGAACTATTGATTGCTAATGTTGGCGCAGCGCCTGGCATGCATCGACAGCACGCAAAACAATTTGCAGAATTCACTCTACAATGGCGAGGGATAGAAATTGACTCATCTTCATTTGATGCGAGTGCCTTAGAAAACACAGATGTGAAAACGGAAACCGCTTTAGCCGAAGAAGAAGCTCAATCGTTGATTGCCCGCTGGATTCAACATGCCAAACATTCTGGATTATTTAACAGCCAGTTTTTGTTCGACGCGCTAGAAGCTAGCGACTATAAGGGTGGATTACAGGTACCAAACGCCATTGGCGACTTCACTAAATTAGATACTCAGTTATATCCAGACCCGTTTAACGGTGCAATTACTCGCTATATACACCCTGAGTTTGAAGATGCGCTCATTGATGTCACCGTATATCCCTTTTTAGATCAGCTTTCTTTAGATGAAAACGAGCTACTTCCTAAGCAACTAGAAAGTGATCTGCAAAGAGCTAGTGCTACAGCCGATTTACAGCAGTTAACTTTGTCTCAAATCAGTCCAGCCTCACGCTACGAGGTTAACAGCGCATTAAGAGGATGGAGATTGGGGCTGAGCGCTTCATCTGAAACATCACCAACAATTTACGCGACAACCTATGTCTTTAAGCTACAGGATAAAATCGTAAAAGTGTCTACGACTTTTCCTCCTGACTTTTCAGACAATATTGTCAACCAATTAATTGTTAACGTAGAAGTTCCGCAAGAGTCTGAAATGATGAAAAAGGTTCGCTCTCTGCTTTTGGAAGGCCAGCGCTAGGCTTTTTTCACTCTGTTACGTTTAGTAAATGATAAATTCAATTTTGGCCTTTTTTCCATTTCACTGCTAAGAAAATAGACTTTTTGCTGTTCCTGAGGTTTGTATCTGTCAAACCAATTGTATATTTGATTTTTTTGAAGTGGTGAGGTGCTTTTAAATAACTTTTCTACTGACAAAATGACGTCCAAATACAATTAACAACAGTGCGTTTTCCCTAAATCGAATTACAAATGATTGCAAAAATGGCTCCAACACCTACTTACTAAATAATGCTTTATTTTTAAAGGGGCGAGGCGTCGTTATGATAAAAGAAGTAGAACGTTGAAACGTTACGCAGCGCGTAAAGTCTACAACTAAGTTGTAATTATGACTCAACGAGAGGGAGAGAGAATAAAGGCACTACTTCAACTAAATGGGAAATAGCGCCTTAATTTTTAGAGTTACTTTTTATCTTTGTAGTAAGACATCATACGACGGCGCTTGCGCTGCTGCGCCAAGGTCAAATTAGCTTTCTTACCTTCAAACGGGTTGTTGCCTTCTCTGAATTCTATCTTGATAGGCGTGCCCATAATTTCTAGCGCTTTTCTGAAATAGTTCATTAAGAAACGCTTATAAGAGCTTGGTAAGTCATCCACTTGATTACCGTGAATAACAATAACCGGTGGGTTGTAACCACCTGCGTGGGCATATTTCATTTTTACGCGTCGACCAC
This sequence comes from Alteromonas sp. ABH4_453, assembly GCF_056160665.1. NCBI lineage: Bacteria > Pseudomonadati > Pseudomonadota > Gammaproteobacteria > Alteromonadales > Alteromonadaceae > Alteromonas > Alteromonas sp. ABH4_453. The sequence continues at coordinate 120,534 of NZ_JBSWXP010000001.1, forward strand.
GTACCAGCGGGGGTTGATGGTCATCCTGCGCCATTTCCATAATTTGTGTAAGCAAAGCGGTATTAATACGCTTAGTCGCACTCATATACGCTTCTTGCACAGACTCAAAAAGGTTACCTACTCCAGAGCCATGAAGCGCGGATATAAAGTGAATTCTTGCGAAATCTATGAAGCCTAGACGGCGGTCCATCTCACGCTTGATATCATCCTTAACATCTGTACTCAACCCATCCCATTTGTTTACGGCCACAACCAAAGAGCGCCCTGAATTGAGAACAAACCCGAGTAAACTCAAATCTTGATCAGTAATACCTTCTCTGGCATCAATAACCAATAGCACTACGTTAGCTTCTTCAATGGCCTGAAGGGTTTTGACAATAGAAAACTTCTCTACCGCTTCACTGATCTTTCTGCGTTTTCTTACACCCGCTGTATCAATCAGGATATATTCTCGCTCATCCCTTTCCATTGGAATGTACACGCTGTCACGGGTGGTGCCTGGCATGTCGAATACCACCACGCGCTCTTCACCTAGAATGCGGTTCGTAAGTGTCGACTTACCTACGTTGGGCTTACCTACGATAGCAAGTTTGATAGGGAGCGCTTGTAGGCGCTGACGCTGCGTTTCAGCATCCTCTTCTTCTTCAGGCTCCTCATCGATAATTTCCATGTCCGGAAAATCAGATTCAAGTGGCTTTAGGGCATCTTGTAGCAATTGGCTAACTCCGCGACCGTGGGCCGCTGCAATTTGCTTTATTTCACCTAAACCTAACGAGTAGAATTCTGCGCTTTCACTATCGCCATCTATGCCGTCAACTTTGTTCGCAACCACAAATACTTTTTTGTTTATGCGTCTTAAGTGATCAGCAATGCCTTGATCAGCCGGCAACATACCTGCTCTCGCGTCAACTAGGAACAAAACGACATCAGCCTCTTCAATCGCCAACAAAGACTGTTGCGCCATTTCAGCATCAATACCCTCTTCATCACCTGTAATACCGCCGGTATCAACAACAATAAACTGGCGCTTTTCAAACTTCGCTTGGCCGTATTTACGGTCGCGAGTTAACCCTGGGTAGTCTGCAACTAGTGCATCTCGGGTATTGGTAAGGCGATTAAACAAGGTTGATTTGCCAACATTAGGGCGGCCAACCAAAGCAACAACGGGTAACATTTATCAGTTCCTAGAGGTCATGAAAGCGAAAAAAGCACAAGCCACATACACCATGTACTACAAATTACGTCTGGAAAATTCTTTCTCTAACGATAGGTGATTAGTCATGAGGCTCTTGAGAATGGGCGCATTATACCTTGTTCACTACCTAATACCAATGAGTTCAGTTCGACGAAGAATGAACATTCTTCGTTGCGATGCTATGCCCAACGATAAGTGAAACAAGTTATAAAAAAGGCGTTACAAATTCTATTTGTAACGCCTTTTGGAAATTGAAATGTCGTAATACAACTAATTCGGTATACGTACTGACACTATTTCGCCATTTCTGGTCACTGCAATGACATTACCGTCAACATTAACTGGCGCCGCAAAAATGGCATCATCTTCATCATCGCCACCTACGTCTAACCGAGCAACGACTTTTCCAGATTCTTGCTCAATCCAGTGTAAAAAGCCCCAATTATCGCCCACAACAATGTACTCTCCCACCGGGGTAGCAGCTGTTAGCGAACGTTTTTTGAGTAAGCCTTGAGACCACAATTCTACGCCGTTACGTCTATCAAGGGCATATAGGTTAGAGTTGTTGTCTACGACAAAAATTTTGTTTCCATCAATATTCAGATTTCGAAACGAAGCGTATTCACGTTTCCAAATGACGCGACCTGAACGAAGCTCTACTGCTGCCAAGGTTCCGTTATATGAGACTGTGTAAATTGTACCGCCATAAAGCACTGGCGTAGTATCTATATCAACAATACGTTCTAGCTCTGTTGCTCCAGAAGGCGTTGCAATTACTGTTTCCCATGCAAGTACACCGGTTTCGATAAGGTTTACTTGAATCTTACCTGTCGGGGTACCCACGATAGCGCCACCATTAGACGCGATTGGGCCAGAGATGCCGCGTAGTGTTAGCGGGGGTGTGTCACCCTCGTGTCGCCACATTTGCTCTCCGGTACGGGTATTAAAACCAAACAAGCTGCCTGCACCAGTGTTAACAACAAGAATACCTTCATCTGCTGCCGGAGCAGCTAAAATTTCTCCAGGTACCGTCGCTTCCCACACAAGTTCGCCAGTTTCAGCGTCCATTGCAGCAACGTATCCGTTTTCTGTACCAATAAATACGTGTCTGTCTGCAACAGAAATACCGCCGATACGCGCGGTTTCGCCACTACGCCAAAGTTTAGTTACCGAACTTAACATGCCTTCTGAACGAAACTGTGCGAAATCGTTCTCCCACAATACTTTTCCAGTTTCCGGCTCCATCGCAACAACCACACCGTGACGATCGGCGGCGAAAAGCTTATTGTAGGCATACACAGGACGAAGACGAGAGAAGTAACGGTCGACGCCATCACCAATATCATAGTCCCATACTAATTCAGGCGTAAACTTAGCCTCAATAGGCTTTAAACGACGAATTTCCAATTCCTCGTCATCTGCAAACCAGTCTGAAATAGTAGAGCAGCCAGACATTGTGATAGACGCTGCGAGTGCTATACCTATCGTGCGAGCGAATCGACCTTTACGGCCACACGTGTTGTGAAACAAATTGCGTACCTCTTTATTATTTATACCAGCCCTGGGGCTTTCGCTTATTGCGCAGCAGATACCGACAGGTTATCTAACTTCATTTGTAAAAGCGGATTGTTGGCATTTTTTTCTAACGCATTTGAATAAGCTAACCGAGCATCGTCAAACTTGCCTTGTTTTTGATACACGTCGCCTTTTAGTTCAGAAACCTCTGCTGCAAATGCGTCGTTAGTAACATTGCTAAGCGTAGACAACGCCGCATCAAGCTGGTTCATTTCAATTTGCACCCGAGATAAACGAAGCGACGCTAGCACCTTCATTTCATCGTTTTCAGCAAAGGTAACAACGCTATTTAGGTGAGAAGCTGCGGCGTCCAAATCACCGGCATCTACCGCTTGCTTAGCCGCAAGAAGACTGGCAATGCTAGCATAACCACTATCTTTATTTTCTTCGATGAAGGCCTTAACTTTTGCGTCACTTCCTTCAGTACCAAATGTTTCTACCGCATTTTGATACGCAACCGATGCAGCTTCTTTATTTTCAATTTGCGCTTCAGAATACGCTCTCCAGCCCCATAGGCCACCTAGGCCTAGTGCGGCACCTACGATAATAGCCGTACCATGCTCTTTCCAAAAACGCTTAATCGCTTCTACTTGTTGTTCTTCTGTTGCGAACTGTTCCATGATGTCCTCTATTTATTTTGCACTCAGCATCTCTGCAACCTTATCTGATAAGGTATCGAAGCTGACTGTAACTTGTTCTTGATCATCGCGTAGTGGCTTAACACCTACTTCGCGAGACTGCATTTCGTCATTACCTAAAAGCAGCGCTAAACGTGCACCTGTTTTATCTGCACGCTTTAGTTGTTTTTTAAAGTTGCCGCCGCCACAGTGCATCATTATGCGTGTATCAGGAAGCGTATTTCGAAGATGTTCTGCTACTTCAATAGCGTAAGACTGTGCCTCTTCACCCATCGCCGTTACGTAAACATCCGCAAAGCTCGAGTCCTGACCTTCTTCGGTTAACGTGGTTAGCAACAGTACCAAACGTTCAATGCCCATAGCAAAACCTACCGCAGGTGTGGCTTTGCCGCCTAACTGCTCAACTAAGCCATCGTAACGACCGCCAGCACATACTGTACCTTGTGCACCTAGGCTGTCGGTAACCCATTCAAACACTGTACGGTTGTAGTAATCTAACCCACGTACTAGACGAGGGTTTATTTCGAACTCGATGCCTGCTTGGGTTAAGCGCGAACACAGAGTATCAAAGTGTGCTTTAGATTCTTCATCTAGGTGGTCGATTAGCGCTGGCGCATCGGCGATAGCAGCTTGAACATCAGGGTTCTTTGAATCGAGTACGCGAAGTGGATTCGTTTCAAGTCGACGCAGTGAATCTTCGTCTAGCTGATCTGAACGCTGTTTTAAGAATTCAACCAGCGTATCGCGATATGCAGCGCGAGCTTCATTTGAACCTAAGGTATTGATTTGAAGTTTTACGTGTTGCTGAATACCAAAGGCTTTCCAAAAGCGTGCACTAAGAAGAATAACTTCCAAGTCGATATCTGGGCCATCCATACCGTAGGTCTCTACACCAAACTGATGGAACTGGCGATAACGCCCTTTTTGTGGACGTTCATGACGGAACATTGGCCCCATGTACCAAAGGCGTTGCTGCTGGTTGTACAATAAACCGTGCTCGTTTCCTGCGCGCACGCAACTTGCCGTACCTTCTGGACGCAGCGTTAAGCTGTCGCCATTTCTATCTTCGAAAGTATACATTTCTTTTTCAACGATATCGGTAACTTCACCGATAGAACGTTTGAACAAGTCGGTGCTTTCAACGATGGGAGTACGTATTTCTTGGTAACCATAACTCGCCACAACCTGACGAAGTACAGATTCTACCTTCTGCCATGTACCGGAAATCTCCGGTAGGCAGTCATTCATGCCTCGAATTGCCTGAATAGTCTTAGCCACGTGAAATTCTCATACTGCTAAATAGTGAAAAGCCCCGCATTATAGGGGCTTTGGGAGTAAACAACAATGAACAAAAAATGCCTTAGTCTTTGACTGATACCTGAATTTTATTTTGTTCACTCATACGCGATGCCTTGGCGCGAATTTTAGCTTCAAGCTTATCCACAAGATCGTCATTAGGAAGACGTTCTTTAACGCGCTTACCGTCTTCATATAGGCCGCTCATGTTGCGTGCGCCAGTTAGGCCTAAATCAGACACTTCTGCTTCGCCGGGGCCATTAACCACACACCCGATAATAGACACATCCATTGGAGTAAGGATATCTTCTAAACGCTGTTCTAATGCGTTAACCGTACCAATAACGTCGAATTCTTGTCGAGAGCAACTTGGGCAAGCGATAAAGTTTATACCGCGCGAACGAATGCGCAGTGACTTCAAGATATCAAAGCCTACTTTAATTTCTTCTACTGGGTCGGCAGCTAGTGAAACACGAAGCGTATCGCCTATACCTTCAGATAGAAGCATACCAAGACCTACGGCACTTTTAACCGCACCAGCACGTTGGCCACCTGCTTCAGTGATACCAAGGTGAAGCGGCTGGTCGATTTCTTTTGCAAGCAAGCGGTATGCACCAACAGCAAGAAAAACATCAGATGCTTTAACACTTACTTTAAACTGGTCGAAATTAAGCTTGTCGAGAATGTCTACATGGCGCATTGCGGATTCAACCAGCGCTTCTGGCGTGGGCTCTCCGTACTTCTCTTGTAAATCTTTTTCTAACGAACCACCGTTTACACCAATGCGGATTGGAATATTTTTATCTTTTGCACAATCAACCACAGAGCGTACACGCTCCATGTTGCCGATATTACCTGGATTAATACGCAGGCAATCCACGCCATATTCAGCAACCTTCAATGCAATTCGGTAGTCAAAGTGAATGTCTGCAACAAGTGGCACACTAACTTGCTTTTTAATTTCTTTAAACGCTTCTGCCGCTTCCATGGTGGGAACAGATACTCGAACTATCTCACCACCCACTGCAACAATACGGTTTATTTGGTCGACAGTCGCCGCAACATCTGTAGTGCGAGTATTTGTCATTGACTGGACGGCAATGGGCGCACCATCACCAATGGGAACGTTACCTACATTAATACGCGTAGACTTTCTGCGTTTAATAGGGCTTTCTGCAAACATCTAATTACCTATAGAGGAAGTACGAAGCGAGCTGTTTTACCATTTTGATATGAAGAGATATCAACAGCGTCACCGTTAACTGATATGCGCACATTATCCGGTGCACCGAGCGTAACTTCAACAGGAGGAACGCCTTGAATTTCCATCACACGCCCTTTTTGTTTAACCCCATAGGCAATCGCTTCACCTGACGCATCTTTTATATTCACCCAACAGTCATCATCGAAAGTGAATACCATAGCAATTGGTGCTGCGTCAGACTGACTAATTAGATTGTCATTGGGTTCGGGTTCCATACTACTATTATCGTCAACAAGCGCAGTAAGGTTATTACTATCGTTGACGTCTGTATTTGGCGCAGAGATTGCGCCATCGTCCAAACTACCATCTTGGGTAAAACCACTGTCTTGTGCACTAAACGCGCCGCTGGATTCTGAACTCGTACTGCTACTTAGCCTAGTATCTAGCTTACCGCTCTCGGCAGCAACACCTTGCGATGAAGAAGCATCTGTAGGCGCATTCTCTGTGCCTGTGTTCGATGACGGGATAGGTGTATTAGCGGCTTCTCTCTTGACGGCGTCATTTAATGGCAGCTCAGAAACAGCATCGTCACTTGGCTGTTGGTACCACCACACCACTACACCAGCAATGATGAGAAGTAAGATTACGTAAGTAACCATCATCCAACGGTCATCGTGTGTCTGTTTTGCGACACGTTTTGAAAAGCTTTGCAGCTTGTCAGATGAAGGTACAGATGTTTGATTATGAAAGCGTTCAAATGCTTCAATAACCTCATGAGAATTCATACCCAATTGTTTGGCATAATTTCTCACATATCCTTTTGTAAAGGTAACCGATGAGTTAGCATCTATCACATCACTTTCTAACTCATTGATTTGTTTAACCTTTAAAAATAATTTGTCGGCAATATCTTGTTGAGACAAACCTAGCGTTTCACGGCGCGCTTTAAGCATTGCCCCTGGACTTGGCGTGTTTTCTTGTTGTTGCGAAGTAACTTCTTGATTCGCGTTTTCTTCTGACACCATTAAACCTTATTCCTCCTGCATACTCGGTGGTACTAACCAAAGCGTCTGACCAGCAATAATAGCGCCAGTATTTTCTAGGTTATTCCACTCTTGCAGTGTCGTCATTCTGATATTGTACAATAGAGAAATACGATATAAGTTTTCACCTTCTTTTACTACATGGAATTTATCACTTTGCGCAGATAATTCAGCATTTAGCTTTTTATCATCAGCTCTTGCTTGCGCAGTCGTAGTTTGTTCGTCGTCAGGGGCTGCGCTCTGCTCTTCTGTAATGCCTTTATCGGATGACGTTGATTGAGCTTCCCCATTGCTCAATTCTTGCTGAGCTGACAATGGTTCGCTTTGTTCACTTATAGATTGTTTCGACGTCTGCTCAGAGAAAGAGGATTTGACCGTTTTAACCACTCTGCTTTGCATGCTATCACGCTTAGCTATATAGCTTCTTGTTAGCTCGCTTTCGGGAAACAAAGATACCATCATTTCGCCATATCCCGTCGCCTTTTCTACATCACCTTTGCCCTTCGCTATTTCATACGCTAACCACAAAGAGTCAGGCGTAACTTTGGCAACACGTTCGTATTTTCGTAACGTAGACTCAGCGAGTTCCCATTGCTCTGAAACCGTGTAAAGTTCACTGAGTAAGAACAGGCTTTTGCCCCGGGCAGGCTGATGTTTTAGTGCGTCTTGAAAATAGTCGATTGCTTCATCTAGCTTACCTTGACTTTGCGCGCACAACGCTAAGTTTTCATATGTTTGCGCCGCGTTTGCGTAGAGACGATTATTTATGGCATCAAAGAAGTAGGCTTTGGCTTTTTCGTACTCGCCGTTTTGGCACTTAAACGCCCCGTAACTATTGGCGATATCGCCATTGTTCGGCGCTAGGTCGATAGCAGTTTCGTAGTACTCTTCTGCTCGAAGATTATCTCCAACCAGTTGATAATAATACGCCATCGCGTATTGCACATCTGCAGAACGTGGGTTGAACGCAAGCGCCTTATCAAGGTTCTTTTTAGCTTGGGTGTAATTGTTATTTTGCAGATAGGTAAGACCAAGGGACATACGTGTTTTGGCGGCTTCTTCGTGATCGAAGTCACCGCTGTAGATCTCTGACTGACTATTGCTGACACAGCCAGAAGTAAAAATAATCGCACTTAACACGCCAATTTTAAGTGAAGTTCGCAATCCAGTAGCCATAGTCTTACCCTAATATCTTGATGATTATTGGGCCATTTTTACTGAAATTGCTTCGCCCTTCACCTGTTTTTTTAACATTCTTTTCGTTCTGTCTACTACGTCGCCTACTAATTGACCACATGCTGCGTCAATATCATCACCTCGCGTTTTACGCACAACGGTTGTAAAACCATATTCCATAAGCACTTTTGCGAATCTATCAATACGTGAATTGCTTGAACATGTATAAGGCGAACCCGGGTAAGGGTTGAATGGTATTAAGTTTATTTTACTAGGGGTGTCTTTCAATACCTTAGCCAACTGGTGCGCTTGTTCTGTACTGTCATTGATATTTGAAAGCATAACGTATTCTACCGTTACGCGGCCTTGGTTCGCTTTAGATTTGGCCAGATAACGACGTACGCCTGCTAAGAAGGCTTCGATATTGTACTTCTTATTGATAGGCACGATCTCGTTGCGCAACTCATCGGTGGGTGCGTGTAATGAAATAGCTAACGCTACGTCTATTTGGTCACCCAACATATCTAGCGCAGGCACAACACCAGATGTACTTAGCGTAACGCGGCGTTTAGACAGGCCGAAACCGAAATCGTCCAGCATAATATCCATGGCTGGTACAACGTTTTTAAGGTTAAGCAGTGGCTCACCCATCCCCATCATTACTACATTAGTGATAGGGCGTTTGCTTGAGTCTTTTGAGAGACCAAGGAAAGTTGCTACACGCCATACCTGACCAATAATTTCACTCACGCTTAGATTACGGTTGAACCCCTGTTGCGCCGTTGAACAGAAAGTACACTCTAGGGCGCAACCTACCTGTGATGACACGCAAAGCGTTGCGCGGTCAGTTTCTGGGATCCAAACAGATTCAACTTCCTGACCACCTTCAAGGGTAAGTGCAAACTTAATAGTGCCGTCGCTCGCTTCTTGAAAGTATGCAATTTCAGGCGCTTTAATTTCGCAATTTTCAATGAGCATCGCGCGAAGGTTTTTATTGAGGTTACTCATTTCCTCGAAATCGCTGATACCGTGCTGGTAAATCCATTTCATCACCTGATCGGCACGAAACGGTTTCTCGCCCATTTCTTTGAAGAAATTGCGCAAGCCTTCGCGATTTAAGTTTAATAAGTTAGTTTTTGCCATGAATAAGATGACCCTTTTACCTTCGAGGGATGCCCCTCTGACTGCTGAATATGGTGTATAAACCAGCGATTCGGTTATGCCTTGAGCGACATTTAAGAAAAAGAAAAGCGCTGATTAAAATTTGCGCGGATTTTACCACAGATGAGATTTGAGAAAAAGCCGATTTAACGCAGAGAAACGTTAAGTTTGGCAATACGCGAGAAGCGTGGTTTAGCTTGCCTAAATGAGCGCCGAGCAAAGCAGCATAAAACGTGCTCAGAAACAAAAACGGGGCCCTTATGGCCCCGTTTTTTCTACATACGTAATCTTAGCGAGTACGTGGGCAGATTTCTTCTTCAGAGAAGAAGTAAGCAATTTCACGTGCTGCTGACTCAGGTGCGTCAGAACCGTGAACTGCGTTTTCGTCGATTGACGCAGCGTAGTCTGAACGTAGTGTACCTGCAGCTGCATCAGCTGGGTTAGTTGCGCCCATGATTTCACGGTTAGCTAGAACTGCGTTTTCGCCTTCTAGTACTTGAACCATAACAGGACCAGACGTCATGAAGTCTACAAGTGCGCCGAAGAAAGGACGCTCTTTGTGTTCTGCATAGAAGCCTTCTGCTTGCTCTTTGCTCATGTGGATCATCTTAGATGCCACGATGCGAAGACCTGCAGATTCGAAACGGTTGTAAATTGCACCGATTACGTTTTTAGCTACCGCATCAGGCTTGATAATCGAAAAAGTACGCTCAAGAGCCATGTTCTCTCTCCAAACAAATAGTGTATGTATCTTTAAAAATTTTGGCCGCGAATTATAGGCAATAAATAGCAGCTTGACCAGAGCCTTTATAAAATCAAATATAAAGTACTGTTTTTGAGTGCAAATATAGCGAAAGGGTAGCTTGTCGGCGATGACAATATGATGACAATGTACAGATTATTTTGCGCAGAACTGGTTATCGGCTACTCTATCTGCACCACTGCCTTTTCCGTGAAACCCTAAAACGGTGTAAAGAAACCAACGCTAAAAAAGTTAAGCGTTGGCTTTTGCTAATTCTTGAATTTTACCCACGATGGCGCGTAAGCCATTACCGCGAGTTGGCGTTATATGACGCTCTAGGTCTAGTGCTTCAAAATATCCATCAATATCAAACGCTAAAATATCTGTTGGCGTCTTATCATTATAAGCGGCAAGAACTAACGCAAGAAGGCCTTGAACGATAACTGCATCGCTGTCCACGTCAAAGTTTATTTTATTGCCGTCGTAAGACTCCACCAGCCAAACACTGCTCTGACACCCTTTAACCAAACGCTCGGGAGTTTTAGCATCTTCAGGCAAGCCCGGAATAGATTTCCCTAAATCAATGATGTACTGATAACGCTGTTCCCAATCGTCGAAGAACGCTAAATCATCAATAATTTCGTCACTGCTAGGTAGTTGCATTACTATTTCCGCTTAATTTGTTTAAAAAGTTGTGTGATGTAATTTCACTGCGTGGATGACTAGAAGAACAGACCTGCTTCAAGCTGTGCTTCTTCACTCATCATATCACGGGACCATGCCGGGTCGAATACAAGCTCTACGTTGACGTTCTTAGCATGAGGAACCATGGCAACGCGGTATTCAACATCACCCACCAATACTGGGCCCATGCCACAGCCCGGTGCTGTAAGCGTCATATCGATATTCACGGCACCAGATGCTTGATCAATATCTACCTTATAGATAAGGCCGAGCGATACAAGGTTAATTGGAATTTCGGGGTCATAAATAGTTTCTAACGCGTCCCACACCTGCTGTTCGCTAATGTTACCATCTTCTGGCGCGTCAAAGCTTAATGTCATCGCTTTACGGCCAATAGCACCTGCATCAGTACCGTCGATGCGGTACATGTTGCCGCGCCACGTTACCGTATAGTTACCACCGAGTTCTTGGGTGATATTCACAAACTCGCCTTCAGGGATCACGGTAGGATTACCCGCTGGAACTAAGCGCGCTTTACAATCGCGCTCGGTGGTCACCATTTTTTGCTTCATAAACTACTTAGTACTCTTTGTTCTACTGTTGATGGTCTTCATCGCGGCGCTTAGCCTACGTTAAAGCTTTCACCGCATCCGCACTCATCAACCACGTTCGGGTTGTTGTATTTAATGACGCCGTTCACACCTTCTGTAACGTAATCAATTTCGGTGTTACGCAAAAGGTCTGTGGCATCTGCAGCCACTGCCACATTCACAATAGGAGAGATTTCCACTATCTCATCACCCGCCTGCGCACTATCAGCAAAATCCAGCACGTAAGCATAACCCGTACAGCCGCTGACTTTTGTTGATAAACGAATTAACTGACCAGGTTTGTCTTTAAGCTTACTTTCGAAATGCTTAACGGCACTGTCAGTTAGCGTAATGAGCTTTGTACTGGGTACGAAAGTTTCAACACTCATAATGCCTCCTTAGGCCAACATCATTTTTGCTTTTTTAAGTGCAGCAAATAAGCTGTCCACTTCTTCAAGCGTGTTATAAATTGAGAACGATGCACGAGCAGTACCCGGAATACCAAAGCGCTTCATTAGCGGCTGTGCACAGTTATCACCGGTACGGATTGCAACACCTTGTCTATCCAGAATAAAGCCTACGTCCGCTGGGTGCGCGCCTTCAAGTAGAAAGCTCAGCACGCCTACCTTGTTAGGTGCAGTACCGATTATCCGCATACCGTCAAACGCTTCGGCCTGCTCTGTGGCATAAGCAAGTAGCTTCTGCTCGTGCTCGTGTAATGCTTGTACATCAAGGGCACTAAACCAATCTACCGCAGCGCCCATACCAATGGCACCTGCGATGTTTGGCGTACCGGCTTCTAAACGATTTGGCAATGCACCCCATGTGGCTTCATGGTAGGTCACATCTTTAATCATCTCGCCGCCTACCTGCCAAACAGGCCAGGTTTCTAGCACCTCTTTTTTGCCCCACAGACAGCCAATGCCTGTTGGACCGAATAGCTTGTGGCCTGAAAACGCATAAAAATCACAGCCAATGTCTTGTACGTCAACACCGCCGTGAGCAATGCCTTGTGCACCATCAACCAGCACCCATGCGCCAACCGCTTTTGCTTTTTCAGTAAGCAGTTTAATTGGGTTAACCGTTCCTAATGCATTCGAAACATGAGGAAACGCCACTAGCTTAGTATTTTCAGACAGCAGTCTATCGAAAGCGTCTACGTCTAACTCGCCACTGTCGAAAATAGGTACGACATTCAGTGTTGCACCAGAGCGGCGACACGCTTGCTGCCAGGTAACCAAGTTTGCGTGGTGCTCCAACTCGGTAACCATCACTTCATCGCCTTCAGCAAGTAGCTGACTTAATCCATTAGCGACAATATTAATAGCTTCGGTGGTACCGGCAGTCCAGATGACTTCTTCACGAGCACTCGCATTAATAAAAGTAGCAACGCTGGTACGTGCATTTTCGTAGCGGCGCGTGGCTTCATCTGATAATTGATGCGCGCCACGGTGCACGTTGGCATTCGTACCCGTGTAAAAATCGACCAAGGCGTCGATCACCTCCTGAGGTTTTTGCGTTGTTGCCGCGTTATCGAGGTATACCAGCGGTTTGCCGTCTACCGTTTTCGATAAAATAGGAAACTGGGCACGAAGTGCTGCAACGTCTAAGCTCATTTCACCTCCATCTGGGCGAAACGCTCGCTTAAGATAGGCGCAAGCCACTCACGTACTGCTACGTTCGGCACATCGTTAATTAGCTCTTGGATAAAACCGAAGTTCAACATAACCAGGGCTTTACTACGTGAAACACCACGAGTAAGCATGTAGTACAGTGCTTCTTCTTCAATTTCAGCAACCGTTGCACCGTGCGCACATTTTACGTCATCAGCATAAATCTCAAGCTCAGGCTTGGTGTTGATGACGCCGCGGCGAGATAGCAATAGATTGCGATTATTAAGCTCAGCCAATGTCTTTTGCGCATCGCGATGAATGTGAATACGACCATTAAATACCGCACGAGCCTTATCGCCAACAATACCGCGCGCGTTTTCTTCTGTTGTACCATTTGGCATAGCGTGCTCAATGGTAGAGTGAAGGTCGAAAAGCTCGCCTTCTGCCAGAAGGTAAATAGCGTTCATTTTCGCATCGGCAAATTCGCCGGCGTGATGAATATCGACATCTAAACGCGAAAGCTCACTTCCATAGCCCACCATCGTGCTGTTAAGCGTAGTGCGGTTATGTAGCTTAAAGTGGCTGCCGCCTAGCTGCTTTGCTTTGCCAGTAAACATAGCAAAACGATAGTGCTCTAGGTGAGCATCATCCGCCAAATCATATTCAGCAAATGCGGTGGTTAAGCTTTCAGTATCACCAAAACCTTGCTCGATAACCGTGGCACTTGCGCCTTCAGCGACCTTCACCACCACACGCGTATGGGCATCAACATTTTGCGACGCCATGTTCACAATGCGCACTGGCGTGTCGATTTTCGCGCCTGCTTCAACATTAATAAATATACCGTGTTGGCACAGCGCATCGTTAACTAGGCCAAACATATGACGGGTTGGTTTAACCTGACCGTAAACACTGCTGATCGCTTGCTGCGTGGCAGTATCATCATTATTAAGCGACGTGATGCTCATGCCCGCTGGCACATTTAGCGTATTAACCTGCGTGACCAATACACCGTCTACAAATACTAGGTCGATAGCATTTAGGTTATCGATAGCGGGTACCGGTAAACTGTCTGCCTGAACCGCTTGATTAGCTTCACGCTTCTCAAGTGGCGTTAGCGGCGTAAATCGCCAGCTCTCGTTTCTACGGGCTGGCCAACCATCAGCTTTTAACTTTTCTAAGGCCTGCTGACGCACGGGCGCTAAGTAATCGGAGATTTGCGCCGCATCAATGACCTGTTCTAGCCATTGACTCATGCTTCAGCCTCCTCGTACGCTTTACCTAGGAATGCGTATCCGCTCTTCTCTACTTCTAGCGCTAGTGACGCGTCGCCGCTTTTCACGATTTTGCCGTCGGCAAGAATGTGAACAAAGTCAGGCTTGATGTAGTCTAAAAGACGCTGGTAGTGGGTAACAACGATGAAGCTACGCTCACCATCGCGCTGGCTGTTAACGCCATCGGCAACAACCTGAAGTGCGTCAACGTCAAGGCCAGAGTCTGATTCATCTAGAATACAAAGCTTTGGCTCTAGCAAAATCATTTGCATGATTTCGTTACGCTTCTTCTCACCACCAGAGAAACCTTCATTTACACCGCGCTTCAAGAAATCCAATGGAAGCTGTACCTGCTTGCATGCTTCTTTTGCTTTCTTTAAAAACTCAGCAGCAGTTAACGGCGCTTCGCCGCGCTGTTCGCGCATAGCGTTAACCGACTCTTTCATGAATTCCATATTGCTTACACCAGGAATTTCAACTGGGTATTGGAACGCAAGGAAAAGGCCTTCACGGGCACGCTCTTCTACTTCAAGCTCTAATAGGTCTTTACCGTTAAGCGTGGCTTCGCCTTCGCTAACTTCGTAACCATCACGACCAGATAGGACGTAGCCTAGTGTACTTTTACCGGCACCGTTGGGGCCCATGATAGCGTGTACTTCACCAGGTTTAACTTCAAGGTTAAGACCTTTAATGATGTTCTTCTCTTCCACGCTGGCATGTAAATTCTTGATACTAAGCATTGATTACCCCACTGAACCTTCAAGACTAATTTCGAGCAGCTTGCCGGCTTCTACGGCAAATTCCATTGGCAGCTCTTTGAATACTTCTTTACAGAAACCGTTAACAATCATAGAAACGGCCTTTTCTGTGTCTAAGCCACGTTGCTGACACAGGAATAATTGTTCGTCGCTCACCTTCGATGTTGTTGCTTCGTGCTCAACAATGGCTGAAGGGTTGCGGCTTTCGATATACGGGAATGTGTGCGCGCCACATTTGTCGCCGATAAGTAGCGAGTCACACTCGGTGAAGTTACGTGCTCCGTCTGCGCGAGGGCCCATTTGAACCAGTCCGCGGTAGGCGTTATTGCTATTACCCGCTGAGATACCTTTAGAGATGATGGTCGACTTGGTATTTTTACCCACGTGGATCATCTTAGTACCGGTATCAGCCTGCTGGCGACCGCGCGTTAGCGCTACTGAGTAGAATTCACCTACACTGTTGTCGCCTTTTAGTACACAGCTTGGGTACTTCCACGTAACCGCAGAGCCCGTTTCAACCTGCGTCCACGAGATTTTGGCATTAGTATGCGCTACACCACGTTTTGTCACGAAGTTGTAGATACCGCCTTTACCGTTCTCGTCACCTGGGTACCAGTTCTGTACCGTTGAGTATTTAATTTGCGCATCGTCCATTGCCACCAGCTCAACCACGGCCGCATGCAGCTGGTTTTCATCGCGCTGTGGAGCGGTACAACCTTCAAGGTAGCTTACATAGCTGCCTTCATCAGCAACAATCAAGGTACGCTCGAACTGACCAGTGTTCATTTCGTTAATACGGAAATAAGTAGAAAGCTCCATTGGGCAACGTGTGCCTTTTGGAATATAAACGAATGAACCGTCAGTAAATACAGCGCTGTTAAGCGCAGCAAAGTAGTTATCTGTGCGCGGCACTACCGAACCAATGTATTTCTTTACAAGGTCTGGATACTTCTGAAGCGCTTCAGAAATTGGGCAAAAGATCACACCCGCTTCTTCAAGCTTATCGCGGAACGTAGTAACAACCGATACCGAGTCGAATACCGCATCTACCGCAACGCCTGCCAGCATTTCCTGCTCGTGCAGTGGAATGCCCAGCTTTTCATAGGTGCGAAGTAGCTCAGGGTCAACCTCATCTAGCGACTTAGGCTTATCTTTCATACTCTTTGGTGCCGAGTAGTAAGAAATGGCCTGATAATCGATTTTCGGATAGTCGACATGCGCCCAATCTGGCTCTTCCATTTCTAGCCATGCATGATAAGACTTCAAACGCCATTCAAGCATCCATTCAGGCTCGTTTTTCATTGCTGATATGCGGCGGATAACCGACTCGTCCAGGCCGCTTTCAAACGTTTCCGATTCGATTTCTGAATAGAAACCCGCATCGTACTTTCTTTCTAACGCCTGTTCGATCTGTTCACTCATGTTGGGATCTCACTTGTTTGCCTGCATTTGCTGCCACTAACCTTTCTATTTAACTGGCAAATAAATCACCCCACGGTCTTGGTAATTTATATAGACTTTCAACTTCAACAACTTAATTTATTTGGGTAATTCCCCAACAGCATTGTCGAAACTGCCAGTTATATTGCGGACAGCCTAAAATTTTGGTGCCGTAGTATATAATACCCGACTATTTCACTCAAATATTCAGCCATTAATTTATGGCCACTTACGCGTTTTAAACGCTGCTTAAAGGTCAATTTCCTTCAAACGCGCATTAATTTTCTTCCACATTCACGAAAATAAACGAGAATGCGCTAACACTAACTACGCTTTGCCTACTACAAAAACGGGTGCTCAACGACGGTATAGGCGTTTATGCTGAAACCGCTTGGCGCAGTCGCGTTGTTACATCCACTACTTTTTTTACTACGTAATCAATGTCTTCTTGGGTCGTAAAGCGACCTACGCTAAAGCGTATACCTGCATGAGCCAGCTCATTACTGCGGCCAATGGCTTTTAGAACATAAGAAGGCTCTAAACTCGCTGACGTACATGCCGACCCTGAAGATACGGCAATATCATTTAAGCCCATCATCAAGCTTTCGCCGTCTACACCCGCAAAACTCACATTCAGAATGCCCGAGATACGTTGTGTAGCGTGGCCGTTTAAATAGACATCGTCGAGCTGTTGAAGGCCCTGCCACAGCGATTCACGCAGCGCTAATATGCGCGCACTGTCCTCTTCCATTTTTGAGGAAGCCAGCGCGATAGCTTCACCCATCCCAACAATTTGGTGAGTGGCTAGTGTACCCGACCGCATACCGCGCTCGTGACCACCGCCATGAATTTGTGCCACCAGATTGATTTTGGGACGGCGACGCACATATAGCGCCCCCATACCTTTCGGGCCGTAAATCTTATGCGCCGAAATAGACAGCAAATCTACCGGAAGCTCAGCTAAATCTATGGCAATTTTGCCAACACTTTGCGCACCATCAACATGAAAAAGAACGCCTTTGTCACGACAAAGCTGGCCAATAGCTTGAATGTCTTGGATAACGCCAAGTTCATTGTTCACATGCATCACCGACACCAAAATAGTGTCGTCGCGCAACGCGTTTTCAAGCGCATTTAAATCAATTAAACCGTTTGGTGATACTTCAAGATAGGTAACCTCAAAGCCCTGGCTTTGTAAGTACTCACAGGTATCTAACACCGCTTTATGTTCGGTGTTAACGGTAATGATATGTTTACCTTTATTGGCATAACCTTGGGCGACGCCTTTTATAGCAAGATTGTTCGATTCAGTGGCCCCCGAAGTAAAAACAATTTCTCTAGGGTCGCAATTAATCGCGTCGCTGATTTGATTTCTAGCAACATCAACCGCTTCTTCTGCCATCCAGCCAAAGCGATAGCTACGAGACGCTGGATTACCAAAGTTGCCATCCAGCGTTAGGCATTTCGCCATTGCCTCGGCCACACTTGGGTCTACCGGTGTTGTTGCTGCGTAATCTAAATAAATGGGTGTTGATAAAGCCATTCGTTACTCAATACCAATTTAAAGTTGAATACTAACTTCGATATCTTTTGTGATATTACGAAGTGATGCGTTTCCGTCTTGACGGTCGGCTACTTCTTGAACATCACGCTTTGCCATTAACTCGCCCAGCGTTATTGAATTTAGAAACGCCGCAATGCGATCACTTAGGTCTTGCCACAAGCTATGCGTGAGACAGCGATCACCGCCTTGACAGTCTGCTTGTCCTTGGCAACGTGTCGCATCAATAGACTCGTCGACGGCGCGAATAACTTCGCCTATGGCGATTTTGCTAGCTTCACGGCCTAATAAGTAGCCGCCGCCAGGCCCACGAACACTGTCTACTAATTGCTCTTTACGCAGTCGAGAAAAAAGCTGTTCTAGGTAAGATAAAGAAATTTCTTGTCGTTCTGAAATGTCGGCAAGAGGCACTGGACCACGCTTTGAATGCAAAGCGACATCAAGCATTGCGGTAACCGCATAGCGCCCTTTAGAAGTGAGTTTCATTGGATTCTCCCGCCGTTTGTAGTGCGGGAATTTTCACATACCCGACTAAAATGGTCAAGTATAAGACCCAGTAAACTAGTCAGGTATTATTGATGCCGGTAATCGCTTTTGTACATCAAGGCTTTCGTTTCATTTTGGCCCCAACCACATAAGCGCTATTTGTTTGCATTCAAGTGAATATGAGCAAGAATACTGTCTGCTATCCAATGTTATTGCACGGTATCTATTTGATGGAGTAACCCGCGCAGAACCTGATGTTTTACTCTTGGAACTGCTTTGGCTGTCGCAGCACTACTATTTGAATGAACCATGCGCTGCACATCACCGTGTATCCCTAACGCAGGGGCATTGATCTTTCGTTGCTCTATGTTGCCGTTGCTCTGCCGTCAATGCTCGCTTTCTTAAAGGTAATACCAAGTTTATTTACCCTTGCTCTTTGATAGGTTGCATAGAAACATAAGTTGACGTCGACTCTATGAACGGAAGAACAGAAACAGTTTCCGCTAATATTTTACGGTATTGATTCATGTTTCTAGTTCGTATTTTAAGGAGGTAATCGAATGTTCCCGCTATTAAATGACATTGCTCTATCTCAGGTATTTTGCTGACTGCTGTATTGAAAGCTGCAAGCGCTGACTCTTTTGTATCTGACATAGTGACTTCTGTGAACGCTACCATTTCCATATCCAGCTTTGCATGATTAACAATCGCTTTAAAACCTAATATGTATTCGTTTTCTATAAGTCGCTTTAGTCGATTCTGACACGGTGTTTTTGAAAGCCCTATCCGATCCGCTAATTCACTTACGGACATTCGGCCATCGGAGGATAACTCCTTAATGATCTTTTTATCATAAGCATCCAAATTCACTAAAAAACCCCTTTTTAAAGCCAAAACAACCTAAAAATAGCAATAAAAAAGCCGCATAACCATACTTAATCGATTAATTTAAGGAAATAAAACCACACCTCAGAGCGTAGAATCATGCTCAGACTTTAATCACTTTAACGAGACCTAACTGTATGCTTGACGTATGCAAACTACATTCGAGAACTGACATCAACAACGCAATCAGAGAAGACGAATCCGTTGTGATAAAGAAGCTTGTTGACCAGCTATCTTTGCCTTTAGCCCATAAAGAGCTGACAAAAGAGTATGCACAAAAGCTTGTTCATCACCTTCGCAATGATGTTAAGCCGAGCTTAATGGAGACCTTCTTAGCAAAGTATGGTCTTTCAACGGATGAAGGTATCGCTCTGATGTGTTTGGCTGAAGCATTACTGCGGGTGCCAGATGGTTTTACTGCCGAGGAATTAATCGAAGATAAAATAGCCTCTTCCGAATGGGATAAGCATCTAGGCCAGTCTAGTTCGTCTTTAGTTAATGCGGCAACCTGGGGGTTAATGCTAACTGGGAAAGTACTCAGCAACAACGAGCAGAAACGCATTACCAAAAAAGTTAAGCCACTTGTTAAGCGCCTTGGTGCGCCTACTATTCGTGTTGCCGTAAAAATGGCAATGAAAGAGCTTGGGCATCAGTTTGTATTAGGCGAATCTATTTCATCAGCAGTGAAGCGCGGGCAAGCGAATGTTAAAGCTGGCTTTGGTTATTCTTATGATATGTTGGGTGAAGCTGCGTTGACGCAACACGACGCTGAGCGCTATTTTGCTGAATACAAAAATGCGATTGAACACCTGCTCAAGCAGCCTAAAAATTGCGACATACATCAAAACGCGGGCATATCAATAAAACTTTCGGCTCTTCATCCCCGTTATGAATCTATAAACAAAGATCGCGTTCTAGAAGAACTTACACCAAAGGTGCTGGAGCTCGCTCAACTTGCCAAGTCTGGCAATTTAGGGCTAAACATAGACGCTGAAGAATCTGATCGACTTGATCTGTCGCTTGAGGTTATTCAAGACGTATTAAGTGATGTTAGCTTAGAAGGGTGGGACGGCTTCGGTGTTGTGGTTCAAGCCTATAATAAAGCAGCTCCACACGTTTTAGATTGGCTATTTGAACTTTCAACCCGACTATCTCGCAAAATAACAGTAAGACTTGTTAAGGGTGCTTATTGGGATGCGGAGATTAAGAAAGCGCAAGTAAATGGCGTTAAAAACTTCCCGGTTTACACCTCTAAAGCGGCAACCGACACGTCATATTTATGCTGTGCTAAAAAACTTTTAGATATGCGACAGGTAATTTACCCTCAGTTTGCAACACATAATGCATGTACTGTCGCCGCCATTTTACAAATGACAGATGATACAAAGGGTTTTGAGTTTCAACGTCTTCACGGTATGGGCGAAAGTCTCTACCGCCACCTTTTATCAAAAGAGCAACTAAAATGCCGAATCTATGCACCAGTAGGTAAACACAGAGATCTGCTTGCATACCTAGTGCGTCGACTACTGGAAAATGGCGCAAATTCATCTTTCGTCAATCAGATTGTCGATAAATCGGTACCCGTAACACAAGTCACCCAGTACCCACTCACTCAAGTTCAGAGCCCTAAGCCATCGGTTATTGCTATGCCTGAGGCCATTTTTGGTGGACATCGCAAAAACTCTAAAGGATTCGATCTCTTTCAGCCAGTAGACCAAGATGCATTCAATGAATTGCGATACCAATTTTCGAATACGCAATGGCAGGCTACCCCACTGGTAAACCATGACGTTTCTCACAAGACATCATTTGAAGTCGTAAACCCTGCTAATCATAATGACGCGATTGGTTCAGTTGTCTTTGCAGATGAGTCTGATGTGCTCAGAGCCATTGATAGTGCCCGCATTTGGAGAGAACAAGGCGTACGCTCCAGGGGTGCAATTCTTAATCGGGCCGCGGACTTACTCGAACAAAACAGCGGAGAAATTTTTGCCATACTCTGTCGCGAGGCGGGAAAAAATGCGTTTGATGCGGTCGCTGAAATTCGCGAAGCAGTAGACTTCTTACGCTACTATGCGGCGGAAGCGATAAACCAAAAAACATCGAAACCATGTGGTATTTTTGCTTGTGTTTCTCCTTGGAACTTTCCGCTCGCTATCTTTATCGGCCAAGTTGCCGCCGCTCTGGCGAGTGGAAATGGTGTTGTAGCAAAACCTGCCGAAACGACAACGATTTCCGCTTGGTTTGCCACAAAGTTACTCTATCAAGCGGGTGTACCACGTGACGTATTTCAACTGGTTCCAGGAGAAGGAGCTACGGTCGGAAATACGTTAACAGCTTCTCCGAAAATCGACGGTGTATGTTTCACAGGCTCAACGCTCACCGCGCAACGCATCAACCGCAACATGGCTGAGCATTGCGCCCCTGACGCGCCGTTAATTGCCGAGACGGGCGGTCTTAATTGCATGATCGTAGACTCTACCGCGCTTTTAGAGCAAGCAGTAAAAGACGTGGTGCGCTCTGCGTTTCAATCTGCTGGCCAACGCTGCTCAGCGTTACGCATGCTCTATATTCAGGAAGATATTTACCTAAGCTTTTTATCAATGCTACGCGGTGCAATTAATGAATTAAAAGTTGCTGACCCTTGGCATTTAGACACGGATATTGGACCTGTAATTAGCGAACAAGCGCTGAACACCATAAGTACTTATATAAACGAAAACGCAGACAACATTGCTGTGTCATTTGAAGGTAAAGTGCCAAATGATGGTTACTTTATACCACCTACTGTTATAGAAACATCAGGAGTTGATGCACTTGAGACTGAGATTTTTGGTCCTGTCTTACATGTTGCAAAGTTTAAAGCAAAGCACATTGGCCAAATAGTAGAGCGCGTAAACGCAAGTGGTTACGGCTTAACTTTTGGCATTCACAGCAGAATCGATTCTCGCGTAGAAAAACTCGTATCAAGCCTAAACGTTGGCAATATCTACGTGAACCGCGATCAGGTTGGTGCCATCGTTGGCTCACAACCTTTCGGCGGAGAGAACCTCTCCGGTACAGGACCAAAAGCAGGTGGACCACATTACCTAAGTAAATTCATTAAGTCTGAATCTACCATGCTGAATTTGGCGTCTCACGACATTGATAAAGAAACACTCGTCTTTGACGTCGTCCAAAACAAGATTAACAGCCTCGGCCAAACTCACAATCGTCACATACTTAACGAAACCACTATGCCAGGACCTACAGGCGAATTGAATGTACTTAGAGAATTCGGCAAGGGCGTTATTTTGTGTCTTGGAGAACATTTCGATGAAGCGGTTCGTCAGTCTCAAGCGGTGAAACAAGCTGGGGCGATACCTCTTATTATCTGTAAAGGCGCAAAAGGTGCCAACGCTATTGATGGCACTCTTTCAGCAAACGATTTAACTAAATTGAGTGGCTTCTACGGGGTAGTTACTCACAGCGAAAAAAATCGATTAAGAGAAATAAGAAAAGCATTATCACTACGAGAAGGAGCAATACTATCACTCACAACTTCGCCAGAAGACGTTCAAAAATGCTGCACCTTTGAACGACACGTCTGTATTAACACAACTGCAGCAGGAGGGAACGCATCGCTACTAGCGATTGCCTGCTAACCTAAAACTAAAACAATTAAGAAAACAACAAACAACAAACAACAAACAACAAGTAGAGGAAATAAAATGAACTATAACTTCAACAAAAGAAAGTTCTTACCGCTGTCGATTGCTATAGCGTTATCTTCGACAGCTTACCTTTCTGCACAGGCATACGCGCAAACCGAAGAGGCAGCAGATGACGCAGCTGACTATGAACAAATAGCCGTATTGGGTTCAAGGAGAGCGCAAGCACGCTCGGCGATGGAAACGCCAAGTCCAATAGACATTGTGGATTCTCAAGAATTAATGCGTCAGGGCAGTACTAATGCTATTGACGCACTAACAGCTGTTGTCCCCTCCTTAAACGCAAGCAGAGAACCTATATCTGACGCAGCAAGTATGGTGCGCCCAGTAAACCTTCGCTCACTTGCAGCGGACCAAACCCTTGTATTAGTGAATGGTAAGCGTCGTCATCGCGGTGCGGTAGTAGGCGAACTTGTTTCTGGTGTTAACCGTGGAGCGCAAGGTGTAGACGTAACGCCATTGTTTGGTGCGGCACTAAAACGCGTAGAAATCTTAAGAGATGGTGCGGCTGCGCAATATGGTTCTGATGCAATCGCGGGCGTAATCAACTATGCACTTGAAGATGATCCTGAAACAAGAATGATTACTGCTCAGTATGGTAAGTCATACTACAACGATGGCGAAACGTTTGAGGTTTCAGGTGCCTATGGATTCCATTTGGGTGACGACGGCTTCTTGGTCGCTTCATTTCAAGCAAAAGATTCAGGCCCAACTAGCCGAGGCATTCAGGATGGCGAAGGGACCAATAGCGGCGCAACTGCGTTAGATGCTGCAGGTTTTCCTATTCAAAACCCTGTGGTTGTGTGGGGTGCCCCCGAAGTCTCTGACGATTACAAATTTTTTATAAATAGCGGCTATGATATCAATGAATACGTGCAAGCTTATGGCTTTGCAAACTACGCGACTCGTGACGTCGATGGTAGCTTTTACTACCGTAATCCAACTAACAGACAAGGCGTTTTCGCTAGCGGTTCAGACGCACTTTTTGCCGACTCTACCGGTGAAGGCTGTCCTACAGGACCTCTTCCAACGACCAGCTTTGACGATGCACAGAACTTTGTAAATGGTGCTGGCGATAACTGCTTTTCATTCTTTTCATGGTTCCCTGGTGGATTTACGCCTCGTTTTGGGGGAAGTGTAGAGGACTACAGTATAGCGCTTGGGTTTAAAGGTGAATTCGATAGCGGTTTAACTTACGACGTAAGTGTGGTTAACGGCGAAAATAATTTGTCTTATGAAATTTACAATACCGTTAACGCATCGTTAGGTTCTGCTTCTCCTACTGAATTCTACTTAGGCGCGCAAATTGAGAATGAAACCGTTTTCAACGCAGATTTCTCAAAAGTTGTTGAAGTTGCTGCATTCGCATCAGATTTAAACGTTGCCTTCGGTCTTCAGTATCATGATGAATCGTTTGAAATAACTCCTGGAGACGAGGCTTCTTATACGGCCGGTGAATTTGTTTCACAAGGCTTTTCAGTAGGCTCTAACGGCTTCCAAGGCTTCAATCCAAGCATCTCTGGAGATTTCTCTAGAAATAGTTCAAGTGCATACGTAGATTTTGAAGCGGATGTTACCGATGACTTGCTACTTGGCCTTGCAATTAGATACGAAGACTACAGTGATTTTGGTACTACCACGAATGGAAAGTTAACCGCTCGTTATATGGTTAATGATGACTTCGCAATACGTGGGGCAGTAAGCACCGGCTTCAGGGCCCCTAGTGTTGGACAGTCTAACTTACAAAGAGCAGCGACTAACTTTAATAATGGACAGTTAGAAGAGCTATTAGTTGTTTCGACTACAAGTCCATTTGCGGCGCTATTTGGTGGAGGTCAGTTAGGGCCTGAAGACGCTCGCAACGTGAGTTTAGGTTTTACCACATCTTTAGGTGACCTATCGTTGACCGTTGATTACTTCAATATAAAAGTTGACGATAGAATTGCACAAGTTACTCGTGAACTCACACCAGAACAGCGCGACCAGTTAGTCGCAGGTGGCATAGCTGAGGCAGCTACCGTAAGCCAAATCTCGTTCTTTGTTAATGACTTCGATACCGAAACATCAGGTGTAGATGTGGTTGCAAACTACCCTATCAACTGGGACAACTCATCTACAAAGTTCACATTGGCAGTGAATTACACCGACACCGAAGTGACCAATCGAGGTGAAACCGTATCAGATGCAAGGGCTCGTGAAGTAGAAGACGCCTTGCCTGACTATCGCACAACCTTTACTGTTGATCATAGCTTCGAACCATTTAACGCACTTGTTCGCGTAAACTACTACGGTGAAGTGTATGAGTCACTCTTCAATGATGAAACGCTGCCGGTTGTAACACCCAGTATGTTTGTTGTCGATGCTGAATTAGCCTACGACATTAATGAGAATATGTCTGTTGCAGTAGGTGCCAAAAACCTGTTTGACGAGTTCCCTGACGAATGGGAAACCGCAGGTTTTACGGGTAGAGATGGCGGCTTCCTAGGCGCTATATATCCGCTTAACCACCCTGCTGGACTTGGTGGTGGTAGTTACTACTTGAGACTATCGGCAAACTTCTAATCATACCTATATAGCATAGGGGCTCGTTTCCAGAGCCCCTATTTGATCATACTAAAAAGAAGAGAGAATTATGCTAGATAGTGTTTATCTATCGTTGGCACTTTATTTTATTGTGCTATTAGGAATTGGTGCTTACGGATACTTTTCTACAAAAAATGACGTATCGGGCTTCATGCTTGGCGGACGTCAACTTGGCCCCGCGGTGACAGCACTGTCCGCGGGTGCATCTGACATGAGCGGATGGATTTTGATGGGTCTTCCTGGACTCATATTTTTAGTCGGAATAAATGGTATATGGATGGCCATCGGATTGACCATCGGCGCCTATTTAAATTACAGGCTACTCGCCCCTAGGCTACGCGTGTATACAGAACAACTTGATGATGCCGTGACAATACCTGAATACTTAGAACGTCGATTTAACGATAACAGTCGCATAATTCGCGTATTGTGTGCCGCCGTCATCATTGTATTTTTCGCCATATACACCACATCCGGTTTAGTTGCAGGTGGCAAGCTGTTTGAATCTTCATTTGGTTTAAGCTACGAGACAGGAATCTACCTCACAGCGTTAGTTGTGGTTTCGTATAGCACATTCGGTGGCTTTACCGCGGTTAGTGTTACTGACTTCGTGCAAGGTTGTATTATGTTGGTTGCATTAGTTTTGGTGCCTGTGGTAGCGGTTTTAGAAATAGGAGGTATAAACACAACGATAACCCAGTTACAAAGCCTGCAACCCTCCCTACTCTCCTTTCAAGATACTGCCCTTATTACTGTTGTTTCAGCCATGGCTTGGGGGCTTGGTTATTTTGGTCAGCCACATATCATAGTGCGCTTTATGGCAATCCGTGGATTGAAAGACCTGGTTGCAGCTAGACGAATAGGCATGAGTTGGATGTTGACCGTTACACTAGGGACAATCGGTGTAGGGTTAACGGGCGCTGCTTTCGCCGCGGCTAATGGGCTTACCATAGCGGATTCTGAAACAATATTTATCGTGATGTCTACCACGCTTTTTCACCCTTGGATCACGGGCTTTTTATTGGCGGCTATCCTCTCTGCGATAATGAGTACGATTTCTTCTCAGCTATTAGTGTCATCGAGTTCGATAACAGAAGACGTTTACTACGCTTTCATTAGAAAAAAAGCGAGTCAAAAAGAACGAGTCATCGTTGCACGACTTTCGGTAGTAGGAGTAGCTTTCATCGCACTTTTGCTTGCACAAGATAGAAGTAACAGCGTGCTATCATTGGTAGGAAACGCATGGGCAGGCTTTGGTGCGGCGTTTGGCCCTTTGATCCTTATCAGCCTTTATTGGGATAAAATGACTAAAAACGGCGCTATTGCAGGTATTGTATGCGGAGGTTTAACAGCTATCTTGTGGTCGAATTTGAACGTATCGCTAGGGTTTGGACTTAGCACTAGTGATGTTTATGAACTTATTCCTGGCTTTTTAGCGAGTACACTCGCCATTTTATTAGTGAGCATGTCGGAGAAGCATTCAGAACGCTTCGCGCAATGCCATCATAACGTTTTGAAAAAACTTCAGAACCAATAACAAAGCATACCCATCCCAAATATTCAGTGGGATGGGCTTTTACATCAATTTATCGAAAGACGCCAATATACCGCGTAATATATTAAGCTCTTTAGACTCAGGCCGTGCTCGGTTAATCAAACGGCGCAGCTTAGTGATAACCAAACCGGTTTAACGAAGAGGGTTTAAACATTATCGTTTCATCAGTTTTCCAATCACGCTCCAATAAGATACTGGCATCAACCGTTCGATAAACGACAAAATTTTTGCATCGAGCCCTATGAGCAAGCGGGACTTATCATTTTCAATAGCTCTTATAATCACACTCGCCGCTTTTTGAGGTGGGAACTTAAGAAATGCGTTCATCATCCTGCGCTGGCGAAATATTTCAGCGTCACTGGCACTTGCAGGCGCTTTAGCATTATCAGCAATCGACGTGGCAATGCCACCTGGATGCACGACTAAAACGCTTACATTTGTATCTCTCAATTCATATCTAAGGGCATTACTAAAACCGCGAATAGCGAACTTACTAGCACTATATGCAGCCTGCCCAGGTGGCGAAATTAGCCCGAAAAGACTTGAAATATTGACTATTTTTGTGGGACTACCGACTTTGCGCATAATCGGTAATATAGCGCGAATAAGTGAAACTGGAGCATCAAAGTTAATTTTCATTAGCCAGTTAAAATCTGTTTCGCTAACTTGTTCAAAACTACCTCCAAGTGCTACTCCTGCATTATTTATCAGCACATCGATAGAATTGTGTTTTGTGAGAATATCATTTGGCAGCGATTTCACATCTTCGGCTATAGACAGATCACAAATGTGCAAGGTTACTCTCTGACTGTGAGAAGGTAAGTACGAAACTGTTTCTTTCAATCCCCCCTCATCGCGATCAACGAGCGCTAAGTTGCACCCCGATGCACATAGCTGAATAGCTAATGCTCTACCAATTCCACTTGCGGCACCAGTTAAAACTACGACACTTCCTTTAAGCTTCATGTTTATGCCCCGTGTGTAATTTTATATGGCCTAATATACTGTCGGCTATTCGATGAGACTGTATCGTATCTATTTGGTGACGTAGGCCACGTAACACTTGGTGCTTTGCTCCAGAAATAGCATTTGCTGTTGCAACACCGCCACTTGGGTGCACCATGCGATCAACATCACCATGAATGACCAATGTAGGGGCTGACACTTTGTTGAGTAATCGAGTACGATCACCTGATTTCATAATGGCGCCAATTTGACGAAATACAGCTTTTGAGTCACTTTTAGAACCGTTTCGATGCCACGCAAGCTTTGCATACTGCTGCCATTGACTTATCGCCCCTTCTGCATTGATATCGCCTATATGAGTCATCATGGCGCGATAATTTATAATCGCGTCATTTTCACTATTCGGGGCCTTCGCTCTGGCAATTCGCCATAACGTAGAGTAAGAGGGTTGGCCAACCTTTCTACTTCCAGTAGTTGAAAATATAGAGGTCATTGAATCAACAACATCTGGGTAAGTGCTTGCCAGTGTTTGCGCAATCATTCCCCCCATCGACATACCAACTACATGTGCACTGTTGATGTTTAGTCCTTCCAAAAGCTGCGCAGTGTCTTCTGCCATACGGTCTAACCCATATGCCCCTTTTGGCGCTTTTCCTCGTAACTGTTGAAGCAAACTTGGGTGTGGAGTCGTACTTCGAACTGAACGTCCCGCATCACGGTTATCAAAGCAAATCACTCGGTAACCGCTAGTCACCAACCGCTCTATTAAGGCGCTTGGCCAGTACACTAATTGCAGCCCAAGGCCCGCAATAAGCAAAATTGTACCTTGTGTGTCGTTACCATGCTCCGCGTAGCAAAACGTATCCCCATTCTTCAGCGTAATAAATTGTTCTTGGTGTGAGGCTAGACTCATAGTGCCACCTCGGCAGTATTTTTTATCTCAAGGCTCCTCTCAAACACCAAGGCAGGATCGTCCACCTTACCTTTACGAAATATTTTTACATCCTCTGCATAGTTCCAAGACATCGACCAAGGGAAATGGGTCCCCTGACGCGGTAACTGCTCGATTGAGCGTTGAATATATCCTGCACCGAAATTTAGCAACGGCTGTGTTTCCATTTTTGGGTCTGCAATAGGCGTACATTGTAAATAATCGTGCTGCTTCATATGATTCAATAACCGCGTAAAATGCTCACACAGAAGACCGATTTTCAAAGTCCACGAAGAGGATGTGTACCCTACTGCAATAGAAAAGTTAGGCACGCCACTTAGTAACATCCCTTTGTATGTAACACACTGAGGAAGCGATACTGCCTTTCCATCTATTTTCGGAACGAGCCCCCCTAGTGGCAGCAGATTAAGTCCCGTAGCAGTAACTATTATATCTGTATCAATATGTTCCCCAGATTCAAGTTGAATACCTGTTTCTGTGAAGTTTTTAATATTGTCTGTTACTACCGATGCACTACCATTTGATAACGCTTTGAACAGGTCTCCTCCCGGCACTGCGCAGAGTCTCTGCTCCCATGGGTTATAAGGGGGGTTGAAGTGCGTATCAACCGGAAATCCTTCAGGCAGCATTTTAGCATTCAAATCACGTATAATTTTTCGAGCGCGATTAGGAAAGCGTTGGCAAAAAGCATATACCCAACGCTGCTTCGCAATATTAAATCGCCGAGCAGCTTTGAAAGCTAAATTATCGCCGACTAGAGGTCTTAAATGCTTCGCTATAGGGTCTTGTGTTGGAACGGGCAATACGTACGAGGGCGTTCGTTGCAGCATGGTTACGTGAGAAGCCGCTTTTGCCATTGAAGGTACTAATGTGACAGCAGTAGCGCCACTTCCTATTACAACTACGCGCTTACCTTCATATTCTAAGTTTTCGGGCCATTGCTGGGGATGTATGATGTCACCTGAAAAACTCGACTGTCCGTTAAACTCAGGTGTATACCCTTTGTCATAACGATAATAACCCGATGCATTAAAAACCCATCTGGCTGCGACTTTTTCAGTATGCCCAGTTTCTTCTGAGCGTAAGGTCACTAACCAATACTGCTTATCACTTTGCCAATTTAGCTCAACAACGCGTGTTAAAAAACGTATTTTTTCTCTGATGCCATTCTCATTTGCTGTTTGCTCGATGTATGCCTTGATGGAGCTACCGTCAGCAATAGCTTTCTTTTCTTTCCAAGGCTTGAAGTCGTACCCAAACGTGAACAAGTCTGAATCTGAACGAATACCGGGGTATTTGAATAGATCCCAGGTCCCTCCCAGATCTGCACGAGCTTCGATTATGGAGTAGGTCAAATCCGAACACTTACTTTGCAAGTGATAAGCGCAGCCGATACCTGAAATACCTGCTCCGACAATCAATACATCTAAAAATGGCACTGTGTTTTGCATGCAAACCTCAAAGTGATAACAAGCGTTGTCACTTTAATATATGTTGTTGCAACCGAGCCGTCAATGCATAATATGCTGACTATGAAAAATAATTCTTTAACATCCGAAGCATCAACAGAGCGCACGTATTCAGGCATCTCAATGTCCGAGAGAATTGTGCTGCGCCGCCAGCGATTTATTGAAGCAGGTATTTTACTGTTTGGCACTGTTGGATTTCAGTCTACAACAATGCGTATGCTGACGGCACAAACAGAGTTAACAAACCGTTATTTCTATGAGTCGTTCTCGAACTTAGAAGATTTGCTCGTAGCCTGCTACGAGAAACTGATGGATGATTTTCGTCATCAATTAAAAGAGGTGCTTGAAAAAGCAAGAGAAAATAGCGAGCCGTCGCAGCGCATCCGTCCTGGGCTAGAATGCTTTTATCGAGCTATGTCTGACCCAAAGTTTGCCCGAATCACGCACGCCGAAGTATTAGGCGTAAGTGAACGCGTTGACCGGCTTTATAGTCGTTGCTCAGCAGATTTTGCCGCTTTGATGATGTCTTATTTAACTTCGTCTTTGCCTGCCAAAAAACAACTATCTGATACGCAAATGCAGTTTGTTGGTGCAGCGCTAACAGGCAGCTTAATTAATAGTGCAATGGTATGGGTAAACAGCCAATATCAAGCCAACATCGACGATGTTATTGATACGTCGCTTGCTATTTTTATTGGCACAGTTAACCAGTTGCAGTTAAATTAGAGCGCTACGCTGCCTACAGCCAGTTCTTATATCGCAGGATCGAAAGAAGAATGCGCCCTCTCTCGCTCTTGGGTTTCCGTTAGGTCGAAACCCGTTTCAGCGAAATCTTCAGCGCTAATGTTATGCAAGTTGTCCGTGCATACTTCACCGCCCAAAGATTGAATAACCTTGCACATCTCTTCCACTTTGGTGTCCATTTGGTGCATGTGTTCAAGCATGATGCCCATAGCATTGGCTACCGGGTCAGGGTTATCTGGCGCTACGGCGTAGGCATCGAACCCATATTTTTGCGCAATTTTGTCTCTTTGCGGGTTAACGGTAGCACTTGCATCTTGTTGCTTGGAAATAATAACGCGGCCAGGAATTCCAACCGCGGTAGCACCGTCAGGAATGTCCTTTACCACGACCGAATTAGACCCTACTTTGGCATTTTCACCAATAACAATAGGCCCCAACACTTTGGCGCCAGCGCCGACAACTGCACCTTTTTTAAGGGTTGGATGGCGCTTACCCGCTTTCCAGCTAGTACCGCCAAGAGTCACCCCATGGTATAGAGTAACGTCATTGCCAATTTCTGCGGTTTCACCGATAACTACGCCCATACCGTGGTCGATAAACACCCGGCGTCCCAACGTTGCCCCTGGATGAATTTCAATGCCCGTAAGCCAACGACTAAATGTTGATAAAGTACGTGCCAACCATTTCCATTCTGCCTTCCACAATTTGTGACTAATTCGATGCAGCCACACTGCATGAAGTCCAGGATAGTTGGTTAGCACTTCAAAGGTGTTTCTGGCCGCTGGGTCGCGATGAAAAACACCTTGAATATCATCTTTTATACGGGCGAACATAGTGTTTACTCTTTTTCTTCTATCGCTGGTGCAGGGTCTGCATCGCCTGAATTAGCATTCTTCACCGATTTATCGATAGACGCCAATATACCGCGTAATATATTAAGCTCTTGAGACTCAGGGCGCGCTCGGTTAAACAAGCGGCGCAGCTTAGTCATAACCACACCTGGGTGGCTTTTGCGAATGAACGACGTGCCTTCCAGCGTGGTTTCCAAATGTGTATAAAAACGCTCTAAATCGTCATTCAGTGGATATTCTTCCTCAACACTTGGATATGTTTCGCGATTTAAATACGCCATGCGAATTTCATAACACAGTGTTTGAACTGCAGCCGCTAGGTTAAGCGAGCTATATTCAGGGTTAGCTGGAATGCACATATGGAAGTGACATTGCTGCAATTCTTCATTCGTCAAACCACTATTTTCACGGCCAAAAACCAAGGCTACTGGGTACTTTTCTACTTCTTGGACCAGCTTCTCGCCGCAGTCGCGCGGGCCCAACATAGGCCATGAATGCGTGCGAGAGCGTGCAGACGTCCCTACTACCAAGCCACAGTCTTTAACTGCCTCTTCCAGCGTGCTTACAATTTTCGCGTTAGCAAGCACATCGCCAGCCCCTGCCGCCAATGCACTGGCTTGGCCGTCTGGCTCATTTACTGGGTCGACAAGATATAAGCTGCTCAGCCCCATGGTCTTCATAGCTCTTGCTGTCGAGCCGATGTTTCCCGTGTGAGACGTGTTAACTAAAATAATGCGAATATTCTCGAGCATGCGTGTAATACCTACGTACTTATTTGGATAGCGTCTTTAATTCGATAATATGCGGTTTTGTCGCACTATCTTTTAGACCTTAATGGTGTAAAGTTTAACACAGCGGCAGTATAGATGGCTATTCACGCTATTGTGCTGGGATTTCATTTGCATCGCGCATAGATTCTGGTAGACTCCGCCCGTTTTCGAAAGCAACTAGCTATTTTTTATACAGCTAGTTTGTTTCATTGGTCTTTTACAATTGGTGGTTTATCTATGCATCCTATGCTGAATATTGCGGTGCGCGCTGCGCGTGCGGCTGGAACAGTTATTGTTCGTGGTTTTGAAAAACATAATGAAGTAGCGACAGAGTCAAAAGGCTTGAACGACTTCGTTACTCAAGTTGATAAAGAAGCAGAACAAGCAATTATTGCCAAAATTCAGCAGTCTTACCCGAACCATTGCTTCCTTGGCGAAGAATCGGGTGAAGTTTTAGGCACAGAAACTGAATATCAGTGGATCATCGATCCATTAGATGGCACCACCAACTTTGTAAAAGGCATTCCTCACTTTGCCGTTTCAATTGCACTTCTTCACAAAGGTCGCTTAGATCAAGCGGTTGTATTCGACCCAATTCGCAGCGAACTATTTACTGCAAGCCGTGGCCAAGGTGCACAGCTTAACGGTTATCGTATTCGTGCGTCTAAGCCACGTGATCTGACTGAGACCATTATTGCTACTGGCCTGCCGTTTAAGAACAAATCTCAATTTGGCGAGTATGCACTAAGCCTAAACAAAATTTTCCACGAAGTGGGCGACATTCGCCGTGCAGGTAGTGCAGCGCTAGACCTTGCTTACGTTGCAGCTGGCCGCCACGACGGTTACTGGGAGCGCGGCATTAAATCTTGGGATATCGCAGCAGGTGAGCTTATTGTTCGTGAAGCTGGCGGCTTGGTAACTGACTTTAAAGGCGGTAACGACCCGCTGCACAAAGGCGAAATTGTTGCTGGTAGCGTGAAGGTTGTTCAAGGCCTAGTTAAGCACCTTAAGTAAGAAGCACCTGAAGTAAGAAGCACCTTAAGTAAGAGCACCTCAAATAAGTTGCTCGTAAGCACATAAACTGAGCCGATAAACCAAGCACAGTTAAACAGTAAAGGCGCTATGACACGAATGACGTGACATAGCGCCTTTTTCTTTTTATCACTTATTGGTTTTCGTTATACCTACGGTAACACGCCGCGATTACGAACACTTTACCTCTCGCTGAGTGGGTAATGAGCTATGTGGACGGGTATTTAACTTTAGGCCAAACAAAAATCTAAGTATTAAAAAGCGCTTGGCGACTTCGTATGTCAGTGCGCACCCCACAACGGTTATTAGCGTTATTAAAATAAATTCTCCGAGGGTCGACGATACACGGGAGCTCAAAAAGAACGCCGCCACCACAATTATCGTTTGATGCACCATATAGTAAGGCAACACGCCTTTGTTCAAATAGATCACCACCTCACTCGGGTTAGATAAATATTTTCGACCGAACCCCAATATTGCTGCCAACCATGCCCAGTGATTAAGTACAACGATTACACCAACCAAAACACGAAACCCAGGCGACGATTCCATTAACTGCCCTGTAGGGCCTAGCAAGTCGTGACGGTCTAAAATTATGACGCTGTAAAGTACTATCGCAATGGTTAAGCTTACGTGACGGGACCTCATAATTGCAGCATACAATGCGGGTCTAAGCACAACCACAATACCTACCAGCATCACAAAAAAGTACTTTGCATGACTATACCAATCATTAAGCAAGTCGTGAGACGTGGGATATGCTACTCGTAGCTCCAGCCATATGGCAGTCATGATCGTAACCACTAACACGCTAAACAGCGCCAAACTATCGAGTACTCTCAACGCCCTTACTTCCACAAATCTGATAAGCGGGAAAAACAGCAATATGAAAGCGCTATACACAAAAAGGTAAGGTAAAAACCAAAGGTGATTCCACGTCAGTAAGCCAATTACCGATTGTTTGTCGATAAACAAGTCAGTATTTGGATTAATGTAAGCAACGTAGAACTCGCTAAACGGCATGGCTAGTGCTCCGCTTACTGTCCACTCTACGTATACTTGGGGCGCGACGATAACAAACATACCGAAAACAAGAGGAATTAATATCCGCAACGCCCTCTTCCCCAGTAGTAAAAGTGATACACGCCAGCGAGAGGTCGTTTGGTCATAAGCGCGGCGCAGCACGACAGTAAATACCATGGCAGAGATCAAAAATAATAAAGACATACGCCATTGGTTGGTCAATATCATTACATCTTGTAGTAGTGGAAATTGCACGTCGCTTTTTATATGCCAGCCCCACTCTAAAACGTAATACATTCCAATGTGATAAAAAATGAGTACACCAAACGCGATGACACGCAGCGCATCCAATTCGAAAAAACGCTGAGTGACAGGACTCTCGACCACGGCCTTCTCACTCGTCTCCCCCTCTGAAGTTCTGTCAACAAACGTTGCTTCCTGACCAACATATGCTTGCGTCAATGTCCTCACTCCTATTCAATAGTGCTTAACTAACGTGTTGCATCTAATGTGATAGACGTCCGACAGCAAACGCCTAAGTGACGAAAAGTAAGAGAAAAAGGGTTAAGCGGTGAATAACTGGGATGAAAAATGGAGTCAGTTTCTAAGGGATTCTGAATCAAAACATAAATACGCTGCATT
Organism: Alteromonas sp. ABH4_453; assembly: GCF_056160665.1. NCBI lineage: Bacteria > Pseudomonadati > Pseudomonadota > Gammaproteobacteria > Alteromonadales > Alteromonadaceae > Alteromonas > Alteromonas sp. ABH4_453. The sequence goes on from NZ_JBSWXP010000001.1 coordinate 156,152, forward strand.
TTTTTTGCTTGTAGCCTATTTGTTTATAAACAATTCGATCAATGCTGTATCTAGTTGGACTGAATTTTCTCGAAGCGACGATAACAGCGTAGCGCTTTGGGAGCCGTTCGTTTGGGAATACTCGAGTGCTTTGAGTACCGCTTTGCTCGTCATCCCATTAATTATCGCTATACGTACACTCGATCAGAAAGTAAAAGTGGGAGCGACATGGCTTGGATGGCATTTTGCTCTCGCAAGTTTATTTTCAGTAGCCCATGTATCATTAATGGTAGCGTTTCGAAAGCTTGTCTATTTATTCTCTGAACGCAATTATGACTTTGGGATATGGCTCAATGAGTTCATCTACGAATATCGAAAGGATGTATGGGGCTATATTACTCTGATTACTTTTTACTATATTACACGGTTTGGCTATCAACGCTTAATTGGTGAAGCATCGCCTATTGCACGCGACACAACACAGATATCGAATGACAACGTGGCTAGCACCTTACCCGACTATTTATTGGTGAAGAAGCTCAATAAGGAGTTTTTAGTTCAAGTCATTGACATACAGAGAGTAGAAGCCTCGGGAAACTACATTAACCTTCATACTCACATGGGCGTTTATCCCTTGCGTTATACCCTTGGCCGGTTTTGTAAAGAAGGAGCGCATCACGGCTTTTTGCGAGTGCATCGGTCGCACGCAGTGCGAATACCTGCCATTGTGTCTATAAGTTATGAAGAAACGGGGGATGGAACAATAGTGCTCAATAACGGTCAATCATTAGCGCTTTCTAGGCGATATAAAGATGGGCTGAAACAAGCATTAGCCCCTAATCAATAATTAATTCCTCTTTTAATAAAGCATAAAAAAACCGCATCATAGATGCGGCTTTTGTACGTCTCAAGCGTGAAAGACTAAGGCATAGGATCTAAATCTGCGCCTTCCTTTTCCACTTGTGGCGGCATTAGGTCTTCTTTACTTATACCCAATGCAAGTGCTACTGAACTCGCAATATAAACTGACGAGTAAGTACCTACTACCACACCAAATAACAATGCAGTAGCAAATCCGTGGATAAGCGCACCCCCCTTGTAGAATAACGCAACTAATACCAACACCGTAGTTAATGAGGTGATGATTGTACGGTTTAGGGTTTGCGTTAGCGAGATGTTGATAATCTCAACAGGCTCACCTTTACGAATTTTGCGGAAGTTCTCACGAATACGGTCAGATACAACGATGGTATCGTTAAGTGAATAACCAATTACCGCTAGTACCGCAGCTAGTACCGTTAGGTCGAACTCAATTTGAAGTACCGAGAATAGACCCAGCGTGAGGATAACATCGTGCATTAGCGCCGATACTGACCCCAAAGCGAATCGCCATTCAAATCGCATCGCGACATAAACTAGAATACACAAAAGTGCGACTAGCATCGCTAGGCCGCCCTGCTCTGTTAGCTCTTCACCTACGTTAGGACCTACGAACTCGATACGACGCATATCAACCGCAGTACCGTCAGCACGCAGGGCAGCCAGCACCTGCTCGCCAATAGTCACGGCTTTAACGCCATCACGAGGAGCAATACGGATAAGTACGTCTTGGCTACTTCCAAAGTTTTGCACGATAGCATCTTCGAAGTTCGACTCGTTAAGCTGAACGCGAATAGCTTCTAAATTGGCCGCATCTTCGTAGCCAACTTCAATTAGCGTTCCGCCGGTGAAGTCTAGTCCCCAGTTAAGGCTATTAACGCCTAGCGATACAAACGAACCTAAAATGAGTACCGTTGATAACACCATCGCAGGAATGCGAAGGCGCATAAAATTGACGGTATCGGATAGTTTTAATAATTGCATGTTACTTCCTTAAATCGCCAATTTCTCTACGCGTCGACCGCCCCATACTGCGTTAACAATAACGCGCGTAACTAGGATTGCGGTAAACATCGAGGTTGCTATACCAATCATTAGGGTAATCGAGAAGCCTTTAATTGGGCCTGTACCCACGGCAAACAGGATTAAACCTGCAATGAAGGTGGTAATGTTAGCATCTAGAATGGTAGAAAACGCACTGTCGTAACCTTGGTGAATGGCATGCTGCGGGCTGCGGCCGTCACGTATTTCTTCTCGTATACGCTCAAAGATAAGAACGTTTGCATCTACCGCCATACCAACGGTCAATACAATACCTGCCATACCTGGTAACGTCAGTGTTGCACCAGGGATCATCGACATAATGCCTACAATCATAACAAGGTTTGTAATTAGAGCGATATTCGCTACCACACCAAATGCTTTATAGTAAATCAACATGAAAACAAGTACCGCTGCCAGGCCATACACTATAGCCTGCATACCCAGCTCAATGTTTTCTTTACCCAAGCTTGGTCCAACCGTGCGCTCTTCAACAATTTGAATTGGCGCAATCAGTGCACCTGCGCGAAGTAGCAACGCTAAGTCACGGGCTTCTTTCGGTGAATCAAGACCTGTGATTTGGAACTTGCTACCCAGTTGCGCACGAATGGTGGCAACCGAGATAACTTGCTCATGCTTTTCAAATACCAGCTTACCGTCGTCATTTCTCTCACCGGTAGATTTGTACTCGATAAAGACCGTAGCCATTGGCTTACCAATGTTGCCGCGGGTTGAGCGAGACATTTTATTACCGCCTTCAGAGTCTAGCGAGATGTTTACGTTCGGAAGCCCGTACTCATCAACACCGCTATTTGCATCAATAATGTGACTACCAGTAAGCATAATGCGCTTTTCAAGCAGCTGAGGAATGCCCTGCTGATCTTCTATCACCTGAGAGCCAGGGGGAACGCGACCGTTTAATGCATCACGGATGTCGTTCTTCTGGTCTACCATGCGGAATTCTAGGGTAGCGGTGGCATTCAGAATTTCTTTCGCACGAGCGGTGTCTTGAATACCTGGAAGCTGGACGACAATGCGGTCGGCACCTTGCTTTTGTACAAGCGGCTCAGCCACACCAAGTTGGTTTACACGGTTACGAATAATGGTAATGTTTTGCTTAACCGCGTTGTCGCGAATTTCCTGAAGTTTGCTGTCAGCAAAAATAGCGCGAAGTGTTAAGTCGTCCACCTGGTTAAAGGTAAGGTCGCGACTTTGGTTACGCAAAAAGAACTCAGCCTTGTCTAGCGCATCTTCATCACGGAAAGTAATGTCGATATGATCGTCAACTTGCTTTACACCGCGATAGCGAATGCCTTCTTCACGCAGTGAGGTACGAAAACCACTTTCTGCATCTTCTAGCGACTTAGCAATCACTTCGGTCATATCCACTTCCATTAGGAAGTGCACCCCACCGCGAAGGTCAAGACCTAGCTTCATCGGCGCCCCACCTAAACCTTCAAGCCATTCTGGCGTATCAGGGGCCAGGTTCATAGCCACGTAGTAATCATCGCCAAGGGCTTTTTCTAAAGTTTCGCGAGTGATGAGCTGTGTATCAGAATCCGAAACGCGAACCAATATCTGTTCGTTCTCAAACTCAACACGTTTTGGAGAGATATTCTTTTCACTTAGCGCGGCTTTTACTTGTTCCACAGTGGCATCTGTCACCACGGCATCACGGCCTGCTGAGATTTGTACGGCGTGGTCTTCACCGTAAATGTTAGGAAGCGCATAAAGTGCACACACTGCAACCACAATGAGTGCACTCAGTACTTTCCAAATAGAGTTTTTGTTTAGCACTGGATAATCCTTTCGTGCCAGTACCGGGAAGCGTCCCGGCCCCGGCTTTTGTTACTTACAGTGACTTCATCGTGCCTTTAGGCAGCACAGCAGTTACTGAAGACTTCTGAACAACGATGTTGTTTGAATCGTTAAGTGCAACTTCAATGAAGTCTTTTTCTTCTGACACTTTAGTGATTTTTCCTACCAAACCACCTTGTGTTAACACTTCATCGCCTTTGCTAAGTGACGATACTAGGTTTTTATGCTCTTTTACACGCTTAGCCTGTGGACGGTAAAGCAAGAAGTAAAAGATTAAACCAAATACAGCTAGCATGATGATCATTTCCATGCCGCCACCTTGCGGCGCACCAGCAGACTGTGCGTAAGCGTTAGAGATAAATAGGCTCATAAAATTCCCCAAATATTGTCGTTGTTATAGTGCCGGAACCGGCAACCCTTTTTGTTCATAAAATTCTTGTACAAACTCATCAAGCGTACCTGCGTCAATCGCATCGCGAAGACCCTGCATCACACGCTGATAGTAGCGAAGGTTATGGATGGTGTTTAAGCGCGCACCCAAGATTTCGTTACACTTGTCCAAATGATGTAGATAAGAGCGAGAATAGTTTTTACAAGTGTAGCAATCACAATTCTCATCTAATGGCGAGGTGTCGTTTCTGTGTTTCGCATTGCGAATCTTCACTACGCCTTCAGTCACAAACAGGTGACCGTTTCGCGCGTTACGCGTGGGCATTACACAGTCAAACATATCGATGCCGCGACGCACAGACTCTACCAAATCTTCAGGTTTACCCACGCCCATTAAATAGCGAGGTTTATCTTCCGGAATTTTAGGCGCGGTATGATCGATAATGCGGATCATGTCTTCTTTTGGCTCGCCTACTGAAAGGCCACCAATGGCATAGCCGTCAAAGCCAATCGCTTCAAGACCAGCAAGTGAGACATCACGCAGACCTTCGTACATACCGCCTTGGATAATACCAAACAGTGCCGCTGGGTTGTCACCATGTGCTTCTTTACTGCGCTTAGCCCAGCGCAGCGACATTTCCATTGAAACGCGCGCTTCTTGTTCAGTAGCAGGGTACGGCGTGCACTCGTCAAAAATCATTACGATGTCAGAGCCTAGGTCGCGCTGAACTTCCATCGATTTTTCAGGCGTAAGTAAAATCTTTTCACCGTTTATCGGAGAGCGGAATGTTACACCTTCTTCGGTAATTTTACGCAAGTCACCCAAGCTAAACACTTGGAAGCCGCCCGAATCAGTAAGAATTGGCTTGTCCCAATTCATGAAATCGTGCAGGTCGCCGTGCTGGCGGATAATGCCCGTACCAGGACGGAGCATCAGGTGAAACGTGTTTCCAAGACAGATGTGCGCACCGCTGTCTTTTAATTCTTCAGGGGTCATTCCCTTAACAGTACCGTATGTACCTACGGGCATGAACGCTGGCGTTTCAACAACACCGCGTTCAAACACCAAACGACCGCGTCGTGCTCGGCCTTCGGTTTTTAACAACTCAAATTGCATGTGAAAGCATTCCCACTATTGTGCGCTTCTGCGCTGGGTATAAAAATAAATTGGCGGCGATTATACCAGTAATTTGGCTGAGATCATGCCCCGTATCTATGTTTATCTGTAACTAAGCTGGAAAGGCCTGCAAAATACCGATTTACATGCCTTGTATCGTGGTCGAATGTGTTTAGGCGCGCTCAATAAACATTGAATCACCGTAGCTAAAGAATCGATATTCTTTCTCTATCGCTTCTTGGTAGGCATTCATTACGTTGTCTTTACCGGCAAATGCACTGATTAACATCATTAGCGTGGACTCTGGAAGGTGAAAGTTAGTGAACATTGCGTCTACTACTTTAAACTCAAAACCAGGGTAGATAAAAATTTCAGTATCTTCGTTAAATGGAGCAATAACTTCCTCGTCACCGCGCTCTGCACTTGCCTTTGCCGCTGACTCCAAAGAGCGTACAGAGGTTGTACCCACTGCAATAACTCGTTTACCGTTGGCCTTTGTGGTTAGCACTGCATCAACAACGTCTTGTGGAACTTCGGCGAACTCTGCATGCATCTTGTGCTCTTGAATATTATCAACGCGCACAGGCTGGAATGTACCCGCGCCAACGTGCAAAGTTACGAAGGCCAAATTCACGCCTTTTTCTTTTAACGCCGCCAGTATTGCATCGTCAAAGTGTAGCCCTGCCGTAGGCGCGGCAACCGCACCAGGCTTTTGGTTGTAAACGGTTTGATAGCGTTCTTTGTCTGAACTTTCATCGGGACGGTCGATATAAGGAGGTAGCGGCATGTGGCCATGGGCTTCTAGCAGCGTTAATACGGTCTCATCGTGGTCAAACTGTAAAATAAATAGCGCATCGTCTCGCCCTGTCACCGTAACATTCACTTTTTCTTCAAGAATAAGCGTAGTTCCAGGTTTAGATGCCTTGCTCGCGCGAACATGCGCTAACGCTGTATTGTCTGATGTTATACGTTCGATCAGCACTTCAACCTGTCCGCCCGTTTCCTTTTTGCCCATTAAACGTGCAGGAATAACCCGCGTATTGTTGAACACCAAGAGGTCGCCTGGCTCTACAAATTTCAGCATGTCAGCGAACATCGTGTGCGCTACATTGCCAGTTTTCCCATCTAAATGTAACAAGCGACTCGCTGTACGTTGCTGAGTTGGGTATTTGGCGATAAGTTTTTCGGGTAGCTCGAAGCTAAAATCTGATAGTTTCATAAATACGACTAAATCACGGCGTTAAAGTTAGACAAAAGTAGAATATTAAGTGCTATTTAAGTTGCAACTAAAGGCTAATAAAAATAGATTTACAGATTAAACCAAAGTCAAAATAAAAACTAAAAAAATGTTATTTATTAATACATTAAAAATTAAGGTATATTATAAAATAACTTTATATTGACCAATATACGTACAATTTGACTTATTAAATAGCACCTAACTCCTTAATCGGTTAAGATACTCACAGATAGTGATGATGTTCTCCCATAAACATTCCTTATCATTCGTACCCAGCACTTGCTGGGTATTTTTTTATCTGCTTGTTTTCCCTACCTGCCCTCACTTATTGCAACGTTATTGCGAAGCCTCAATTCCTTTGCATGGCAGGTTAGTTGAAAATCGATATCTTATAAGCGGCGGTATTTTACGCTGTTTATTGATGAAGATCAGTTAAGATTTCTTCTAAAAGCGCTGCATCTAATGGGCGCGCTTTTAACACGTACAAAATTTGCAGAAGTAAATCTGCGCCCATAATACCTTTATTCACCTTATTTCTAAGGTTATCTGCGCTTTGCTCCACGCCAATTTCTTCAAGCCTTTGACTTAGCGCTTGATATTTTACGCCGCGCACAGACATCTCAGATTTCACGACTCTTGCTACCGTTTGCCGCCACGCATTTTTAGCGCCTTGCGTATTTCCTGTGTTCACACAGCCTCCAAAAAACCACACAAATGTGATGTATATTTTACAAAAACACACTTTTTTACACTTATAGCATGTATTTAATGTTGACGATTATGGCACAACAGGTCTACACTGCAAGTCAAGATATTGGCGAAGGCGTAAATAGTCGTTACAGTAACTGCGGTTGTTCTTTTGGTAATGCTAGGTTTTAAGTTTTGTGTTTCAACACGGTTTTAAGCTAAATAATGCGTTATAGGGCACCACATTTACGACATTCGTTTTCAACATTATCGCTTTAATAACTAAAGGAGAAAGGTATGAGCTGGGAACTGGAAAGCATCGAAGCCTTATTTAAAGAGCATGATGACTTTGTGGTAACACGTGAGGAAAACTGCTTACTTATTGCTAATCAAGACGGCATAGATGCCTGGCTTGCTATCAGCGGAGAGCAGATCTTAGTAGAGAGTCTTTTGTTTGCAGCGTCGGAAGTAAAAGATAAGCCAGCGCTAGATCATGAAATATTGTCTACTCATATGGTGTTCCCTTTGACCACGGTAGGCATTTCAAACATTGGTGGTGAAGAGTACTACACTGCCTTTGGTGCGCTAAGTGCCCAGTCAAAAGCCGAAAGTATCGTTATTGAAGTGGAAACCCTGTTTCAAAATGTTGCATCTTTCTTAGATGCCTACGAAACACACCTTAACTAAAATTTACTTCTTAAGGAGAAGCGAATGTCAGTGTGGAAAAAACTAATTACTGCAGTAAAAGGTGGTGCTACCGAAGCTGCGCAGTCTGTTGCAGACAGTCAGGCGATTCGAATTTTGGAACAAGAAATCAGAGAAGCCAAAGAAGAACTACGTAAGTCTGATCATGCACGAACGCAGATTTTGGCAAAGTGTAAACTTTCTCAGCAAAAAGTGGATAGCTTCAATTCGTCAATAGCCGAGTACGAAGAGCATGCGCGTAAAGCGATAGATAATGATCGTCAGCTTGCTCTTGACTGTGCACAGAAAGTGTCAGAGCTGAAAGAAGAACGTGAGCAAGAACAAACCTATCTTGATCAGTTCAAACAGTCTGAAAAACAGTTGGCTAATAATATTCAGCAAGCTAAAGCGAATTTGCGTCGCTTGGAGCAGCAAGTGGATATGGTCAAAGCTACTGAAAGTGTTCAAAAAGCGCAGGTTGCAGTATCTTCACGCCATATGGGCGCGAACAGCAAAATGAAGACAGCGACTGAGTCTTTGTCTCGCATTCAGGATAAACAAAAGATGCGCAACGCGGAACTTCAAGCAGCCGAGGAACTGGCTAGCGAGGAGTCGAGCAGCGACCTAGAAAAACGCCTAGCAGAAGCGGGCATCAAAGGGGGTAAAACCTCGGCCGATGACGAGCTAGCGCGAATTTTAGGCAAATAAGTTAGAAAAATGGGAGCTACGCGCTCCCATTTTTAATTCTTGTTACAATAATTTCCTGCGTAAATTACCGTTAAGTAAAGCGCTAACCTAGACAAATCAAGTACTTCAAGGCAGAGTAAGGGCACGCATAACAAGGGCTGTTTCTTTTATGTCTCCATGGATAAAACTGCGAAAAATCATGCTGCAATATTTTGCAGAGTCACGCTGGTACACTATTGTCGGTGCCACCGCCTTTTACGCAGTAACAAGCTATTGGCTACTTTACGCTGTAGACGAGCACGATTTAATTGCTAAAACCGATTTTGTCTACTGGTTAGCGGTCACTGCTTCAACGGTAGGTTATGGCGACCTGTCACCCGTCACACCAGCGGGAAAATTAGTTGTAGCGCTTTACGTCATACCGCTTGGTTTGAGTATCTTCGCCATGGTAATTGGCCGAATTGCAGCTTGGGTTTCTTTAACGTGGAAGAAAGGATTGTTGGGTATGAATAGCTTGATGCTTAATGAACATATCTTGGTGATTGGGTGGAATGAGCAGCGCACCATGATGCTGCTTGACTTGATTCTTCAAGAACGAGATGCAATGTCTGAACGCCCAGATATTGTACTTTGCGTAAAAGCTGATATTACCAACCCCATGCCTGGCGTCATTGAGTTTGTAAAAGTAGATTCGTTTAACAAAGACGAAGATATGGATCGCGCTTGTGTAAGCTCAGCCAAAACTATTGTTATCGATAACCCGCAGGATGATGTCACCATGACTACTGCGCTTTACTGCACCAAGCGCAATCCTGATGCTCATCAAGTGGCCTATTTCGACGATGACAGCTTAGTTAGTTTGCTTCAGGACCACTGCCCTAAAGTGGAATGCACACCCAGTGTTGCAATAGAAATGCTGGTCAAAGCTGCATTCGATCCAGGTTCCAGTATGCTTCATCACGATTTGCTAAGTATTGATGAAGGACAAGCACAATTTTCAGTAAAAATACCGCAAAGTTGCCAAGCGATTTCCGTTGCCAAGTTATTTATCAATTTAAAGCGTAAACACGACGCTATCTTTATCGGTTATGCACCCAATGGCCTTGTGAAAGAAATGGTGGTGAACCCACCGTTAGATGCTACGTTAAACCCAGGCGACACCTTGTTTTACATCGCAGAGCGACGCATTAATGCAATAAACTGGTCTTCACTGGACGCTGATTAAGAGGCGTAAACATGTTTAGTAAACTATTTAAAAAATCAGAGCCTAAAAAACCTCAGTCGCCAGAAATAATGGGGCTCTATTTAGGTGGTTCTTTCGAGTTAGATAACTTGAAACTTTCGCTACTAGAGCCCGAGCTAACTATTGAAGGCGCAGCTCGTTCTCAGTTAATTCAAGCGGTAGGTGAAGCCCCATTGGATACCGGCGGCACCCTGCTTCGTTTTTACACTGACGATGATGGCTTTCTACAGGTGGTAACCGACGGTGGCCTATCAGAGAACCACATTACTGACGTGAAACTTTGGCACTTTTATGAGACAAAAACCATTGGCAACACAGCTCAGTGGAACGAATGCTTGAAAAACGTTATCAGCCAGCCCACCTATGAGCTTGACGGCAAGGTCTATACCCGCGTGTGGGGTGCAGTGGGCGATGAGTCACCGCCTGTTGCCGTCACTGAAACTACCTATGAAGAAGATGGTGATGTGAGTACTACTGATCAGTTTATGATGCTGTATGAACGCACAATCAGTAATGACAGAGTTGAAACCTTGCTTGTTGTTGGTGAAGAAAAGCAAGTGGGTAACAATTTAGACAGATGCTTAGTGATTTCTACAGGCTTCGATGTTGAGCCTGCAGACATCACAATAAACGGTTAATAAAAAAGGAATAACTATGGATACCATTATGCACTCTTTGGCCGGCCTGGATAACTTTGCGCTGTACTTCGGCCTATCGATTGTTTTCTTGTTTATCTTCAAATTGGTGTACGCCTTGGTTACACCTCATGATGAATGGAAGCTGGTAAAAGAAGAAAAAAATGTAGCTGCAGCTATTGGATTTGGTGGCGCTATAATCGGTTTTGCTATTGCCCTGGGCAGCGCAGCTTCAAACTCTGTTGCTGTAGTAGATTTTGCTATTTGGGCGCTTGTTGCTGTAATTGCCCAATCCCTAGCGTTTGCTATTTTGCGTTTCAGCTTTATGCCGAAAATCGCTGAGCGCATAAACAATAACGAAGTTTCTGCGGGTGTAATGCTTGCCAGCATGTCTATTGCCGTAGGCTTACTCAATGCCGCTTGCATGACCTATTAAGGGGGCAGCGATGACTGATAAACGAAACACTCAGCTTGATGTTGTTGATAGCGTGCAAGGTGAGAAGCCCGCATTGAAACGCACCAAACATATTGACCTTAGTCGCATGCGCAAAGGTTTTAGCGTGAAGCCTTTAGCATTGGGTGTGGCCAGCGTTATTTTAAGTGGTTGTGGCGGCGAAAAAGAAGACGCCACCATTTACACCTCGCTAGAAGACTGTAAACAGGATTTTCCTGATGCGGTAGAGCGTTGTGAAGCTGCCTACCAGACAGCGGTCGACGAGGCCATGCGCACCAGTCCGCGCTTTAGCTCTGAGTACGACTGCGAACATGAATTTGGCCCTAACCAGTGCCAATATGTGAATAATAGTAGCGGCAGCTTTTTCATGCCGTTCATGGCAGGCTACATGGTGAGCTCTCTGCTATCGCCAAATCGCTATTACTCACAGCCCTTATATACTTCCTATTCATATAATTCACCGTTTCGTTCACGCTGGATAACGGCAGACGGCTATGTGTTCGACGGCGACATTCGCAAAAGAAAATATCGCGTAAACAAAGACGTTTATAAGCCTAAGCCTACCGTGAACCGCACCATGAAACGGGGCGGCTTTGGCAGCAGCGTTCGTGCAAAATCGTCTTGGGGTAGCAGCAGCCGTAAAGGCGGCTGGGGCGGATAACTATGCTTAGAATGCCTTGCCAGCCTCGCAAGGGCTGGCAGCAGTTGGCTAACGAGTTTGGTTTTCACTTTCACACCATGTATGGCGAGCCGTACTGGGATGAAAGTGCTTACTATCAATTCACGCTAGCTCAAATTGAAAACGACATCGAAGACCCCACAGCCGAGTTACATCAAATGTGCTTAGCGGTGACCGAAGATGTTGTTAATAGTGAGGAATTACTTACTCGCTTTTGCATCCCCGAGCAGCATTGGGATTTAGTGCGCAATAGCTGGAACGCAAGAGACCCAAGTTTGTACTCTCGCCTTGACCTTGTTTACAGCGGTAAAGGGCCGGCAAAACTTCTTGAGAATAATGCAGATACGCCCACCAGCCTGTATGAATCCGGTTTTTGGCAATGGTTGTGGCTTTCTCAAAATGTTGATGCAGGTAAACTTGCTCTGCATGCCGATCAGTTCAACAGCTTGCAAGAAAAATTAGTCCACCGCTTTCGTGAAATTGCGCTGCACTACAATATAAATCAACTGCATATGGCGTGCTGTAAAGATACCGCAGAAGACCGCGGAACCGTGCAATACCTTCAAGACTGCGCCAAAGAAGCTGGGCTTATGGCTGACTTTGTCTTTATCGAGGATATTGGGTTAGCAGACACTGGCGTTTTTACTGACCTTCAAGATGCCCCTATAACTGATTGTTTTAAGCTTTACCCCTGGGAATTTATGCTGCGCGAAGAGTTTGGCGACGTATTAGAAGACGCCCAAGTAAATTGGATAGAGCCCGCGTGGAAATCAGTCATTTCAAATAAAGCGCTGCTTCCTCAGCTTTGGAAGAAATTCGAAGGCCACCCTAACCTACTTCCTGCTTACTTTTCAGATGAAATAAATGCAAATAGTTTGTCCGGCAAGTGGATTAAAAAGCCCCTCTTTTCCAGAGAGGGAGCCAACGTATCAATTATCGAAGGTGGTGTTGAAAACGTTTTAAGTGACGGACCTTACGGTGAAGAAGGTTTTATTGTTCAAGCTTTTGAACCATTGCCTGTTTTTGAAGGTAATCATACGCTTATAGGTAGTTGGTTAGTAGATGACATGCCAGCGGGCATTTCGGTTAGAGAAGATGCCTCAGCGATAACCCAAGACCTTTCTCGCTACCTCCCCCATATTATTTTGTAATCTATTTAAGGGGCCTTTATATGAAGCCGCTTTCATTTCAAATTCGCGTATTGCTGACGTTAGGTGCACTATTAATTGTAATAGAAGTAGCTAACTTACTCACTGGTAATGCACTTAATCAGTTTGGTGTTGTGCCTCGCACACTGTCAACCTTGCCCTATATATTCACAGCCCCTTTCCTTCACGGTACACCCACGCACTTAATGGCTAACTTGGTGCCTCTTTTGCTGTTTATGTGGCTTACTATGCAGTGGGGAAAACGCACGTTTCTCATCGCAACGCTAAGCGCACTGCTTATTGGGGGGTTAGGCGTATGGCTATTTGGCAGAACAGCTACGCATATTGGCGCAAGCGGCATGGTATATGGCTACTTCGGTTTTCTCGTTTTGGCAGGCTTTAGAAGTAACAAAGTGCGGTATTTGCTTATTTCACTAGTAGTTGCAGCGCTGTACGGAGGAATGCTGGTTGGTGTGCTTCCCACATCCAAATTTATTTCCTTTGAATATCATTTGTTTGGCTTTATTGGTGGCTTATTTGCCGCATGGCACTGGGCACGCTAATTAGTTTACGTATAATTAGCCTCAAGATAAGACGTTGTAATTAGATATGTCAGCAGTACAAGAACCTACACAAAAAAACCAAGGCTTTTTCGGCAACCTCGCGTTTAACATTGTTATTCCCGTGGTGCTAATGAGCTATGCAAGTTCGGAAGATTACCTAGGCCCTGCGTGGAGCATTGTAGCGGCACTCAGCTTTCCTATTGGTTATGGCCTTTGGGATTTAAAAGAGTCGGGAAAAGTAAACGGTTTTTCTGTTCTTGGGATTATCAGCGTGTTACTTACTGGTGGGTTTAGCTTACTTAAACTGCCAGCAGAGTATATTGCGATTAAAGAAGCGGCCATTCCGGGCATTATCGGTATAGCGGTGTTAGTGACCCAATACACTAATAAACCCTTGGTCAAAATGCTTATTCTTAACGACCAGATCATAAACTGGCCTCACCTCAATCAGGTACTAGATGCCAAGGGAAAGCAGCCAGAGTTTAAAAAGAAGGTGGCGGTAAGCTCTTACATTGTCGCGAGCTCGTTTTTCCTCTCTTCAGCGCTCAACTATATTTTGGCCAAGATGATTTTGGTCAGTGAGCCGGGCACGACGGCATATACTGAAGAGTTAGGCCGAATGACAGCGCTTAGCTATCCAGTCATTGTGATCCCGAGCATGATTTTACTTATTGCAGCGCTTTGGTATTTATTTGCTCAAATCAAAAAAATTACTGGCGAAGAGCTCGATAACTTTATTAATCAGTAAAAAGAAAATCATAAGGGGCTTAACGCCCCGCCCTACGACTAAGGCTGCTACCTACCTGGTATCCTAAGCCTCCTCAGCAATACCCTAAAACGCACAAGAATATTAGCCCACCAAATTTCCACACCGCTTTTAACCAAAAAGCGTGGGTATTACGTATACTTTCAATGGTAAAAATAAACCGTTCTATCAGAGCATGCTAGCGCCAATATAAAGCGCGCAAAGCACCTTTAGCAGTAAGCCATCAGCACTGCGTATTGCGTGCATTCTCGCTTCCTTATGTTCACACCAAAACGGTTAACTACAAAACGGCGAATTATGCTGACAATAAAAGACTTAAAGAAATCTTTTTCACAGACAGGGGCTCCGCTCATCAACAACCTTGACCTTGCTGTAAAGACAGGTGAATCGGTGAGTGTTCAGGGTGCTTCAGGCTGCGGTAAATCAACCTTGCTTTCGCTTATTGCAGGGTTTGAGACACCCGACGGAGGAGATATTTCGGTAAATGGATTGTCGATTGCTGGCAATAGCAAACTCGATAACACATTTAAAGCGAAGGATATCGATAATTTTCGCAAACAGCATTTAGGTATTGTGTTTCAAAGCTTTAACCTGTTTGACTGCTTCAATGCCTGGGACAACATTGCCTTTACCTCAAGGCTAAAAGGTAATTTTGACAAAAGCTATCAATTAGCATTAATGGAGCAACTCGGAATTTTACCCTTAGCGCAAAAGCCGCTAAGCCAATTATCGGGAGGCGAACAGCAGCGCTGTGCCATAGCCCGAGCATTAGTGCATCGCCCCGCGCTTATCTTAGCTGACGAACCCACCGGAAATTTAGACGAAACCACCAGCGAGACCGTGTCAGACCTACTCTTTGAAACCTGTAGAGAAGCCAATACCTCCCTTGTTGTAGTTACCCATAGTCAAGACGTCGCAGTAAAAGCAGACGCCGCTTTGCGGCTACATAAAGGGGTATTAGAGAGTGTGAAAAATAAAACTACAGAACAAACCTTATCTTCATCAGTAGCAGCAAGCTAATTACAGGTGAAAAACGTTAGCGATATGCGCCTTGTGAAAAGCACACCGAAAACAGCTAGTAGGAAGATAACGTGCTACGCACTTTACTGTTAGCGCTCTCTAGCTTACTTGCAATGGCAAGGCACAGGCCGTGGGAGCCTTTGCTCATCATGGCCGCAATTATACTGGCCAATGCTGGCTTGGTTACCGTTTTACTTATAAATGAAGGCGCCACACAAGGTGAACTATTACAGTCGAAGCAAGGGCTTACCTTGGGCAGTATCATCACCCCAGCAGACAGCAGAACTCGCTTTACACAAAGGCATTATGCCACGCTTCGCATGCAGGGTTTTACCCAGCTTGTTGCGATAGCTGAACGGGACGTTACTTTATCGTGCAGTGGCAGCAAGCCCACAACAACAAAAACTCTCACATTGCTCGGTATTGATACTCAGCCTCTTTTGGGAAGTGCATTTAGAACGAGAGGTTTTGAAGCGCCAGCCCAAAACGATAGTGCTTTTTCGCTTTCCTATTTATCGCAAAATGCGAAGAAATTTAGTGAAATGGAAAACCAGCAGACGCCAGACGGGCGCGTATTACGCTCAAAATCTGGGGGCGAATTTGCTGTAAATGGGCTTATTCACCCCTTAACGAACGCAAAACTAGCCTGTCACGACACGCTCAATGAAACCGATATAAAATCCGCGCCTAGTCCCTATTGGCCTGCAACGGTAAGCGCGTATGTGAGCAGCTTTACTCCGCAAAATACAATTTTGATCTCTATCGATGAATTTTACAGAGGCGGGGTAACGATTGAGAATGATGAACCTGTTAAGCCTGTTATTCCTGACAATGCTAAACGCGCGCAAGAGAAACAAGCAAAGCAACAGAAAGCTTATGTCCCACTTTCCGGGTTTATTGCATTTTCACCGCTATCACATCAGCATTTAACCCAAATAGAAACCCTACTTGGAATACCTGTAAAGCAAACCACTAGCAATACAGACAATGACACCGGTTCGTTGCCAGATAGTTTTAGACTAAATCTTTGGGCGATGAGTGGACTGATGGGCGTTGTGGCGCTTTTTATAGTACTTAACGCGCTAAACTTAATGTACCGCACGCGGCTACCCAACATCATTCGTTTACGGCAGCTGGGCATATCTCAGCGAATTTTAAGCGTTGCCCTATTCACCGAGTTGCTTGTTTACTGCGTAATAAGTATTCCAATTGGCATGTTCATCGGTTTTCAAGCGGCGTCATGGTTGTCACCTGTGATAAACGGTACATTTACGTCGTTGTTTAACGCTGTATTTGTTAACCCAGACGTTAATCTGCTTTTCACCTTCGGCTTCGCATTAACAACGACCTTTATATCGCTGGTTGTTTTTTCGTTAGTTTCTATAGTTAAGCTTTCAAATGCCCTAACCGTAGCGCCTGTCAAAAAAGAAAACGCGTTAGGCCAATTTGCCGTAGGTCTTATCTCATTATGTGCCCTACTACTGTTATTTATCGCTGAGGGGTTCGTATCTTCTACAGCTTCAGCACTTTTCTTTGTTGCACTGTTACTCCTTACCAGTTGCGCGCTGATTCTTCTTTGGTTACCTATTTTGTCTAAGCTGCTGACTAGATTTGTACCAAGACAGTGGCCCGTGTTTCACTACGTCATTGCTAATATGCACTTACTGTCTAGCAAAACCCGTCTCGCCGTTTGTGCATTCTTTATCGCGCTAACCGCAAATATTGGTATGAACACCATGACGGACAGCTTTAGAGACGCCACTGAACAGTGGTTAACGCAAAGGCTTTACGCGCCTTTCTATTTGTACACCGACGTGCCACTTAGTCGTATCGAAACGTTATCTACCACATCGTTACCACTACTTGCTTTAACTCCTTTACTCAAGGCAGAGGGAACTGTTATTGGCTCACATGCTCATGAAGAGACACATAACAAAACACATGAAGTCAGCAACAGCCCGCCCACTTACGTTTCTATTAGTAGCTACCCCGTTCACCAAAACGGTAAAAGAGCGCTTGTCCTCGATGACGTAATAAACAACGACCTCAACACAGTGTGGCGTGAGTTTACAGAAGGGAAAGGGGTATTCATCAATCAGCAAGTAGCGTTTACCCTTAACGCTAAGTTAGGCCACACGCTAAATATAGAAAATATTCGCCTTCGTAAAACAGCGAGTTTGAGTTCTTCGGCGGCTAAGGCATCTAACGGGGCATATTATAGCTCGCCACAAGATAAACCTTCTGTTTCAACGCACGGTTCAAAAAACAATTCGTCGAATTCAAATGTATTTGCAGCGACTCCTCAATGGAAAGTGCTAGGTATCTATCCTGACTACGGGAACCTAAACGGGCAAATATTGGTACCTCTTCCTTCGTTTAATCGAAACGAGCCCCTGATCAGGGATCAACTTTTTTCCGGTGTAATGGCTATTTATCCAGAGCCGCCTATTGAGACTAACGTGATAGGCGTCAACAAACAAAGCACCTATGGAAAGGACATCCTCGAACAGCAGCTAAAATCACAGTTAGGGGAACACCGCGAAATTGCCCTTTATACCCGACAAGCGCTGTTAGATACCTCTATGCAGACCTTTGATCGTACCTTTGTATTAACCGACGGCCTAAATATTACCACCCTATTGGTTGCGGGCGTCGCCTTCGCTGTTTCGCTGACGGTACTAACCATAGGCAGCGCAGCGCAGTTATCCGTCATGCGTGCCCTTGGCGTTAGTCAGCTTAAAGTAAAAGCTTCTCTGTTTGCGCAATATCTGCTGCTTTGTTTTATCTCAGCCTTACTCGCCATTCCTTTTGGCGTGTACTTGGCCTATGTCTTTATTGAACAAGTAAACCGGCATGCGTTTAACTGGGTGTACCCACTTTCACTTAATGTGCAGGTTATTCTTTCAAGCGTTGGGTTATCGCTGCTTATTGTTTCACTGGTGCTGTTGTTACCTTTAGGAAAGCTTAAGCCGAAAATTGATTTAAGGCAGGAAGTTCAGCTATGACAAACTATTTAAGTAGCGCCAACACCGCATTTTTGCGATTTAAAGCCAACATCTTTTTAGTACTTGTAGCTATTTTTTTCACGTTGAGTGCATGTACTGAGAGCAAAAAAAACGAAACCGACATTCAGGAAACCTCCACGCCAAACGGCTTCTTTGGAAACATGCAGTCAAGCGACGCCTTTACGCCAGTACAGCGGGGCTATACTGTTGAATTACCGCGGGATCATAAAAGTCATCCCGATTTTCAGTTAGAGTGGTGGTACCTAACGTTTGTGTTAAGCGCTGAAGACGGGCAAGAGTTCGGCCTTCAATATACGCTTTTTCGTTTCAATACTGATCTCCAAGCCCTATCACGCGCTAAGGCCAATGCTGAAGGTAGTGCTGAAGCTAACGTCGAAAGCAGTGCTAGTTATAGCTCTGAAGATAACCTCCGTACTTATGCTAACAAACATATCGCCAGAAACTGGACCAATGGCCAGCAATGGATGGGACATGCTTCGCTACACACCGCTGAACAACATTATTTCGAAGAACGATTTGCAAGGGGCGGCGTAGGTAATGCCTATGTGAATCAGCTCCCATTTACGACAGTCATTGACGATTGGGTTTGGAAAGCGGCACAGGCGCAAAAAAGTGCTGATAACAAAGCCATGTTCCCGTCCGTGTTAACTTTCGCTTTTGGACAAAAGCGCAAGGATCATTCGGTCAAAACACGTGAAAAAATACCCGCCACCTCTGCCGAGACATTATCAAAATTAAATGATGCGCCGGGCGCTAGCGCCGTCAAAGTAGCGCTTAACCTAAACACCTCTGGGCCTTTCATCAAACAGGGGGATAACGGCTATAGCAAAAAAACACAAGACGAACGCCTTCGCTCCTACTATTACAGCCAGCCGTTTATTAACGCGGAAGGTACGTTAAATATAGAGGGCAATAGCGTAAAAGTTTCGGGCAAAGGCTGGTTTGATCACGAATGGACAAGCCACTTAGCCAACAGTGAAGCCATGGGGTGGGATTGGTTCTCGCTGCATTTAGACGATGGAAGTAAATTGATGGCCTTTCGCATGCATGCCATGAATGAAAACATGAAAAATAGCAAAAGCGAACACAGCGAAATATTTACAACGGCTAGCTATATAAAGGAAAATGGCACCAAAGAAACCATCGAGCAAGCCAACGTGACAATTACGCCAACGGCGTATGAAACATTTAACAAGGGAGAGTCGGCTCGTTCTGTTCCTACCGCTTGGCGTATTCAGATACCGTTAAAAAATATCGACGTTTCCATAAGCCCATTCAAGAGAAAACAATGGAATAATAGCTTGTTCCCTTATTACGAGGGGCGAGTTGAAATAAAGGGCTCCCATTCAGGGAGCGGCTTTATGGAATTGACAGGCTACTAAGGCTTGTTGGCCTTTGATATACAGCAAAGCGCAATAGCCCCTAATAAATGGACCAATTAATGCGTTCGCTTAGCGATGTCAAAGCCGCCACGCCCAGCTGAGAGTTACCCACGCTATTAAGCGCTGGAGAAAATACGCAAATGGTAAATCGACCAGGGACGACCGCAACAATACCGCCGCCTACCCCACTTTTACCCGGCAGACCCACTTTAAACGCGAAGCTGCCCGCTTCATCATACATACCGCTGGTTGCCAAGAGCGCGTTCACCTGCTTAGTTTGATAAGGTGTTAACACCTGCTCATTTGCGCAGGTTGAGAAGCCGGCGTTAGCAAGAAAACTGGTAGACCGAGCTAGGTCTTCACAGCTCATTTCTAACGCACAATTGTGAAAGTAATTGCGAAGCACATCTTCCACGTCGTTTTCAAAGTTGCCGTAGGCTTTCATCAAATAAGCCATTGCCGCGTTGCGAGAACGATGTTCGTATTCAGACTCTGCCACCACCTTATTCACCACGATATCGCCATTACAGCTTAGGCGCCTAACAAAAT
This sequence comes from Alteromonas sp. ABH4_453, assembly GCF_056160665.1. Taxonomy (NCBI): domain Bacteria; kingdom Pseudomonadati; phylum Pseudomonadota; class Gammaproteobacteria; order Alteromonadales; family Alteromonadaceae; genus Alteromonas; species Alteromonas sp. ABH4_453. The sequence goes on from NZ_JBSWXP010000001.1 coordinate 176,139, forward strand.
CTCGCATGGCAATGAAAGGAGATGCAAAGCGGGATTGCACCATATCGCTGACCACAAGCGCACCGGCATTAATAAAGGGATTACGCGGAATGCCGTTTTCATATTCTAGCTGCACAAGAGAGTTAAACGGCAGGCCAGATGGCTCACACCCTACTCGCTCCCACATGGTTTCACCATAGTGATTGATAGCTAAAACAAGGTTAAAAACTTTTGAGATACTTTGTATTGAAAACGGCACGCTAGCGTCACCAATAGACGTGATATGCCCGTTGATGTCACAAATAGATATGCCAAACTGACGAGGATTAACCGTTGCTAATGCTGGGATATAGTCTGCAACTTTACCCATGCCAAGCATAGGCTCGACTTCATCATAAATATCTTGCAGTAACGATAGCATTTCGCTTTCCATTTTCTGGCTTGACCTCTTTTTTGCTAATATTTTTTCTGCTAATAAAAGAAAAGCGCCTGTTAAAAAACGCCGGCGCTTTCATTTTAAATTTGTTGAATGTGTTTTGCTTCAATAATCTACCTTGCTACAAAAGCCTAAGTACATCCACTTTCACTGACATTTAGTTACAGCGCCAATCTTCTTTGAAGTCACATAAGCCGTCGTCATCTTCATCTGACGTAAGCTCTATATTGCTTGATACCTTCTTTGATACTTCATTTGCGTCATTATCGATTTTTACTGGCTGCTTTTTATCAATAAAACTGAAAATTGTCTTTGCAATGTCCGTATTATCAATTTGCCCCATAAGCGACTGGTAGCCAGAACCAAAAGCAAACACTTCAACATCTACTCCAGTATGACCACCTGTAGTCCAACCCGTATTTGTTTTTGTGTCTAAGAAGGTTTTTACCGCCATAAAGCGGGTTTTGTCATCTTGATTCGATACGCTATTGAGCGTAGCTAACTCTTCTTCACTGAGTGATAAACCAAGCTTTTGCGCAACATACTCGCCCGGGTTTTCTTCATTGGCCATATTAAGTGCAATCGTCATTACCGAGGCTGACATTGACTTAAGGTGTTCTGGGCTCCAGCGGTAGTCGCCGTTCGCGCCAATAGTAAGGCCTCCTGTGCTGTGGTCCGCCGTCAAAATAACAAGCGTGTCTGGGTTGGCTTTCACGTACTCGCGCAAATACTCCATAGTTAACGCAAGGTCGTGCATCTCAGCCATGGCAGACGCGATATCGTTCGCGTGCCCCGCCCAATCTACCTGGCTCGCTTCAACAAGAAGAAAGAACCCGTTGTCGTTTTCTAAGTGTTTAATTGCATGTTGAGTTAAATATTCAAGACGATTTTTGCGCTTGTCATCTAGTACCGCAGGTAACGCTACCGGAGCAAATAGACCAAGCACATTACTTCCCGCTGGCACTGAAGCCAAGCGATTATATGAATCGGCATATTCGTAGCCAGCATCAATAAATTGCGCCAAGATATCTCTGTCGTCGCGTTCAAAGTACGAAGTTCCACCACCTAGCATCACGTCAGCGACAAACTTGTCGTCTGCGCGAACATCAAAGAAATCTTCAGCAATTTCGTTATAGTTCTTACGGCTCTCGTTATGCGCGATGTATGACGCGGGTGTCGCATGAACAATTTGAGATGTTACTGCCAAACCGGTACGCATGCCTTTACTCTTCGCATGATACATAACAGAATTTACCGGTTGTTTATTTACATCAACACCTATTGCACCATTATATGACTTTACGCCTGTAGCAAGCGCTGTTGCAGCAGCTGCTGAATCGGTAACAAAACCCGATACACGAGCGGGGTAAGTCGACGCGTTCCCCACTAAAATGTCGTCAAATACAACTTTCTCTACTTCCGGAGTTGATGGATCATCTACATAATTGCGATAAGCGGTGGTGTAGGCAGGGCCCATACCGTCGGCGACAACCATAATGATATTTTTCGGCACGCCTTTGACTTGGCTACTGTTTACGTTTGCTGACTCGGTCTTTGATTCAGTGATACCACAGCTCGCAAGAACAGCGATAGACGCACAACTTAGCAATGATGTGCGAAAAAATTGTTTAATCATTTAAACTTCCCTGAGTAAGTAAAGTATCTATCGGCTTGGTTACCCGCAGATACAACAATAACGACACTATCGCGAATGATTCTTTGCTGATTTTAAAGGTGTTAGTAAAGCGATAATTGGTAATAGTGTAAAACAGGGGGGAAAGATGCTCAAAGCTTTTGGATAAAATAACGCGAACGTGAGATGACCTGGTCGTCACCTCTTCAAACTCTAGCACCTTTTGGGTAGAAAGCGACTACTCACGCTTGTGATGAAAGGTATTCACGCATGCGCTGTTGTGCCACGTCAACAAGCATATCGGGCTGGAATTTGGAAATAAACCTGTCACACCCCACTTTTTCTACCATGGCGTCGTTAAAGCTTCCACTCAATGATGTGTTGAGGGCTATAAACAAACTGCTCATGCGCGGGTCGTTACGCACTTCAGAAGTAAGTCGATAGCCGTCCATTTCTGGCATTTCTGCGTCGGTGAACATGAGCAGAATTTCATCGGTAGGATTTTTACCTTCATCGGCCCACTTTTTGAGTAATGCTAACGCTTCAGCACCGTTTTTTCGTTCGATAATCGTGATACCAAGCTGCTCTAACGTATCCTTTATTTGTTTTCTTGCCGTGCTAGAGTCGTCCACTATCAACACTTTTTTACCTAAAAAGTGGTTAACTATCTCTTTATCCAACACTTCTTCAGAAATAGATGTGTCGTAATCGATGATTTCCGCGAGTACTTTTTCAACATCAATGATTTCTACTAGCTCTTGTTTACCCTCAACATTCACCTGAGTTATGGCGGTTAAATAATTAGATTTTCCAATGCCGCTAGGGGGTGGCTGAATGGTACCCCAGGATGTATTCACTATGTTTTTCACCTCACCAATAATGAAGCCTTGCACGCTTCTGTTATATTCAGTGATGATAACGTTCTTAGCTGTTGCCTGTGTGGCTGACCCGCGCATTTTGATTGCCTGACGCAAATCTATGATGGGAATGGAGGTACCGCGGTAGTTCATCACCCCTTTCAGGTTGTAATGTGAACCAGGCATTATATTGAGCTTAGGTACGTTTATAACTTCCTTAATTTTAAAGACGTTCATGGCAAAAATGTGTCGTGTTCCCAGTTGGAACATCAAAAGTTCAAGCCTGTTCTCGCCTACAAGCTTGGTTCTTTGGTCAACTGACGACAATACACTGCTACTCATAACACCTACTTTTACAATAAATAATCAAGAACCTAGCGCCAACTACGCACGTTTCGCCTATCAAACCGTGCTGTTTTGGCCCTTTAGGCTAACGCTACCCTGACCACAGGTATAAAGCTATTACCCATTTAGCTAATAGACAGTTGAAAAAACTAACATTATTAGCCATTTACCGAAAGCATACCAAATAGGCTGAAGAAAAAATCTGGCCAAACAACCATTATTGACTTCTCACCAACACCCATTGTATCAAAGGTTTCGCTATCTCTTACGCTACCAAAGTTCAGCGAAATTATTTGCTAAGCGAATTCATTTCTTAAATATAGGCGAACATTTCAGCGCGCGCTTGCAATTTAACTTTGCCCCTACAACTCGACTGACTCCCACACAAGAAACATTCACAAAATAAATGACCGCAATGCAAAATATATATTTCTATTATTCCGAATCCGGCACTAGGATGAAATGGAATCAACGGGAACGCCCTACAGCGTGAACATAAACAACGTTAAGAATTTTAATTATAGTCGGGAGAGACGCTCATGTCGCAATATCAACAAGACATTGATAACTTCGCCACATTAAAGGCAGCACAAAACGGAGCTTGGGAAGGTATCAACCCAGAATTCGCTGCACGTATGAAGGTTCAAAACCGCTTTAAAACGGGTTTAGACATTGCTCGCTATACAGCAAGTATCATGCGCAAAGACATGGCTGAATACGACGCAGATTCGTCTCAGTACACACAGTCACTTGGCTGCTGGCATGGCTTCGTAGGCCAACAGAAAATGCTTTCAGTTAAAAAGCACCAGGGCACAACTAACAAAAGCTACCTTTATCTTTCAGGCTGGATGGTAGCAGCGCTTCGCTCTGAGTTTGGTCCTCTTCCTGACCAATCAATGCACGAAAAAACGTCAGTTTCTGCACTTATAGAAGAGCTTTACACTTTCCTTCGTCAAGCAGACGCACGTGAACTGGGTGACCTTTTCCACAAACTAGACGACGCGAAGAAAAACGGTGGTGATGTAGCTGCGATTCAAGCTGAGATCGACAACTACGAAACTCACGTAGTTCCAATTATCGCTGATATCGACGCGGGATTCGGTAACGAAGAAGCAACGTACCTACTTGCAAAGCAAATGATTGAAGCGGGTGCATGCTGTATCCAAATCGAAAACCAAGTGTCAGACGCGAAACAATGTGGTCACCAAGACGGTAAAGTAACCGTGCCACACGAAGACTTCCTAGCGAAGATCAATGCAGTACGCTATGCATTCCTTGAACTAGGTGTCGATGAAGGTGTAATTGTTGCACGTACTGACTCACTAGGTGCTGGCCTTACTCAGAAGATCCCAGTATCTACATCAGAAGGCGACTTAGCTGCTCAGTACAATGCATTCCTTAAAACTACTGAAGTTGCAAGCGCAGGCGACCTAAATGAAGGTGACCTAGTTCTTAAGCAAGGTGGCAAATTGGTTAAGCCTGAGCGTCTACCAAACGGCTTGTTCCGCTTTAAAGACAACACAGGTTTTGACCGTGTAGTACTTGACTGTGTCACCTCACTTAAACACGGTGCTGACTTGCTTTGGATTGAGACTGAAAAGCCTCACGTTGGCCAAATTGCTGAAATGGTCAACGCTATTCGCGAACAAGTACCAAACGCTAAGCTGGTATATAACAACTCTCCATCGTTCAACTGGACGCTTAACTTCCGTCAGCAAGTATTTGATGCTTGGACAGAAGAAGGTAAAGACGTTTCTGGTTATGACCGCGCGAAACTTATGTCTGCTGATTATGACGACAGCGAACTTGCAGCAGCGGCGGACGAGAAGATCAAGAGCTTCCAGGCTGATGCAGCGCGTGAAGCAGGCATCTTCCACCACCTTATTACGCTACCGACTTATCATACTGCAGCACTGTCTACAGACAACCTTGCAAAAGGCTACTTCGGTGAAGAAGGCATGCTTGCTTATGTTCGCGGTGTTCAGCGTCAAGAAATTCGCCAGGGTCTAGCGTGCGTTAAGCACCAGGCGATGGCAGGTTCTGATTTAGGTGACACGCACAAAGAGTACTTCTCTGGTGAAGGTGCACTTAAAGCGTCTGGTGAAGATAACACCATGAACCAGTTCGACGTATAACGCGAACAGGCACAGGTTAAACGGAAAGTATCCCAACCTTTCCTACAGGGCACCTTCGGGTGCCCTTTTTTGTGCTCGCTATTCATTTCGTTTATGTTTTCTACAAAAAATAAAAAAAGCCATACTTTTTAAAATTCCATAAAAAATCTATATACATACTATTTTTCAATTACTTATTGGTATAAAAGTGAGCAAGTTAAGACTAAACGCTTATCTGACAATCAAATAAAAAAGCTTTATAATAGCTACGTTTAATTAGGTTTAGAAAGAGCATTAGAATAATGAATATAGCTAAGGTCGACCTGAATTTATTGGTTTATTTAGATGTGCTGTTGCGCGAAGGAAGTGTAACGAAAGCTGCAAACCAGCTAAGCATTACTCAGCCCGCTATGAGTAACGGCCTGAAACGTCTTCGCGATCTATTCAAAGATCCGCTTTTAGTTCGTACCAGCGATGGGATGACCCCCACTAAGCGCGCGCTTGAACTGCAACCTATTATTCGCGATGTACTTAGTCGATTAGAAAGTTCTATTCAGCCCGAAGTTGATTTCGACCCTTTAACTAGCGACAGAACTTTCCGCATTATGACCAGTGACTATGCAGAAAGTACCTTGTTACTTGAACTCGTTGGAAGACTGGCCGATTTAGCACCCAATATAACACTTGACCTTATCACGCCAAGTGACGTGACGTTCCACGACGTAGAGCAAGGTAAAGTGGATATGGCAATTAACCGATTCGATGAACTGCCGTTGTCGTTTCACCAAAAAGTTATTTGGTATGACACCTTTAGCTGCGTAATGAGTGCGGACCATCCGCTGGTAGAAAAATGTGACCTTGAAGGTTATTTAGGTGCCCAGCACATTTGGGTGAGTAAAACCGGCTTTGGTGTTGGCGTTGGCATTGACCCGAATGAAGTTCAAAAATTAGGTTGGGTGGACGCTGAGCTAACAAAAATCGGCAAACAGCGTGCAATTCGCGTTTTTACTCGTCATTACCACGCCGCTCTGCAAATTGCGAAAAAGCAGAAACTTATCGCCACATTGCCAAGCAAAGCGGCCCGTTTATTTAAACACGACCCTGATGTAATGATTAAAGAGCCACCTTTTGACATACCACCTATTGCGTTAAAAATGGCCTGGAGTGCCCTACTTCATCACGACGCGGGTCACATTTGGTTACGCCGATTGATAAGCGACGTTGCCAGCGAAATGAACGCGGGCTAAACATTCACAAAATATATGGCAAAAATACAAACCATAAATTAAAAAACTATCTCTATACACACTACACTGGGTGGACAGACTAATGTATAGAGGTAGTTATGCAAGGATATATTACTAGAGGCCGACTACAGGTTGCCGAACAACTCGATAACTTTATTAATGAACAGGCACTTCCTGGCACAGGCGTAGATAAAGACACCTTTTGGCAAGGTGCAGAAACCCTCTTCGAAAAATTCATTCCTCAAAATCGCGCGCTATTAGAAAAGCGAGAACAGCTTCAGCGGGCTATCGACGATTATCACAAGGCTGGCAACCCGGTATATGGAAACGAGTATACCGACTTCCTAAAAAGCATCGGTTACCTAGTTGAGCAGCCGTCACAAGTAAGTGCACAAACACAAAATGTAGACGCCGAAATAGCGACAATGGCAGGCCCTCAGCTAGTCGTGCCAATAAACAACGCTCGCTATGCACTTAACGCGGTAAATGCCCGTTGGGGAAGCCTTTACGACGCATTATACGGCACTGACGTCATCAGCAATGAAGGTGGTGCAGAGCCTGGCAAGAGCTACAACCCCGTACGTGGCGCCAAAGTCGTTGCGAAAGCGAAAGACTATCTAGATAGCATGATACCGCTCGCGAAAGGCAGTCACGCTGACGTCACTGAATACAAAATCGAATCAGGCAAACTGGCTATTACGCTTGCTGATGGCGATGAAACTACTCTTGCAAACACTGAGCAATGGCAAGGGTATCAAGGTGACATTAGCGCACCTTCAAGCCTGCTTTTTGCCCACAACGGTCTGCATTTTGAAATTCAACTAGACCCGACTCACCCTATTGGCGAGAGCGATGCCGCAAACGTAAAAGACGTGTTGGTTGAAGCCGCGCTAACTACCATTATGGACTGCGAAGACTCTGTAGCTGCTGTTGACGCTGAAGATAAAACTTTGGTGTACAGCAACTGGTTAGGTTTGATGAAAGGCTCGTTAAGCATTGAAATGACAAAGGGCGGCAAGCAGCTTGTTCGGGCTATGCATGACGATAGACGCTACCAGCCGTCTAAACACGCTTCACAAGACAAGCTAAAAGACGGCGAGCTAGTACTTTCTGGTCGAAGCCTTATGTTTGTTAGAAACGTAGGTCACCTTATGACTAACAATGCGATGCTCTTTGATGGCGAAGAAGTGCCAGAGGGGATCATGGACGGTATAGTGACATCACTTATCGCAAAGCATGACCTTTTAGGAAACAGTAAATTTAAAAACAGCCGCGAAGGCAGTATTTATATTGTTAAACCTAAAATGCACGGGCCAGAAGAAGTGGCATTCTCTAACGCGTTATTTGGTGCGATCGAAACAATTATCGATGTTCCAGCCAACACCCTAAAAATGGGTATTATGGACGAAGAGCGCCGCACGAGCATCAACCTTCAAGCGTGTATTGCTGAAGCCACTTCACGTGTTGTATTTATCAATACAGGTTTCTTAGACAGAACCGGTGATGAAATTCATACCTCTATGCTTGCAGCGCCTTTTGCAGAAAAAGCAGCGCTTAAATCAATGGCGTGGATCAAGGCTTATGAAACCGCAAACGTGGCTGTAGGTCTTCGTTGCGGCCTTTCTGGCAAAGCGCAAATTGGTAAAGGTATGTGGCCAATTCCTGATGAGATGCAAAATATGATGACCGCGAAGATTGGTCATCCTAAAGCTGGTGCTAATACGGCTTGGGTACCCTCTCCTACTGCAGCGACGCTGCACGCGCTTCATTACCACGATGTAAATGTGTTTGACGTTCAAAAGTCACTAGATGAAAACTTTAGTGGCCTTGCCGACATCCTTACCATTCCATTGCTAGAAGATGCCTCTACTTTAACGCGTGAAAGCATTAAGCGTGAAATCGACAATAACGTTCAAGGTATTTTAGGCTACGTTGTACGCTGGGTTCACCAAGGCGTAGGCTGCTCGAAGGTTCCGGACATCAACAATGTAGGCTTGATGGAAGACCGCGCGACGTTGCGTATTTCATCTCAGCATATCGCTAACTGGCTAGAGCATGGTATTGTGAGTGTAGATCAGGTAAAAGAGTCTTTGGCTCGTATGGCAGTGTTAGTGGACGAGCAAAATGCGGATGACCCTGAGTACATTCCGATGGCGCCTGATTTAGACAGCTCAATTGGCTTCTTAGCCGCAAGCGACCTTATCTTCAAAGGTAAAGAGCAGCCTAGCGGTTACACCGAACCATTGCTTCATGCTCGACGTCGCGAAATGAAAGCGAAGCTTGCCGCGAGTTAGTTTTAGACGTGTATGTATTGGTTAGAATCTCAGGTTTATAATCTCGACCGAAAAGCACGTTAGAAACACAATCACATACTAACTAGGCTCACTTTTGTTAATTGAGAAGTGAGCTTTTTTATGTATTGCTCGCATGATGTCCAATCACTTGCTCTCTGTTGTGTGCCAGTTGCAGTTACTGAAAAAAGTAGTGAACATTAAATTATGTAGCAATATCGCAACATCTTAGACTAAAGATATCGCTCTTCTTCCTTTTCAAGCTTTACTGATAGTGCGCAATTAAACTACGCTTTTACTGTGGGGCACTGCGTTTCGTTTTACAGCTGTATCTAAAACCTTGTTCGCGACGCCTCTCTAGTTTGGAGTATGCACATGCAGATAGCCACGGCGGCGATACCGAATAAACTTTTACATGCGAACGTCACACAAATAGTTCCTATCTTTTCAGGTGGGGGTACGCGCTTAAGTGCCCATATCGGCATCATAAAAGCGCTGCACGATATGAACATTAGTTTCGATACTTTGGTTGGCGTATCTGGCGGCTCTATTATCGCGTCACTTTATGCCAAAGGGTACACTGTCGAGCAAATGCGAGAGCTAGCGCTCGTTACCGATTTCAAGCAATTCACAGAGTTTTCGATTGTGAGATTGCTTCGAGAAGGAGGGCTGTCATCTGGCGATGTGTTTCAGCGGTGGATTGACGAACAATTAGAGGGCGCAGTCTTTGCCGACCTCCCCCTGAACCTGCATATACTCGCTACCGACGTAAATGGCGGCGGGCCAGTTTTATTTAATAAGCAGACCTCTCCTGATATGAAAGTATCAGAGGCAGTACGGTATTCTATGTCGATACCGCTAATCTTTTCATTTAAGCCTTTCAAAGAGCACTTGCTAGTAGATGGGGCTATATTGTCTGAAGATGCACTGTTTGAAGACTGGCGAGGTGATGGCACGCCATCAGTATGCTTCAGACTGCAAAGCACCGAACAAAAACGCAAGGCTATTAAAAAGAACTTACTTCAACTGCCGCAATACGTCAGCATGCTAATTCGCACGTTTATGACGGCAATTTCCAGAGAGTACGTAAATGCGAAGTATTGGCACAATACGGTGGTGGTAAATACCGGGGAGATTTCCGCGGTGGATTTTTCGCTTACACCTGAAATTAAAAACACACTTTTTGAGCTCGGTTATGCAACCACGAAAGAGTTCTTGCCCAAAAAGTGTGCGGGGTTTATGAGAAACAGTGCACTTTAACGGTTTCAGAAAGTAATTATCAGTCGCTAGCGCTTACACTTTATAAAAGTCGCGATACCAATCGACAAACGCTTTTACGCCTGTGTCAACATCGGTAGATGGTTGGTACCCAGTATCTTCAACTAGCGACGACACATCAGCATAGGTGTCAGGCACATCGCCCGGCTGCATAGGAAGAAGCTCTTTCTTCGCCTCAATGCCCAATGCACTCTCAAGGGTTTCAATGAACTTCAAAAGATGAACAGGCGTTTGCGCACCGATGTTATACACCTTATAAGGCGCCTTGCTAGTGCTTGGATCTGGGTTGCTGCCATCCCAGCTCTCATTGGGTTTAGCGACATTATCTAACGAACGGATAACCCCTTCCACGATATCATCAATATAAGTGAAATCACGACGGTGGTTACCGTAGTTATAAACCTGTATTGTTTTGCCTTCTAGAATTGCTTTCGTGAACTTGAACAGGGCCATGTCTGGACGGCCCCAAGGCCCGTAAACAGTGAAAAAGCGCAGCCCCGTTGTAGGCAAGTTATACAGGTGGCTATAAGTATGAGCCATTAGCTCGTTAGCTTTTTTAGAAGCCGCATACAAGCTAACTTGGTGATCTACGTTATGCTGTTCTGAAAACGGCATAGTTTCATTCGCACCGTAGACTGAGCTAGATGATGCATACACCAAATGCTCGACTTTATTATGGCGACACCCTTCTAAGATATTTACAAAGCCAACAATATTTGAGTCGACGTAAGCGTTAGGATTTTCAAGAGAATAACGCACACCAGCTTGAGCAGCTAAATGCACCACTCTATCAAATTTGTGCTCTTCAAAAAGCGCAGCCATTTTTTCGCGCTCTTCAACGCCCATTTCTGTGAATGAGAATAAACCAGCCGCTGATGATGACTTAATCTCGTCTAATCGAGCGTGCTTTAAATTTACATCGTAATAATCGTTAATGTTGTCAATCCCGACAACTTGGTCACCACGATTGATAAGGTATTGCGATACAGCTGCCCCAATAAAACCAGCTGCTCCGGTGACTAAGATTTTCATTTATTGCTCCTTAATTCCTTTCTTCTTTCGAAAATAATATTCTCCAAAAACTAACTTTACCCCATAGCGGTATAGCTTATAGCTTGCTTGGTGCAGCAAAATCGATATCGGCATTTTTGATTGATACCCTAGCAGATAATTCACAAAAGAAAGGAAATTATCTTTCGCACTTTTCAAAAAAGGAAAATTTGGCAATATTGCACTTTTTAAACAATGCAACCTTATCTTTGCGTGAACTGAAAGCTTAGATTTAACGTCACGGTTTATTGGAAGAGCAAAGTAGTGCGCGAGAAGCTCCGTCAAAATAAACCACTCTGTCTTAAAACCTTCCCTTTCAAAAAGTGCTTCTGCTTTTAATAAATTCTCGCGAAGACTACCACACTCACAGTTATCATCATTTAAAAGTAAATAGATATCGGTCAGATCTCGCAGTCCGTGATCAACATCCTCATTCAATATCAAGTGCAGTGCTGAATGCAGCACCAGCCATTCTATTGATGGTACTGGAAAAGCACCATGATCAACTGTGCTATTAAGTAAATCGTTAATGTTAAGGAGTCGCCCTTTTATCGGAGGAAGAAGCGTGTGATGAACGTCAAGTACAACGCCATCTTGATCGTGTTTGAGAGGTGGTAACTCGTGCGACCAAGCGCGATAATACTTATCGTCGTGCTCATCTATGTCTTTAAATGTCCAGCCAGATTCTAATAGCGCCGCCTCGAGTCGCGATATTTTTTCACGAGCAACACATATATCGATGTCACTCATCAACCTACCTATACTATTCTCTTTCTGACCGAGCGTGTAGGCCGCGCCTTTAAGAAATATTATTGGGATAAGATAATCATCAGATAGTCGACAGATCTTTAATGCCTGGATTCGAGTTTGATGGGCTTGAGCTTCAGCGAACACCGCAGCTGAGACAAATGCATTTCTGCAATAGTCAGGCAATTGATACTCCATTCCTTCTTTACAAAGTCGTCTATAGTATGATGCGGTTAGAGAATAAGCTCGAAGAACACGAAGTAAATCGTTCCAGTCTGACTCACTTAGTTGCTCTAATCCATCTAACCTGCAATATGCTTTGATAAAGACGCTTTTGTTCAGCATGAATATGAAACCAAATCTAACAAAAATCTATTTAAATCGTGAATATCGCTATATTCGACATGCAGTGCTGTGGAGCCATTCATAACTGATGACAGAGTTTCAAATCCAGTTTTGCCAAGAATGTTATAATTAAATGCATTTCTTAATAACATCGCGAACCCCTCGGCTTGAGACATTTCCATAATTGTTGTTACTTTACCGGGTGAGAATCTCAGGAACACGACAAAAGCAGGAACAGTGGGTTTGAAGGTTCCAAACTCTTCAGCTGTGTACAGCTTAGCATGCGCAATATCCCCTTTGTGAGTATTAAGGGCCGTCGCCGACAAACATACGTTTTTACATAAAGATTTTATGATATCTATTGAGTTATTCTTTAGAGAGGACGGCCTATATAGTGGAGTAATATCACATGTTGCGGTATCTATCAGCGCCATTTCATCAGAAAACATCTGCCACCCATTGGCCCCTAAAAACGTTGCTAGTGTGGATTTCCCTGAACCTGATGTAGCAGGGAACAAAATAGCTTTGCCATTTTTAACCACAACAGATGAATGAATACTAAGCTTCGTGTGCTCGAAAGCTGCAACAGACCAATTCATTGCCCATTCTAAAGAAGGAAGCAGATGTTCTGTAGAAATGGGGTTAAATGGCGCAACCCCCTCTACTTCAATAATGCATTGTTTTCTAAAATACCGTCGTACAGGTGAAGTTGACTTCACTGATAAAGAAAAATCATGGTAACCATTAACGCCAAAGGTTAGGTTACAACCGTAAAGCGACTTCAGTTCTGTCACTATATATGGAGGGATATTGTTTAAACGAAACCGATACGCTCCGCAATTAATACTTATATTCAACGGCAAACAACCCCTTATTACGAGCTTCTTGCTCTATTTGCGCTATTGAAGAATCTTGCGAGGTTAACAGTGTGTACAACTCGGGGTGCGAATTTTGAATTGAAGATGTAAAAACAACAACGGTATTAAGATCTTCTCTTAACACCGCCATACCAGACCTGTCCTCAAAAACCACGATCTTTGAAGCTGTGAGATCTTGCAAAACTTAAATTCTTGTTAAGAATGACACTGCATCAATTGGACTAGGAGCTGCAAACCTTCCCGATATTTTCGCAACTAAATCTGTAGCGAAACCAGGGTAAGTAGCATTTTCCAACATAACAGAAAGCAAATGCTCACAATATTCTTTAATGGTATATCCCAACGGAACTCCAGTACAGAACCCTGCGGTGAGGTTAAGATAAAGCGCAGCTACATGTAACGCAGCTCCTGAACCGTTTTTGAGAGTGTCTAGCACGTTAATTGTAGCAACAATCGCTTTTCCGCTATTATCTACACCGGCAACATAAGTAAGCGTTTCCGAAGCATACGACTCCAGCTTTTCTTTCACAGCATTCAGTTCGTTAAAATGCCACTCTGTGGAGCTGTCAAGTAGTGACCGAATGAGGGCGGTATCAACATTAGATAAATCGTTCCCCTGAGCACCTTGAAGTGCTTTAAGCGCTGCTTTTTTGTCGCTATTGTATGCTTTACCATGAGCATTAATCAAGTTTTTGATCGACTTATTGCCTTCATAGCGAAACACTGGAAAAATAAATGGGTAATTAGTTGCAACACTGTGATCTAACCAAAGGTTTTTCGTGAACATTGCACCAACCACGCCTCTTGCATAACGATCTGGTATCGGCGGTTTGTGACCATTTAAAGACGTAAACAACGTGTTAAAATCCGATGCAGGGAAACCACCAAGAGATACATTGTTCTCTGGATCATCCTGAGAACTTACTCTACACACATTTTCCAATGCCTGCGAGCCGCCAGAAACACCAGACGCATTACATGCGCCCCATACCGACCTAGAAGGTATGATGGTAACGCCAGCAACAACACCTGTAGTCTTAATAAACTTGCGTCGACCATTATTAGTTTTACTATCCACAAAAAACTCCTAGTATTGTGCAGCATAGGTTTAAAAGAGTTTATTCACAGCGTTTATCCGCACTGACACAGACGCGTTGCTGGAAATATGCATTACTATGCAATTTTCAATCCAAAAATAAAGTGCTTTAATTTCAGATGATTACCTGCTCAAAAAAACAAACTGTAAAGTTAATTGACACAGAAAAACTGAGTAAGCTATTTTAATGATTGACAAGCATTATTACATTTCAGCGTAAAACAAGCGATATCATTCCATCAATTCAAGGACATACTTTACGGGTATAGCGTAAGATATTCCAGTTGGAGAGCTCAATGCGCTCTCTTTAGTGTCTTTTACTAAAACTTTATTTATCACCCCGACTACTTTTCCTGTAAACGGATCATACATCGGGCTTCCACTATTGCCTGGGTAAGCAACGGCGTCTAGCTGATAAATTAGACTAGGACTTTCCATTCTATTCAACATACTTGTAGTCAATTGATTTGAGTTGATTGCAGGGATAGCGTCAGGTGTAATAGCTGAAATATAGCCCCTATGGGTCGCTGGATACAATCCGAGTATCGCACCAATAGGAAACCCTGTGAACGCAATATCTGTTCCAGGAGGTAGAAGTTCATTTCCGGTTGATATCTCTAATGCTGGTAAAATGTCGTTTAACTTCAGAACAGCCAAGTCATGCTTAGGATCTACTTTTATAATTTCAGCTTCGATTTTCACTACATTTTTCCCACTTCCGTATAACACGACATAATTTTCAACAATCGAAGGGTCGAGAATTTCTGAAACTACGTGATAATTGGTGACCGCAATATCCCCTTTACCTATAACAAAGCCAGTTCCAACGATTTTTGGAGTTGAATATTTTATTGGGGCATAAATACCAATAGCCACTGTACTCTTTGAGACTTTCTCAACTATTTGTGGGAACAATGGAAATTCAGCAGATCCTGTCCAACTGCTATTGATTAAACTAAAAATCAACAAAAGAGATAAATTGAATTTTTTCATTTGCGTTCTCGAAATCATAGGTTAATGTCACGTGAATGATAGGGAGCGAAGGATAGAAGTTTTGGAATTTCTCAAAAGTGTAGTGTTAACATTAAGTTCGCCTTTAAACGTAATGAGTATTTTATTCATTTTCGTTTTATTCTTAAGTTACACAACACGTAGGAAGATAACTAAAAAAATTAATTTTGTAGCCATCTTAGCGTTTCTATGCTTATCTCAACCATGGATTGCTAATTTAGTATTATATCCTCTCGAATTTGCTGAGTTCGATAGTGATAGTTTTGACAGCCTGCGGCCTACGGTCATCTTCGTACCAGCTTGTTATTATGACAGTAAGTCAAGAATAACTGAAATATCTAGATGGCATGAGTGCTCTCTCCAAAGGCTAGTGCAAGCGAAAGTGTTATCCGATAGACATGACATCCCAATAGTCGTAACTGGCGCAAACTTTCTTCACGATAAAAATGTATTCTTCGCAAGTAAAGCAAAAGAGTTATTAGAGCAAATCGGCGTCAACAGTAACCTTGTATTCGAAATACCCCGAGGTGTAGACACTTACAGTGAAGTATTAGCTTTTTCATCGTTATATAAAGAGCATGAGGTGATTGCTGTCACAAGTGCAACGCATCGAATTAGATTATGTTCCATTTTATCTGATTTGAATGTTACCGCAACAATAGTATCAGTTGACTACCAGAGCAGTGGTGAAGTTCGTCCATTCTTATCAATGCCTTCTGCAATAGCGCTTGAGGGAATTAGAAAGGCAATTTATGAATATCTTGCGTTGATTAAGTACTATATTGCCAAAAATGCATTTAACAAACCTAACGAAAATTTTGCTAGACTGAAGTCAGGCAACTAACATATTGGAAGCATTATCTGTGACACGAAAAACATTTGTGAAAACGGTAACGTCGCTCCTTGGCACCGATAGTAGACTTGGCAAAGTCTTAACGGGGTATGAGAAGCTGCAAGAGGCCAAATTCATATCGCATCATTTTTCAAACTTCCTTGAACCTATTGTTGCAGAAAGCAATGATGTGAAGAATCAAAGTTTCAATATCCGTCATAAGGTCTACTGCGAAGAATTAGGGTTCGAACCGATACAAAAAAACGGTCTCGAAATCGACGAATTTGACAAATACTCCAGCCCTTGCCTAATCAAACACAAGAGCACAGAAACGTATGCAGGGACGGTTCGTCTAGTCAGGCCAAATAAAGAACAAGATTTACTTCCTATTGAGAAGTTTTGCTTAAATTCAATAACCCATAGAACTTTAAATCCAACAAATTTCGCTCGTAAAGATATATGCGAGATATCGCGACTAGCAGTCCCCAAAGAATTTCGAAAACGACAAATGGATAAATTCAACGGTTCAGCCTTGGGTATAATTAATGAGAAAACTTATTCTGAAAATGAGTTACGTTGCTTCCCATTTATAGCAGTAGGTCTCTATTTTTCTGCAGCATCTGTCATATTGCAGAATAATATTAAGCATACGTATGTAATGATGGAACCGAGGTTGGCACGAAGCTTAAGATTTATTGGTATAAAATTTGACCAGCTAGGCCCTGTCGTTGACTACCATGGGCAACGAGCGCCATTTTATATAAACCCATCACTTTTCTATTCCAGCTTAAGACCAAGCTTTGGAGTTATGCTGCGGAATATTCAAAATCAGGTGAAAAAGCAAAAATAATAGGATTTGATTGCCATGAGGATTAACGATGCCCGTTTCGCCAGATGAAATTGTAAATATTTTGAAAAAACATGAGCTTGGAGAAAGAGTCGTTCCACACACCGTTTTTTCTGATAACGCAACTTATAGAGATGAAAGAAAATCAATAATTATTGTAGCTCCGGAACCATGCGAAAGTGAAAACCGATACAAAGAAATAATATTATTAGTATCGCTGGCGAAAGAGTATGGGTTTGCTTTACACCCTATCAGTAAAGGACTGAATCTTGGTTACGGTGGAGCTAATCCCTACAGAAGAGCAATAATATTAGACCTTAGCAAATTTAATCGGGTCATTCATTTTGATTTGGACAGTGGGCAACTTACAATAGAGCCTGGCGTCACTCAGGATGACGTTTACAAGTTCTTGGTTCGAAATGGTAACACCTACATTAACGACACAACCGGAGCACCAAAAGAGTCCAGTATAATTGGTAACTACATTGAACGCGGTTTTGGCCATACCCCGCTGGCTGAACATTCAAAGAATATACTTCACTGCGAGGTCTTAATACCTTTTGGCAAGAACAGGCCTCCTGAGATATTTTGCACTGCTACCGATGGAACTTTAGTTCATAACTCAGTTACTAAAATTGTGCGCACATATTGTATCGGAGCTGATTACACGGGCATCTTTATTCAAAACAACTTAGGTGTCATTCTGAACATGACCATAAAGTTACTACCTAAACCTGACGCGTTCTATCCTTACTTCATTCCATTCTCTGACGCTCAAGCAATAGATGTCTTAGATATCTGCGCGAAATTAAGGAAACAGGGCACTATCCACAGTGCCGCACATATAGGCAATTCTACTAAGGCACTCCAGTTATTGGCGGTTGAATGTCCGGAGATGATAGAAAACTATGACAGCGTACATTTAAACAAGCTAATAAAAACACTACGCTTGGATGATTGGACGCTTTCAGGTGGCTTTTATGGGACTAAAAATCAAGTTAAGGCACATATCAGTGATATTAAGAAAGCATTCAAGCCCCTTGGCCTTAAAGTAATTATTCTTAATTCGACATTATTAAATATAACAAAATTCTTGGAGGGATTCGTCGACAATAACCGAAATCAACTTAAATCTTGCTTAAAAAGTAACAGTAAACTTTTAAAGCGCCTATCAGCAAGACTCTTTATGCTTCCAGGATTGAATGCACTTTGCGATTTGAAACAAGGCAAACCTAACAACTACTTTCTACGCAGTGTTTACTGGAGAAATTTGCATAAGATACATCAAAAAGAGTTCGATCTAACACGCGACAACGTCGGACTTTTGTGGGGAGCACCTTGTGCGCCCATCAACGGTGACAACTTTTACTCTGTATTTTCCGTGATGAAAAGTAAGTGTAAAGAATTCGATTTGGAATGCCCTATTTCAGTTACTTTGGTTAACGAGCGCAATATGGAGTGTGTACTCTCACTATCTTTTGACCGAAACGATCCCAAGCAAGAAGAAAATGCATTGAATTGTTACAAGGACATAATGACTGTCTGCACAGAAAATAATTTTCCGCCTTATCGAATGTCAACTTTCTCTAATGAATTTCTAAACTATGAAAATATCGCTTTTTCAGTAGACGTATTAAATCTGAAAGAAGAATTAGATCCTTGTAACGTAATTTCGCCAGGCAAATACAAATTAATGTCAAAAAACTTTACACACGAACAGGCATTGAAATAAAAAAGCATAAATAACAACAACATGGAAGTTGGCACAACGTATGCAAAACAACGTATGCAAAGAGAAGTTGTGAACAAAAAATATACTCACTGGAGAGTGGCATGAAATTAAACAAAATTCTAAAAGGTGCGGCATTTGCGGGACTAACGATTGCTGCAACATCAGCGAACGCAGGTATCTCAACTACTGCTTATCTTGAGCTAAACGATTTGTTTGTTGAAATCGACACTGATAATGACCTAGAACCTGAAAATGTGAATCCATTAGATTTCATTACAATAATCGGTGGTTCGCGCGGCACTAATACGTTTGCTAATTACAATGGTTCTACAGACGGAAGCGAAATTTCATCAGCTAATGCCGAATTCGATGCAGACTCACTTCTAGTGTGCCAAGGTCCATCTTGCGGCGTTTTAGGTTTAACTAACAATGGACAATCGCTTGATAATGGACAATTAGTAGCTAGCGATATGTATCACTTTGCTGCTGCCGACGCCCAGGTTAGTGGAAGCGCACTTGGTGATGGCGCAAGTGGTTTTACATATGCAGACATAAGTATTGCTAACGGTAACCAAGAATCAGCAGCAGCATCAAGCGGCATTGTGAATAGCATAAACACGGTTATTCAATTTACTATCGCTCAAGCTATCAACCTGAGATTCTCAGCATTGATTGATTACTTTGTAGACGCTGTTATCTCGACAGATATTGCGGATGATAATACGCAAGACGCAACTGCTTCAGCAAAAGTGACCCTAGACCTAGCGCTACAAAGCAGTTCAACTGGCGCGGTGGATATTGATGGACCAGAAGGTTTTGCACGAAGTGATATCTCGTTTGACTTCCCAGGGTTTGGCGACTTAATTGGTTTCTCTGGTAACAATGAGCAGTTCAAGTCTGGTTGGGCTACTGTTGGTCCAGGCGTTTATCAACTTAACATTAACCAAACTAGTGAGGTTCAAGCATCACTGGTTCCTGCACCCACTTCACTGGCGGTAGCGGCGTTAGGTTTGCTAGGCTTGTGTTTCACAGCGCGCAGAAAAAAAGCTAAATAACTGTTCATAAGTTTTGCGAAAGCCGAGACCTAGTGTCTCGGTTTTTTTTGTGTATTAAAAAGCTTGTTTCTCCGAAAAAAGATAGATACCGTAACGTTATACAAGCTAAATATAGTAAGTTCATGAATAAGAAACTAATCCTAATCGCCCTAAGTGTTTTTTGTGTTACTTCATGCTCACAGAAAACTGGACCTGAGATATCCAGAGAAGCACTAGCTATGCTTGAGTCTGGAAAAATTAGAGAAGCTGAATTACTCGTAAAAGAAGGCATAGCAAATAACACCACTAATGAATTAAGACTTCTTTTGGCAGAAATTTATTTAAAAAGGGGGGAGATTCTAGGAGCGCAGAAAGAATTAGAACGAATATCAGTCAATCAGTTATCAGATGAAGATCTACAAAAAGCTGAAGAAATAACTGCGCATATTGCTTTATTGAATTTCGATTTACAGTATCAGACAATTTCAAACGCTAATAAGAGTTTAAAATGCAGCACTTGTGAGTTGACTCAGGCATGGGCTGAAGTAGTAAAATTTGGTCACCTGAAAGACTCAAACAATTCATTAAGTTCTTCTGCAGCATTAACTGTAATATTAAACTACGCACGCCCAACAACTGAAGAGCTTTCAATTGATAATATTTTTTCTCAAAGTATTTCTGACGAAGAATTATTAATAATTGCCGATCTATTTAGAAGAAGAAATAACGTGGACGGCGTTATTGAAGCTTATTCTCGATACCATAAAAAATTTCCAAACACAGTTAATATTCACATCCCATATGCAGAAGCGCTTTTAATCAAAGGTCGATATAACGAAGCAGATAATTTGATAACAGCAACGCTAGCGCGTTTTTCCAAGAACCCCGTTGCAAACTATTTAAAAAGCGTTGTTTTGATAAATGAGAAAAAATTGAAAGACGCACTGAACTATGCCGCGCTAGCAGATACCTATGGGATGAATTCAAGTACAGCATCTTTAGTTAAAGGACTGTTAGAGTTTAGTTTGGATAACTTTGAGTCAGCTTTAACAAGTTTTCAGAAATCCGTCAGTCTACAACCCAGCAACAAAATGGCCAGAGCCATGCTGACAGCCACTCAAGTAAAGCTCGGTGTTACCGATGGAGCACTTAAGCGCTTATCTGAGGTTGATAATTACTCGGATATAGAGTTAGCGACTATCGGTCAATTGGTTGGACATGATGTGGACTCTCGCGATTGGGAAAAAATTCAAAAGAAGCTATTAGAGAAAGGTTCATCAGCTTCTACTCTACTTAACACAGTCATAGATTATACAAATGACGCCGAGACAGGATTAAACCTTAATGAAAATACAGGTAAGGAGAGTGTCTTCAACTTAATCCAGTTATCTATGCTGTTAAATCAAAATCAACTATCTGCTGCACTTGAATACGTAAAACAATGGCTACATCAAACGGACGATAAACTAACCGTTTTAAATTATAAGGGCGCAATTGAACTTGCTATGGGAAATGCAGAAACTGCATCCGCTACTTATATGAGCGCTCTTGACATTGACCCAACTAACCGAGCTTCGCTTATGTATTTGAGTCAGAATGCTGCCAAACAACAAAACTATATCGAGGCGATGAATTATCTGAGCAAAATTCTTGACGGCAACCAACAGGATATTGTTGCGTTAAAACTTTTCGCCGCCTATCAAAAAAGTGATAATAATGAAAGCTCCTATAACCTGCTCATTTCACATATCGACAACGCCATAAAACTCAGTGAAAATAGTAGTACATTTCAATTGCTCAAGGCTGGGGTTTTTGTAGACAGCGGTAATTATGTATTTGCAGAGCGCACAATCGAGAACCTTGACATAGGTTCAGTACAAGAAATCAACCAATATTGGGAAATTAAGTTCAGAATAGCAGAGTTACAGCAAGATTACTTAGAATTGAAACAAAACTTTGATTCTTGGAAAAATGCACTTCCAGATACGTCCCGCCCATACATTGCATTTGCATCCTATCTAGAAAAGCAACAATCCCTTACAGAAGCCTTGGAAGTCATTGAGCAAGTACCATTTCGGAAATACGATATAAATCATCAACTTATTATTGATATTTATAAGTTTACACTTTTGGTAAGAACAAACAACTTGGCAAGAGCAGAGGCACTTGCCAAAAACTTGACCAAGTATCAAAACTTACCAGCTCCGCTTCCTTTTTACTTACAGGGCTTTTTGTCTGCCAGTAAAGGCAATTTCGAAGAAGCCATCTACAATCTGACGCAACATTATAAACTGACTAACTCACCAAAGAGCTTGCAGATTATTCATAATTTATACACTAGAAAAGGCAAAGATAGCTCACCATTATTAGAAAAACACTTAAACGAATATCCAAATGATGACAGCGTAAAGCTTTTACTAGCGGGCAACAAAATTGAAACTGCCACTCAACAAGCCATATCTCTGTATTTAGAAATCATCCAGAATGGCAAAGTAACACCCGATGTACTTAATAATTTGGCATGGGCGCAGTTTTTAGTGGGTGACTATCAAGCAGCTTTAAAAAATGCACAGCATGCAGTTGCTGAGGATAGTACAAACTCGACTTACTTAGATACTTTATTTCGTATACTGACCGCACGACAAGACTTCAAAGAACTAATAAAACGAGCAGAGGCAGCAACTACTGACGAGAACAAGCTTTTGCTTGCCAATGCTTTTGCTGAGGAAGGACAATTGGAGACGAGTAAACAGTTGGTTTTAACTATAAATTCTGAAAAACTAAACCAATCTGATAAGATCCTGCTGGAGCGCTTAAAGTAAAACAAGTTCGATTTATGACAAAAACCCAGACAATTTGGTTTGAAAATATTCAATTTAGTGAACTCTCTGGGCTTTTGGATTTTGCCAAGGCTGGGTCGAAAAGTCCTTTTTTGAGTCGTGCTTTTCTAGAAAGTTGGTTCTCTGCTAAGAAAGGGGAAATTCATGGCTTTGCACTTTACGACAATAGTCAGCTCAAACACTTCGTGTTAATTGGTGAAAGCATAACAAATCACTTCGGTTTGCAAATTAGAAGTGCTCATTTAAACCAAAGCGGCCTATGCAGTGATAACCAAATCTGGATTGAATACAATGATCTATTTTCTTCTGCGTCTAGTGGCGATCGATTTCCAGTAATATTTATAAATGCACTGTTTGAAGAACTTGCCGCACGAAACTACCATCAACTTAAAATATCGATGGGTTGTCCATCTCTCGCTAAGCTAGTCGAGTTATCAACATATAAATCATCTTGTGTTTCTACAGAAGGTTTCATACGTACCTTACTACCACATTCCTCGGTTGATGAAATTATTACAACGCTTTCGTCTAAGAGTAGAACTAAGATCAGACGTTCTATCAGAAAATTAGAAGAGAGCTTTGGTCCCATTAAGTTAGATGTTGCTGAGAGCAATTCTTACATTGAACAGTTCTTTAGTGGCTTGAGTTCGTTGCATAAACAGAAGTGGAATAATACCGTACATGGTAGTGGTTTTAACAACACAACTTTCAAGGAAACATTGCTAAAATTATTAGTAGTATATCCGCAGTCTTATAAGATCCTACGTTTTAGTGCGGGAAACGTGAATATAGGTTATTGCTTGTATTTTCTAGGAGAAAAAAATGTTTACTTTTATTGTTCTGGTGTCAACCATGCCATCGCCTCAAGTCACATAAAACCAGGTTACGTAATTCATTTATTTGCAATGTCATACTTTTCAAAAAGGAACTTTTTGGAATACGACTTCATGGGAGGATACTCCCAATACAAAAGGACATTGTGTGACAAAACTTCGTACTTTTACTCGGTTGATATACCTCTTAAGAATGCTAAAGGTTACTTGATATTACTCTTTAGACATGTTAGACCAGTAGTCCGGAGTATTACTCAATTTTTTTCAAAACACTTGCTGGATTCCCACCAACAATAACCTTTGCTGGTACATCATTTATAACAACCGCACCAGCAGCAACCACGCTCCCCTTCCCTACATTAGCCATAATTAGAGCGCCATTCCCTAACCAACAATTTTCACCTATTTTGATCTTGGTAAACGTGCCGCCTTGGTCTTTTATCGGCTTGGTGGGGTCATCGAAGTTATGCTGTCCTTTCCCACTCATGATATGAACGCCGCTGCCGAGTAACGTATTTTTGCCTATTACACATTTACCAATGTTGCATTGAGGGCCTATGTACACTCCTTCGTTAATACTGGTGTCTTGCTGAGAGAACAAAGTTCCAAAGGAAATCAACGCGTCTGGCGAGCACTCTGTAAACACAAAGCGATAAAAACCGCTGCGCAAATAGCTGCCTAACTTGCCGGGTAAAAGCGACAAAAACTGACTGTAGCTCGCTATCAACGAATCTTTATTTGCAATCATCGACAACAACAGATAAGACACTGTTACAGGACTTATTAATGACGCTAACAATAAAAAAGCAATACGTTTAATCATTTGCTTCATATTTCTTCCAATGCCTGTTTAAGGGGCTGCAACTGTTGCTGCCAACTGTAACTACTACGTAGCGCATCAAAAGCTCGCTCTGCTTTTTGGCGGGCAGTGTCGGTTTCATTTACGCACAAAACGCACGCATCTATAAACGCATCTATGTCATCAGCAATGAACATAGTACTTTCATTAGCATAACTTATCCCCTCTGCCCCCATGCTGGTGGTTACTACAGGCAACTTACATGCAGCAGCTTGTAGTACTTTGTTTTGGACACCTCTGGCTAATCGAAAAGGCGCCACAAATGCGGTGGCTTTATGAAAATGGGGCAGCATATCATCAACAAATCCCGTAACCTCGATAGCGTCGTCGTTCTCAGCTAACTGTTGTATTTCTTTTATTGGATTCATACCACCCACAGTGAAAGTAGCATTAGGTAAACGTTGCTTTATTGTCGGCCAACAACATTCTACAAACCACATTACCGCGTCTACGTTCGGTTTGTAATCCATTACACCGGTAAACAAAAAGTTCATATTATTTGTGGGCGCTGATGGAGGGAAAAAGGCAGAAAAATCTAAACCATTCCCAAGTACTTTAACCGGCTTCAAAGCACTCACTGACTTTTCGAATAGTCGGGTTTCTTCTTTCGCAATAAGAAACGTACCTTCAAACTCTTTGTTTGCTCTCGCTTCAAGTTTTCTAACTTGCTCACTCTCGCGACGGTATACTGCGCGCATGGGGAATGAACTAGACTCAGCATATTGTCGCCATTTGTCAGAGTCTACGTCCATCATATCCATAAAAAGGGCGCACGAACGGCGTTTGTAATGAGCAGAGTTAAAAACGTAATAACCTAGGCTCGAAGCGCTAAGCAACAGCGCGTCACAACTACCACTCAGCCGCGCGTTTACCTCTACCTGAAGCTCTTTACTATAAAAAGCCCCAACACTAACGGCTTGCCCATTAAGTAAAGCCCAGCTATAGCGCTTAATTTTGCTAGGAAGCGGAAAAACGGTTACCGAAATATTCAGCTTTTTACTAAGCGCATTAGCATCAACTTCGTCCTGTTCGCTTTCACCTAAACTAAGCACTTCAACGCTATAGCCAAGGTGAGTTAAAAACTCAATTTGATGATAAGTACGAAGCTTTTCTCCCTTGTTTGGCGGGTAAGGCACTCGTTGTGCTACTACAGTAATATTGCGCGGCTTCGCCATCGTTTAGTCCATTAGCAAAATTTATATAATTCAACACTATAGTACGTTGAAGGTTGTAACTCGTCAAAACTACAAAATGTAGATGTATTACTCCACTAATGCTCACAATTTCTTGAGCTAAAACTAGTTTCCTGAAATAGTTACCCTGCTCAATTGAAAGGCGGCTTCGCGTGAGCGTCAAAAGTTTAGCTAAGCAGTATAAATAGGCAAACACATTGGCATTACATAACAAGTAATATAAAGTATCGGCGAGTCATCACATATCAGTCATGGACGATAAGTAAGTAACACAATGCAGCATTTTGTTTTTAGTTTACGTAACGCGAGTTCACATACTCAACGCGGTTTTTTCAGCGTGGGAGTCCCCTGCCCAAAAGGAAAGTTTTCAGTAACTGACTCACTTGAGTTAATTGATGAAAATGATGAACATGTGAACGCTTCATTGGAAATAAGGCACTTGTGGCACGACGGCTCAATAAAATGGTTGTACATCACTGGAATAACGTCTTTACCCTCCAATTCAACGGCAAATTATTCTCTCAAGCTAACAACAGCTTCCCTGCCTCATTTCACTAACCCAGTGAAACATGTTAATTCGAAAAAACAGATAAAAATACTATTATCAAATGGCAAAACGATATCAATTGAGTGCAATAAGCCAGGCTCGATTGACATTAACAGCGAAATGTCAACGTGGTTAACTCACTATAACAACAATAAATATCGTGCATTGCAGTTCGCGAGTATTCGCGAGTTTAGTTATGAGGTATTGCGAAGTCATCGCCAGAATGTAGCAGTAAGAATCAAGCATAAAGGGCAGTTTCAAATTCTGGACAAAGTGCTAGATATTGAATTCCAAAGCACAATTTTTTTAGCTGATGGTGACGTGTTAAATAACGTAAGCATCACAAACCCTGCTGCATCCCTTCACTCAAATGGCCAGTGGGATTTAGGCGACCCTTCATCTGTTTACATCAATGAGTTGTCACTCGCTGTAAGTAAACAAGCCAATACTATAAGACTAAACGAAAAAAAGACTGTTGTTGCCACCGATGGAGATACCTTAGTTCATCAGGCTTCTAGCGGAAAGGTGAATTGGCAAAGCCCCGTTCACGTCAACGCTACAAACCAAGTTAACTTAACCCACAAAGGCGTTAAAGTTTTTTGTAATGACGAATTAGAATACGAAGCGGACCAATGCCAACCGTATGCCACGTTCGAATTAGAGGGAAACTCCTGTTTAGTACTTGAGGTAAAAGAGTTCTGGCAACATTTTCCTTCAATGATGACCGCCAGCAATGATAGCACGTTTGTGAGCTTGTTAGGCGCGAAGAATAGCGAACCACAAGAGTTACAGCCCGGAGAGCAACTGACCCGCAGCGTAACATTATCTAACACTCCAATTACAGCTTTCGAAGTAACACTCTGCAAAGACTGGCTTCAGTATTCTTCTTGCCTTCCTTTTGCGCCCTTTAATGCTCCTCAAAAACTTCAGCAACTGGTAGATAAAGGCGTAGATGGTGAAAGTTCATTTTTTCACAAGCGCGACGCCATTGATGAGTACGGATGGAGACATTTTGGCGAGTTGTATGCCGACCATGAAAAGGCATTAGCCCCTGATACTCTTTTTTTTGTGTCGCATTACAATAATCAATACGACCCTCTTTGTGGAATGCTTTATCAGTGGGCGGTAACCGGCGATCAGCGCTGGAAAACGCTGGCCGACAATTTAGCTAAGCATGTGGCAAATATAGATGTGTATCATACTACGTTAGATAAACCTGAATACTCTGGCGGATTGTTTTGGCATACAGACCATTACGTGCCGGCCCATACAGCAACGCACAGAACCTACTCCAAAAATCAGCCCACTGGAGTATACGAAGATCATGCGGGCGGTGGTGGCCCAGGTGGGCAGCATTGTTACACCAACGGTTTATTGCATCACTACTTGTTAACTGGCTGTGATACATCGAAACAAGCGTTACTTAAAATTTGCAGCTGGATCGAGAGTTACTACGAAGGAGACGGCACGCTATTAAATGCGCTGCTATCGATAAAAAATGCCGGCACGGAAGGCTTAAAAAATGTAAAGACAGGCCAATACCCTCTCGATAGAGGTACCGGTAATTATCTACAGGCCCTCATGGACAGGTACGCTCTACTTGATGATATAAGCGACATTAAGAAGTGCGCCCATATTATAAAATACACAGTATCTCCAAATGATTGCATTGCGCAGCGCCAGCTACACAATATTGAAGCCACTTGGTTTTATACTGTTTTTTTTCAAGCGGTTTGCCGTTTCATTACAATAAAGGAAAAACTTAAGCAAACCGACAACGACTATGCCTATGCAGTAAGTGCCTTAACGCATTACGTAAACCACATGCTTGATCACGAATATGCGTATCTAGACAAGCCCGAAATTTTAGAATTCCCAAACGAAACCTGGACAGGCCAAGACTTACGCAAACTCTGCTTGTTTGCTTTCGCAAAACCCTATATGCCAACACTCGCTCAAGCAATCGAACAAAAAAAACAAAGCCTTCAGCACCAAATTATCGACAGGCTAAGCAATAGCGAAGAAAGCCAAACCACACGCGTTTTATGTCTAATGATGCAAAATATGAATTTTGATGCCTACGAAAGCGCAGCTGCACCCACAACAGACCTATTAAAAGAACTTTCACGAAAGCCTCATGAAAAAGAACAAGGTGCGTTAAATAACAGTAGCAGAGAGTTTCCAGTAAAAACTGAAAACCTCACCACCTTCATTTCGCATACACTTCGAAATTTTTCATTAAGCAAAGAGCGCAGCCAAGCGGTTAAACGATTCCCGAAATTACAGCAGTGGTTGGGTAAGCCGTGATTGCCTTAGCAACCAGTTTAAAATAATGAGTAGCGATGTGAACAGCCCTATAAGCAATAGTGCAAGCAACACCAACATGCACAAAGTAGTCAGCTTTATTATTCCTCATAAAGGTCGCGAGACTATGCTGCTACAAACTCTAGAGAGTATAAAACAGCAGACGTTAGACGCTGACAAGTTTGAAGTGATAATTGTTAGTCAAAACGAAAATGTGTCTCAAGGCTTAGCCGAGTACGAGCAGTATTTTTCACTTATAGTAATACACAACGACGAAGCTAATAGTATATCGCACTCAAGAAATCTTGGCGCTGACAAAGCTACAAGCACCTATTTAGCCTTTCTTGATGCAGATGTATGCCTTGCAGCAAACTACACCGAGGTTATGCTTCATACACTGCAGCACTCTCCGTCGCTCGCGCTTGCCGCAGCCATGCAAATAAACTCAGAACACGCTACGCCTTTAGAGCGAATTAGAACAGCGCTTAGTAATGCAGAGCTCGATACCACTGTGAGCTTCTTGCCCGGCAGAAACCTCTTTCTACTTAAAGATACCTTTGCCAGGGTTAACGGCTTTCCAGAGCACCTACTCACCTGTGAAGACTATTACTTTACCGGGCAAGTAAGCGAGCAAGGCGGTCTTTACTATACTTCTGAAACCCATTATGTGCACCTAGGGGAAGATAAAGCCTTCGGCCCCATGTTTAAAAAAGAAATATGGCGTGGGCAATCTAATATTGCATCAACAAGCGGCAGGCCCATCCCCCTTCGTGAGTTACCTAGTTTTATTGTACCTTTTGCCGTAACTCTAGGATTGATAATTTTATTGCTTAGCCTACTGTATTCACGAATTAACTTCGCTATTATATTTAGTCTAATTGCAGGAGCACCTCTTTTGGCGTACACGCTTCGACTTAAAAAATTAGTAGGCAACGACGTATCGTTTTTTAATTGCCTACGTTTTTATCTTGTGTACTTCCCAGCGAGAGCCATAGGAACACTACTAGGAGCACGCGGCGCGGTAACCACCAACACGCATAAATAATAATGAAAATATTGCAGTTTATTTGTTCTACAGGGTTTTATGGCGCAGAGCGCTGGGTATTAGCACTTTCTAAACATATGCCAAGCGATGTAACTAGCGAGTTGGGAGTAACCTTAGAGCCGGGTACGGAAGACTTAGAGCTGGTTAAGGAATTCCAATCTATTGGTAAAACTCATCACGTTCCTATGCAGGGCCGGTTTGATTTAGGTGCAGTAAAAAGGCTCGCCGCGCTAATAAAAGACAATGATATCGACATTATCCACACTCATGGCTACAAGTCGGATATTTTAGGGGTGATGGCCGCTAAAAAAGCCGGTATCCCTTGCGTGGTAACGCCACATGGGTTCGAAAATGCGGCAGACTTGAAGCTTCGACTTTTTATTTGGGCGGGATGCCAAGTCATGCGATTTGCCGATAAAGTGGTTCCTCTATCAAAGCAGTTATTGGCTGATGTAAAAAAATTCAACATTGCCGAGGACAAACTGTCCTATATTCAAAACGGTGTAGACCTTTCTGAGGTTGAAGCAGTACGAGTAACTAAAACCCCGAAACCACAAGGTAGTGTGAAAACTATTGGCTTTGTGGGCCAAATGATCAGCCGCAAAAACATTACCGCCATACTCGACTGTTTCGACGCTCTATATAAAAAACGACAAGACATTCGTCTAGTGTTTCTTGGTGATGGCGAAGACCGCCCTAAACTAGAATCCTATGCTCATACTCTCAGTAGCTCCGGTGCTATCTCATTCTTGGGTTTTAGAAACGATAGGTTAGAACAGCTACGCGATTTTGATATGTTTGTTATGACTTCTACTCTGGAAGGCATACCGCGCTGTTTAATGGAAGCGTGCGCAATGGAAATTCCAGTGTCGGCCTACGATATTGCGGGTATCGATCAACTCATTACTCATCGAGAAAGTGGTTTACTTACCCCTTTGCATGATACCGAACAGTTACAAAAAGACTGGGAAACACTACTAGACGACACCGGATATGCCCAGCAACTAGCACAAAATGCACGTACCTTTGTACAAGAGAATTTTTCGGCTCAGCGTATGGCTGACGAATACTATGAATTATTTTCTATTATGCTGAATGAGAAACGCAATGGGTAAACCCAACGTTTTATTTGTTCTTACTATAGATACAGAAGAAGAATGGCGGTGGGACGAAGAGTTTCCACAGCATAACTGTTCGGTACAAAACGTAAAAAAGCTACCTGCATTCCAAACCTTTTGTGAAACGTTAGGCATAAGGCCCACCTATTTTGTCGACTACGCTGTAGCGAACGACGAACAAGGTAGCGCTATCCTTCGCGAATTTGTGAATAGAAAGAAAGCAGAAGTAGGTGCCCATTTGCATCCATGGTGCAACCCACCGTATTTCGGTAAAACTACCGAAGCCGAAAGCCACGTAATAAACTTACCAGAAGAGCAAGTAGTACAAAAGTTAGACGAACTGCACCGCGTTATAAATGAAAAAATAGGGGTAATGCCTCGTTCATTTAGAAGCGGGCGCTGGGGTATGAAAGGTAAAACTCTTGAACTGCTGGCCTCAAGAGGCATAACTGTAGACAGCAGTGTATACCCCTTTTACGAAAATGAATTTTTTCACTGCAAAGGCGCCCCCGTTACTCCTTACTACCCCAGTTTTGAGAATGCCTTGGTACCAGGTGAACAGCAAAATATTATGGAATTGCCGGTAACGGCAGGGTTTAATGTGGCTGATTTCAGCAAAGCGGATAGAATCCACACTAGGTTATCAAAACCGCCATTTTCAACAATAAGAGCTGTAGGCCTTCTTTGGCACACTAAAATTCTTAAGAAAATATATTTAAGCCCTGAGCTATCTGATACAAAAAGTATGATTGAGCTAAGTGATACCTGTTTGGATAAGCAACACAATGTAATTCACATGTACTTACATAGTTCTAGCTTAATTGATGGTGTTACCGGGCTTTTAAACGTAGACAATGCCTATGAGCTAATTTGCTCTCGCATCTCACGGTTTCTTGCACACCTAGAAGCAAAAGCAAACGTTTCGTATTGCACCATCTCTGAAGCGGCAACGCGACTTACGGCAAAAGAGGGTGCTGTTACAACACAGCTATCGCAAGGACAGCATTGTGAATAATAACAGCGATGAGCAAATAGTTATCCAAGTTGCTACTCTATCAGATGTTGCAGAGTGGGATACTTATGTGAGTGCGCACAAACTAGCCTCTGCATATCATAAATTTGCATGGCTAAATGCTGTAAAATACTCCTACGGGCACGAGCCATTAGGGCTATTAGCAACAAACCAAAGTTCAAGAAAAATAGTGGGCGTATTGCCAGCAGTATTAATGAAAACGCCTTTTTTAGGCAAACAAATATGCGCTTTGCCATATTGTGATGTGGGGTATGCGCTGGCAGATAACGACGATATAGGACTTGAACTGCAACAATTTTTAACTCAGCAGCTTTCTGCAACCGGCGGTAAAGCGCTCGAAATACGTAACATAAAAACTGAGCCACAATCACCTAGTAGTTTAGAAAATCAAAAAGTAAGAATGCTACTTCCATTACCAAATAGCAGTGAAAAATTGCTAGCAGGATTCAGATCTAAACTTCGCAGCCAAATAAGAAAGGCAGAGAAAAACGGGCTCATCGCTTCGCTTGGTACTAATCAGACATTAATTAACGACTTTTATACGGTATACACCAAGAACATGCGCGATTTGGGTTCACCCGTGCATGCAAAAAAATGGTTCGAACAAATAGTCGGTGCTTACGAAGAAAGCTGTATAATTAGCGTAGTTTATAAAGACAACACCCCCATTGGCGGTGGCCTTGTATTAAAAAACGCTGCTAATGCGTCTATTCCATGGGCGTCTACCCTTCGCGAATACAATAAATTGGCCCCTAACATGTTGCTTTATTGGTCGCTATTAGAACACTGTGCAGATTCAGGCATTGAGACGTTTGATTTCGGCCGCTCTACCTACGAAGAAGGCACTTATAAATTTAAGAAGCAGTGGGGCGCACAGCCTCAGTTGCTACATTGGCAAAAGTTTGATCAACACGGTGCACTTATAAAAGAGCAGCTAGCAGCCGCGTCGCCAGGTAAACTGCGCCCCATCGCTGAAAATATGTGGAAAAAGCTTCCTCTTACAATTACCGTAGCCGTTGGTTCGACAATCAGACCGCATATCAGCTTATAGGGAATAAGAAAACATGTGTGGTATCGCAGGTTTTAGTTTATTTAATTACAACGAAGGTGGTGAAGAAGCACTTCACGCTATGCACCACGCTATTTTGCATCGCGGTCCTGATGCCAGCGGCATCTACCTAGATGATCACATCGGGTTATGCCATCGCCGTTTGAGTATTCTCGACTTATCTGAGGCGGGTAACCAGCCTATGTATTCTGCCGACAATAATTTAGTTATTGTTTTTAATGGCGAAATATACAATTTCTTAGAACTACGAGCAGAGCTTGAGCAACAAGGCGTTGCCTTCAAAAGCCATACCGATACTGAAGTTATTCTAGAACTTTACGCTCGTGAAGGCGTTAAATGCCTCCAAAAACTGAACGGAATGTTTGCCTTTGCCCTGTGGGACAAAACAAAACAAGAGCTATTTATCGCCCGCGACCGTTTAGGCAAAAAGCCCCTTTATTATTTTTCTGACAACGGGCGCTTTGCGTTTGGTTCAGAAATTAAGGCAATACTTGCACTAAAAGATATTCCGCGAGAAATTCGGTTAGACGCGGTTTACGATTTTTTTGCTTATCAGTACGTGCCCGACCCCAAAAGTATATTTAAACACATACACAAACTTCCCCCCGCCCATTATCTTGTTTTAAACAAAGACGGTTTTAACATTCATGAGTATTGGGACTTAAGCTTTAAAAATGTTTCTTCAGCCAGCGAAGAAGAAAACAAGGTCCAGCTAAAAGCATTACTCGAAAAAGTAACCAAACAACGCATGATTAGTGATGTACCTTTAGGTGCCTTTTTGAGTGGCGGTGTAGATAGCTCGGGCGTTGTGGCGATGATGAGTGAGATAAGCGAAACACCGGTTAAAACCTGTACCATTGGATTTGATAATAAAGAGTTTAACGAAGCAGATTTCGCACGTGAAATAGCTGAAAAATACGAAACAGAACACCATGAGTTTACTGTACATCAAAATGTTGCAGAACAATTAGAACACATTGCTAGCTTTTTTGATGAACCCTTTGCCGACCCTTCGTTAGTACCAACGTTTTTTGTGTCTGAACTGGCCAGAAAGGCCGTTACCGTGGCATTGGCCGGCGATGGCGGCGACGAAATGTTCGCCGGCTATCAAAAGTACACTACGGATGACATTGAAAACAAACTTAGGAATAAGTTTCCTGAAAGCATTAGAAAAACGATATTCCCAAGCCTTGCAAAAATAGTAGGCGTATTGCCAGGGGGTATTGGAAGAAAAGGGAAGTCGCTACTTACCAGTTTATCGCACGACCCCGCAATGGGCTTTTTCATCACAAACAGTATGATGACCGACGATATGTGGAATAAGCTGGTAAAACCCAACGTAGCCACAACGCTTAACGGTTACCACCCAAGCCAATACACGCTTGATATGTACAACAACGCTGATGGGCCAGATCACTTAAGTAAAATTTTGTACACCGATATTAAAACCTATATGACCGGCGATATATTGGTGAAAGTAGACAGAATGAGCATGGCTAATTCTTTAGAAGTACGAGCCCCTATTCTCGACTATCAAGTTGCAGAATTTGCCGCTACCCTCCCCTCGTCACAAAAATATCGTGATGGTGAAAAGAAGTATTTACTTAAAGAAGTGTTTAAACCGTTTATTCCCGATTCTTTACTGTATAGAAAAAAAATGGGGTTCAGCCCCCCCTTAGATGAATGGTTCAGGGGCGAGTTAAAAGCATTGTCAGAATCAAGACTGCTTCAATGCAATGAGGGTTTAAGCGATGTATTTAATACAGCCGCTATTAATTCTATTTGGCAGGAGCATCAAAACCGCACGAAAGACCACGGCATTGTATTGTGGAGCATGCTGATGTACCAAATGTGGTACGACCGATATGCCGTTATGCAAGAGCGTACATCATAATGAAAGTAATGCACGTTACCTACGATATGCGCATTGGCGGCACTGAAATGGTTATTAAGAACATCATTGAGGGAAATGTTAATGCAAATATCGAAATGTCGATTTATTGCATAGAAGCCCCTTTAGGCCCTTGGGGTGAAGAGCTAGCGCACTCTGGAATTTGCATTACCACAAAAGAACGCAAGCCAGGTTTTGATACTTTGCTAATTAAAGCATTAAGACAACACATTAAAGAAAACAACATAGATATATTACATTGCCACCAATACACCCCTTGGGTATACGGTGCGTTAGCAGCGGCCTTTACAAAAACAAAGGTTATTTTCACAGAGCATGGGCGCTTTTACCCCGACAGTACAAGCTGGAAAAGAAAGCTCGTTAATCCGATATTACTCTCTTTCACATCGAAGGTAACCGCCATTTCAAAGGCGACAAGTGAAGCATTGACTACCTATGAGTTCATTCCTAGCCGTAAGATTGACGTGATTTACAACGGCATTAAACCATTAGTGGTAAAGCAGAACGAAGTAGATGCGTTGCGCACGCAGCTAGGGTTTAATGAAACCGATATAATACTGGGTACCATTGCACGGTTCGACCCGATTAAAAATCAGCTTATGATGATTAATGCATTTGCAGATGCCGCAAAAGACCAAAACGACCTTTATCTACTGCTTGTGGGTGACGGGGAAATGCGTGAAGCACTGCTACAAGAAGTAGATAGGTTAGGCATTAACAATAACGTTATTTTTACTGGCTATATTGCCAAGCCCGCAAACTATTTAGCGCTAATGGACGTTTTTTTACTTTCATCGCTAAGTGAAGGAACGTCGATGACATTGCTTGAAGCAATGAGCCTAGGCAAACCTTGTGTAGTAACCGATGCAGGCGGCAACGCTGAAGTTGTCACTCACAATACTAACGGCCTAGTAACAGAAAACGATAACAAAAATGCATTTGCAGCAGCAATATCACAATTAACACAGCGCCATGAAATGCGAGAAAATTTTGGTGAAAATGCTATCGAAAAATTTGAATTGCAATTTAGTGAACAAAAAATGAACGAAGCATTCCGAGCTCAATACAATTACCTTATGCCGTCGGTTCAGTGAGAATTTAACGTGAAAGATAAACAAAAAGTAGAGTTGGTTTTCTCTGAAGTATTCCCACCAATGCATGGTGGAAGTGGTCGTTGGTTATGGGAAGTATACTCTCGCCAAGATGCCGACAAGTATGTTGTGGTTGCCGGTAACGCAGAAGATGACACTCTTTTTGATAGTAAAGCCGAACTAAAAATTCATAGAATTTCTTTTAATTATTCGTCGTGGTCTGATTGGGCGCTATTTTCACTGGGCGGCCTTATTTTTTATACTAAGCTTTTCCTAAAACTTAGAAAAATTATTAAGCAATACCATGTAACGGCTATTCATTGCGGGCGATGCATTCCTGAGGGCTTTGTTGCCATGCTGTTCAAGCTTTTCAAAGGTATTCCCTATTATTGTTACATACATGGTGAAGATATTGAGAATAGTGCGACTAGCCGAAGCATGACTGCCATGCTACGACCGGTGCTTAAGCGAGCAGACCTTCTCATTTGTAATAGTAAAAATTCACATCGCTTACTACTTGAGCATTGGGATGTTCAAAAAGATAAATGCTGCATTGTTAATCCTGGGGCGAATACATCTGCATTCGTACCAGCCCCCCGCTGTGAATTTACTCGAAAAAAGCTTGGATGGACAGACAGGTTTGTATTGGTGACTGTATCAAGGCTCGAGGAACGCAAAGGCCACGATATGATGGTTAAGGCCATGGCAGATATTGTGAAAAGCGTCCCCAATGCGCTGTATGCCATTATTGGCAGTGGCCCCCGTATTGAATACCTTAAACAACTAACTCACGAACTGAACTTGGCTGATCACATCAGGTTTATGCCCAATGTGAGCGATGAAGCCATGGTTGCATGTTATCAACAAGCAGATGTATTTGTTCTTCCCAATAGAGATGTAGGGCGTAATATTGAAGGCTTTGGAATAGTAATGATAGAAGCGCAAGCCTGCGGCATACCTGTTATAGGTGGCATGTCTGGCGGCACACCCGAAACATTAGTGCACGGCCAAACTGGCTTTAGCGTAAATTGTACTATGCCAGATAGACTTATTAAGCATGTAGTTTTGTTGGCGAGCGATGATGAAAAGCGCGAAAAAATGGGGTTATGTGCCCGTAAACATGCAGTGCAATTTGATTGGGAAATAAAAGGCCCTGAGGTAATACAGAACATAGAACGCTTGGAGCCTACCAAGTGATATCTGCACTACTTTACTTATTACCATTTTTGACGGGCCTGGCAATGTCTTTACGACACGGCCCCGTGCTTATTTTTATGGTGTACCAACTCGATTACTTCTTAAACCCACAGAATAAGTGGTGGGGAAGCTACTTACCCTTTCTAGGTGCACAGTTTTATCTTGTGCTAACAATGTTAATCGTATTTTTCATAGGATTTGGAAAATACTGGCCGAACAAATACTTTAAACATCCACAAATCGGATTTATGTGGCTAACCATAATTTGTTTTTGTGCAGCTTATTTTAATGCGCCATATCTTCAATATCATATTTCAGCGATGGATGCACTGCTTACAGTGGCCGCAGTGACA
Organism: Alteromonas sp. ABH4_453; assembly: GCF_056160665.1. Lineage (NCBI taxonomy): Bacteria > Pseudomonadati > Pseudomonadota > Gammaproteobacteria > Alteromonadales > Alteromonadaceae > Alteromonas > Alteromonas sp. ABH4_453. Next base: position 213,285 of record NZ_JBSWXP010000001.1, read on the forward strand.
TTTCTCATAGTCAAATTATGTACTCAAAAAAAACATATCTCTTGGATAGTCGATACATATCTTCTCAGTTCTTTCCTTTTAGCTTTTTATATATTTGGTTGGGGCCGCGATAACTCAGGCCGAGTGGCTGGTGTGGGAATGGTCGATGCCCCCGATGCTAATCTAGTGGCAGCGGCATTGGCCCCAACTATTGTAATATTTATAGCTAAGCTTATTGCTCATAAATCGTTAATCCTACGCGGAGTATATTCTATTGGGTTAATTTTTTCCTTAAACTCGCTGATATTGATTAACAGTAGAGGCGCATTTTTGGGAGTTGTCGCGGGCGTTTCTTATTTTCTATTCATTAGCTTTAGAAATAAAGCTTTCACTGCCAAGGAAAAAGGTACAATTTTCCTTGGTATGCTACTTTTTGTAGGTGCCTTCTTTAGGCTAGCAGACGATACCTTTATTAATCGAATGATGACTGTTCAAGAGCAATCAACACTGAACGAAGAGCAAGAGACAGGTTCAACTCGCGTCTTTTTCTGGCTTGCCTCAATAAAAATGGCCAAAGACTACCCTTTCGGAGCGGGAGCAGGAGCCTTTCAATATTATGGGACATACTATATTCCAACTCATATCGACACTGGAAAGTCTCGACAACGGGCTGTTCATTCGACATGGTTTGAAACACTTTCCGAAGCTGGTTTTCTTGGCCTTTTGTTTTTCACGCTTATGATATGGCACACATTCAAAGCTTTCGCTCGTGTAAGAAAAGAATTGTGGAAGCGAAAAGACTTTATTGCTAGTTCATTTGTTCTTTCTTTGTCTAGTGGCTTTGTAACATTTATCGTTTGTATGACATTCATTAATAGAATGCGTGCGGAAGTACTATATTGGCTCGTCGCGCTTTCCGCTTGCTGTCTCAATATGTATTTATCCAAGAGTGATCACCAACCTTCAAGGCAAGAAGCGAGTTTAAGAAAAAGGAACAACCTATGACTCTTCCTAATTTTATTTGTGTAGGCGTACAAAGGGCTGGCACAACGTGGTTATATGAATGCCTAAAAGAACACCCTGAGGTGTATGTGCCAGAGGTAAAAGAGCTAAATTTCTTCAATAGTCATTTTGAAAAAGGAATAGAATATTATGCGTCATTTTTCGAAGACGCTGGTGCTGAACATAAAGCAATAGGTGAACTTTCACCAAATTATTACCATATTAAGTCAGCTATTGACCGAATATCTGCTGCCATGCCGAATTCTAAAATTATATTAATTTTACGAGAACCGGTAGCGAGAAGTTATTCCCATTATCAATTAAGCCTAACAAATCAATGCAATGGAATGACCTTTGACGAAGCAATGGAGCAAGTACCAATAATTAGTACGCTAAGCATGCAAGCGACATTTGTAGAACACATCCTTAAGTCTTTTCCTCGCAACAATATACACCTAGCATTTTATGACGAACTTCAAAATGAACCTCGATCATTCTTAAAGGGGGTTTATGGTTTTTTAAATGTTGATGATAGCTTTACCCCCTCTATTCTGAATAGCCGTGTGAATAGAATTATATTTCCCCGTACCCAAGAGTTCCTTAAAAAATTGGGTTTATCTAAACTAGTTGAATATATCAAGTCCGGTTGGTTAGGAAGTGTTATTAAGGAGCAGTATAATACAGGAGGAAGGAAAAAAGAGTTGAAAGTTAACAATATTCACAAAAGCAAGTTCTTGGGAGATATTGAAAAGCTAGAAGAGTTACTGCAAATTGAGCTTTCTCATTGGAAAACTAAATAAACTTCAATGTATGAATTATACTTTTAAGTTCATATAATTAGGTAAAAAGGATGGATGTGCGCAACGATATTCAATTTTTGAGAGGTATTGCCGTTCTCTACGTAGTTTTTTATCACAGCGGATTAGACTTTTTACCGCAAGGCTTTCTCGGCGTAGATATTTTTTTCGTGCTATCAGGTTTTTTAATCACTAAATTAATTCTAGAGCAAATAGAGCAGAATAAATTTAGCTTCTTAAACTTTTATCAACGACGTGTGAATCGACTCCTTCCTGCTTTATATGTAACACTTATATTAACATCGCTACTAAGTATACTTTTTCTTACCGCTTCACAGCTAAAAGACTTTTCCTATCAATTGATAGGTGCAGTAACATTTAGTGCAAATATGGTGCTTCCCACGCAGACTGGTTACTTTGATGCAGCAGCAGAAGGAAAACCACTTCTCCACATATGGTCCTTATCTCTCGAAGAACAATACTATTTTTTGTTGCCTCTAGTATTATTTTTAACTCCCAAAGGGCTTCGGGTTGCAGCATTAATATCTGTTTTTATGGCCAGTATTTACATGTGTTTTTCATGGTCTTATGCTACTGACCAAAACGTACCCTTGCTTTGGCGTTTTAGCGATGTCAGCAAATATGAGTGGTCATTTTATCTATTGCCAACAAGAGCTTGGGAGCTTCTAGCAGGTTCAGTCACTGCATGGTTGTATTTAAATAAACGAATTGCAGTCACTCCGCGTACTAAGATTGCTTGCCTTTCTATAATACTGACCTTAGGTTATCTACAAATAACGCATTCCCACCCAAGCATAGAAGCACTAATCATTGCATGCTGTACGGCTGTTATTCTATTAGGCGATGATCTATGGCTTTCGCAAAACTTTATTAATAGAATGGTAATTAAGGTTGGTGACTGGTCATACTCTATTTATCTAATTCATTGGCCTTTATTTGCATTCTCCTATTTAGCTTACGTTGGGCAAACACCACTCCTTGTGAGTTGCTTAATCATAATTTTTTCGATTTTTTTGGGTCAAATTCAATACAAATATGTTGAAACACCTTTTCGTCACAAAGGTGCTCCGTTACAGCTATCGAGCTTACGGAACTTCGTTTTCGCTACCGTCCTTGTTTTAACTATTCCTATCATTATTACCTTACTACCAATAAACGAAAATTTTGATAATAGAGTTATGGCCCAAAAGGAATTGAATTATGGGTTTTCGCAAGAGTGCCAAGATGCAATAGATGACAGATTAAATATGAATATTAAGTGTACTAATAGTGGATCGTTCGACACTGTTATTTGGGGGGATAGTTACGCCATGCACTTGGTGCCTGGGCTCAGCATAAAAAATAACATTGGCCAAATAACGAAAAGTATGTGCGGTCCATTTTTAAATATTGCTATTGTCAACTCGAATTACAGCGAACAATGGGCTAAAGATTGTATTAACTTCAATGCATTAGCTTTCGATTTCATTAGAAAAAACGACAATATCAGAAACGTAGTTCTAAGTTCCTCAATCGAGTTTTACTTAGAGAACGATATACTAGTGAATGATGGTAGAATTATAACTGGTAGCTCAGTACTCGTTGACTCATATAAATTTATGATAAATGAACTAAATAAAGCTGGGAAATCTATTGTGTTCGTATCTCCCCCCCCTAGAGACGGGAGAAACATTGGAGAGTGTTTAGAGAGAGAGTATGGGCCTGCTCTATTACTACTAGGCGACTGTACTATTAGTTTTGAAACTTACCAAAAGCACCAGAACGGTGTAACAACCATCTTAAAAGAACTGGAGAGCGTTAGCGCCTTTTTTGATGTCTCAACGCTATTTTGTGAAAAAGGTAGGTGTATCACTTCAAAGAATGAAACGTGGCTGTATAGAGACAACGGGCACCTGACAATTGAAGGTTCAAAATTGGTATTGGGAGACTTAAAGATAGAGGATTTATACAGCATGCAAAAAAGAGCGGGCGCTCAACAAGAGTAATCATGCAAAATTTAAGGCCTTCGTAGCCAAAACTTTAACTACGCCATAATTTGCATAAATATGGCGTAAAAAACATAAATCTCAACCCAGACCAAATAGTAAATACATTTCGATTACTTGCTTTATTCAAAATAATTAAAATAGATTTAACTTAAGAACTCAATCACAAACTACAATAGGTCATAGCATTCTGGTTTTATGCCATCAGCGATAAATTTGTTACAAATAGTAGAAAGCTTTTCACCTAGTAGTTTTGCTTTATCCGCCTCTCTGTTATTCAGCGCTAATATGCTCGATGGATTTTCTAAAAATTCGTCATAGCTCATATGATTAGTCAGCGAAATAAGACCTTTATAACGAGCATCATTGTAATGCGGCACAAGGAAAACTACTGGAGTCCCAATGGCAGTACAAGGTAAAGCACAATGCAGCCTTTGTGTTATGACAAGACTGGCACCTTTGTAGGTATCCAAAAGCTTTTGCGCTCGTTTAAAGCCGATATTTCGGGCTAATGTGGTCCCCAACTTATTGTCGACCTTTTGAAGCAATAGTAGAGTCTTATCGTAGTATTGCTTTACAGTTAATTGATTATCTACCAGTTTGCTCGGCATCTTTGAAACTAGACGCTCAGGGATATCCATGAATACAGTAGAATTATGTTTGTTCGGTATATCGCGAGTTTGTAAGGTAAGCGTTAAGCAGCCAGAAAAGTATGCGTCCACACCTCGACTCTGCAAAAACTCTTTAGTTTCAAAATCACGACAACCGATAGGTCCATGGCGCTGAAGAAACTCCAACGTCTCCTTTTTCTCAAAAACCGGACGCGCTTGGGGCGTAATGTGGAACGATATAAACAACGGAGAAATAAACTCATTTGATGGTAGCCATGTGGCTGTATTGTGAGTATACCAACCGTTAGCGATCAGCCTCGCAGGCTCCGTAACGTTACTTGAATCCCAATTATCTCTATCGACGAAGAAGTCTACTGTCGGTAGAAATCGCTTAGCTGCGATGCTTTGTATTTCATCCCCTAAGTTATCAGAGTTGGAATATTCGTATAAACAGTATTTCATCAATTCAGTCCTAAAGCATATATTCGTAAATTTTTATTTAAATTAGTCGGAAAATTACATCTTAACATTGAGGAAACCCTCTCAGCCTTCTAAAGAGCGTATTAAGTTTCCAACTAGTGTTTAGCTTTTTGGGAATTAATCTAGCTAATCCCTTTGGTTCAACAATCTTAATTGCCTCAGAAGCCTCTATCCATTTCACCCCTCGCGCCTCAAGATTGTAATGCCAAATACTTCGGTTTTTATGGTAACTATTATCAAATAACGTAGTCGGTTTCCCAAGGATAGAACCAACGATTGAAGAATGTGTTCTATTGGTTACTATCTCTTTTGCATGCAGGTGAATTCTCACCCAATGTGCGAAACTTTTGGCTATTTCAGGCGGGTCTACAAGTAAAAATTGCGGAGTCGGCACAAATGTTATACCGCTATCTTCTTTATCAATCCTGTAACCGTAGAGAGAATAGTTATACTTTTCTTCTCCAGCAAGCACCTGTAACGCCGCTTTGGTTGAATGAAATGCTGTGTCGTTATCTAACAATACTTCAGCGCTTCCTTTCAAACAATTTAAGTTGTTGAATATTGAGTAAGTTGTTAGCTCCCTTGCGAACAACGTAAATTTGCGCTTTGCGTTTATGATTTCGCCAAACTTTCCTTCTAAAAACTCAACATCCTGTGAGCACGTACAAGGTCCATAGATCACATCTAAAGCATCTGAGTTTATCGCGTGTTTCAAAGCTCTAAACCCTGCATCAGTTGACCAAGAGTTGAATGCACCACCACCATGGATATAAATCACTTCATTCGGTTTAGGCGTGTAATCGAAAAATTCATTAATCTTAAATGTTTCATAGCTAAGGTTAATTTTCTTTGCCAAACATTCAAGTCCAAAATATATAAGGTAATCGCCCCAGTTGCCCCCAGGTTGAACAAATATATGCTTTTTATCTTTGTTAGTTAGAAAAATATTTTCTAAAGTTTTCACGTAAATACATCCTTTCAATTACTTTGTCTATTTCAAGGTAAACATCTAACTTCATTAACTTTGAGGAGAAAAACCAAATCAGAAGAGAAATGAATGGTAGAAAAACCAGTGTCAACGTTACCTCATTTCTATCATATAAAAGTAATGGGCTAACGGATAAACCACAAACAAACGCTACTCTCGCAAGCTTAATTGCCAACAAGGCGACATTTAGTTTGAATAAGCGATTGAGAATAAAAAGATAAGTAAATAATCTAATCGTTTGAACTGATAGCGACACAGCCATGACTATATAAACTAAATCTAAGTCAATACATGCTATTAAAATTGCTATTTTCACGATCATCATTAACAAGTTCGCGTAGAAAACTTCCCCAGCTTTGCCAATTCCGACGAGGATCTCATTAGCATACTGAGTAATAGTCATTAAGATCTTTGCCAAGCAAATCCAAATAAGTAAATCTGAAACGAGCAACCATTGGTCCCCGTATAAAAGGTTTATTATTGGTTCTGAGAAATATGCTAGCGTTATCAAACAAGGCCAAGCGATTGATGCTTGAATACAAGTCAGCTTAATATATGTGGGAACTATTGCCTCTCCCGAATTTGCTTTGGTTGCAAAAACTGGGGCTATTAATAAATTCACAGGGTTAGACACCAAACGGTCAAATAACGCTACAGTGGAAGAGCCTCTAGAGTACAAACCGACGCTCTCCATTCCAACAAGTTTACCTAACAACCAATCCTGAGAACTATTTCCAATATGGTTTACAATTCCGGTTAGTCCAACTATTGATGAAAAAGAGAAGATATCTTTGCTTCCCTTCACTCTTAAACGTTTGGGGTTATCGTCGTATCGGAAAAAAAATGTTATTAGAACTGAAGTAAGTGATATTGCTATTAGCCCTAGCGGTAGTGAGAACACGCCCCACCCCATATAAGCAAGACTTAACGTAATGAGAGAACCCACTAAATTACTAGTTACGTCAATAATGGATAGTTCTTTCATACGTAACTCTCGCCTTAAACGAGACTTCGTGATAGCGCCAAAAGGAATAAGCATAAGATTAAGCGATAATAATTGTAATACCGCGGTCAAACGCGCTTCGTTATAAAAGTTGCCAATTGGGACTGCCATAAAAAATTGCAACGCCGCAACAAACGAACTCGTTACTATCAAAAGAAAAAGCGCACATTCGAGCTTTTGCGTTGTGAGCTCCTTTTCTTTTATTATGTAATTACTCACCCCAAAATTTCTGATTAATTCAGCTATGACTGCAAACACCATTGCGACAGAGTAGAGTCCGAAGTCCGAAGGCTCTAATAATCGAGCAACAACCATGGATGTCAAAAGCTGGAATACTATTACTGCATAACCACCAAGGTAAGAAAATTTTAACGCTGAACGAAATGACGCCACTACTTCAGAGTCCTGCTTTTAATAGCGTCAATAGCACCTTTAGCCCACGCGCGAGAAACGCCATATTTAAGGGCGAGTCTTTTTGAAAACAAAAAAGAAGCGCACTCTTTGATGGAGTTTGAGTAAAATATTTTAGAAAGCCACACAGGGACAGCCTCATAAGTTGCTAACTCTGTACTTCCAGCAGTTAAACCAGCACGGTATCTACGATTACAAACCCATTCATAAGTTAAAGACTCTGATGGAACAGGGTGTAGCACCGTAGCTGCTGATACTTTCCATCCCTTAAAGCCTTTAGCGAGTAAATAGTTTTGAAGACGCGTCTCCTCTCCAATACCGCCTGATTCAGCTGTAGCCGATTCCCCATCATAAACTTGACCGTTTTCGTTAGTAAGTAATTCGATAGCTTTTCGAGAAATTGCGTGATTACCACCTAAAAACTCTGGTTTATTCGTCTCTGAATCTTCATCGAAAAACAACCCCTTGACCGACGTAGGGCAGTAAGTAAGCAACCACTCTTGGGGACTGCTTTCAAAAACGGGTTCTATCTGGCCACCATAAAAATACATTTGCCCGCGCTTAGAGAATGCTTCGTAATAGTGGCTGAGAAAAGATTTACTGAAACTTAGATCGTTATCAAGAAGTAAAATGAACTTAGCCCCGCTAGATTTAACACCTAAGTTTCTCGCATTGGTTAGACCTGCGGTTTCTGTGTAAATATAAACGATGTTTAAGCTAGGATATAAATTGGTAACATTTGAAGCGTTTGCTTCTTGTCCATTCTCGACAACTATTATCTTCCCAAAACCAATCGGCTTATCAGCCAATTGGAAACAATCCAATATATTTAATAGCTGCGTCAATTCGCCATAATGAGGAATTACTGCATCCATCGTAACTTCATACATTATTTATCTACCCTAATAAAACTGATGAGATTAGATAAAATCAACTTGACATGAGTTGCAAACAGTGACTTGTAAAACAGAAAATTTTTAGGGCTATTGTTTATAGCGACGCAAATGGCACTTATACTTGCCTTGTAATCACCTAAAGATTGTTCAGCCATAGAGAGCTCCCACGCATGAACTTCGCTAACACGCTTTTTTGCTGCTTTTTTTTGTTTCGAATTCACTGCTTCTTTTTCAATTAATCTATATCCCCTAATCATTGTTATCGCGCTTTTCTTTAATTTTTCAGCTGGGGTATTAGCTGATACGGTAGAAATGTTATCGTCATGCACATGATAGATAAGATGAGTATTTTTGAGGTACCCAAACTTAAACCCTTTGATGGCAGTCTTCATGCAATAGAAACGGTCGTAAGCAGTTCTAAAGCTCTCATCAAACAAATGACTGTCGAACACAGACCTTTTGATTATTGAACATTGCATGCTACCGGGAAGTGTATGCTCTATGATCGTCTCAGGAAGCCTCGGGTCTATAATGACCTTAATTTCCCTGTCTCCAACGAACCTACTTTCAGATTGAAGTGAAATGACAGGGTGCTCATTGCCACGTTTGTCAACGAAGTTTGACTCTTGCAATACATTTCGGCTTTCGTGCTCAATTATCTTTATACTCGCAAAAATCCAGTCGATATCTTTGTTTGACTCCATGGCATCAAAAAATTGCTTTAAATGATAATCTGGCCATTCATCGTCGCTATCAAAAAGGACGATATATTTACCTTTTGCGTGTTTTAAACCGTTGTTTCTTGCTTTATAGGGCCCACCATTATCCTGATAAACATATTGATAAGTCAGAACAGATTCCCGAAAATGCTTTTCTATCCACGCATGAGTGCCATCGCTGCTTCCATCGTCAATAAGAATGACCTCAAACTCTTTGAATGTTTGAGACTCCAAGGTCCTAAAAAGTTGAGGAAGAAAAGCCTCTCGGTTGTAAAGTGGAACGATTACCGAGACAGGTAGACATAAATTTTCCAAGTTCATGGTGCTCCAATGTGCAAAACTTCTCCGGTAACTAAATTTACGGGAATTAGACTGAGGATTAATAATAACTTGATATGCTTTATTTTATGTGAGCCGCGGTTATGAAGTTCGTTTACTATATAACGAATAATATAACGCCACACCAGCCATGGCTATTTGTTTGACAACAAGTTTAATAAGCTCTTTGCGTAATTCAAATATACATTATATTTAAAGCGGTTACTCCCTATAAAGTGGATAACGGCGACCTCTTCGTTAAAATTAGTCCCTTCTATTAATGGTCTAAATTCTGGAAAGCAAAAATTCTGATACTTTGGCCAAGGAAGGACATTAAGATTTTCACACAGCGCTATCATGGTATTGCATGCAAACTGCTCCGTTCCCCATTCATGCCATCGCTCTCCCAATATCGATTCCATTTCTTGAGAGAATTTAGAAAGCTTATCTGTAAGTCCTGCTCCTTTAGGAAAACCGGTAAACGCTGCACATCCCCTCACATAATGGGCTAAATCTATTGAAGTGATTTTTAACAATTGTCTTTCTGCTTCAAACTGAATATTTTGACTGCCAGACTTTGAAGAGTAATCCACTATCTCATCAATGCTAACCGTCTTCGGCCAATCTGGTGAAGACGAAATAAAAGCACGATTAGCATTAATACAATCGTTAATCTCTGGAATCTCATTTACAACTAGAATATCTGTATCAACTTGTATTACATAATAGCTATCTGTAAGCTCTTGAATTCTAAGTAACCGCTCCCAACAACCGCCAGCGGGGCAACCGTAGCGTTCTATATTTTCAATTTTTGTAATAGTCAGACCAGGGAACGCGTTGAACAGAATTTCATGGTGTTCATTCGTCAGACTTCCATCATCAATAACCTCAATATTTACGGAACACTCTAACTTTCGAATCAAAGAGTGAATAGCAGCAACACCCATATAGATAGCTTTTGCATATAACTGAGTCATCACAGTAACTTCTGCATTCGAGTTAGACTCTACAGGATCTAAATTTAGATACCCTTCCAATGCACTGTTTAATCGAGATTCATCAATCTTTCTAACTAATTTGTCTTTAAAAACACTAAATTTCATTGGGTTAAACCCTTCCCTAATAAGCTTCATTCATTATTAATTTCATCGTACATTGCCACGGAATGGTATCCAATGGGTCTTATTTCGTTTCTGCGATCGCGTATAACCCAGCCACCTGTATTTTGAGCAAGAAAATTATTAACTATAAAACCATAACTTCGGGACAAAAGTAATTTAGATCTATCCGTTTCAATCCTCTGATTCAGGAGGTAAAGATTCAGCTTCATAAACTCTGCCTGCGCCCACCAAACCGGTTGTTTCTCAATCAATTGATGATTGTAATCTGCTCTTCCACTCAGGCTACCCTCGGACTCATTCCAGCCAATCATTAATGCATATTCAACTAGCGAGTTTGCTAGCTCTCTATATTTAAAGTCTAATCCATGATCTACCGCGCGATAAAACAGATATGCCCACTCTATTTGATGGCCTAACTCTACATAACCACCGTTACTAATTGCCAGCGGCTGGTCAACGTTTTCATAATATTCAGCTATATAGCCTTCGTCTTGTATTAAAGAAGTCGCGACAAAGTTCGCAATTGTCTCTATATCCTGCCAAACAATGCTGCTTTTGGTTAAGTCGTGTAATGCTAGAAGTGCCTCAAACGAGTGCATTAATGCGTTAGTAGACCACGTTTCGTTATAGGGAGTGCTTTCAGCACCACTATTCTCTTCACTTTTGACAAGCAAAAAACCTGTCGCCAAATCACTCAACATCCATGTTGCCAAAGCCTTGTCTAAGAAGCGCTCTTCTTTTGAAGCGTCGTACGCATGCGCCATGGCGAAAAGCGCAAATGCGGTATCATATTCCTTTGACTTGCTGCGTTGTAGATAATTATCTCTATTAACGCTAGCAAACCAGTTTGACGTCGACTCGTCATACATGTGGTCTATCATAAAATCAGCGCTTTTAATCATTGCAATGAGGTAACGATTATCGTTTGTGGCCTCAAAGCCTTTTGCAAAAATATACACTTGCCTTGCTTGCTGATACAACGCAATAGAGTCGTTAGGCACCACCTCCCAATCTGCGTCAAACAATTGTACTGCGTAATTGTTATTGGCCATTGCCCAGTCTAGTCGTGGGCGAATGATCTGCATCATTTGCAACTTTGCTAACGGTGCACTGATTATACTGCCCTCTCTGCCTGCTCGCGCATCATTGTTATGCCCAAATAGCAGAAATAAGAATACCCAGGGAATAATCACTGTTATTTTCATCTAAAGCTTCCGTGTGAATGAGGTAGGTAAATACAGTGCAACCATCTGTTTTAGCCGGACTATATGGTAGTGCTTCGACTTTGTCAGGAATAGTAAGAACAGGGCTGTATAAATGGCCACAAACATAGCCAGAGAAGACCCTGTTTGCAAGATATAGCTAATTGACATACTTGCACTAGAAAACTCGCTAAAGCCAGCCAGCCAAGCCGTACTAAGTGCAAGCCCTGTAAGCACAATAATGGTGGTAACAAGCCTTAAAAGTGCTTTAAGTAATCTCCAATGTCCAATAAACACCCATATCAACAAAACACAAGCGGTGAACAGACCAGATAGCGCACGATACCAGGCAAGCTCTGTTAGCGTTGCGTTGTAAAAAATCGCCATCAATAGCGTTAAGCCAACAACAGCTAACGACGCAACGTCGAACAGAAATAAGAACCGAACTTTATCAAGTGCAATTAACGCAGCATCAAGTACTTGAACAATGCACCAATAAAAAAACAAAATCGACAGCACCGGCAGTAATTGCGCTGCCAGATGCCATTTATCGCCTAATAGCACGTATACAATAGGTTTCGAATAAAGCGCCAAAATAGCAAGGATAGGCAGGCTAATAGAAACAACAACTAACAATGAAAACGCAACGTTGTTTAGCAATTCACTTTTGTTTGTCCTATCATTTTTTAACACAGCAAGTAGTGGCTCAATTGCAGGGCTAAGCAGATAATGTGCGGGCATCATGGCAAGGTCGCGCGCCATATGGTAATTACCTAACATTGATGCGGTGAAAACTTTTGCAACTACCAATGTGTCTATTTGAGAGCGAACATAACCCAATAAATGTTTGCCTAGCATCCACTGAGAAAAGCGCCACTGCTTACTAATAAACCTTAACGTTAGGCGTGGTATCCCTTTCATCATAAAAAACGAAAGCAGCAAACCAAAAATAGCAACTAACACATCGGTTATAAGAAATGCCCAGTAATCGCCCAGTATAAAAGCCAATACTATTAATACGGGAAGCGCGAAAACTCGCTCAAGAAAAGAAAGCCAAAACAGAGGCTTAAAGCGAAGTTGCCGCTTAAGCAGCATTATTTTATGTGACTTAAGTGCTTGAAGCGGCAAAATAGTCGCGCTAAACATAATCGCACTACTCAACTGAGGTTTATCAAAGAATGCAGCAACGCTGCTTGCGCTTATAACAAGCCCTATTGCTATCAAAACTTTAAGTACAACGTTCAATGTCCAAGCTGTATGTAAATCGTAGAATGCCACCCTATCCTTCTGAATAATGTATTGCTCGCCTGCAGCGTGAGAGAGAATATCAAAAAAATACAATGCCATACTGATTATAGCGATAAAGCCAAAGTCTTCCGGCGTTAAGATACGCGCAACAATCACGGTACTAATAAGGCCAAGCGTTTTACCCAGTAATTTTGCGGCGACTGAGAAAAAAGCACTATTAATGAGCTTGTTAGCATTTAGCATTTTCGAGGTTGCCGAGGCTGACTTTTGGTGTTTGGTAGCAAGGCACCAAAGAGAAGAAAGAAAAACCACATGTTGGTGCGAGATGAATCTAAAGGGTCTCCAAATAAGCCAAAAGCAAACTGCCCAGCTAAAAATGCGCTAAATATGGCTGCGGGCAAACTAAGCAACTGTTTTTTTGAGCTGTACGCGATAGTAGCTGATACAATTAAAGCACCTATTAACAATGCCCCTACAACGCCAAACTGGTACGCAAAACTCAGATATAAATTTTTAATGTGCCACACTAAATGCTCAAAATCATAATAGAAGAACCAGAAGTCGCCTCCATTATCGAACGAATTATTTTTCAGAAGTTGTTCGCCATTTGCATCAACTAGCGAAATCGACTCAATCGCTATTGGAACATTACCCGCTGTTGTTTTTATTGTAAGCGCACCGGGCAAGCCAAAAAAGGTGTCTTTGGTAGCAGTGAGCCCCATTAAATAGGTTTTACTCTGACCTGAACTGGTTGAAGGTAGCGTTCGCCTAACTATATTTCCGCAACCATGAGCCCAAAACTCAAAAATGATCATATTACGCCTACATAGCGCTACTGATATCTGAACTTCTTCATTCGCTGAATAAGTTATTTCAAACAAATACGCGCCATTTGAATCAATAGGTGTTCTTTGAGTAAGCATCAGGTCTGAACCTGGTATAACCGTTAACACTCCGTTTTGCGGCTCAATCTCAAAGGTACCAATTCTGTCCAATTCTCCTTTACCCGACAGCGCATAATTGGTTGGCATGGTACCTAAACCATGTCCTAGTGCTATGTCTGCGGCACTCCACCTTCCGCTATCGACAATACCCTGCCAGTGTTCCAGTCGCGTATTTAAGTCGCTAGCACTGGTTTCAGCGCGAATGTTAATTCGAGCGCCGGAAAAGGCTGCAGCTATTAAAACTCCAATCAACACCAGTATTATTGTTTCGGTAGCTAAACGCGGTAATTCTAAAATGCCATTGCGTTTTATTGCGAAAAGCGATGTGAACGCAATAAGCGGCAAGCTAATCGCAATATACAGTGCTGATTTTGACACCGTATTAACATCAACCCACTGGCTATTATTGAAGCTATCAACATTAATATAACCAAAGCCAATAAAACCAATGAGCATTCCCATAAGCTTTATGAACAAGTTAACACCGCGTACTTGGCTTAGCGCAATCGTTGTTGCGTATAATAACCCAGCCGATAGCTCGGCGTAATAACCGGAGTACTTGTGAAGCGAGTAAACTGAGTACACTAGCAGTAAATAAGCCACAACATTTCCAATAACTAAACCAATGGGCATATTGGAATAACGTATGTTATTCGTGGCATCTGCATTAGGCGTCGTAGTGTTACGCCACTTTTCAAAAAAATAAAGAATGCTATATACAACCATTGAGACAAAGCTTGCTGCATAAGTCGCTCGGGTGAACCCCATTAGTACGCAATACATAACCGCAACAACCGCTGCAATCGCAACAAACCGAATCGCATTTTGTTTAAAAAAGAAACATGCACCGAACACAAGAGGCAGTAACGTAAGGTAAAGGCCATCAATACTCTCACCTCCGGTATGCATGCCACTTACAATGCCCGTTGTTCTGTAAGCAGAACTGAGATTGAAAAAAGTATTTACCTTTGTATAAACATCTGCGCCCGAGAATAACGTTCCAAGCACTTGCTTTTCCCACATCACAGCTATAAATGACGCCAACGCCGCGAACATACTAGCCTGTAAAAGATGCTTCAGCGCTCGTGTGCTGTCACTTCGTTTTTGTTGATTAAACGCCCAAACCAGTACTAATGCCCATACAAAACCCTTAAATATAACGAAGCCGTTTAAAGGCGACACATAAAAATTAACCGTAAGCGGTGCAAATACGCTAAACCACGAAGAGTCAAACGATGTTAATAAACAAAATACAACGAGCAACGCGCTAAGATACAGGTGGCGCGATACTTCGTATTCATTACGGTATTTAATGAAAAAATAAGCGCCAGTTATCGCAACAAATATATCTAGTTCGTCTACTAAATATCGCCCTGTCCACGGGGCTAAATTTATTGCGAAAGTGGCAAATAAAAGCACGTAAAGCCACGTAAAATTGAAGTATCGCAACGCAGTGATATAAGCTAAGGCCGTTAGCAATAAGGGGATATGGTAAGAAGGGAAAGTAAATAAGCCCACACATGCGAACAAAGCCAAAAGCGCTGCAAAAAATAGTGGCTGCAAACCACGAGAGGATGAGATGGCATTATTCATTCGGTCGCTTACTCCGTGCGATTAAGAGGTCAATTAAATATTATTGCTGTAATTGCATAACGGTTTCACCAAGTATCTTAAGATCATCATCTTCAGACATTGCTACCCACAATCTACCGCCAGTATTTTTGCCTGCTAATACATTCACTATTTGGCGAAGTTTTGCCTGTATAGCATTCGTGAAGACCGTGTTATCTACCTGATACCACTTCACGATACTCATTTTTTTACCAGCCAAAGAAACCACCTCGTAAACAACAAATTCATATTCGTTTATGTTCAAGGTGCGAGTTCCCCGCAAAGAAAAACGTTCAGGGTCATAAACTCGGTGCAAATCGCTTACCAACTCGTTTTCTCGCTCGCTGAACCAAGCCGCATGCACTTTTACAACGCAATTTGTGCCGTCTATGAAGGCCTCTTCTTCTATGTCTGGGTTTTGAATTAAAGGTGCCCAAATACTTCGTTCACATTTATCGGTGGATACGTTATTTAGTATTGAAGAGGGGAGCGCTAGGGGCGTGCTGCCTACAGCCGATATGTTAGCTACCCATAGCGATGCAAATGCGAAAACAATGACTACTGTAGAAATCACAGAGGTTTTCACAAATATACGTGAAGAAAACGCTACTGAACTCGGCTGCATTGTAGTTTGCTGCCTCATCAACTCCCCAATACCCAACAAACATACAATTACAAACGCAAAGAAAAACCAACCGTAAATAAGGTGGTCGGCACCTGCTGCGTGCTCCATGTCGGTCCAGTACGCGATAAGAATGATACCGTACACACGAACTATGTTGGCTAACACAGGGAAAATTAAGGAGATAGCAACAAAAACAGCTCTGCGTTTAGCTGAAACTAAATTCAAGTAAGCATACAAACTACCAATAACAAAACTTGCAATAAAAAAGCTAACGCCAGAGCAGGCCTCGGCCACCAAAAAGCGCCCTTGCGGTATCTCTATATACAAGCCACTTCTAAAAAGCGGGACGCCCGACAAGTGCAGTAGAGCAACGGAACCGTCTGCTGCAATTTCCTGTAAGTAAGGAATTAACTGCTCGCCCACGGGAATGCTAAACAGCATAAATACAAGTGGGAATAAAATAGTTCTAGCTGCTTGAGTACCAATTAATAGCCAAATAAGCGCAGGAAGTAACGTAAAAGTGGCGGCATGTAAAAAAAGCTGAATTTCACCGGCAATACCGATTACGTAAAGAAGTAAGGCCGGAATTATTACAGCAAGCGACAAAGCGCTTGTTTGAATAGGCTTGCTCAGTAGTTCATAGCGCTTCAGGTAAATAAGATAAAAAGCACCCGGTACAATAAAAAAGCCATGGTTAAATATTTCGTTTCCGTACCAAATTTCTACAACGGTGGTAATGCCCTGCCAACAAAACGTTAACCATAAGCAAACTATTGCAAAACCTGAAATGTAAAACGCTCTATTTTTAGCGAACGAGAAGTCGGCTAAGTGTTTCTGTTTTTTATCTTGCGTTTCGCCATATTTCATCTGCAATTCCCTGCTTTTTATTATTATCGTTCTCTAAAGCTCACTTTATTTCATAAGCATCGCACATGCTTACCCAATTAAAGTCACTCAATAGTTTTTCTACCTTTCCTTCCATTTTAGAAAGGTTTATATAGTGCCGTGCTTTCGACTTCCATGGTGCATTTTCAAAACGCGGCTGTTGTGCATCAATCTCCCAGGGGTGGAAATAAAAGCTGTAAGGAGCGTTTTCGGCTTTCATGAATTCAGTAATGCGACGCTTCGACAACCAATAGGGATATAAACGAAAATATCCTCCGCCACCAATACCAACATTAACTCCCTTCTTTCTAATAGTTGGGATAGGGATTTCAATAAGGCCATTTTCACGCTCATACTTAAAACGTGGCCACTCAGGAACGCCATAGAGGTCGTGATTGATTGGGTACGTACTTGATGAATAAACAAACCCCAGGTCTTTGAGAATGTCATACGCCCAAGTATTAGAATCGTTGATAGAGAAACTCGGCGCTCTGTATCCTTTTAACGCCACACCGCCTATATCTTCGAGGATATCTTTGCTTTGCTTAATATCATCGTAAAGCTCTTGCTCGCTCATAGTGGTAGCGCGCTGGTGTGCTAGGCCATGACTGGCTAGCTCGTGCCCTTCGCTCACTATTCGTTTTATTACATCAGGACAGCGCTGTGCAACCCAGCCAAGCGTAAAAAAGGTAGATATGACATTATTCGCTGCAAATAAATCTAACAGCCTGTGGGTGTTGTCGCCCACGCGAAGGCTAATGCTATCCCAATCTTTCTTATCAACCACACCCTCAAACGCTGAAACTTGAAAGTAATCTTCCACATCTACTGTCATAGCATTAAGACGATTATCTAGCTTCATGATTATCGCCCTTTGCCAAACAGTACAATCTCAACTGTACGAATTAGAATAAGGATATCTAACAGTAAACTTTGATGCTTTACGTAATAAAGATCGAACTTAAGTTTTTCCATAGAATCTTCTACGCTAGCGCCATAAGGGTAATTGAGCTGCGCCCAGCCGGCCAAACCTGGTTTAACATTATGACGTTGATTGTAATAAGGTACTTCACGAACAAGCTGCTCTACAAATTGTGGTCTTTCTGGGCGAGGCCCGATAAATGCCATTTCGCCTTTAAACACATTCAAAAGCTGTGGTAATTCGTCTACGCGGTACTTTCTAATGAAGTGACCAATGCGGGTAACGCGGTCATCATTCTTGCTAGCCCATTTAGCTCCATCTTTCTCTGCATCAGGCCGCATACTTCGAAATTTGATTATTTTGAAAAGTTTACCGTTCAAACCTACCCGTTCTTGCTTATAAAAAACCGATACTCCAGTACGTCTGCCATCATCACAATAAATAATGAACGCAGTAACCAACATAATTGGCCAAACGAAGAGAAAGATAAAAAAGGCTAATATCGCATTAAGCGTATAATCTAGCGCGTCTCGTAAGTAGTTCTGGCTCTGAAAGCCATTGGAATAAATAACCCAGCTCGGGTACATCAAATTTACTACAATTTGCCCTGTCTCGCGTTCCATAAAGTCCAAAAGCTCAGTGACTTCAATCCCTCTAAGCCTACAGTCAAAAAGCACTTCTACAGGTAGGGTTCCTCGTCTTTGATCGCAGGCTATAACTATTTCTTCAATTTCATTATCTGCAATAAACTGCTGGAAGCTCTCATCAACTTTTAGATGGATTATTTTTTCTTTTTTAATACCATCTTCGCGATTGTCACCTGGAATAGGGATAAAACCAACTAATTCAAAACCAATTCTGTCAACATCTCTTCGCATACGTTTTTCAATAATTGATGCTCTTTCTCCAGCACCAAGTACTAAAATACGTACTTTGCCCAAACCCAACAGACCAAGCCGATTGGTGAAATACCGAAATATCACCAAAGTAATTATTATTGAACACACCGCAGCGGGTAAAAAATAAGAGTCCATGACTAAGTCGTCGAAAAACGCACGACTCAATACTTCGACCAAGAAATAGCTAAGGCCCACACTCACAAAGATGCGGCGAATAATACCGCGAAAAGTCTCTCTCAGTTTAGCTTCATATAAGCCAACAGATAGTGAGCAAAGCAGTATTGAGATCGTAAGCATTCCCACGTTTATCACGAGCTTTTCAACCGAAACGCCTGACGACATTCCAACTTGTGTGAGAATGAAATGAGAAATATAGCCCATGTAAGCTATGAGCAACGCTTCTGTTATTACTAATATATTTGAGCGTTTATTTTGATTGCGCTTGTTTACTGCCACCCCTGGCCCCCTAAAACTGCGGCGTTTTTCCCATCATAAAGGGATTTATTCCAATAGACTACAATTGTTATTGGCATTATAGTGGCATTTACCGTAGGGTAAACTCGAAAAGTATAAATTAACCATAATGAGTGTAGGATGATCTCTTATGTTCCGTTCTAGAACGTTACTTACTTGTATTGCACCAATAGTTTTAATGGGCCTAAACGGTTGTGGAACTACTGGCGCATTGCCGCAAGCCACAACGCGCGCGTCGTTAACAACAGATGTAAACGACTATCAATATTTGATAGGGCCAGGTGATTCACTAACCATCTTTGTTTGGCGAAACCCCGAAGTATCAGGAAACTTTATTGTCCGCCCGGACGGAAAGGTAACGACTTCATTAGTTGAAGATATCGATGTTGCTGGCAGAACGCCTACAATGCTTGCTCGCGAAATAGAAGAACAACTATCGACTTACATAAACAACCCACGTGTTACGGTAAGCGTGAATAATTTCACAGGTCCACTGAGCGAACAGGTGCGCGTTATAGGTGAGGCAACCAACCCAAGTGCGGTAAACTACACCGAACATATGAGCCTACTTGACCTTATGATTGCAGTGGGCGGTTTAACAGAGTTTGCAAACGGCAACGATGCTAAGCTAGTGCGGGTGGTCAACGGCCAACAAATAACTTACGACATAAATATTGACGACTTAATTCGCGATGGCGATATTTCAGAGAATGTTGATATGTTGCCTGGTGATATCGTGATTATTCCAGAAGCTTGGTTCTAGGTATTAAGTAGTAGACAAGCAGTAAACGGAACAAAAAATAAAATGCAGGATTTACAGCAAACGCTTACCCAGATTCTTGATTATGTTAAAGGAGTTTGGATCAAGAAGCGTTACGTTATTATATTTTCGTGGCTAATTTGCCCAGTGGGCTTTGTATATGTTTCCACCCTTCCAGACGTTTTCTCTTCAAAGGCACAGGTTTTTGTAGATACGCGTTCAGTTCTTCAACCATTGTTGCGTGGTCTAGCCATTCAAACGAATCCCGATCAAGAGATTCAAATGATGGCCAAAACATTACTTAGCCGAAGTAATGTTGAAAAAATTGCTAGAGAAAGTGACTTGGATATCACTACCACAACTGAGGCAGAATTTGAGAGTTTGGTAACTGCGCTTTCAAAAAACATTAAGCTTCAGTCTACAGGGCGAGATAATATTTTTAACATCTCATATGAAAATAAGTCTCCAGTTGTTGCACAACGCGTTGTGCAAGAAACATTAGACTTATTTGTTGAAGGTGCTTTAGGTAGCAACAGGAAAGATTCCGATACCGCGGGACGTTTTTTGAATGAACAAATTTCAGAATATGAATCTAGGCTTTCTGAAGCAGAGCAAAGGCTTGCTGATTTCAAACGACAGTACAACGATATACTTCCGCTAGCTGGAACCTATTATTCAAGCCTTCAATCGCTGAATAATGAGCTTGAGGTTACACGCTTACAAATAAAGCAAACACAGCAGCAAGCGGAAAGCCTTAAGAATCAAATTAACAGTGCCAAACGAAGTGATAGTTTTAGCGTAACAGATGCTGATGAACCGGTTTTACGTACTCGCTACGATGAACGTATTAAATCTCTAGAAGAAGAATTAGACCGCTTGAAATTGCGCTTTACCGAGCTGCACCCTGATGTAGTTGAAACTACTGCACTGCTCGAGAGTTTAGAGAAATCACGTCAACAAGAAATTGATGCATTTATTAACCAACCTGACGGCGAAAACAATCAACCTCTAACCGAGTTAAATCGTGAAATTAAGCTTGAAGCTAGCCGCCTAGAAAGCCAAATAGCCTCGCTAAGAGTCAAAGAAAGTGACCTAGAAAGCAAAGTGGCAGAGCTAGAAAGTAAGGTTGATCTTATTCCTCAAATTGAAGCAGAATCGAGTGCGCTTAATCGAGATTACGGTATAACTAAGCGTAAGTATGAAGAATTGCTGTCTAGGAAAGAATCAGCAGATTTATCGCGACGTGCTGACGTGTCTGCAGAAGAATTGCAGTTTAGGATCATAGAGCCACCGCTACTACCAAAGCGCCCCTCTGGGCCTAATAGACTAATATTTTACACGGCCGTACTGGTTGTTGGTTTTGGCGCAGGCATTGCGGTAGCATTTTTAATCAGCCAGTTAAAACCTGTGTTAATTCGTCCTAAACAGTTGTTAAGTGTATCTGACTACCCTATTTGGGGAACCGTAACTCACTTAAACATTGAACAGATTAATAAAACCAATCGCGTTCGTTTGATTGTATTCTTACTATCGAGCGGCGCCATTATAGCGATGTACGGCATACTAGTTGCCGCGGACATTATGAATATTGATTTATTTGGGGGCTTATTGTAATGAAAAATACAATTGAAAAGGCGCTCCAGAAACAGAAAGAAGCAAAAGCAGCAAAGCAAAGCGAAATAGATGACGAAAAACTGGAAGATACAGTACAGCCAAATGTATCTGAAGACTCTAAAGTCACAATTGATAAACCTGCGCCTTCTGAACTTGAGCCGCATGCTGAAAAAGTTATTGCTGAAGAGAGGGAATTTACTAATAAGAAATCTCCACTCGACGAGTTTGTTATCGATTTTGCACGCCTTGATAAGAATGGGCATATTTCACTTAACGGTGAAAGGAAGCAAATTAACGAAGAGTACCGAGAAATAAAGCGTAAGCTTTTAGCAAATGCTTTTGGCTCACTAGCGAAAACCCTTCACAACCCGAACATTATTATGGTTACCAGTAGTCGCCCTTCTGAAGGGAAGACATTTACTGCAACCAACTTGGCAATGAGTATTGCATCGGAGCAGGATAAAACCGTACTTCTTGTGGATGCCGACGTACTTAAGCCTAATGTTCTGAACACTTTAGGGTTAGAGCGTCGTAAAGGGCTGATGGAATACTTGACCGGGGACGTCGACGATATTTCAGATGTGCTGTACCCAACTAACATCGATAAGCTGAAAATTATTCCTGCAGGAAAGTCGCACCATTTGTCTACCGAACTGCTTGCAAGCCAGAAAATGCATGACACTGTTAATGAATTTGCTAACAGATACCCTGATCGAATTGTTATTTTTGATACGCCTCCTCTCATTGGGATAAACGAGAGTGCGATCCTTGCTAATTTTGCCGGCCAAGCGGTTGTTGTCGTAGAAGAAGGCAGAGCAAAAATAAGCGATATCAAGATGTCTGTAGAACGATTAAACCCTGACATGGCAATAGGGTTTGTAGTGAACAAGTCTGTACATAACGACACCGATGGAAGCGGATATTATGGGTATTATTACTCAGAGCGCAGTGAATAGGCGCAACACTATGCCTATAAGTAGAATGATGAAGCAAACACTTGTTGCAGCAGCTATTGCAACAAGCTTTCCAGCTTTTGCCAAACTTGACGTAACTGCTTTAGCTACTGCCGATACCATTCACCAAAATGTTGATACAGAGGAAAATGGCAACCGTTCACTTACAACAGTGACTATTACGCCAAAAGTAAACGCTACTTATCAGACAAGAACCTTTCAGGGGCTTTGGTCAGGTACTTACACACACCTTGAACGTGATAACGCTGATAATAGTCAACGCCAGGATTACGCAGAATATAGCTATTCCGCACAGTGGGTACCCTTTGAAAATCTATTGTCTTTTCAAGCAGCCGGAGCTTTAAACTACCAAAATACTAATTCTGCTAACTTTTTAGTGAGTGACTTTATTGCAAACTCTAACAGTTTGGCAAAAACGCGGTCTAATAGACTTTCATCCACGCTAACTCTTGAGCAAGGCGACTGGATAAGAGGTCAAGGCACCGCCTCATATTCAGACACAGCGTCTGAGCGCTCTCTAACTAACAATAACGCTCTAGACAATGACAGTTATCAACTTACTGGTAACTTAATTAATGGTGACGAAGCTAAGTATTTTATCTGGTCGGTGTCCGGCACTTATCAAAATACCGAACGAGGCCAAGCAAACAGTGGTGATTTTGAGTCGAGAACCGGTGATGGTTATATAGACACTCGAATTTATGGCGACTGGGCGTTTCGTTTAACTGCAAGGCATGAAGCCAACCAAATATCTGACAGAGATGATACCAATAGCTTAGTTAGAGAGTTTAATTCTTATGGTGCAGGTTTAACTTATCGGCAAGCTGAAAATCGTTATATCTCGATAACAGCAAATAAGAGCGACTCTGATATAGAGGAAGATGACGGTGAAACATTCGTAGGTATAGATTTGCAATGGGCCTTAAGTACCCGTACTCGCATCGCAGTAACATATGGGCGTCGTTTCTATGGTGAATCGGCATCAGCAACAATCGGCTATAATTCTAAGTACTTACGAACATCGTTTAGTTATTCAGAGGACGTAACAAACACCTCTCGACTACTTGCCAACCCAGAGAACTTGGGCGTATTCGTTTGCCCTACAGCAACAACATCAATCGCCGACTGCTTCCAACCCAACAGTTTAAGCTACACGCCTAATGCAGGTGAGCAACTGGTTCAACTTACATCTCAAAATTTAGAGTTCGACGACAATATCATTTTAAGAAAAAGTTCGAATTTCCAGGCGGGTTACGACTTTTCTCGCGTTACTCTCGCTTTTTCTTGGCGCTACTCTGAAGATGACTATTTAGACGAAGACAGACTAAGACGCACTTACTCGTTCGGTACCAACCTAGCCTATAAAATTGGCAGTTATACCAACTTAACGAGCAGTATTAATTACGCCAACATTACAGGTCTGGGAGCACAAGAAACCTTCAGAGGCGAAAGCGATAACTGGAATGCATCTATTGGTTTAGAAAGAGAGTTCGGCCGTAACTTGAAGGCAAGTATTGATGCAAGGTATCTTGAGCAAGAGGGCGATTTAAATGCGGGCGGGCAATTTGGAAATAACTATATAGACCGCCGTATGAGTGCCTCTATCACTTATACATACGACTAACTGTCTGTTAAGTATACAGGCAAAATTACTCGCTAGACACAGTTAGCATAGCCTTATTTAAACCCCAAAACGCCTTATAGAGGCGTTTTGGGTATCACTCAGTTATATTCCAATATCTTACTTAACCATCACTCTTTCTTATCATCACTCTTTCTTATCATCACTCTTAAGCCGCACGTAAGTCTTAAACTTTTTCTTCATAAGCTTATCGACGTATTGCGTCATTTTCACTTTCTGTGAAATAGCGTCATCTAACGCGTCTACTAGCTCTGCCAGCATATCCAAATAGTACTTGGTATCGCGTATAACATTCCCCTTAGGGGTCATGATAGTTTGACTTTCTGGGTGGTCAGCGAAACCCATATGTTCGGTCACTTCTGCGCCCGTTTTATCAGGCTCAAACATTTCGGCTTTTACTTCTTCAATAACCTCGTTTACCGCATCAGCGTCAAAACTCTCAAGTTCTTCTAGAAAGCCATAAAGCATTATCCTATCCATCAGGGTGTTTATTTTACGAGGTATGCCACGAGAGAACATATGGATGCGTTCTAGCGCTTCGTCACTAAACAGTGCTGAGCCGTTCCAGCCAGCATGGTGTAGGCGATACTCTATGTACTCTTTGCACTCTTCTAAAGAAAGCGGTGCAAGGTGACACGACGCAACAATACGCTGCCTAAACTGCTCCATATTCGGCGCACGCAAGATGGGCTGCAACTCTTCCTGACCAAGTAAAAAGCTTTGGATAAGAGGCTTGCCGTTAAGCTGAAAATTGCTCAGCATTCTAAGCTCTTCGATAGTCTCAAGCGGCAAGTTTTGCGCTTCATCTACTAGTAATAAAGCACGGCGCCCCGCTCTATTTAAGTCGTACAAGAAAATTTCTAACGCTTTAAGGATATCCGCTTTTGAACGCCCCTCAGTAGGGATATCAAATTTGGAGGCTACCATTTTTACTAGTTCGTCTGGCGAAAGCTTTGGCGTAACTATCTGCGCTGCCGCAATATCGTCTTCAATTTCTTCAAGCAGACTGTTTGCTACGGTGGTTTTACCCGTTCCAATTCCACCGGTAATAACAATAAATCCCTCGGCCTGAGACAGGCCATATTGCAAATATGACATGGCGCGCTTGTGCCATTTACTTGCAAAGAAAAATTCAGGGTCTGGGGTTAACTGAAACGGTTTCGAGTTAAGTCCATAGTAACTTTCGTACATGCTATTCACCGTTATTCCATTAGAAATGTGTATTTACAACTAACGCTTAAAGTTGGTTAATAACAGCGCGTTGCCTTTTACCTATGCTTTTAATCCATATGGTAACCAACAACGCGCCGTTATCGAAGTATTATCTTTATAGCTCCACTCAAGGCTTATCGCAGTTTGTTTTCAGTAATGCGTTCGATGATACCAGTAGTCGATACACCATCTTCGAACGTTAACACTTTAACTTCACCGCCATTTGCCATAACTTCAGTGCCACCCGCAATATCTTCTATTTTGTAGTCGCCGCCTTTTACCAATACATCTGGCAGTAATCGGGCAATAACTCGCTGAGGCGTATCTTCTTCAAAGGGTACAACCCAATCGACTGCGCTTAACCCCGCTAATACAGCCATACGTCGGCTAACGTTGTTCACAGGCCGACCTGGGCCTTTTAATTTGGTCACAGACGCATCTGTGTTAACTGCTACGATTAGACGGTCACCAAGCTGTGCAGCTTCTTCAAGGTAAGCAACATGACCAGAGTGCAATATATCAAAACAGCCGTTGGTCATGACAATACGTTCGCCGCGTGCTTTAGCTGCTTGAAGCGCAATTTCCAGCTGGTCTTCACTCATCACGCCGCCATCTAAATGTACCGACTGTTCGCCTAACGCTAATGCTAGCTCTGTGTTAGTTACAGTGGAGGTACCCAGTTTTCCAACCACAACACTTGCTGCTAAATTAGCAAGCACACAAGCAGCTTGAAGCGGCAGATTACAGGCCATGGCAACAGCGAGTGTTGAGACAACCGTATCCCCTGCCCCAGTTACGTCGTAAACCTCTTTCGCTTTTGCTGGCAAATGAAATTCGGTGTTCTCACCGTCAAACAATGTCATACCGTCTTCTGAACGCGTAACAAGAAGAGCACTTAAATTCAGCGATTCTTTTAATGACAGCGCTTTTTCCACCAGCACTTGTTCACTATCTATCTTGCCGACAATACCGCGAAGCTCGTCCATATTCGGTGTCACTAACGTGGCACCAGCGTATTTACCAAAATCACAGCCCTTGGGATCTACTACCACACGCTTATTTTTGCTGCGTGCTTTTTCTATAAGTGCTTGTGGGTTGCTTAAACAACCTTTTGCGTAGTCGCTTAGAATAACAACGTCAGCATTGTCTAACGCTTTATCGAAAGCTAATTCTAAGGCTGATTTGTCAGCCTCCTGAAAACTCTTCTCAAAATCTAAACGCAGAAGCTGCTGATTTCTGCTCATTACTCGAAGCTTTGTAATAGTATCGAAGCCATCAACTTCGAAGAACTCACAGCGAATGTCGTGAGTTTCTAATCGCTCTTTTAATATGTTGGCGTTTTCGTCTTTACCGCACATTCCCAACAAGGTTACCTCAGCCCCAAGAGTTGCCACGTTTACTGCAACATTGGCCGCGCCGCCGGCTCTGTCTTCAGAACTGTTAACGTTTACAACAGGGACTGGCGCCTCGGGTGATATACGGCCTGTACCACCGCTCCAATAACGGTCTAACATTAGGTCGCCAACAATAAGCACTTTTGCTTTACTAAAATCTGGTAATATCATGCTAAGAGTAACTTTTTAGACATTGAGTACATTGGCACAGAGTATAACAGCCAAGACAGGCAATACCCACCAACCAAACGTAAATCCCCCTTGGTACCTCTATATGGTGGAGAACAAGCTCGGACAGATTTATACGGGTATTACTACCGACCCTAAACGTCGAATAGCTCAGCACAGGGGGCTACTAAAAGGTGGTGCAAAGGCGCTTAAAGGTAAGTCTCCGTTAATCTTAAGGGCTGTATTTGAAGTTGCCGACAAAGCGCAGGCGGCAAAACTCGAACATGCGGTTAAACAAATGAGCCGCCCTCAAAAAAACGGCATCATTCAAAAAAAGCAGCTCAATGATTTGTTGTGTATAAAATCAGCGTTTGAAGAATGAGTGTTCGGCTACAGAATTGTCGCCAAACACCATTTAATTAGAGCGCTAAAGGTTTAACATTTTGAAAGCTAGGTTTATGAAAAGCCCCCAAGTTGTTTAGTTAGCCACCTAAAACACCATTGATGATCATGGCATTACCGATGCTTAACGTGAAACCTAAAGCAGCTACACCCACGTTGTGCTGATGGTCCACTTCTTGTCGAAAATTCATACCAAAAAGAATGATTTTTTTATTCACTAGAACCAATAAATGAAGTGCGACTGCCAAACACACACTTACAATCAACCACCCCGTTACATTACTCACATAGCCTGATGGATTGTAGATAAGTAAGTTCTTTGCTGCTGATACAATCATAGCCGTACCAAGCAGATTACCGCTATGCTCAATAGCGAGCGCTAACTGCCCTTTCTCTAATGCCCCCTGAAACGAGTCATTTTGATTATCACGCGCATACCTAAACTCTAAAATTCGCGTCATCACTAGCAGCATAGTCAGAACTACAGTAAACCCCGTTACTATGGCAATCAGCGCATTCATGTCGCTACCATCAACCCATATCATAATATTGCGCAATACTATTGCACTGGCTACTAGGCTCGCAGCATCAACGAGCGCCACACTAACGCTTCGTTCGGCTATCATTGTGTGGGTGTCTAATTTGTTAAGTACTAATTTATCGTGAGCAAAACGCCCAAATTTCACTAGCATGATCCCCACAAAACCAAAAGTCACCATGCCAATGGCTGCTTCTTGGTAACCTACGCCTATATGCCGTCCTACTACTGAACTCAGTACAATACACAAAGACAACATGCCGCCGGCAATGCTAATGCCAAAAGCAAAGTTATCTTTAACACCCAACTCTTCGGTTACTGAGTACTTTCTAAATGCGCCAGTCAGCCATTTCATAATCATCAGTAGCACTAACGCTATTGCCACATCCATGGCAAGGTAAATCAATAGTTCCTGCGTTAGAGGTACTAGTTTTAATAAGGCTTCCACGTTATCTTTGCTCCTTGAACATACGAAGTTCCTTGCTGATAGCCCTTCTGTAATCATTGTTGTCGTAGTAATAACAATTGGGGCAGCAGCATCCATCCTTGCTAAATTGTTACAAGGATGACAGCGAACTTGTTCAGATTTATTTTAATAAGGGCCTGAAAAGTCATCGTTATTATCTAATAAGGTAAAACCCAGCAGGCTATGAATACTTTCAATAAAAATGTGAGTATTCATTATTTTACACAAATGTTATCTCTTAAGACGCGAGCATTATGCCAATAGACAACGAAAATAGCATGACAAACGTAGAGCAAGCCGGAAAATTATGGCAGCAGTTGCTAGATTCCCCCGCCTTAACCGAAACCGATCAAGTCATTGCAGAAAACCATCGCGAAGCCCTTTTAAGCGCTTTTGCTCGCTCCGCTTTCCTAGCTGAAACACTGGTACAAAAGCCTGCGTTTATCTCCAGAATCGTGGAGCCTGTGTCGGATTTAACTATGTCTGACTCAACCATTACTCACTTCAGCACTGAATTAAAAGCAAAGCTTGAATCACTGAAGAGCGAAGACGAGCTATTGAAGGAACTTCGTGAATATCGCAATCAAGAAATGGCGCGTATCACCTTTCTAGATGTGCTCAATAAACAGAATATTGAAGATTCGCTCGCTCAAGTTTCGGCATTGGCGGATGCGCTGATAACTAGCGCCTACCATTGGATTTACCAGCACTTGGGTCAGCGCTATGGAACGCCAAAGAGCAACAACCAAGATATGCACATGTATATTCTTGGTATGGGCAAGCTCGGTGGGCGAGAACTTAACTTTTCGTCAGACATTGACTTGATATTCGCTTACCCGGAAAAAGGAGAAACTAGCGGAGGCAAGAAAGCGCTAGAGCATCAGCAGTTTTTTACCAAGCTAGCCCAAAAGCTTATTCAAGCGCTTAACAAAGTGACTAATGATGGACAAGTCTACCGTGTTGATATGCGCTTACGCCCGTTTGGAGATTCCGGCCCCCTTGTAATGCATTTCGCTGCGCTTGAGGACTACTATCAGGACCAGGGCAGGCATTGGGAACGCTTTGCCATGGTCAAAGCACGAGTCATTAATGATGATAATTCAGATAACGCTTCGTGGCTAAAAGGCATTCTTCACCCGTTTACGTTTAGGCGTTATTTAGATTTCACCACACTGGATGCGCTGCGCAACATGAAAAAGCTTATAGCTACCGAAATTCGAAGGCGACGCTTAAGCAACAATATCAAACTAGGTGCTGGCGGTATTCGAGAAGTCGAGTTTTTTGCCCAGAGTTTTCAACTAATCCACGGCGGTCGAGAGCCCGCATTACAAAGTAAGTCCTTACTTCGAACTTTAGATGTTTTGAGCGAATTGGATATTGTAGAAAGCGACGTAACAAAGCAGCTTAAGCAAGACTATTTGTTCTTGCGAAAAGTAGAGCACACGTTACAACAAAGCCAAGACCGCCAAACTCAAACACTGCCCGACGAGCCGTGGCAGCAAAGTGCACTGATTGATGTTATGGACTTTTCCGATTATACCGACTTTTTAACCCATTTAGACGAAGTCATGGCACGTATTCATGGTCACTTCAACGAATTAGTTGAGGAGTGCCATGATACCCATTCAGATGAAGACCAGCTTTTTATTGCGTGCCAAGATGCGTGGCGCCTTTCGTTGCAAGAAGATGAGTTTACTGAAACGTTTAGCGACCACCTTTCCAGTAAGGAGAGTAACCAAATCTTCACCATTCTCGTCGCCTTTAAAGATAAGCAAAGAAACTACCGCATAGGTCAAAGAGGTGAAGATACGCTTAACAAACTTCTTCCAGAGATTTTATATGTATTAATTAAACAGCATCCTAATCACACAGCGCAGGTGTTGAGCCGATTATTAGGCGTGATTGAAGCCATTACCGGCCGCACAACCTATCTTGATCTTCTACTTGAAAACCCTGACGTGCTTAAACAGTTAGTAAGGCTTTGCGAGAGAAGTGACTGGATAGCCCAAGAAATTAGGCGATTCCCACTCTTATTAGATGAGCTACTTACCCCACTCTATTTAGGGCAGCAAAACACAGACATCAATACCAGTAAGCAGGAATACCAGCTCGAGCTGCGCGAGACTATGCTGCGTATAGAGCAAGATGACGTTGAAATGTTGATGGATGGGCTTAGACAGTTCAAACTTTGCCAGCAGCTTCGTATCGCGGCCAGCGACATTAGTGAATCCCTGCCCATTAATAATGTAAGCGATAAACTAACCGTTTTAGCAGAAGTTATTTTAGAGCATGTTCTTAACGCAGCATGGATGCAAATGCGACAGCGCTTTGGTGTGCCTTCGCACCTTGAGGGTAATGATAAGGGCTTTGCCGTTATTGGTTACGGTAAATTGGGTGGCTACGAGCTGGGGTATGGGTCGGATTTAGATTTGGTTTTTATACACAATGCGCCCCGTTCAAGTAGTACAGACGGCAAAAAATCGATTGAGGCTCAACAGTTTTACATAAAATTGGCTCAACGTATTATGCACTTGCTTAATACGAAAACACTGTTTGGACAGCTATACGAAACCGACTTGCGTTTGCGCCCTTCTGGCAACGCTGGGCTATTGTGCTGTCACATAAACGGTTTCGAGAAATACCAAGTAGAGGAAGCTTGGACATGGGAACACCAGGCACTGGTTAGAGCAAGAGCTATCTGCGGCGACGCATCGCTTTTGGATGACTTTACAAAGGTAAGACATTCAATTCTCAGTCAATCTAGAGATCCCCAAACACTGTCGCAAGATGTCTGCAAAATGCGCATAAAAATGCGTGAGCACCTACTGGCTAAAGATAATGAAAAAGTAGATTTAAAGCAGTGTGAAGGCGGTATTACTGACATTGAGTTTATGGCGCAATATCTTGTATTAGCACACGCTTGCACTGTGAAAGCAATGACCGAGTACCCAGATAATCTTAGAATTTTCGATGTTGCAGCCAGCGCGAACATCGTTGATACGCCAACAGCACAAAAACTTCAAAAGGCCTACTTAAGGCTTCGTGAGCAATATCACCACCTCACTCTGGCAGATACCAAGTACGCTGACCAAAGTGAAGAGTTGGATATTATACGCGAGCAAGTGAGGCAACACTGGGATACATTATTTGGCAGGCTCAGTGAGTAATTCTGGAAAAGTGCTACCCGCGTACACGGCGACATTGGCTTTTAAGGAAGTCGGTTTCTTGAGCCGTTACAACTAAAGAGCGCTGCTCTGCACATAGATAAGCTTGAACTTCGCCTTCGAAACTGCTGTCAATGGCGCTTGCGATCTTAGCTAAAGAACCGGCGACTGTGTTGTCTAATTGAAACTGATGCTTAATCACGAAGTCTTGTTCAAGGTTCCAAATTAACTGCATGCCTTCTGCCTGTGCATACTGTGAAATTGCCTCGCGAAGCGTATTACCTTCTGCGAACGTCCGATATTTGTGCTCACCGGTCCAGTTTTTTTCAACTGGACGAGTTTGACTCGACATTTTCGCTAATTTACTGTCCAGATTAGGATCTACACCGGCAATATCCAACACAAAATCGCCCTGCTCATCTTCTAATGGATCCGTTGAGGACATACGAAAATCACGATAAAACTCGCTAAGGCCTTTCGATACAGACTTCTCTTCTTTCTGTGACGCGGGTGTGGGTGATTCTTCGTGTGTCTGTAGCAAATAAATCAAAACGCCCGCAGCGATAACAAGTACCACAGCGATAGCAATTTGCTTTGCCCAAAATGAAGAGCTTGAATAACTCGTCTGTCCCATAACCTACCAATCTGTAATCACGCTAGCATTCGAGCGGAGTTACTATCTCTGATCGAATTCGTCCTAATATTTGTATTTT
The DNA here is from genome assembly GCF_056160665.1 of Alteromonas sp. ABH4_453. Taxonomy (NCBI): domain Bacteria; kingdom Pseudomonadati; phylum Pseudomonadota; class Gammaproteobacteria; order Alteromonadales; family Alteromonadaceae; genus Alteromonas; species Alteromonas sp. ABH4_453. Next base: position 245,473 of record NZ_JBSWXP010000001.1, read on the forward strand.
AGCCGAAGCGGCTATAATACGCCTTTATCCTATTTATCTATTTTGACAAGAGCAAACTGGTTATAACCAGTTACGGTATACACAACGGTTATGCCCTTTATCCACTTTTTGCCGTTTAGAAAGTTTTATCTTCTGCGAATTGCTGGCAGCTCGGTCGCTCTAATCGTGGTTAACCGCTGTATACCCTTTCCATTAGAGTGGCGTTTAATTTACCGTTTACAGTGATTTATAAAGCGATTCTGGATTACTCTCAGGGCGCGTTTTGAAACGCTTATGCATCCATAAGTAGCTCTCTGGTTGCTCTTTCACTGCCCTATCAACGTGCTGGTTTAAAAGTGTTAGAGCCTCAGAATCTTCCATTGCGCCTAGCTCAGAAAGCGGCGGGTATATTTTTATCTTGTATCCGCGCTTCGTATATTGAGAGGTGATGATCATTGGCTCAGAATTGGTGCGCCTAATAAACATTAGCGTTGCTGTGGTGGTTGCTGTCTCTTTCACGCCACCAAATGGCACAAAAATACTCTGTCTGGGGCCATAATCTTGGTCGGGCAAGTACAAACATAGCTCTTTATCATCAAGTGCTGCGATGAGTGCCTTGGCGTTGCGCTTATCAATCATATATTTGTTAGAGCGGTTTCGACCGTGATACTGAAGGTAATCCACTAACGGGTTGTTATGCTTTCTGTAAAAGGCAATACTCGGGTGGTAAAAGCCAATGCCACGACACGCAAACTCTAGGTTCATATTATGAAGTGCCATACCAAAAACGCCTTTACCTTTAGATAGGGCAGCTTCAACATGTTCAGTGCCCTCTATTTCAATGGCGCGTCTAACTCGCCAATCAGGCCACCACCACCCCATGGCGGTTTCAAACAACGCCATACCTGTTCGGCGTATATTTTCTTTATACAGCGCTTCAACTTCACTTTCTGACAATGACGGGTTCCAAAGCTGTAAGTTTCGCTTTGCAACTTTCGCTCGCTTAGGAACCACTAATGCGATCAACTTTCCCGCGCCGCTTCCTATGGTGCGGATAACAGGTAACGGTAACCAAGTAATTGCGTATAGGACAAAAACGCCTAACCAAACGGGCCAGAATTTAGGGCCAAGAAATGCCAATTTAAACTTAGGAGCTTTAATTGCCGCCGCCAATGTATCTTTCCTATTTAGTGAAGTGGGCGGCATTGTAGCAGAAGGTTTTTATCGGGGCTAATTGGGCCAGTTGAACAACAAGATGGTTAGGCTAAACGGTATGACAACCAATATAAGGCAGGCAGCGACAGGATTACATTATTTGTTAAACGTCACCACCTAGCCTTTGGGTTTGGGTTTGGGTTTGGGTTTGCAATACCGCTTGTTTTTAGCTTGCTGTAGCAAGAATAAAACGAACTGTAGCTCAGTACTCTTTGTCTATCTGCTTTAATTTCTTTTCAAAAGATTCGTACTGCTCTTTTGAATCATAATCAAAGTGATACTGGTTATGGAAACCAAACTGAAGCTTTACGTTAACGTCTTCGATGTACAGCGTATAGCCGTCGTGGTCAGTAAACGCTGTAATTCCGTTAAGCTTATATTGTTCGTTTTCTTTTGCCCCATGTTGGCGAATCTTATCGAAAACCTGAAGTAAGAACTTGCTGTCTAATTCGTTTTTCATTGTAAATCCATAGTTGTGAATTTACTTATTTTTACATCTGCAAACGGGTTTTGGATTTAAATATACTTCGAGTTCTTTTCTATCCATTGAAAAAACATCAAAGTCGTCATCCTATATAGAAAAGCATTTCGTACATTAAGGGGCGGTAAAGCACAGCCTAAACGTAACTTACCGCTCTCAAGCTTACCTATTTAGAAGTTGTAACGAAATCCAAGGTTAACGACGTGGGCTGAGAAATCATCTTTACCACCAAAATAGGTGTATTCCATACGAACCATTGACTGCAAACCAAGGTAATAGTCAAAACCTAAACCGGCAAGCCCAGCAATAATAGTGTCATCGTAACCGCAAACAACAACATCACTACCACAAGTAGAGCTTTCCACAGATGCATGTTCAATATCAACGCTTGCCACACCAAGTTTGTAATAAAGCTCTCCTTTTTGGCTGCTTGCTTTGCCAAGTAGAGCCAAATATGGGCCTTTCGATGAAATTGATTGCTCATCGTTGTCCGTATCAATAAGAGAGATATACCCCCCTTCTACATACCACTGACGATGGAACTGATAGCCTAGCGCAGCAGAGTAGCTAACGTCTGCTTCACTATCTACTTCAGTATCTACATTTCCATATCCAATATTCGCCACCGCGTATCCATCTGCGAAGGCTAGCCCAGAGAAAGCTAAGCTCGCTATGGTTGCACTACCAATAACAATTTTGGCGAAAGATTGTGAAAGACTACGCATTTTTTACTTCTCCTTGTTAAAGAGCGCTAACTATAAAAGACAATGAGGATAATTAAAACGCGCTTCGCGAAAATTAGAATTCAATAACGGTAACTTACGCTGTCTATCTGTCCAGAACACCCATCCCTGTACATTTTTCGACCATTAAATTTGAGTAATGTTAAACGTTTGTTTCAACCTTTCGTACAAAAAAGACGTGAAAGTAAAGATTAATTATTTATAAATCAGCGTGTTGTTACAAAATTTGATCTTTTCAAAATAAGGTGTAGTATTAACTAAAACAACTGGTCAGATGAGCGGATGAGTTATTATGAGTATCAGAACTAGCTTAAAGAAAGTATTACCTCCAATTTCAGTTACAGAACAAGAAGCCCTAGATGCGGGTGACGTATGGATTGAATCTTCTATTTATCAGGGTAAGCCTGACATGCAGGCGCTACGCGACATCCCTCAGGCGAAACTGAGCGCGGATGAGCAAGCATTCATGGATGGTCCAGTAACTGAGTTGCTGAACATGATCGACGATTTCGAGCTTGGCAACGGCAAACACATTCCTCAAGAAGTGTTAGATTTCCTTGGTAAGAATCGTTTCTTCTCTATGATCATTCCAAAGAAATTTGGCGGTCTTGAGTTCAGCCCGTATGCAAATTCAACCATCGTTGCAACAATTGCAGCTAAAAGTGGTGCAATTGCGGTAACTGTAATGGTTCCTAACTCGTTAGGCCCAGGTGAGCTTCTAATGCACTATGGTACTAACGAGCAGCAAGACTACTGGCTACCTCGCCTAGCGGACGGTCGCGATATCCCTTGTTTTGCACTAACGAGCCCAGAAGCAGGTTCAGACGCGGGTGCTATTCCAGACGCGGCTATCGTAACTAAAGGCGAATTCAACGGTGAAGAAGTACTTGGTTTACGCGTAAGCTGGGACAAGCGCTATATTACGCTTGCGCCAATTGCCACCGTACTAGGTCTTGCATTTAAAGTATTCGATCCAGATCAACTACTTGGCGACAAATTAGAGCTAGGCATTACTTGTGCCCTTCTTCCTAAATCGCACCCAGGTGTTGAGCTTGGTAACCGTCATGATCCTATGGGCGTTCGTTTCTACAACGGTACTACTCGTGGTCAAGACGTATTCATCCCAATGGACTTCATCATTGGCGGTCAAAAGAACATCGGTCGCGGCTGGCAGATGCTTGTTAGCTGTCTAGGCGCAGGACGTGGTATTTCACTTCCGGCCATGGGTGTAGCTACAGCGCAATCTGCGTTTAAAGGCACGGTAGAATATTCTTTCGTACGTGAGCAGTTTGGTCTTCCAATTGGTCGCTTCGAAGGTATTCAAGAGAAAATGGCAGACATCGCGGGTAAGACGTTCTTACTTGAAGCCATGCGTGTTTTAACAACTGAAGGCCTTGGCCTTGGCGTGAAGCCGTCAGTAGTAACGGCAATTGCTAAGTACCACATGACTGAACTTGGTCGTGACGTTATGAATTCTGCGATGGATATCCAGGCAGGTAAAGCGATTCAGCGCGGTCCTCAGAATACTCTAGCGGGCGGCTATGCTGCACTTCCTATCGCAATCACGGTAGAAGGCGCGAATATTCTTACACGTAACTTGATGATTTTTGGTCAAGGTGCAATGCGTTGCCACCCTTACCTAAAAGACATGGTTGACTTAATCCACAGTAACGAAAGTTCTGCGGATGCAGAGTTCAACAAGGTTCTTCGTAAAACCGTTGGTTTCAGCGTTAAAAATGCGTTCCGCAGCTTAGGTAAAGGCTATCTTCCTTTCCTACGTGAAAGCGAGTCTGCATTACCTGAAGTTCGTAAATACGAGAAGCGTGTAAACAGCATCTCTGCGAAACTAGCGCCACTAGCTGACCTTTCTCTTGCAGTACTTGGTGGTGACCTTAAGAAAGCTGAGCTTCTATCAGCGCGTCTAGGCGACGTTATGAGCTACCTATACGGAGCGATGGCAGCAATTCGTTTTTACGAGCAGCGCATTGAAGACAGAAAACTTGCTCTACCGTATTTCGAATACGCAATGCAGTGGTCTTTGCAGCAAGCTGATCAGGCAATTGTTAACTTCATCAACAATTTCCCGAATACAGCGACACGCGGTCTAATGCGTCTACTTACTAATACTTACACTAACAGTGTAGTGGGTATTAGCGACGACTTAGTACGCGAGCTTTCTATTGCGTCAATGCAAGATAACAGTGTGAAAGAGCAGCTAACACATCTTGTGCGCGTTAGCCCGGGCGATGGCAACGACATAAACGAGCAAGCGTTTAAAGCGAAGCACGCGGTAGCGCATCTTCTTGGCAAAGTACAAAAAGCACTTCGCAAAGAGCCAGTTGTACCGTTTATTTCTTTCGAGCATGCACTTAACAAGCTTCAAGAAAAAGGCGTTGTGACTGCTGATGAGGCCGCTAAGCTTCACGACTACAACGAGAAGCGTAAGCTAGCAGTTCGTGTAGACGAGTACACTTTTGATATGGAACTTGTTCCTGCGTCACAAACGCTCAAAGCTATTGATGGCGGTCAAAACGCCGCATAAGCATTTAGCTTAAAGCTCAATAAATATAAAGCCCCGTCATTCGATGGGGCTTTTTTTGTGTTATTTGCCATTTCTTTTCATTTTTCGTTTTGTGCTCTACCATTTAGGGATTAGGATAATCGCTGAAAGGATCGCGCAGTGAAAAGAAAGTGTAAGTTTCCTGCTTCAACCGCTAAGAGACTTTTTCCTCTTTTTATTACACTTCTATTCTCACCGCTCAAAGTCGTTGCTGAACACGAGGGGTCGCATTTTGTAATTGGTGAGTTAAATCATCCGCGCGTAAATAATTTTTATAAACCACTGATTGAGCGGGCTTATCGCAGTATTGGAATTGAAGTAACTTTCGAAAAAGTTGGAGGGGAGCGCGGCCTACGGCTTTTAAATCAAGGTATGACGGATGCAGACGTTGTTCGTTTTGACGTTGTTGCTCAGCCTGATAACAATATCGTGATTGTTCCTCCCGCGCTTTCTCATGGCGCATCTTTTCTGCTGTGCATCAGGGGAGCGAAATGTAGTAAGGATGTTATTGAAAATCCTGACAACGCCATAGCAGCTACCACACGTTTTTTCTTTAATATGGGTAAGCAATCCCGTGCGTTAAAAGCCAATATCTTTGAATTTGACGACTATCATCATGTTATTGATTTGCTGATCGGCGGACGCTTTGATTACGCAATTATGCCGAGTGATCACGCTGAAGAAGACATTTTCAGACGGTCAGGAATAGAGTTTATTCCCCTCGTCGAACATGAGATCGTGCATGTAATTCACAAAAAACATAGCCACTTAGTTGAGGATTTATCAGAAGCTATTGCAAGGCAACTCGCACTTTTAGACCAACAACAGAACTAAAAAAAACGCCCACTTCGATAAGTGGGCGTTTCACTATTGTTTATACGTTAACGTGCTTTTGCGTTAATACACGTATTATTAGTCAAACATGTACTTTAGAGAAAGTACTGTTGTACGACCGTTTAGAGGACGTGCACGTACATAGCTTCCTACTGCAGCAGAGCCTTCTTCTGATTCAGTAATGATAAACTCATCAGTCGCATTGTTCATGTTAAGTGACACTGAGAACTGATCGTTAACCCAGTAGGTAGCAAATAAGTTTACAAGCGTGTAGCCATCTTGCTTCAGGTCATTATTGTCTTGCACGAAGTACTCAGTAGAACCTTGTAGTGAAGCACCAACAGACCATGTGTCAGTAACGTACTCTGGAGTAATAGTCCAGATCCAATCCGCTTGACGGCGAGGCGTATTGCCTTCTAATGCAGGGTTATTAACGTCATCGCTAATTTCTGCATCAGTCCACGTTAAGTTACCTGACATAACAAAGTTGTCAGTTGCATTCCAACGACCTTCTAGCTCAAGACCTGTTGCTTCGTACTCACGCATGAAAGTTAGACCGCTTGTTACTTCTGCTTGCGTATCTTCAGTAACAGTATCAAACAAAGTAGCGTTAACCATTAGGTCTTTAGTACCGTACTTGTAACCAATTTCGAACTGCTTGGTTGTGTCGTAACCTGAAGTTGTGCTTGTTAGGCTACCATCCGCGTTCAACGTACCGCCAATTTGAAGTAGGCGGTCAGCAATGGCACGGCCACCTTTAGAGTAACGAGCGAAGAACGTTTGGCTATCGCTCAATAGGTATGAGCCACCAATTGAGTAAGACGTGTTATTTGCACTGTAATCTACGATTTGAGAAGCCGCACCAGCACGGTTTAGATTGATTACACCACCGCGAATAAAGCCGCTATTAGTTGCAGAAGCATCTTCAATTTGCTCAATTACACCGTTACCGTTTAGGTCGAAATCAGCATTACCACCACAGCAAGAGCTAATAAGCTCGCCAGAAGCTTCAGTGGTATCGTGACGTACCGACGCATCAATCAGAATGTTGTCCGATAACTCAAAGCCAACGTTCATGTAAGGTGCTTTAGTCACATAGTTAAGATCCCATTCCCAAGAAAGGAAGCTTGCCGATAGTAGACCATCAGACACTAGCTCAACACCGTCTGCATCTGTGATAGTAAGCAACTGAGAGTTGTCACCATCAAGTGTTTGGATAAACGTCTGCCAGCTTGACCAGCTTGTAGCGATGTCTTGATTTGAGTAGTAGTAACCTACTGTTAGGTCGATACCGTTATCAAACTCTTTACGCAAGCTGAAATCGTTTATCATGTTGCCAAGGTCGTTAATTCGCGTATCAAACTGAAGATTTGTAAATGCTTGACCTGTATATACTTCACCTGCGCCAGGACCGTTGGCCAATACTACGCTAGTGCTATCACAGTTAAGGGCATTGCCGTCACCGTCTGTCGCGCCAGAACATAGCGCTGATGCAAAGTTAGACACATCACCTGGGCCTGCTGGGAAACCGTCGGTGAACGGCGCGATGAAGCCACCAGAAATATCTGAAATACGGAATTTGTTTAATAAGAACAAATTCTCAGCTACTTCCAAGTCAACTTCTACACCAAATGAGTTTACTTTTGACTCGATACCGTCGCGAACGTCACGGTTTTCCGGATTACCGAAGCTGTCGAAAGTAGAAATATTCGTGTTGTAAGCTGAATTCAGTGCTTGCGAGCTTGCATCATAGCCTGGAACTGGGCCGTATTCGCCGTCACCTTTAACGAGTACTGGTGAAGGAAGGTACGTAGACACTTTGTCATCTAAGTTCTTGTAGAAGAAGCGAATGTGACCATTATCAAGCATCTTCGTGATATTAAATTTAACCTGACCGCCTTGGTCGCCATTGTAACCAGTTTCACGAGGACCTTCACCGCCACGAGCGAAACCTGCAATGTGGTAATATAGGTCATCAGTGATTTCGCCACCGTAGCGGAAATCTAAACGAAACTCTTCATAGTCAACACCGAATGATGTACCGATAGCACCACCACCTACTTCACCCGTGTTGCTGATCATGTTGATAACACCGCCTGGCGAGTTACTTGCAAACGTTGATGCTGAACCACCACGTACTGCTTCAACATTCGCCACCGACCAATCGTAACGTAGGAAGTTATCTGCGTTACCAAAGTTAATGTCACCATATTCTAGTACTGGTAAACCGTCTTCATGAAGCTGAAGAAACTTAGAGCCGCCTGTCGCTAGCGGAATACCACGAATTGTAATGTTTGCGTTACCGCCACCACCGGATGATTCAGCACGAATACCCGGCAAAGCTCGGAATACTTCAGCTGTTGAGCGAGGCGCTAACTTAAGAATATCTTCCTCATCGAAAGCGCTAACTGAAACACTCGCTTCCTGCATTGTTGCGCCACCTGGCGCTGCAGTAACAACGATTTGCTCGAACTTCTCTTTAGATTTTGCTTCAGTCTCTGGTGTCGCAGATTCTTGAGCGAAAGCCGTGCCAGAAAGTGCTGTACAAACAGCTAATGTTAGTGCGTTGAGTGTGTGATGTTTTTTCATATTTTCTCCGGTAATGTGTTGGAGTTGTTAAATCCTAAGTAGCCGCTACCCTAACTACTAGGGTTGGAGGCAACACAAACATACTTAATCGATTAAGAATGTATAACAAAAAATCAACATTGTAAACAACCTGTGAAAAAAATTACTTCAAAAGTATTACCTGACCTCTCAAAAGTGTTGATACTTAGGATCCTTGTGGTTAAACACAAAGAACAAATACGACGGTAAAAAACTAAATATCGATTAAAAAAGGGAATACAATTTGAACAGCAAGGAAAGCAAATTGGTTAATAATTTCATTCAAAATCTACCAAACCGATAGCATGATAATTGCTCTGTAATAAATTAAAATATAGTGTAAAAATTAAAAAAGTACCCAGAAAGAAACACTATAGTTTGATAGTTTGGGTTTCATCGGACGCGCTTAAGGCATCAAATTGTTAAAAGGTTTTTCTCGTTGAATATAGATCAAGAGTCAATATCGCAAATTGAGATAGAGCGAGATACAACTGATATGCTTATTGGCAACAGTTTCATTGGTTTTCTGATGACCATGTTTGCTTTTTCTGGTTTATTGTTTTTCTTCGAAAGTGACTCTCCTTCAATATTTGCTCAGAAATTTCAGGTTTGGATGGTAATGATGGGCGTGTTGATAGCACGTCTTTTGGATGCCATTTACTGGCGTATTAAACTTGTAGGCACTAACTACAACCCCAGACCGGTCTTGATAAGGTTCTCAATTGGCTTGTTTACAACAGGGAGTATTTGGGGGCTCTACTCTATTTTGTTCTATCCAACCATGGCAACCGTTGAGCTTGCAGCGACCATGGTAGTGCTTTCAGCGATGTCGGGCGGAGCAGGAACCGTTCTATCACCTAATAAATACCTTGTTGGCTTTTACACGACCGCGCTTCTTATTCCTATGTCTTTATGCGCTATCTTAGATAAAAGTGGCGAGTTTTTTGTTTTAGGTGTGCTCGGGGTTGTATTTTGGTTTGGTATTTTTACTAGTGCATTTCGCTACCACAAGTTTTTTATCAACACCTTATACATCAAGGCTAAAAATAATAAGCTAATAGAGCAAATGAAAATAGAGAGAAATGAAACAGAGAAAGTAAACCAATTGCTTATCGCTTCAAATCAAAAGCTAGATGCCTCTAATTTAAATCTGGAAGCAGAAGTCGAGCGAAGAACCGCGGAATTATATCGCCTTTCGAACAGGGACCCTCTTACAGACCTGCCCAACAGAAATGGTTTCTTAAAACATTTAAACAATCTTCTGGATACAACGCGCGCCCTTGATAACTCCCTTGCAGTTCTGTTTATCGACTTGGACGGCTTCAAACAAGTGAATGACAGCCTTGGACATAAGATTGGCGATATTGTACTGGCCGAAATTGCTAAAAGACTTCGTAACTACACAGAAGATAATCACTTGGGCCGCTGGGGGGGAGATGAGTTCGTCGCTGTCATACCCTACGCGAATATTGATACGGCCAAAGCCGTTGCGCACGCCATGCGAAGTGGGGTCACTATTCCTATCCTTGCGGATGACAACCAAATTACCCTAGATGCCACCATAGGTATTGCAATGTTTCCTTCGCACGGTGATGCTGCTCTTGACCTAATTCAACACGCCGATCTAACCATGTACGACCAGAAGCGCAAACAGCGTGGGTCGGTCAGCGTCTTCAATGAAGCCCTCCATGCTGAAATAAAGATTGAGCAAAAACAATGTGAAAGGCTTCGCACAGCCATCGAAAGCGGTGAATTGAGCGTTTTCTATCAGCCAATTATTGATGTGAATACGAATACCGTGTTCACTGTTGAAGCGCTGTTAAGGTGGAAGTGTGAAGATGCCTATATTTCCCCCGCCGTGTTTATTCCACTTGCAGAAAGAAGTGGCTTAATGCCTGAAATCGGAGCATGGGTATTAAACAGAGCCCTTATTGACCTGTCTCACTGGTCGTTTGGTAACGAAATATCCCTGTCAGTAAACGTGTCAGTAGCGCAAATGTTAGACGACGGTTTCTCCAAAATTTTAGACAGTGCGCTTAAATCGACACAAATAGCCCCAACGCAACTGCACCTAGAAATTACTGAAAGTGTATTTGCGATAGATAAAAAACTTATAGGTCAGAGAGTAAGTGAACTGGTTGATAGAAACGTGAAAATATCTATTGATGACTTCGGAACCGGCTACTCCTCACTAAGCAGACTCCAGTCAATACCATTCAACTTTATCAAGATTGACCGCTCTTTTATACAGAATAGAACTGAGGAGAGTGATACCATAATAAGGGCAACCATATTAATGGCAAAAGAGTTTGGCTGTAAAACTATTGCAGAAGGCATTGAAACTGAAGAACAAAAAGCACATGTTTCAGCGCTCGGTGCAGACTACTTGCAAGGTTTTTATTATGCGAAACCTATGGATGCTAATAACCTTATTTCTTGGTACAACGAAAATTATTAATCACCATGGCTCAACTTTATTTTTACTATTCTGCAATGAATGCAGGAAAATCCACCTCCCTTCTTCAATCAGCCTATAATTACCGAGAGCGAGGCATGCACTCTATCATTTACACTGCAGCCCTTGATGACCGCTACGGTGTGGGTAAAGTTACTTCAAGAATTGGATTGCAAGCAGACGCTAAGCTCTACAACAAAGAAGATGACTTATTCTTATCAATACGCCAAGAGTGCGAAGAACGAAAGCCTGACTGTGTATTCATTGACGAAGCTCAATTTCTTACTAAAACGCAGGCTCGGCAGCTGGTTGAGGTAGTAGACGAATTAGACGTTCCGGTGCTTGCTTATGGTTTACGAACGGACTTTTTGGGAGAAACCTTTGAAGGCAGTCATTATCTGCTCGCATGGGCAGACAAGCTTTTCGAGCTTAAAACTGTATGCCACTGCGGCAGAAAAGCTAACTTCGTTGTAAGGCTAGATGAAAATGGAAACGCGGTTAAAAATGGAGACCAGGTACAAATCGGCGGGAATGATCGCTATGAATCAATGTGCCGAAAACATTTTAAAGCGCTTGTTTGGGATGATCAGGCTTAACTTGGCCTAATAGATTCTGAACAGTAAATTCACTGCAAATATCAGGCTCTAGCTATTAGCCCATTTAATAGCATCTGCACTTTTAATATAAACCATTTTGGTAACGACATCCTAACACTAGGTTTTTTGCGATACTGTTAACATTTCTTTTGAAACTCTGTATTTGGATGTTTATAGCCATAGCCAATTTTAAAAAGCATCTTAAATAATTAAGATGCTCTAACTTCTAAATTCACTAGTGTTAAAGTTGCAAAGGTTGTGAACGGAAAAAACATTAGCTATAAAAGGGGGGAACCTAGCCGACACAAATACTTAATTAAATTTGCACCCGCTGTTTGTTCCCTCGCTTACTAAATACATTTGAAAATAGACGCCCTTTCAAAGCAGAATTTTTTAAAGACAAAGCGTCTTACTAAACCGTTTCGCCTAAACGTACTTCAAACGGCAGCGTATTTTTAGTTTTAACGTGGTCTAAAAGCGATTTTGCAGCTTCTACGCCTTTTTGAGAGCTAGATTGACATACCGTTGTCAAACTTGGTCGTGCTCTCTCGGCTTCTTCGATGCCGTCGAAGCCAGTGATCTTTAATTCTTGTGGAACCTTTATGCCCATCTCAAGTGCCATATGCAACAGCTCCAACGCTATGATGTCACTCATGCAAATTACAACGTTAGGTCTAGGGGAGCTTGTAAGCACTTCTTTTGCAGCTTGTCGCGCGAAGTGCCTATCACTCTCTGGTAGATGCCAAATGGCTTCTTTCGTCACAACCACATTTTTATCTTCAGCAGCCCTTAAGTAGCCATCTAAGCGTCGGTGAGCAATAGAGGTTTCAACATCAATAAGAGGGCTATCATAAATACGGCACGTTGCAGGAGAGTCAATAAGTCGTAACCCTAGAATTGCGACTGAATCGCCTTTATTTAAAGCATGACTAGCCACCTGATAAGCCGCTTCTTCATTATCAATATTGATTGAGGGCTTATTATCAATATCAAAATCGACAGTAACTACAGGTTTAAGTGAGGCAGCCAGTTCTCTTATAAGATTTACATTACGAGGTTGACCATAACAAATAAATCCATCAACAAAGTCTACAACGTCAGCAATACTATTCGAGTCGCCTGCATAGAGAAGCAAGTGTTTACCACTTTCCTGTAACGCAGAAGAAGCGCCCTTTATGAAGGTACTTGCTACAGGATCACTAACCATATAGGAAATGCTGTCTGCCAGTACTAAAGCTACAATATTTGAAGTTCCCTTTCTCAGAATTTGCGCGGCTTTGTTTGGACCGCTGTATCCAATCTTTTTGCACTGCAATAAAATTTCTTCACGCTTCGCTTTGGATAATTGATCTGGACGATTAAACGCATTTGAAATGGTTGCCGTTGATACGCCTAACTGCTCAGCAACATCTTTAAGGGTTAGTTTTGTTTTGTTCATTAATTTTTAACTCATTTAACGAAGCTGAGTGCCCTACGCTAAAACAAAGAAGGGCAGTCAGCACGTACTGTGACCACCCCTCGATTGTAACACTTCCTTAAACGTTTAACTCAATAATTTTAACGTTTAAAAAGTACCTGATTTAACAAACCTTTGAACAACTTAACCTTAAGATATTAATATCGCTATCTAGTTCCGAAGATTTTATCACCTGCATCGCCTAATCCTGGCAAAATATAACCCTTTTCATTCAATCTATCATCGATAGCAGCGGTAAATATATCAACGTCTGGGTGAGCTTCAACCACAGCCTTAATACCTTCAGGCGCTGCAACAAGAAATAGTCCCATAATTCTTCGACACCCTTTCTTTTTCAGAAGATCGATTGTCGCAATCAAGGTTCCGCCTGTTGCCAGCATTGGGTCAACTATAAGTGCGGTACGCTCATCAATATTTTTTACCACCTTGTCAAAATAGGCGACGGGCTGCAGTGTATCTTCATCACGGTACAGGCCTACTACACTAATCTTTGCATTTGGAATAAGTTCCAGCACGCCTTCAAGCATACCTAAGCCAGCACGTAGAATGGGCACAACAGTAATTTTTTTACCTTTAATTTGCCTTACTTCTACTTCATCGCCCGACCAGCTTTTAATCATAGCTCGCTCGGTAGGCAGTGTTCGCGTTGCTTCATAAGTCAGAAGGTTCCCTACTTCAGAAGCAAGTTCGCGAAAGTCTTTGCTGCTGATTTTTGCGTATCGCATAAGCCCTAGTTTGTGCGCAATAAGCGGATGGGTAATTTCGTGAACGGCCATGTAAGACTCCTTGTAATCGATTTCGCTATATTTTAACCCAGACGTATTTTAGTTAAAGCGATTAGTCGTAAAAATATGACTATCCAATGCTTTAAAACCGCATATCAATGCTAGACAGAGTGGATAAATGCTTTAACCTAGAGCACAGGCTATAGCTACATTTCGTAGAGCAGTTCACGATCATGCATGTATAGCGCTCGCTATGAATTGCCATAGTTACGCGTTAATAAGATCGATCGAGAAAGTTTCAGGAAGTTCAATTTTCTCATAGCAGCCGAATCAAACTTACTATTCAAACCATGTTTATCAATATCAAAAGGAATTGTTTATGCATTCTTACGCTAAACGTTTTCGCTATTTTGCTGTAATGGCACTAAGTTTCTGTGCCCATAATGCCTTTGCACAATGGGAGCAAATCACTCCTGACAATGAGGTGGTGGTATCAGTACCTGGCGGCAGTGAAAAAACTGTTTACCCATCATGTTCTCTTCCCGCTTTACCGGGACCAGAGGGGTTAGCACCCAATCCTTTCTCGTTTTATTTCGAACAGGGAGAAAGTGATAACCTTCTTATTTACTTTAATGGTGGCGGCGCCTGCTGGGACAGTGCCACTTGCTTAGCGTCAATGCAGCTCGAATTCGACGATAACCCGATGTCGCGAGCCGCTTATAACCCATCAGCCGTAATCGAAAATACGCCATTTATTTCAGGCGGAATATTTGAAGATACACAAGATAACCCTTTTCAAACTTGGTCAAAAGTTTTCATTCCCTACTGTACTGGCGACCTACACTTAGGTTCAAAAGACACGCAGTACGTTGACGAGCTTGGTATCGTTACAGGTTTACCTGGTACTGAAGTTACTTTGAAGCATCGTGGCCACGACAACGCGCTAGTTGTTATGCAGTGGATTAAAGAAAAACTGAGCAACAATGACTTGTCACCAAATAAAGTATTACTCAGCGGAAGCAGTGCGGGTGGCTATGGTGCAACGTTCAACTTTCCTTACTTCCAATCGCTGTTTGGCCGCACAAAGGTTGCGCTATTTGCTGACGCGTCGATTGGCGTTATATCCCGAGGTTTTACGCAAACAGTACTAAACTATCAAGGGCCATGGGGGATAGAAGATACACTACCACGTAACTTCCAATCACTGATTGGCAACTTTAACCATCTAACGCTCAATAAACAGGTGATGCTGCGTTTAGCTTATCAGTACCCTTGGAACCGTTTTGCGCAATATTCAACCGGAACCGATATTGTTCAAATTCAGTTCTCGAAAATTTCAGATCAGGTCTCAAGAGGTAATTTAGACCCAACAACATGGGGTGTAACAGAATCTGATTTAGGCTACATACTTGGCTGGCAACTTCAAGCGAATGCGTCAGTTCATGCGCTGTCAGCGTTCACATGGAACTATCAGTTTTATATTGGTGAAGGCACGTGTCACATGGTGCTAAACGACTTCTGTGAAGATAATGCCTTTCCAGTATCATCGCCTAGTCCATTTTATAATGAACAAAGTGCTAGGGGAATTTCCTTTAAAGAATGGCTACACACATTCGCTACATCACGCCGCTTTAGAGAAAATAGCGCTGCTTACTACCAATAAAATGCGACGTGCGAACTTTTATTAAGAAGTAATGAAAAACATGGCAAGTCCAACCCCGTAACATTTGGATTTGCCATTTTTAAAACTAGGATTTGCCATTCTTTGCGGTGCATCTATGTTGCACAAAAATTAGCATGCCCTACTACCCTACTTGTAAAGTAGCACCATCTGGCATAGTCACTTCAATTTTCATGTTCCCGCCAACCGCAGCTAAATAAGCAGCTGCACGTTGAAGAGACACGTCCTGGATACGCTTTGATTCCAACTTGCTTACGCCTGACGCCGTCACTGATAACGCCATTGCTACCACTTCTTGTTTAACTCTGTGCTGTTTTCTGATGTCACCTAGTGTGATTTCTTTCATTGTCTTTTACCGAGAATTTCGGGCATTAAAAAAGCCCAGATGGTGATACCTTCTGGGCTTTTGCAAAACGTTCTACCTGCAGTGCCCAGAAGCCAATACTTGCCCCTGAACACCGACGGTCAGGTGCAATCAGTAATTAAAATTATAAAAATAACCAGTTGAAACGTTTTGCATAATAATTCTCTTTTTACAATGTGCTTGTACAAACGGCATTCTGCCGAGACTAAGTGAAATAGTTAAGGCGAATAGTTTTTATCATAAAACAGTAGATGCCTCGTGCCACTTATCCTTAACCATACCATGCAGATAAGCAATAGCAATGACTTTCCAAAAAGGAAAGTCTGCAAGACAAGATGAGAACCGCCGTTTTAGGAAACAGACGAACTTGAGCAAGTAACCTCAGAACCAACCTCGGCTTGTTTAAGAAAAGCAAGAAAGCGCGGTACAAGGTCGCTCCCCTCTTCAGGAGACCAGCTTGCAAAACCTTTGTCATCCGTGACTTCATACGGACCTTGCTTAACCTCCATAAACACCACCGGACTAGAACACACAGTCGCATGCCAAGTATAAGGGGGTATTTCAATGCCGGAGGTTTCTCCATTTGCCGTTAGTGTTACTCTATCTTTCACTACGCCCTCATCGTTGAAAAAAAGAATATCCAACTCACCTTCCACAACCATGAAAAACTCCCATTTGTGAGGCTGCACATGTCTGTGAGGCCGAACGTAGGAATCGGGCATCATTGCAATAAAAAGACGCTGGACCATATCAGTATAAGATTTGTGAACGTTAAAATTAGCCCGTCGGCGAGGACTCTCTGCCGCTTTATGTTTTAACTCACTAAACAGTGCTTTATCAAAGTACTTAATATTGTCCAACGTCATTTCCTAACTAATGCTTGGGTAGTGAATCAAAGCGTATCGCTTCTCCCTCTGATTGCGCAACTATCAAAAGCCATCATTTGTTTTTCTTCATTCTGCGGCTTTGCTCTTGACGCTTTTCTTCTCGCTTTTCTTTCCGATCTTTCTTATCAGGCGTTAACGAGCCTGTTTTGAATTTTGCTTTACGCTTGGCTTTCGCTTCAGCTTTTTTCGCCGCCTCAAGTGCCATTTCTTCTTTTTCGACTTCCAGCATTTCTGGAGTCTCAAGCGTAATCCGCCCCAGCTTACCCGACTGCAGTTCTTTAAGCAGGATCTCACAAATTTTATGAAGGTTTACGCGACCACCCGCTTGAATTGCTCCGCGTGTTTTGGCTGCGGCTTCCAGAAACTCTATTTCAGTTTCTGGCAATTCGTCCAGCTTATAGCGCTCCTTCATTACCTCTGGGTACGCTTTAATGAGGTAGTCTGCCGCAAAAAAACCGACATCGTCGTATTCCATGGCGGTGTTTTTAACAGCACCTGATGAAGCCAAGCGGTAAATGGAATGTGGGTTTTCAAGCTTAGGCCACAGTACTCCCGGTGTATCAAACAAGATAATACCGCTGCCTAAGTTTATGCGCTGCTGGCTTTTCGTTACGGCGGGTTCGTTACCTGTTTTAGCAATAATTCGGTCGGCCAAAATATTAATTAGCGTTGATTTACCAACATTAGGTATACCCGTGATCATAGCTTTAATTGCTTTAGGCTGACCTTCTTTATACGAACAAATGCTTTTAACCAGCTGCATAATTTGCTTGCTGTTGCCCGGGTTATCGCTAGAGGTCGTAATTGTCTTCACGCCGCGCTCTTTCTCTAAGCTCTCCTGCCAGCGGGCGGTGATTTCAGGGTCTGCTAGATCATACTTGTTAAGAATTTTAATACAGGGCTTGTCGCCACGAATTTTTGCAATTTCAGGGTTTTCACTAGAATATGGAATACGTGCGTCAAGCACCTCAATAAGAACGTCTACTTGATTAAGCGACTCTTTAATTTCTTTCAGGGCTTTGTGCATATGCCCTGGGAACCATTGTAATGCCATGGTTGTTTCCTATCGTAATCGAGTTGAGGGGGTTTGCTTAACGGGCTAATTCATAAGCGCAGATATTCACAGCGCTGGCTAAGTTTAACGAGTCAATTTTACCGCTTCCTGCAATGGTATATGCTGATGCGTTTAGCTTTGATAGTGCGTCAACAGGCACCCCACGGGCTTCGTTGCCAAACAGATAACACTGGTAATCACCAAAGGTATTAGAGGTGATATTGCTTCCATTCATATCCAAGAAGGCGAAACGTTCGAACCGCTCGCCTAGGCTTTCAAGCGCTACGTTTAACTCCATGTTCACATGGAAAATAGCCCCCATACTTGAGCGTACAACTTTCGAGTTATACGGATCCACACTGTTAGGGCTTAGTAATAGCGTAAAATCACCAAACCACGCTAGCGTTCTTAGTATGGTGCCTAAGTTGCCGGGGTCTTGAACTTCATATAAATAAACGTACTTTTCGGTACTGGAGTTGCTTTCAGAAATATTGATTTGTGACCGCTCTGAACGCAACGAAGCACTCGGAAGTGGGACGCGAGCAATAATACCTTGAGGTGACTTCGTATCGCTTAGTTGCTGCATTTGTTGCGACGATACGGTTTCTACCTTCATATTAGAGACTGAAGAATCAAGTCTTTCTTTCGCCCACGCCTCATAATCAGCTGTCACATAAAGGGTGATATCACCTAATGTAATGCTGTCATGATGAGCAACATTAATTAACTCTAAAACTAAGTGCTCTCCTTCCACCAAATAGAATCCGAACTGCGTTCTAAATTTCTTTTGATGAAGCTTCTTTACGTCACTTAATTTCATTATCACTGCCCTTTTCGTTACTTTCGGCGCAAGTGTAAGGTATGAAGCCCGAAACGCAAAGCAGCAACGCTTAATAGTGAAACAAATAATGAGAGAAAAAGATTGTAGTGGAGAAATACGAGATAAGGGAGAGTATCAAAAAGGCGTTTCAAATATACTTGTAAACGCCTTTTTAATTACCGAGATACCAAGACACCTAAAGCGTTCCAACGTTTGCGTGGCTCACCAATTGGAATACATAGGCAGGCCTCTTCTTTATCACTTGGTAAAATCTGACATACAACATTTGCACTTTTAAACTCGTGAGCAAGTTCTGTTGCAAATATTTCCGTCACACCTTCCACCAGCACAAACTCGTTTTGCTTTTTCAACGCTGTAGCCAACTTTTCTACCGCTTTTAGTGAAAGCGGCCACAAAGTACGCAATACTCTTAACGATGCAACTGAGGTGATATCGCCACCTTGAATTTGTACTTTAAACATTAAATTACTCGTCTAATGTTGTTGCTTCTTGAGTATCATCACTCGTTGACGCTAATGACGTGCCAGCGGCAAATCCACCTGCGCCTGCTAAACCAATACCAACGACACCAACTCCGATTTCACCAAGCGTTGCAGCGCCCGCAAGAGCAATGGGCACAGTTGCTAACCCTGCTGTGCCAACAATGGCAATACCCAAACCAATCATAGCAATGCCAACGCCTAGCTGCTCCCAACCATCAAAGCCGCCGGACACCATTTCAATTTCACTTGTATTTAACTCTTTCATTTACATTTCCTTGTTTTATTAGACTTCCATTCGAAGCCAAAAACAGGGTAAAAAATGGAATAACAAATAGAAACTGTTCGATGGACGGGTTTTAAAACACTTAAGAGCTAAAGCACCGTCCAAACTGGTTTGGTTCGCTTTTTTTCCTACTGTTGGTCAGCAACCACATAAATTTCACCGTCATAAATACCTTGCACGGTCAGCTTTTGACTTGCCAATGCCTGAAGATAGTCGATATGCGCTTGCTCCACTTTCTGTCCAGGAACAATAAGCGGAATACCAGGAGGGTATGGTGTAATTAAACCTGCTGCAGTGCGTCCAACGCTGTTTTGCCATCCAATGGCTTCCCTAGGACTGAAAAACGCTTTCGACGGAAGGTCATCTAACTGAATGGGCGGAATGTCTGCCGGCAACGCGCTTTTGCTTTTGCGTTTGCTTAGGTTAACGGCGCCATCATCTAGACGTTTCAACGCATTGTACAACCTTACAATTTTAGAGCGCATTCCACCTAGCGTAAGCAATACTAAAATAGTGCTATGGGTAAACTTCTCTATTTCTAAACCGACTTCGTCCATCAAGAAACGATGTATTTCTTGGTTTGAATAATCAAGCGCCGAAACGTCAATTAAGATTTTAAGCGGGTCGTGTCCAATATTGTCGCTTTCAAAATGAGGAAACATATTCGCAAAGTCGCTAGGCGAGAGTATTTTGAGTCGCTTGAACTTGGCCATTTGCGATTTGAGCTCGGCAACATTGCTTAGCAACTCATTAAGAATTTTGTAGCCTTCCATTTCCAGCTGTTGACGACAGACATCAAGCGAGGCAATGAGTTGATACTTAGGCGAGGTACTGGTGTGGATTGCAAACACTTCTTTAAAGAAGTCCTTATCGAAATCTGGGTCGTTTACGTGAATAAAGGATGCTTGCGAGAACGCCGACACCACCTTGTGCGCAGAGTGAGTTATATAGTCTGCCCCAGCTGCGATAGCCGAGTAGTCGCGTAATACAGGATGGAACAAGGAATACGCAAACCAGGCTTCGTCAATGAATACTTTAATTCCATGCTCATGGGCTAGATTAACTACTTGCTTAAGGTCGGTAAGTAACCCATCATAAGTACAGCCCGTCAGTACGATCAGTTTAGCGTCAATATTTTCTTCAATAAGTTGCTTAATTTGCGCCATTCTAGGCGGTGAAAAAATACCGTATTCAGGGTTAAATACACTGTCTAAATACACCGGCATTGCTCGCGCTTGAATAATGCCGTAGTGCACTGACTTGTGGCAGTTCCTGTCGGCAATTACTTTATCGCCTTCACGCAACAGCGTCTGCAAAATAATTTTGTTTGATGTAGACGAGCCGTTTGTAACGAAATAAGAATGGCGAACCTCGAATGTGTTAGCGACAGCGGCTTGTGCTTTTCCAATAGCGTGGGTGCCATCTGATAGTGAGCCCAGCGAGTCTACGCTTACAGATAAGTCACTAACAAACACGTTACGCCCAAAGAAGCGATAAAAGTCACTGATATAGGGGGAATTTCTAAAGCTTGCGCCACCGCTGTGACCTGGCGTGTGCCACGAGTCATTAGACTCTACAACGTAGTCTTTGTATTCAGTCCAAAACGGCGTTTCGTTTCTGTCATCAAAGTCATTGATGATATAGCCAAGAATAGATTCTGGGTCCGAAATAATATCGTTTCGATAGAAGAACGATTCAATGCCATTGGCTTGGTTTACAATATCCAACCCTTTTACTGCATCGCCTAAGACATACACCGGGAGTTCAGGGCGAATGCGTTTAATAGCGTCGATAACTCTGGCGTTGTTATCAATTACCGCGTTGCTTGCAGATGGTTTATCGCTTGAGCTTTCAGAACGGATGCTATCGTCTGCGGCGCTTAAATTTTTGTGACTGTCGCTATTTAAAGGCACGACATCTGCCAGCTCTTTAACCTTAGCAACCACATCCCAGCTAAATACCACAGCCTGAATATCACCGTCTTCACGAACAAATTGTAGTGCCTTTGCAACGGAGTTTGCCTCTAGCAGGCTTATTTCCAAATCACTTCGGTCAAAGTAAGCAATAGTGTTACCTATACTCGACGTAATTTGTTCCAATAGATCAACAGCATCTTCTATAACAAGAATCTTTAAATGAGGGCGCATTAACCAACCATGTAATTAATAATGAGCATTTAGCGCTAGGCTAAAACTCATAAAACTAAGAATCTATAGACTAAACACAGTAAAACTAAGAATCTATAGACTAAACACAGTAAAACTAAGAATCTATAAACTAAACACAGTAAAACTAAAAATAGTGTAACTCTGAATTTCACTGGTGTCGTGTAAACTCTCGCTTAGTAGTATTAAAGTGTCTATCGAGTTTGGACGGGGTAAAACCACGCATGCAAATATCTATTCTTCTGGACTATTCCCCACATGCAGTTCAATCAAAATCAACAGCGCACCAAATCTGGACTATTCCCCACATGCAGTTCAATCAAAATCAACAGCGCACCAAAACGACCTGCGCGAATTCCTACATTACGCGAAAAACATACTTCCATCCATTGCATCAACAAAGAAAGACGCCTGGCCAATTTGTCATGACCACTGCTTTATGCGAGTGATTTTGGATAATGTTGTCGGCTGTGCATGGTATGAGGCCATTCCAACACCGGCTTATAAAAACTTGACCGACGAACAAGCCAGCGCCGCATTATGCCTTGCCAAGCAAATAGCCACTGAAAGTGTCTCGCTTCACGTGCTCAATCAACGCTCAATCCAATGGCGCAATAAGCAGCTAAAGCTGGAGTTTTAGTATGACAAAACGCACATCCCTCAATGATGCAGTATTGATTCAAGACGGCCAAGACCTAGAGCGTATTGTGAAAGATAAACGTGCGCAATGGAGGGCGAATAATGCAAAAGCGCGACGCAGACAACGTCGATACAAAAAGAAGCTTATTGCAGAGCTTCCGCTAATAATCTCAGGTATTCATAGCACATATCCCGAAGATGATGCGTAAAGCACTATCATAATAGATATCAATTACCTACAATCACTACTAGAAAGTTGCCCTTATCAGAGTGCGACGTACATTATTTTTACACAGCATCCCTACATATAAAGTTACAGGACATACCATGGCGTTTAATTTAGCTATTAATAACGATATTGCAGTAATAACCTTCGACGACGGTAAAGTTAACGCCGTAGGCTTTGAACTTATACAGCAGTTCAACGACGCCTTAGATGAAGCTGAGCAAAACGCTAAAGCGGTTGTATTACACGGCGGTGAAGGCAAGTTTTGCGGCGGGTTTGATTTATCGGTAATGAAAGCCGACGACAAAGCAAAACAACACGAGTTAGTGTCAAAAGGCGCTGAGTTAATCGTACGTCTTTATAGCTTCCCACTACCTGTTGTTGTTGCTGCAGAAGGTCACAGTATTGCAATGGGCGCTATTATGCTTATGGCTGCCGACTTGCGTATAGGTAAAGACGCAGATACTAAGTATGGCCTTAACGAAACCGCCATTGGCATGGTACTTCCGCCATTCGGAATGGAATTAGCTAAAGCTAGACTTGCCAACACCAGCCAAACCGAAGCCTTACTTTTCTCGCGTATCTACCAAGGCAGTGAAGCGGTTAAAGCGGGCTTTTTAGATGCTGCAGTACCTCAAGAGCAGGTACTAGCGACGGCAATGGGTTATGCAGAAAAACTGAAAATGTTGCCTAGACAGTCTTTTGCTGAGTCTAAACTACAGCTGCGTAAAGAGACAATAGCCAAGATGCAAGCCTAGACCCTAGCTTGTAACAACGCGTTGAGGCTTGTTGTTTCAACGCGTTGTTTAGAAGTGATTACTTTACAGGCCCCGACCGGCGTTCTATCTCTTCTTTAAGTGCACTTCTAAGGCCTAGCTCAAAACTTAATTCCGCAAGCACAAATAGTGGTCCTATCGCCAACCCCATAATGTCGTCAACAAAAGCAGGCTTTTTGCCCTCAAAGTGATGACCGATAAACTGAAGTACCCAACCACCAATAAAGATACCTAGTGAAGCTGCAAGCCATACCCCTATCTCATTTTGCGCGATAGGTTGAGCGAAATAGACCATAGCGCCTGTTATTAACGTCATTACTGCGCCAAGCTTTATATCTAACTTTATATAGAGCGCGTTACCTATCGCCCAAACAAACAGCGCTGGACTTACAACCATGTCGCCAAAAATTGGGGCATTAACGAGAAATGCTGGCTTACTCAACAAACAGAATACCGAGAAAACGATGAGTGGAATACCGATGTAATGGGTATATATGTTTCTTTGATCTCGGTGGTACTTGGCGTATTCACTTAAGTGCTGTTCTAAATTTTTCATGCTGCTTCAACCGCAAGTTAAATCGGGTTTTCAGTGTACTCTGCTCACGCCCTCACAAACTGTCGTCTTGACGACAAAGTAAACCAACGTCTATTGTGCAATCTAAGATGGGAGTATTAACGTGAACTTCGTAGACAATCACTAATCATAATGAAATTGATAAAAAAATCGGAGTTTTCATGAATTACAGGAAGTACCTTTGGGCACTGACGGGCTCAACGCTTCTCTCTTTAACAGCGTGCAGTTCAGCTCCCTCTCTTTATTCGAATGAGAGCGAGGGCAGTGAAAAGCATACCGAAGGCAAACCGCTTACGTTAACTGCTAGTCACTGGCAGGTTGAAAGTATAAATCAATCAGGAATTATTGATTTCAGCCATGTTACGTTTAACGTAAATTCAAACGGAGACACTAGCAGGATAAGCGGCAGTACAGGTTGTAATCAGTTTACTGGAGCGCTAGATGTTGAGGAAGCCGATGCGGTATTTAGTGATAAAAGTTCAACTGAATCCTTTTCCACTGATAAGCTCATTCTCACCAAAAAGGCATGTGCGCCCGCACTAATGAAACAAGAGCAACGTTTTATCGACATGCTCGCCGCATCAACTCAATATTCAATTGCGGAAAATACTTGGCTGGTGCTTTACGACAATAATGGCAATGAAACGATTAAAGCGATTGTGGCGCCGACCTCACAATCGACGACCAGTAAACCGGCTAGCGCAACAAAAAGTAATGTAAATACGAAATTATCTGACTTGGCTTCATCGCTAAAACAAGATGTTATTAGCGCCAATGAACAAGAATCGACTAAAACATATAAATGCGAAACGCCGAACGCCAATCTCACTACTTTACGCGTGAATACGCTAGGGCCTGCCACATTGGCCTTATCATTAAACAATAAGCATCACATCGTTCAGCTATCGCGTTCAGCATCGGGGGCAAAATACACCAACAACAAGAATGTGGTGTTTTGGAATAAAGGTAATGTTGCCACCCTTTCGATCAACTCAGGTTATTACCACTGTAGTTTAAGCACCTAAAGCGACGCTTTTAGCGTTTACCCAACCTAATAAAAAGACCCCTAGTAATTGGATAGTCTACCTACCGGGGGTCACTTCATAGCTAACCTTTAAGCGACTCTTTCCAGTCCTATCAAGCTGTGCATCAAAGTTATATAAAGCAGTTGCATCTAACACCGTACGTTTAACTCAATTAGTTTCAGTTAAACACTTTCACACCTTCAATCGGTCAATAAAAAGCGAATTAGGTAATTAGTTAGCCGATTCTTTATATATTTAATGTTTAAAATATTAACTTTTAAAATCAGAACCTTAACACCAAACCAAATACAAAAACACTTCAGAAACGACGCCTAAAACAAAGCTCACAAGTTGAAACAATAGTTAGAACACTATACAATTTATTTTTATTGAACGACCAATTAAAATAAAAACATCATTAAAAAGACGTGCAGAAGAGCGTGTTAAAGCCTTCTATCATGCGTGATTGGCGCAGTAGGTAGTGATGTTTTTTACAGGGTGACTTTTACAAAGCGAAAGTGTTTTATTTGAGCAAGTTAGCACTTCATTAAAGAAAATAGTTTCAACACTATTCATCATTTTGAAACTATTTCTACGTATTAGGTATTCGCAATAGAAGTTAACGCGCAGTACCCGCAAATTGGCGAAAGTTTTAGTCCTTTTAAAAGTAGGAGTTTATGCATGTCATTACCGACTTATCAGAATTTCATTCACGGCAAGCCGATGGCAAACAAAAGCAAAGAAACCTTTGCTGTAACCAACCCCGCAACCGGTGAGGTAATTTACCACGTAGAAGTGGCTGATGAGTTTATTCAACAAGAAGCAATTAAAAGCGCTAAAGAAGGCTTTTCAGTGTGGTCAGCAATGATGCCAATTGAAAGAACCCGCATTCTTAATAAAGCGGTTGCATTGCTTCGTGAGCGTAATGACGAACTCGCTAAATTAGAAGTACTTGATACTGGTAAGCCTATTCAAGAAGCCGACTGTGTTGATATTGAAACTGGCGCTGATGTTATTGAGTATTATGCAGGCCTTGCTCCTACTCAATTGGGTACTCAGCAGCCTGTTGGCGGTGATTTCTTTTACACACGCAAAGAAGCACTAGGTATCTGCGCTGGTATTGGCGCATGGAACTACCCTATTCAAATTGCTTGTTGGAAATCAGGCCCTGCTCTTGCCGCAGGTAATGCGTTTATATTTAAGCCGTCAGAAGAAACGCCTATGGGTGCGCTTAAGTTGGCTGAGATTTTCACTGAAGCTGGCGTACCCGCTGGCGTATTTAATGTGGTTCAAGGCGCAGCGCAAGTTGGTCAATGGCTTACAAATAGCCCAGACATTGAAAAAGTATCGTTTACCGGTGAAGTGGGCACGGGTAAGAAAGTAATGCAAAGCGCCGCTGCGTCGAACTTAAAAGACGTGACAATGGAGCTTGGCGGTAAGTCTCCGCTAGTAGTATTTGAAGATGCCGACATTAGCCAAGCTATCAGCGCCGCTATGCTTGGTAATTTCTATACCCAAGGCGAAATTTGCACCAACTGCACCCGTGTTTACGTTCAGCGCTCTGTTTATCAAGCCTTTATTGATGAGCTTAAAACCCGTACCGAAAACAATATCATTATGGGCGACCCGCTAGACCCTAACGTAAACCTAGGCGCACTTATTTCTAAAAAGCACCAAGAGTTGGTACTTAGCTATATTGCCAAAGGAAAAGAAGAAGGCGCAACACTGTTAGCCGGTGGTAACGCTGCCTCTCCAGCATCCGCACCTAATGGCTATTTTGTCGAACCAACAATTTTCACCGACTGCACTGACGATATGACTATCGTTAAAGAAGAGATCTTCGGACCAGTAATGAGCGTGTTAGTTTTCGAGGATGAAGACGAAGTGATCGCACGCGCGAATGACACTGAGCTAGGCTTAGCCGCCGGTGTATTTAGCAAGGATATCCAGCGCGCGCACCGTGTTATCCACCAGCTTCAAGCCGGTATTTGCTGGATAAATGCATATGGTAACTCTCCTGCTGAAATGCCTGTAGGCGGCTACAAACAGTCTGGCATTGGGCGGGAAAACGGCGTTGAAACGCTTAATAGCTACACACAGACCAAATCGGTTTATGTAGGTATGAGTCAAATTGAAAGCCCGTTTTAAGCTGCAGTAGGAGTACATATGCAGACATTTGATTACATTATTGTTGGAGCAGGTTCTGCCGGCTGCGTGCTAGCGAACCGCTTATCAGAAAACCCAAAGCACAAGGTGTTGCTACTGGAAACCGGTGGCTCAGATAAAAGCATTTTCATCAAGATGCCAACAGCGCTATCTATTCCTATGAATACCGACAAGTATGCGTGGCAATTCAACACTGAAAAAGAGCCCTATTTAAACAACCGTGAAATGCACTGCCCCCGCGGTAAAGTGCTGGGCGGCTCGTCATCCATTAACGGTATGGTGTATGTGCGCGGCCACGCTAAAGACTTTGATGAATGGGAAGCTCACGGCGCAGAGGGCTGGAATTATCAGGCATGCCTTCCCTATTTCCAAAAAGCAGAAACCTGGTACAAGGGTAACGACGCTTATCGTGGTGGCAATGGTGAACTTGGCGTTAACAACGGCAACGAAATGAAGAACCCGCTTTATACCGCCTTTATTAAAGCCGGTGAACAGGCAGGTTACGACATCACGAGCGATTATAACGGTAAACAACAAGAAGGATTCGGGCCTATGCACATGACCGTGAAAGACGGTGTGCGCAGTTCGGCAAGCCGTGAATATCTTGACCCAGTAAAATCGCGTAAAAACCTAACCATTGTAACTGGCGCGCTGGTAACTAAAGTCGTGCTGGAAGGTAAAGTCGCGAAAGGCGTTGAATATGTGGTTAACGGCAAAACCGAAACCGCCAATACGTCTAACGAAGTTATCTTAAGTGCAGGCTCTATTGGCTCGCCACACATCCTGCAACTTTCTGGAATTGGCGACAAAGAGATTCTTGAAAAAGCAGGAATTGAAGTAAACCACCACCTGCCGGGTGTAGGCCAAAACTTGCAAGATCACTTGGAGTTCTATTTCCAGTACAAGTGCAAGCAGCCCATTACGTTAAATCGCAAACTGGGCTTAATTTCAAAAGGCTTGATTGGCGCTCGGTGGTTACTAAATCGTTCGGGGTTGGGCGCAACGAATCACTTCGAATCTTGCGCGTTTATTCGCTCGAAAGCCGATGTAGAGTGGCCGGATATTCAATACCACTTCTTGCCAGCAGCCATCCGTTACGATGGGAAGTCAGCCTTCGATGGTGACGGTTTTCAAGTACACGTAGGTCACAACAAGCCTAAAAGTAGAGGTAGCGTAACCATTCAATCGGCCGACCCGACAGTGCCTCCTAAAATCTTGTTTAACTACTTGCAGCATCAAGATGATATTGAAGGGTTTAGAGCTTGCGTCAGGCTAACGAGAGAAATCATCGCACAGTCAGCTTTCGACGACTTCAGAGACGGCGAAATTCAGCCTGGCGAGCACATTCAGACGGATGAAGAAATAGATGCTTTTGTGCGCGAAGCCGTTGAAAGTGCTTACCACCCGTCGTGTTCATGCAAAATGGGCGAAGATGAAATGGCAGTGGTAGATTCTCAAACCAATGTGCATGGCATTGAAGGGTTGCGAGTGGTCGATTCTTCTATCTTCCCCACTATTCCGAACGGAAATTTAAACGCGCCAACCATCATGGTGGCGGAAAAGGCGGCAGACATCATTCTGGGTAAACCTGCTTTACCATCACAAAATGTGCCCGTGGATATCCACCCGCATTGGCAAACAGAGCAACGCTAAATTTTTAAAGTATCTTGCACCAGTGTGCTTATTTTTAAAGCAAGCACACCCTCCACAGTGCCTACACGCAGTCACCTTAACATGGTTTTAGCGAGTAGCTGGGTGGACTGTTTAATAACGAAAAAAAAGGAAAAAACATGATTTATTTTTATCAATTTTGGGAGGGTGATAATGACAGTTTGGCTTAATGCAGGCATTATTTTCACTCTACTTTCTGTAGCCTATATTTTGTTTAAATGGGGCAACATGAAAGTGGTTGGCGTAACGCCAGTTAGAACCTTCACCTTCATTGCTATTCTTTTTACCTCAGGTTTGGACGTGGGCCTTATTATGTTCCCGCTTACTGAATTTGCTGGTTATGCTGACATAAGCGCAAGTCCCGAATATGCCTTCACCAATCCGCTCGCCATTGAGTTTGGATTCTGGGGTTTCTTAATTTGGGGATTCTACTTTCTTACTTGTTTTTATTTCTGCGTAATCGAGCCGAAGGTAAAGTTTTTCGAGCTTCCTATTGTTAAGTTCGTAAACAACATTATTATCATCGGAACCTGTGCTTTTACAGCTTTCTTACTGCTTTCAAACCTTCCATGGTACCTGCCGTCAGTAGGCGACGGTGAATCAGTCGTGCCAGCGTTCTATCTTATTGTGTTCGCAGCTATTGCCTTTGCAGTGTACTCAAGCACAAGTATTAAGTACGTGCGCATTTTAAGCCTGACCACTACATGGGTATTTATCGCCCTCATTGTTGGCATGTGGGCTGCGGCATTTGTGTTTGGCGAAAGTGAAATAACGGCATACTTTAAAAACCTAGGCCTTATTGGCGGATATTTTGCGAATATTGATAACTTCGTATTACCCATCAATGATTACCATGAGTTTTATCTATTCTGGTGGTTCAGCTGGAGCATTATGATAGGTCAGTTTACGTCTCGTTTCGTAGGCGGCCTTAAAACCTACCAAGTTATGCTGGCTATGATGGTTATCCCATCTATCCCTATCGCTGCATGGTTTTCGGTATTGTATCACTACCACAGCGCCGGTATTCCAACGGAAGGGATCACGAATATGGCAATGGTATTTGTAGGTATTGTTTTTGTAATCAACTCACTTGATTCACTTATCAGACTTTATACCGACAACCTTAACATGACCGTTGAGCGCATTGGCAAAGGTAATTATATTGCCCTTAACATCGTGGCACTATCGCTGCTTACGCTGTTATTCAAACTAGACTTCTTGCAAATTCAGTGGGTAGGTGCGCTGGTTATAGCCGTCTTCTTTAGCTGCTTTGCGTTCATTTTGAGTCAGAAGTTCAAATCGGTGACGGCTATCAAAACGTCCCCGAAAGAGAACAAAATTGACTTCACAAAAATAGAAAACCTTAACTAAAACATTTCATATTTGTTTGTTTCCCCTCTTCTTCACTGGCTCAATTTGAGCCGGTGAAGTTAAAGAGTGCCCACTATTTAAAGGCGTCGATTAAATAAACAACTATGATATACACAACAATGATAAAAACGGGTGTTTAACATGAAAAAATCAAACGTATTTTTACCGTCTGCACGCACACTTGCTGCCATTATCGCGACATTCTATGCTTCGGCATCTCTTGCTGACTGGAGCGCCAACATTTCCGCAGTATCAGACTATACATTCAACGGCGTTAGTCAGACACAAAATGACCCAGCTCTCCAAGGCGGCGTTGACAAAACCTTCGAAAATGGCACGTACGCTGGAACGTGGGCTTCCAACGTAGATTTCGGCGGTGATACTAATCTTGAATGGGACTTCTACGTTGGTCGTTATCAAATGCTAACCGATACGGTAAGTGTCGACTACGGTATCGCCTATTACTCTTATCACGGCGGTGACGATTCAAGTGACGGGAATTACCCGGAAGTGTACACCAAATTCGGTTATGCTAGTGACTACGGTAGCTCAGAACTGAACTTCTGGTACACGTGGGATTACTTTGGAACAGGCGCTAAACACGCCATCGCGATGGTTGCTCATAACTTTGAAATCGCACCCAACCACAATTTACGTGCAAGCTTTGATGTATCAAACTCGTTAGATAGCGATAAGTGGCTATGGAATGGTGATGACACCTCTTTTTACCACTACCGTTTGGCTTACCAAACGAGCTACGAAGGGTTCGATTTCGAAATTGCAGCTGAAAACACCAATCTCGATTTTGATACCGCCGATGAACGCATCGTGTTTGGTGTATCGAAAACCTTTAGCTTCTAAACGTTGACTTGGAAAGTGGTTCTTCAGAACAAGAACCACTTTCCTTAGCAAGTACTATGCGTGCTCGCATTACGCTGCATCAACTGTATTCGGTCAATTTAACTTAGCTATAAGTCGGTTAAAAAGTCCACGCAACAAAGCGGCTCAATTTACTCCCCTGCCCCATATCAACCACTTTACACTGCGCAGCACCGTAATAATCAATACTGGTTTTAATTGGTTTCAAATGGGCACTCTTCGACACCAAGCAGGTGAACCATTCTACATTGTCTTTTACAGAGACACTCTCTTGAACCATGCGCTGAATAAAGGCAAGTTCACCGCCTTCGCACCAAAGTTCATTCGATTGGCCCGCAAAATTCAAGTTCGCATCCCTACCTTGGTAAGAGGCATTTTTACCTTGAAGCTTGGATGTACGATTCCCAAAACCTTGCTCACGATTATCGGTAAACTTTGCACCACTTCGTTTCTGTTTATTACGGGTTAGGTTAGATGTCTTCCTTCGCGTGCCTGACAGTGCATCTTGCGCAGACTTATGAAACGGAGGATTACACATAGTAAAGGTAAACCGTTCGTTCTCTTCAATTACGCCTTTAAAAATGTGCGCACTGTTCGTTTGTTTGCGAACTTGGAATTTGTTGGCTAGTACACTATTTCTGCTAGCAATCGTTTTAGCACTTTTTACTGCGGCATCGTCGACATCACTACCTACAAACGACCATCCGTAGGACGTAACGCCAATAATAGGATAGATAGCATTAGCGCCCACACCGATATCTAGCCCCCGAACATTTTTATAGTGCTCGTTTTTCTCATTATAACCTGTTGATTTTAATAGGTCCGCAATGCCGTGAATATAATCGGCCCTGCCAGGAACAGGGGGGCATAAGTAGCCTTCAGGAATATCCCAGTACTCAAGGCGATAATAGTGACGAAGCAAGGCAGCATTAAGCTCTTTTACTGCTTGTGAATTGGTAAAATCTATACTGGTATTGCCGCTTTTCGCTTTAACTAAAAAAGGCTTAAGCGCAGGGTATGACTGACACAGCGCATCCATTGGATAGCCTTTCTTATGGAGATTTTTTGGATGCATGAAGCGCTACTTTTTATGTGAAACTAAAAATTGAGATTGAACCTTTTCATCGAGCAATTGGGCGCCACTTCCTTGGGCAGCTACTTTATCGTCAGTATTGTAAAGCCTACAGCGCTCCAATGACAGACACCCACAGCCAATACATCCTTCCAACGAGCTTTTCAAACTGGTCAGCGCTGCGATTTTTGCTTCAATATGCTGATTAAACACCTTACTTAGCGTTGCCCAATCTGATTGGGACGGCGTTCTGTTGTCAGGCAACGTAGATAATAGGTGCTTTATTTGCGCGAGGCTGTAACCCATATTTTGCGCGATTAAAATAAAAGAAACCCTACGAATAACAGAGCGAGGAAACACCCTATTTCCTCCTTCGGTGCGAACAGAAGGGATAAGGCCTTCATTTGCATAATAGCGAATTAATGAAACAGCATTGCCAGTACGTTTGGCAATAAAGCCAATGCTTACCATAGGTTCTGGTGCCATAGCGTCCTTTTTTCCCGATATTTAAATAGCACATAAAAACTCTTGATCTAAAGTTAGCTTTAGATATTAAGCTGTTTTTCGTTGAATATCTACACAAGGAAAAACACATGATAACTGCATACTTAGAGCACACGAATATCACCGTTGAAAACCCAGATGAGCTAGCCACCTTACTTTGTACACTATTTGGTTGGAAAGTACGTTGGAGCGGAGGCGCTAAAAACGATGGCTATACGGTGCACGTGGGAAACGATAAAGACTACCTAGCGCTGTACAGACCTAAGACTATTAATGAGATAGAGAGTGATTATAAAACCTTGGCCAACGTTAACCATGTCGGCATTGTAGTTCAAAATTTAGACGAAACAGAACAGCAGGTTTTAGCGCAAAATTTTAAAACCTACAGCCACGGTGATTACGAGCCAGGTAGACGCTTTTACTTTATGGCGCAGCAAAATATAGAAATTGAGGTAGTTTCTTACTGCTAATTTATGAAGTTTATCTCCCTCCGCCTCTGGGCCATTCAGAAAGGCATAATAAGATCATATTTTTGATAAAGCTGCGCGAGCACACCTTGCTTGCGCAAAGCTTCTAATCGTTCATCAAATGCGGTTTTAAGTGCCAAACCATGTTCAGTGAGAGCGAAAGACCAATACAATTTAAAACTACCTAACTCAGAGATCTCATATTCAGCGCGGTCGTCACGCTCA
Source organism: Alteromonas sp. ABH4_453 (assembly GCF_056160665.1). Classification (NCBI taxonomy): domain Bacteria; kingdom Pseudomonadati; phylum Pseudomonadota; class Gammaproteobacteria; order Alteromonadales; family Alteromonadaceae; genus Alteromonas; species Alteromonas sp. ABH4_453. The sequence goes on from NZ_JBSWXP010000001.1 coordinate 278,497, forward strand.
TTTAAAGCAAGTTGCACCAAACTATCTGCTCCAACATAGAAGTCGACTTTCTTCATTGCTAGCAAAGTTAATCCCTTATACGAATCTTCAACCTCCAGTCCCATCGTCGCTTTTTCTAAATAGGGATAGAACACCATATCTTCATAACCAGAACGGTAAGCACCGAGTTTGTTATCAAGAGAATCTCGCGTTAGGGCATCTTGTACACGGCTTACCATAACTACGGTGTCAATAAGCACAGGCCGCTCAGAATGATAAAGCCTTTCTGTTTTGTGCATAGCGCCTGTCATATCAATATTTCCTTGCAATACGTTCTTCACACTACGTTTCCAGGGGTAATAGTGAATATCTACTGTATACTCTGGTTCTGGAAATACTTTATGTACTAGCTCGTTATAAAAGCCGCTTCCGTCGTAGTTTGTATAATCTTGCCAATAGTCAGTGCCCCACTTAATAGACGTTTGCGCAACCGAGTGAAAGCTCATGAACACACAAAATAGCAAACAAGAATAAAGAGAGAATTTCATCAAGATATCCATTCAGTTGATTTATATATACAAAGCGTAATTAACGTGTTAACGGTATAAAGAATAACCAGTAAATACCAAAACATCTGTCAAAACAACGGAATGCATATGAAAAAAACCTTATTTCTTCTACTCGCCCTTTTCGGTTTCAGTGTACAAGCCAGTTCCGTGCTGTCGATGAAAGAAAGAAGTGTCTTAATTGATAATATTCTTGAACAGCGTTTCAGTGATGTACTCTCCCACATTATGGAGCGAGAAGGCATCGACATGTGGGTGTTGATGTCACGGGAATACAATGAAGATCCCGTTTTAAAAACCATGCTGCCTTCTACTTGGGTTTCTGCACGACGTCATACCATGTTAGTCATTTATGACCCTGGCAATGGTCAACCGCTAGAACGGTTGGCTGTAGCAAGGTACGCAGTAGGCTCATTATTTAAAAAAGCATGGGATAAGGAAGCACAACCCGACCAGTGGGAAGCATTGAAACATATTATCGAGACCCGAAATCCCTTAAAAATAGCCATAAATAGGTCTGATGCTTTCGCACTTGCCGACGGCATGACCGCTACTGAGCACGAAAAGTTTATGGCTGTGCTTCCTAACGAACTAAAAAGCCGTGTTGTAAGTGGTGAGAAGCTTTCAATTGGTTGGTTAGAAACCCGAAGTGAACTGGAAATGAAGTATTATCCTGTTCTGGCCCAAATTGGTCATTCGCTAATAGCAACAGCGTTTTCAAACGAGGTTATCACACCCAACGTTACGACCACAGACGATGTTGTGTGGTGGCTTCGCGACCAAACCCGTGCACTAGGACTCACTAATTGGTTTCATCCCACCGTCTCTATTCAACGCCAAGACAATGAAGTATTCGACCAAATCAGCGCGTTCAGTAAACGCCCTGGCGAAAACATCATTCGTCCGGGCGATCTCATTCATGTTGATTTCGGCATTACTTACCTTCGACTTAACACAGATCAACAGCAACATGCCTACGTATTAAAACCTGGAGAAAAAGACGCGCCAGCTTCACTTAAACAAGCACTCAAATCTGGAAATAAATTACAAGACATTTTGACCGATAATTTTAAAGTAGCTAGAACGGGTAATACCATATTAAGCATGTCGCGACAGCAGGCGATTGAGCAAGGTATCAAGCCCGCTATTTACACTCACCCGCTTGGTTTTCATGGGCACGCGGCTGGCCCAACAATAGGAATGTGGGATGCTCAAGAAGGCGTACCAATTAAAGGGGATTACCCGATGTTTGCACAAACGGCCTATTCTATAGAGCTCAATGCGGCTAGCTTTATTGAAGAGTGGAACAAAGAAATTAGAATTATGCTGGAAGAAGATGCATTTTTTGACGGTAAGTCAGTAACTTATTTAGATGGTAGGCAAACTGAGTTTCATTTGATTCAGTCTGATGAAAATCAATAACTACAGGTGGATACATTACCCTTATTTTGAGGCCTTTACATAATGAAAAAACTGAACTGTGTGGCTAAAGGTTAGCCGATGAGGAAAGACTTACGTGAAATTAAATCGAGCGAAGCGTAAAGTGTCAGGCCTTTCACCCTTTCAAGCGAAAGGCCATGAAACTGTACTAAATATTAGCAGTAGGTTGCTATCCTAAAACGCAGTCTTATTCAGCAGCAGTGCGAACAACTACATTCTCTGCACTGTATTCACGAACAAAATCAGACATTGTTTTGTGGTTACAGATAATGTTTTCACCTTCCAAACCAAACTTCGCTAGCGCGGCTTCTTTACCTACTGAAAGCGCTTCTAAACACGCTTGTGATGCTACATCTTGGTTCTTAGCAACAAGTGCTACCGTTTTCGCGTTTTCAGTCGCCTTGTTATTTTTGTACATGTAAGCAAAGGTGCGAAGTGATTCGCCGTTACAACGTACAGATGCACTGAACTCTTCAGCATTAAAACCTTTTGAACGGATAAGACGCAATGCAGAGCCAAAACCGTCTTTAGCCGCAGTTAAACACGCTTGTGTTTCGATGTTGTCGTTAATTGGCTTTAGTACTACATCTTTTGCAAAAGATTGAGTAGCAGCAACAGATAGTGTTAGAGCAATAGCGAAAGTAGACAGTTTCATTTTTGAATTCCTATTTTGTAACTAAATTAGATATCACTTAAGTGATGTGTACATTATGAGCAATACTTACGAAAAATAAAGCATTTTCCGTAATTTAATTACATAAATATAGATTTAAACATACAGATCACGTCAAAAATGAAAGTTATTTACAAAAAATAACATCGTTTATATAAAAATTTACATATAAGTCTTTCTAGTTACAGGTGTAGGGTCGCAGATGCACAAAAAAGCGCGCATGAAATTGCTTTTCAGCGCGCTTGGTTTTGTAAATGACAATAAATAAAGTCGAGTAGCGGAGTAATCTTTAAAGTTTAAATCTATAGGATGAGATCGTGCATCCAGTTAAGTGAAGGTAACTGCTGTTCTGGTTGGTAGAAAAGTCGGTTGAGTCTGCCCAGTAAATTAACAGAACGACTGGGGTCGTGCGCTTTCACCCTGTGCTCGCTTTCAGTAAGCATGAACTCCCATGGCTGAAGATTGAGGTTATCTACTTCTTGTTGCGTGACGCCCAGTGACTGCAGCGTTGACAAAATTCGCTCCGTTTTGCTTTCTGCAATAGGAATAATTTTTTTACCATAGAGATCATCGAGTGGCTCATTGATAGCTTCTAACGTGTGATTTATTGCTGCCCAAACTTCATCGTGATCAAACACCCAGCCTCGTGGCGCATAGTAACCCTCTATTTCCCATTCAAACTCTGCATTACTCACTGCAATAGAACTTTCGGCCTCTGGAGAATAGGCTAAATCCGGCTTAGCGCCAATATTGTAAGCATCTACGCTCATAGCGATACAAATAATCAACTCGCCGCAGTGTTGCTTATTTGTATAAAGCGCTTCAAATGCCGCACGCTTAACGCCCATCCAACCATGCACTTTTGAAGGTTGTTCAACAAAGTGCCTTACATCATCGGGTAAGTCTTCGCCGTACGCGTTTATGAGCAAAGGCAGCGGATTTTGATCTGGCGCTTCTTCTGGCATCCAGACTTCGTATTCTTGACGGTTATCAGCTTTTCCGCGACTTTTGATTCCATAGGACAAATTCACAGGACGACAAATGCTTCTGTCTTCATCCACTTTATGAAAATACTCAGAGCGCATCCGCTTTATAAACGGAGCATCTAGACCTGCTAACGCTGCTGTTGGATAGCGATAGCCTATTTCACTATGTTCAACCATGTGCAACGTTGAAATGGCTTGCGTTAGCTTATTTTTAAGCCCTGCCAGTGCGTTCACTTTTGGAAGAACAATACTTCTTTCAGGCTCTATAGTAAGCCTGCTTCCATCTTCGGTTACGAACTTTGGAGTTTTATGAAATTCAAAGCCTGAAAACCCTAATCTATCTACCGCAGCGTTTCTATATTGAGAAAGCTCACTGAAAAGCGCGGTATGATTACGAATATGTTTAAATAACGGTCTTGATGCGGTCATATTTACTTCCATTTCAGCTACTTCCGTTTTAATTCAGCGTTTACTCACCTAACTTTGGTTTAAGAAGCGAAGCCATATCTGTGCGCCCATATCATCGTATTTTTTTACAAGGTTACGGTAACGCTCACGCATTGCTACATCTACGAGTGGTGTTGGCAGCAAAGGGTCAAAGACCAAGTGGTATAACGCTCTATCTCCTATCACATAAGATTCTTTTGTTGCTTCTTCAAGGGGTAAAGACGGTAATCGAGCCAGAGATTTCTCTATTTCACTACATCCGTTTTTGTATAGCGACGCTAAGTTTAAGTGGCGCCATAGCCCCATCGCCTTGCCTTGTGTCTTACTGTCAAAGTTTTTAGCGCTAAACACTAGCGCCTTACTCGATAGGCCAAGTGAATAAAGTTTGTCTCTTACTTCGCCTGCTCCGCCTGAAAAATTATTGGGTCTAAGATAAACATCGTTTGCCAGCTTTCTCATGCCCATAAGCCTGAGTGCGCGTTCGTTAGTTCTTTGCTGCTTTTTATCACTTTTAGGAATGGTACTGGTTTGAGCGACAACCCAATCGTTTTGCCAAGGAACGAGCCCATTCTCATCTTCGCGCCACTGGTGTATTTCTTTAGCAAAACGAATGCCTTCGTCTCCTAGTTTGTAATAACCGCGTTCAACCAAGGTGATAAGCTGAGCAGACTGCAAACGGGTGAGCGTAACGCGAATGTTATTTTCAGAAATACCAAACAATGCCCCCACGCGAACAGCTGCACTGGCATTCATTTGAATATTGTCTCGGGAACCCAAGAGCTTTAGCAATAACTTTCGTGCGACGGGCTTTTTCTCTTTTTCTAGCTGCAAGTTCTATTTACTTCTTTGTTTTAGATAGGACCTAAATACTTAATCAAGCCTCAACTCCGTTGATTGCATAAACCATTTGAGGCCAACCACGTGGCTTCCATCATTATATAAACGCACGCAAGGCACAAACATTACATTATTTGTTAAATTGAAACTGTTGATGTAATGTTTAATGTAGAGATCTAGCACCAAGATACATTTTGTGTATTCACTAAGTGGAAATGCCATGACTTTATCAAATCGATTTGTAACGCACACTGTAGAAAATCAGCCCACCATTGCCGCCCCTTACAATTTTTGGCGTGACGATGCGTTATTACGTCTACTGGTAAACCACCATTTACCATCATCACACCAGCATGACGAAGGTTTATTAGATCAATATGGCCAACTTGCGGGTGATACACTTATGGGTAACGGGGAGCTCGCTAATAAGAACAAGCCAACGCTTCATACATTCGATCGTTATGGCCGCCGCACAGATAATGTAGAGTTTCACCCGAGCTATCACGCGCTTATGAAAAGTGCGATGCAACATAATATACATAACTATTCGTGGAAGCATGAGGGGGTTGAGGGTGCGCATACCATCCGGGCAGCACTAATGTATATGCACTATCAAGCTGAATCTGGTACCTCTTGCCCACTGACTATGACACATGCAGCGATCCCAGCCATGCGATATGGGAAGTGCTTACCGCCCTACTATCTAGATAAAACCATTAATGGCGAGTACGACCCTCGCGCCTTACCGGCAAGCCAGAAACACGGGCTGACAATTGGCATGGGCATGACAGAAAAACAAGGCGGGTCGGATGTGAGGCGTAATACCACTACAGCAGTGAAACAAGCTGATGGCAGTTACCACATTGTAGGGCATAAGTTCTTTTTCTCTGCCCCCATGTGCGATGCACACCTTATTCTTGCGCAAGCCGAAGGCGGACTAAGCTGCTTTTTACTACCAAGAATGCTTGAAAACGGTGAACTTAATAACGTGCGCATTCAGCGTTTGAAAGACAAGCTAGGCGACTGGAGCAATGCATCATCTGAAGTTGAATTCCAAGAAGCCACGGCATACTTGATTGGCGAAGAAGGCCGGGGCGTGCCAGTGATCATCGATATGGTGTCGCTTACCCGACTGGATTGCATGATTGGATCATCAGCACTTATGCGCCAATCACTGGTTCACGCATTACACCACGTAAGCCATCGCGACGCCTTCGGCAAAACCTTAGTCAATCAGCCACTAATGCAAAATGTGTTGGCAGATCTCACCATTGAGTGTGCTGCTGCTACCGCGCTTACTATGCGCGTTGCAAAGGCAGTAGATAGTGCAAAGAGTGATAGCCATGAAGCAGCACTGGCAAGGCTTGCCACCGCAATTGGAAAGTACTGGATTTGTAAGCGCACACCTATGTTTGTAAACGAAGCGCAAGAGTGTTTAGGTGGCATTGGTTACGTGGAAGAAAATCCTATGCCCCGTTATTACCGTCAAGCTCCGCTTAATTCTATTTGGGAAGGCAGTGGAAACGTTCAATGTTTGGATGTACTGCGCGCACTCGCCAAAGAGCCCAACGTGAAAGAGGCCTTGTTTGCCGAGCTCAAAACTCAAGCAGGCCAAAACAAGTACTACGATATTTACCTTAGTAAGTTATTTGACGAGCTATCAAACACGCAGAATATGGAATCACGAAGCCGCTATTTAACCGAACAGATGGCGCTCGCGCTTCAAGCATGTGCGTTACTTGCTACGGCACTCGACAACAATGACGCCATTATCGATATCGCTCATACTTTTTGTGAATCTAGGCTTGGCAACGCTATTGGTTTTGCTTTAGGTACGTTGCCCGACACCACACCATTTGAGAAAATTATTGCGCTTGGGCAGGTTTCACATGCTTGAGCTACTTCGTAGAATTTTAGTTGAGATGGTGTTAACTGGAGAATTTTCGTACTTTTTGATTTTGGATGCATTAAATATGCTAGATTCAGACGTCAATTGTCGGGCGAGAACAAATCAAAATGATTGACAACTATATCATCCCAAGGGATTTCGAGTTTGGTGCATGACAAGAAAAGAAGTATACGGGAAAGAGTAGATATTTCTGTTGGGGCTCAGGCAAACCATCATCGATGATACAAGTAAAAATGATCAGTTTTCTTCACTTTAAAAAATACGTACTCGAGACTGGTTTACAGAAACGAATAACAAACGACGCGTAGGCCAAACAGACCGGATGACATTCTGCTGTAGACTCTGAGATAAGTCCCAATTGCCGACTTCTTCAACGACTCGCAAATTGATTGTAATAGCCCACTGAGATAGCAGTTAACAGCTCGCTGAGTAGCTGACGCAGGTTCTCACCATACCAAAAGTTAACAAGCCACGTTTTAAGTGGCTTGTTAACTTTAAACGACTTGGTTCGCTGTTAACTAATCTGTGCTTTCATTGCCTCGCAGGTCGCTTTCACTTCATCATATTCCATGCATTTATCCAGTTCTGCCTCCGCCTCTTCTTGCTTGCTCAAGTTCGACAGCGCGACCGCTTTCTGCACGATAAATTTGCTACTGCTACCAAAAATTTCTTCGGCTTGCTTGATGCTTTCAAGGGCTGAAGCATAATCCTGACGCTCAAAATCATGCTGAATTTTGGTTTCAAACAATGACGGTGACGCATTTTCCCATTGAGTAATCAACGCCAAGTTTTGTTCTGCTTTCGCTTTATTGCCCTGTGCCATGCGCAAGTTATACATGACTTCACGAATGTAGGGATGACCTGCGGTTTGCGCGTTGCGTGACTGTTGAACATACAAGGCAGCGGCTTCCAAATCGTTTTTAGCCAGCGCATTTGATGCGGAGAATGCAGCGTTATAGCTTGTTAACAGAGCGACAACTTGATGGTTCGTTTTTAAACCTTCCCAACTGGTTTTGTTCACCCGGCGGCGTATATCGGACAAGTACTCACGGCGGGCATAGTCTCGCACTGCCTTATCGCGCTCTTCCGGAGAATTATGAAGCTTCTGAAGTTTATCAGTGGCAAAGCCAAGGCCAGATTTCAGTCCCCCCATCAGAGCGCCATTGAGCTCATAAGCCATCGCATTTAGATTCATATCGTCAAAGGCAGCCGAAAGCGCCTCCTTCTTTTGAGCCCAGAATACTGATAATACGTTATCTTGCTTTCCCTGGAAGTCAGCTAACCGCTGCAACACATGCGCATTTGCACGGGGCGAATACCCTGCTGCAACGGCCATATCAAAGCCCAGCAAATCCGCCTCGCCTTCCTGAGTGCGCTGCCAGGCGGTACTCCACACGCTGTCAGACAATGTCTGAATTACGGCATTATAGATAGCAGCCTTAGATATATTGTCCTGTCCCTGTGCACTGCCGTTATAGGTGAGCTTCCGGGTATCGCCCACTTTGGTCATTTGGGTGTCTCTTACCACGTTTGCGGCAATGACTGCCGTCGCCAGCATTTCTACGTTTTTCTTGTCCTGCTGCACAATAGCATCACGTTCATGATGGCGCAGTAAAATATGGCTGGCCTCATGCGCAATTAGTAATGCCAGTTCGTCCTCACTTTCAACATTGTTAATGGCTCCTAATGGCACACTGATCATGCCGTAAGCATCGGCATAAGGCGCAAAGGTTTGTGAATGTACCACCTGAATTTGCACATTTACTGGCGTCCCGCTCCACTGCTCCATAATATTATCAAGAATATTATTGAGGTAAGCTTCAAGTTCCGGCGAGTCAACTACGTGAGACTGACGAATCTGATCGGCAGGAATGTCCAGACCGGAATAACTGATGAGGCGCCCCTCCCCCGTCAGCGCATCATCACGCTGCTTGTACTCATTCACATTGTCCTGCTCTATAAACCTACCGGCGAAGCCTTCATGGACAGGCCCTCCGACTAAATCCCCCATCGATTTACCAATGCCTTCGATAGTACTTTGACATCCCCCCAAAACAAACGAGACCATTACTACGGATGTTAGTGTTAATTTTCTCATGATATCAATCCTTTGAGCAGCGGCCACCAAATCCCATGGTGCCAGTTTCGTGATGATCAGCTTCTCTCGCAGTCGCTAGTTCTGAGCAGTCCAGCTCTACTATTTTGCCTTGATTCAGTTCTAAATCATAAATATCTAACCAGATCAGCGTACCAGCTCTGGTGTTGATCTGTACCAGCTCCAATTCTTCATTAAATGCCAGCACTTCTATGTCCGGTTCTGGTAATTGAGAAACGGGAATCTCTTCTACTAATTTACCAGTGCTATCCAGTATCATCACCGGATCAACCTCAAAGTTGAGAATTTTTAGTGTATTATCTGATCCTGCAAATACACCTAAAGAAAATAGAACCGACGTTGCCAAAAGTATTTTTTTTATCATCTACCTCTCCTTAGTTTTCAATAGCCGCATCAGACCAACTAGCATTAGTTTGCCCTTACGTTTAAGTTTTTTTACTACATTTATATCAAGGTGATGTCGGCGATATTGATCGACGAGAACACCTACAACTAATAGTATTATCAGGATCCAGTTAATGGGCTGCGTATGAAAAACACTCACAAATACGTATGAGGTAGCCAGAATAATGGAGATCACTGCGAGCGCGCCGTAAAGGCTACGCATCTTAATTTGTTGAGGCGTTAAAACGGTTTTGTAACGTGTGAACCAGTGAAGCTTCCCCTCACTGTAACGACTCCATAGCATAACAAGGATCAGCAGTAGGCAATCTGCCAAATCTACGACATCCAATTTACGGAATACGCTGGGAGCAGGCCGGTAATAGCTATTCTGCATGGTTATGAGGTTATCTAATGCCATTGCATGAAAATAGACACCAGCAATTTTTCCGTGAACTGGGGTCACAATTTCGTCGCGTGCGCCCTGAATCAATGCTCCTACCAGCACAATTTTTCCAGTAATGGCTTCACGAAACAGTGTCTCAGCATCGTCAGAATTTGCTGATAACTGCTGAGCCATAATGGTACGGGTATAGGGGCAAGGCTGACGCCAGTCATCGGCTAACTTCCAGAATACTTCAGAAACGAAGATGTGAAAGAAACTTGCGAAGGTTGACTCATCTCTCATGCAGCGAACCAGTGGAGTAAAGTTTTCCTGCTCAGGATGCAGTTTTGATCCCCACTGAATATACATATCTTCTCGGCTTTCCAATACACCGCGCTCACAATCATGGCGCTGGCAATACACCTCAAACAGGGCTGGAGCCGGCGTGGGCAATACGCCCAGCGCAAGGGGATAAAAGTCATCATGGCCCTGCCACTGAACATCCACCGGATGCGCCGTACTGAAGAGCACTTCGTCTGAAAATTCCGACTCGTCAGGTTTGGGGATAAACACCGGCGTGCGTCGACCAGCTCGATCTAGAACGTTTTTCAGCGTGGAGAAGCTATCGCCGCGCTCAGCCCTGTCGTGGGTATAAAGTAAATCAATAAAGATTGCATCGGGCTTGTAGCGAAGGATCTGCCGGAATAGCTGAGATTGCTGGGCATATGGCAGCGGCCACTGTGATTTAGTATCGATCAGATAAGAGTCATCAATAAGAACGACGGTCACCGCATCCTGTCCGTCCCCTCTATAAATAAGAGAGCCAATCCGATTAACAATTTCAGCTGAGGCATCATCGGTTACCGACGACATTTGCAGAGGGTCTAGCGCGTACAGCCCCAGCACAATGCTGACTCTGAAGAAAAACGATATGCTCGTCACCAGAAAGATTATAAAGATAAACTGTTTGATAACGAGCCTTCCTTTGGCTTTTAAAAGTTAAACCGCTTTAGTTCTTTTCGCAGACGTAACGCTTTGCGGAATATCATTTTTGCGTTTTCTGATGTCAAAAGTCAATAATAAAATATAGGTCAGTTTTGTTCAGGCAGAACATTGATAATGATTATATCGTAGTTCGTTTCTTTGGTTTTCCGAGCGATAAACCACAGCTATAAGGTATCCATAACGGTTAGTTTTGATTGTTAACGGAAATTGTTAAAAACCAAACCACCGTGGCAGGTTACCATGAGATTACAACCTTAATGACAGTACTAGAAATTTAAAACGAGAAGTATCATGCCGAAGACTCAAATATTCTTTTACAGTCTATAAAGTTGGATTACTCTTTGCTCCTTTTTGTCTTAAACAAACCTACTATTGCATGTATTAAACAACCTAAAACGGATTAACCGAATACCCTTTTTGCGCTAAGCGCGCATGCGCTGTCATGGCTGACAAGTCCATTTTCACTCTGTCTATCAATGCGCTTTTTTCAACGCCATGGGCTGCAGCCGACTGTCCGCATACTATTACTTCGACACCTTGCTGCATCAGTGCAGAAAGTAACGTTTCGTTACCATTAGGCTGGCCTTTGCGATGTTTGAAGAAATCACTCGTCAGCATTTCTTCTGTGGCAGAACCGTGAACCACAAGCGCAAGGGAAAGATTTTCCTGTTTCATACCATTAGCTACATGCATATTGATAAAACGCGCGAGCGACTCAAACTTGCGGTTAACCTCGCCTGGTTTTGCCGCTTTAGCTACGTCAAATGCAACCTTGAATGTCTGATTTTCAGTAAAACTAACGCCATCCACTGGCGCATGTTTTCCAAAAGAGCTAAACACTGGGCCATATTCAAATTCTGATTTAGCTGAAGCCTGCCCCGTCACAAACAATGCTACTGCCAAAGCAAGTGACGCGCTGCCGATTCCTTTTGTCATGATCATTTCCTTTTCCTCAACTATTTCTCGTGATTTAACGCGAAGGTAGCGCTGTTTTGTATACTTCAAACGTCATGTCGCTGACATCGCTGCCCGCATCTTGAATTTTGCTGTTCGTATAGTAAAGCTCATCATTATGTATACTAAAGGTATCAGCCCAGTTCACCACATCGCCTTTTACAAGTGTGCGAAGGTCGAGGCTTGGCGTAAGGTACTGCACCTCTTGCTTTTCTAAGTCAGCTAAATAGACGTTGCCCTCATGATAAGTCATGCCATCAGGAGCGCCTGTTGTAGCGACTTTGCGCACTTTATTAGCTAGTACCTCGTTCGATGCTTTCTTTATATCAGAGGTATTAATGGCATACAGTGAATAACCCGACAAAGCATGGAAATATAGTGTGTCGTTCAACGTATCTAACGCGATGCCGTCTGATTGAACAGTCATGCTGAAGGGCTTACCTTGAATACTTAAGGACTCTACCTCGGCTTTTGTGGTTTCATGATTATCTAAAATGCGATAGCTGGTATTGTCATCGAGGTTATACACCACTAAGCCCGCATGAGCCGAATCCGTCATGTATATGCGATTTGTGTGCTCGTCTACGCGTAAATCGTTAATGTAAGAATCAGAGTGATAAGCATCTTCACTGAGGATCAAGGTTCCTTCGATTTCATTTGAAGCTAAATCCACGACAAACAAACGAGGCGCATCCACTACCCCGTTGAATTTAGGGTTGCGGGTGTCCAACACATACAGTTTATCTTTGTGGGCAACCACTGACTGCACGGCCAAAAAGCAATCCTTTCTTACCTCGCTTTGCGCTACGCACTCGTTTGTTTCATTATTAGGAAATGCAACAAACTCTCCGTTACCGGTAACCTGAGCCACAGAAAACCCTACGCCGTCTCGCCAATTGGGCGCGTTTACAAATACTCGCCCATCATTACTTACCGTCACGCCAGTAATTTGTGTACCTTTAATGTCGCCGACCAATTCAACTTGAGAATCATGTGCTTCGTGTGCCGCTGCATTAATAGAAAAAACTGCCGCTATCGCAGTAGCTGTTAACGTGCGCTTAATATGCATATCCTTTACCTTCAAATCTTTTTTAAGACATAGCCGCTCGCCTACCGTAAACTTCTATGCGTACGCTTTAGCATGCGTATCAGAAAGTAGGTAAGCAACATTACATAACAAAGCATACGGTTTAAATACCGTGGCAGAGCACAATTCGACGACGAGTGACGACAATTCAGCGAATTATGCTCAGTGAGCAAAAGGCTGTGGCCTTTTGTTACCACATTTAGTGTTAATTCAGATCTAAAACAGGGTATTGTGTCGTTAAAGTTAGCAATCGTTAAACATTTCTGCTGACAGAGCATCCTTTTAACAGCAGTAATTTAGAGGGAAATTATTATGGGAAGTAGTACTTCAACAGAATGTCACAAAGGGTTTAGACAACAGAAGTATGGTATAAAGTCAGTCTTGTTGTCGTTTTTAAGTTTAGCGTTAGTTGTTGGGTGCGCTAGCAAACCTCAAGTAAGCGTAGATGACACGCAAAACTTTGCTGACATTAAAACCTTTTACATTCAATCGCCGTTGAATCCTATTAATGAAACCCTCGCCAACCATCTGTCTTCAACCATGACCGAGCAGTTAATTGCGAAGGGTTTAACACCGTCGGCAGAAGACAATGCTGATGTTTCTGTGGGGTATTTGCCATCTACCACAGCAAAAGAAGACGGTACTACTTTAAACCTTGGGTTGGGTACGGGTAGCTTCGGTCGCTCGGGCGGTATATCGTTGGGCAGTATATTTAGCATTCCCGTTGGTGAGCAGACGTCTCTACAGCAGGGACTCCAGATTGATATGGTAAGGAATGGCAAATTTATCTATAGCGCTTCAGGTAGTGTTGAACTTGAATCGAAAGACAGTATTAGTATTCAAAAGAAACTCGATGAACTTGTAATAAAATTGCTAGAACAGTACCCATCAAGTGCTATTCAAAACTAGCTAAACACATTTCACGCAAGCCAACATTTACAAACGCAGCTTGCCAATGGCCGTTAGCAAAAAAGCGCCATGGAGGCGCCTTTTACTGATTAAACGTGGTATAAATTAGCTACGCTGACGCTGCTTTTTTCCGCGTTTCTTTTTCATGTTATCGAACTTTTCAAGCTGTTCATCGGTCAGGATTTCCGCTACTTTCATGCGAAGTTCTGCACGTTTAAGAAAGCGAGCTTTGGCTTTTTCAGCCTTTTGTTCTGCAATAGCTTCCACTTTCGCTTGATAATCAGTGTCGTCAGGGTTTAACCCCGCTAACGCATTAACTTTACGGCGCTTACCACCCTCGGTCATTTCTGCTCTTTTAGCCTGATGCTCAGCCTTAAGCTCTTCTTTTAACGCTCGAAACTGCACTTTTTGCTCTTCAGTTAGGTCTAGTACTCTTTCCATTTTATGCAAAGGCAAGAAGTCTCCACCTCTACGCTCATCAGAATTCTTACCGCCTGCATAAGCAGTGGTTGCGATACATGCACTTAATAAAACACCGGTAATTAATTTTTTCATCTTAATCTTCCTACTTGTTTTGTCATGGTTATGCATGACGTTTAAAAATAATGTTGTTTCATCAACGGGATTTAGTATGCGTGAATCAATCGATAAGTAGGGTTAAGCTAGTGTAAAGTTGGGTAAAGTTAAAAAACACCGCAGTAAATAGGGGTAAAATTCAGGTATGAAAAATGAAAAAATCAATGTGTTGCTCGTCGATGATGACAAAGACCTATGCGCCCTACTCCAAGAGTTTTTAGAAGGGGACGGCTTCAGTGTAGATGCCATTTACAGCGGTGATGAAGCAATAAAAACATTACTCAACAGTGAGCAGTACGACACTGTTGTGCTAGACATCATGATGCCTAGCATATCAGGGCTTGATGTACTGAAATCGGTAAGAGCCGAAAAACAAACCCCAATCCTTATGCTAACAGGTCGTGGCGATGACATAGACCGAATTGTGGGACTTGAGCTAGGTGCTGATGATTACCTACCTAAGCCTTGTAACCCAAGAGAGCTTGGTGCCCGTATTCGCGCCATCATTCGAAGAACACAATACCTGAAGTCCACACCCTCCGCTTCGCCAAGTGAATTGCATGGAATACACCTAGATCTAGGTGCACGGCAAGCAACCGTTAATGGCAAAGCTCTTGCGCTAACGGGCGCTGAATTCAATGCACTTAGCTATCTTATGGAGCGTGTTGGGCAAACTATATCGAAGCAAGAAATGACGCAGGAAGTATTAAAACGTCCATTAGAAGCTTATGACAGAGCGATGGATGTACATATAAGCCGAATTCGTCAAAAGCTGTCAGCAGCCGGTATTTCCAACGTCATTCAATCTGTTCGCGGCGTGGGCTATCAAATGCTAACCGCTCCTCAGCAACCGGAATAGAAGACAAGGGCAATGATTGGTAACGTTAAATGGGCAGATATAAAAACTAACTTGGGTTTCAAGCGCTTATTCTGGCGAATTTTTGTTGCTTTTTGGGTAGCTAGCCTTGTGGTAATGGCGGCTACCAGTTACGTGTTAGTTAACGAGTATACTGCAAGTAGCTACAACAAGCGTTTTCTTGATGATGCGACGAACCAGGCTGAAAGGATTGTATGGCGATACGAACACGAAGCGTTCAAAAACGGTAGAGCTAAAAGTGAGATTAGAGAATGGGCTAAAAGACGAAATGGGCGAGAAAACCAGCTAATCCCCATGCTTATTTCAACGCCTGATGATGAAGTCGTTTATCACTATCGACTGAACAAAGTGCCTGAAGAGCACAGGATCACACGTGAAATATACGGGCCGTCAAACAACCGCTATGTCGCTCAATTTAGGCAACCGCAAACGCCTCGAATTTACAAACAAGTGCTTAATCGCTTTCAGTCTATACAATTTGTTTTCATATTTTTAGCCTCAGCTCTGGTGAGTGCTTTGCTTAGTTGGAGCATCGTTAAACCCATAAAATATTTAGGGGCTTTTAGCCGAAAATACGCCAACGACCAAACTGCGACACCAGTGCCCTCTCAACTTCTAACTCGTGGCGACGAGTTAAGCGACCTCGCAGCTGATATTAACTTTATGGTTAGCAAAACCGCTGATGCGATAGGTGCCCAACAAAGGTTATTACATGATGTATCTCATGAGTTGCGCGCCCCTCTTGCTCGGCTTCAGGCATCTGCAGCAATTATCGAACAGCATCAACCTAAAAACAAACACGTATTACAAATACACAATGACTGCCAACGAATGGACCAGCTCATTCAGCAAATTTTAAACTTTTCGACTTTGGAACAGACGCCCCAGAAAGCTGAGCCCTGTGACATTATTGCGTTATGTAACCGTGTATTGGATGATATGGCAGTAAACTACCCGGGTATTCCTACCACATTAACGTTCAACCAATCACGTATAGACGACGCCATAATTTTAGGCTTCCCTGAAGCTTTGCATCAAGCGCTAGACAATATAGTGGGTAACGCTTGCAAATACTCGGATAAAGGCCAGCCCGTTGCTATAGACGTTGTTTCTAGTACTAATAGTGTTGTCATTGTTGTTAAGGATAATGGTATTGGCGTAGACAACGCTGAGATTGAAAAGTTAATGCAGCCTTTTTACCGAGCCGGAAATCAGATGCACACTGAAGGCTTTGGTCTAGGCTTAACCATTGCGCTAAAAGCAGTAGAAAAGCACGCAGGAAAACTTGTAATGCAAAGCCCAGAAAAAGGTGGTCTTAGCGTTGAAATTACGTTGCCTAAAAGCGCGCCGACACATTTGTAAAAATGTTTTGCAGACGCATACTGCTCGCATTAAGAAAGAAAAGTATTCTTGTATACTCTAAACATCGCCTTTATATAAAACATTACTAAAACAACATAGCTTGTGTTGTTGCCGAAAATAGAGGAAGTCGATGCGAATTAGCGTTATGCTTGGCGGTATGAAGAAGTGTAGATTGATATAATGGCAGCGCAGCAGCCTCTCTCCGTTCAGCAAAACCTTACCATTAGGTTATTGCGTGTATTAAGGTATAACAAGGCCCGTATTGAACGAGCGCTTACGCTCATGCCTGAAAAGCACAAGCCACTTTTTCACGTGCTCCCTTTCCTTGTACACGTTAATCACGAAGCACTTCCAGGTTATATTGGCCCACTTTCTTCGGGTGAGACTGTTCCATTTGGCATCAATAACTATTCTTTTAGGCCTGATATAGAAAAGGCGCTTTTACGGTGTTTTCCCGCTGAGAGTCACTTTTTTGCGGATATTAAACAAATCTGGCCAAGGCAACGAGCCATAGAGTCACTGGTTCTCATGGGCAGTGTGGGTACTATTGCACAAACCGCTGACTCGGATTTTGATTACTGGGTGTGCATCAATGGCAAACGATTTTCAGAGGTAGAACTTTCCTTACTTCAACAGAAGCTAACCGCCATTGAAAAATGGGCGGACAATACCTTTGGAATTGAAGTACATTTTTTTCTTTCTGAAATAGATAAAGTAAAGCAAAACGACTTTGGTGTTGCCGAGGGTGAAAGCGCCGGCTCAGCACAAGCATTGTTTTTAAAAGCCGAGTTTTATAACACCAATATCGTTGTAGCGGGCAAAGCCCCTTTTTGGTGGCTTACGCCAGAAAGAACCAATGAGAATCAGTACCAAGCTATTTATAACAGCCTGGAAAAAGGCGGCTCACCTGATCTTGATTGGTTTATGGACTTAGGTCATCTTGAAAAGCTCGATGCCAGTGAATTGTTTGGCGCAGCCATTTGGCAATTGGGGAAAGCCATGGACTCCCCCTTTAAGTCTGTTTTAAAAATGGCAAAACTTGAAGTGTACTTGGCCAATATTTCTCACGGTCAGCCTCTGTGTAACTTGCTAAAAAAGCATGTTCATCGCGGTGCTGAAGCGCCGGGCCATGTATCAGATATCGACCCTTACGCATTGATGTTCGACGAACTTATCACCCACTACAAAGTTAACGGTCAGCCTGAAGACATAGAAGTCCTTCAGCAATGTTTGTACTTAAAATGTGCTTGCCCATTAAGTCAATCCCTTTTCGAAGGAGAAAAGCCAAACTTTAAGCGTAGAATTTTAGCCTCTTACGCCAGGCAATGGGGGTGGAGCAGAAAGCAAATCCTTCATTTGGACAACCAACAAGATTGGACGTTTAGCGAACGCGTACAACTTAGTCGTCGGGTTCACAGTTTCCTCTTAAAATGCTACCGACGCATTTCTAAAGAACTTGGCCACTACCAACAAGTGATGGATGAGAAAGACATGACGGTTTTAGGTAGGCGCTTAAGTACATATTACGCTAAAAAAGAAGCTAAAATTGAGTTTCTACGTCGTGCATTCGACGAGAGTCTGTACTGCGAGAAAATTACTACTTCCATGCGCCAGCTAAAAAACGGCACCGAGGTATGGTCGGCCTATGCAGGTGACTTATTAAGTAAATCAGGTATCATTGATGAAGCTCAGAAAATATCCCAAGCTTCTAGCGCGATTGCGTTAATGGTATGGTTGGTTTCAAGTAAGATAATTGATACCAACAGCGCAGTTTATCTAGATTACAACTATGGTGAAGTAAGCGAGTTAGACCTTAACGACCTTCTCAAACACTTGTGCAAGTACTTTCCACCGGTTAAAGTCTCGTCGCTACCTCGTAACGATTTACTTGCGCCGGAGCGCATAACCGCATGTTTTGCGATCGTGAATTTTCCTACCTTACGCCAAAAAGCCACAGTTGAAGATGTCGCTATTATCTACAAAACATCTTGGGGCGAAACATTTTTAAAATTCGGTAACGAAGTACTGGATACCTTGTGGTACGAATTACAAGAGGTCATCCCCCAGCCAGCGTGCTATGTCATGGTACCAAGGGGGAATCAACAACCTCGCATTTTGGGCGAGTTCTTGGAATCAACCGACCTTAACTTCAATGTCCTTTATTAAAAGGCTCGGCACTGCTCTTTTTCTTTCAAATGAGCAAGCGTGAACCAAGCGTTTATTTTCACACTTTTAATTTGCGCTTTTGGGCGACGTTAATCGCGCAAAACATTAAACCATTCCCTTCCTCATTTAAGATATAAAGAAGCTTTTTGGATTTAAAATACACAAAAAATGCTTGCACTATAGAATTACAAGTGTAATCTAAACTCATCGACTACAACTGTAATCAATGAAGGTAGGTTTCGTTCCTATGAGCAAAATGTCTGACAAACCCGAAATTTCTAACGCCGAGTTTGAAGTGCTAGATGTACTGTGGGACGGCCACCCAGCCACGTCGAATGAAGTCATTTCACGGCTTAATGACAAGAAAGACTGGCATGAAAAAACCGTAAAAACATTATTAGGCCGCTTGGTAAGAAAAGAAGTCTTAGGATTTGAAAAACAGCAACGCCAGTACCTTTATTACCCGCTGATTGCGCGAGAAGACTATACAAAAAAAGAAGCATCGAGTTTCGTCAGTCGTTTGTTTAAAGGAAAAATCACGCCTATGGTCGCAGGCTTTGCTAATCAGAACTCGCTGACAAAACAAGACATAAACGAGCTCAAAGCGCTTATCAAAGAATGGGAAGAAAACAATGATTGATTGGATTGTTGCTCAGCAAGGTATCTTGTCGCTAGCGCTTGTTTTGTTGATGGTGTGCGAGCATTTTTTTACTAATAAAATAGGGGTATCGCTTACTTATAAGTTATGGGCATTGGTACCAGGCTCCTTGATAGTGAATAATCTTCCCATGTCGCTGGTTAGTATTCCATCAAATAGCTTTACTCGCTATGTGGTTGGGGTTAACCCAACGCTAAACCCTACTGAGTTTCAAACCTGGTTTACCGTCTGGGCTATGGGTGCAAGCGCCATTACTGCTTTTGTCTTAGCACATCACCTTAAAATATGGGCATCGATAGGAACGCGCCGCGCTATCCACACCAATGCCTACTATTCCAGTAAAGCTGCCACCCCTATGCTGTTTGGCTTTGTCTCGCCCAAGGTGCTTATCCCCTTCTCGTTCAAAAGCGCGTTCTCGATTCAGCAGCAAGCGCTGGTATTAGAACATGAGAATATGCACCGCAAACATTACGACCACCTTTGGAATGCATTAGCGCTAATTGTAGCTATCGTATTTTGGTTTAACCCATTGATTTGGCTAGCGCTGAAATCCTTCAGAATCAATCAGGAATTGGCTTGTGATCACGCTGTACTGAAAGACAAGACAGACAACGAAAAACTTACCTATGCAAAAGCACTCGTGCAGTGTGCCGAGCATTGTTCAAACGCCCTGCACAGTTCACTAGGGCTTTACCCAACCTTTGGAGAAAAAAGGACTATGATCAAACGTTTAAATGCAATAAAGCAACCTGCAAGTGCTAATAAATTACTGGCGACTGGCGTACTAACTGTTGCCGCTCTGCTCACTATCAACACCGCTTTAGCAAACGCGCCTGCTGCACCAAAAAAGGCTGTAGCTAAGATTAACGAGGCATCACCTGTTAAACGCGTCCCGCCAAGCTATCCAGAAAAAGCAGCGCAAGCAAATATAGAAGGTTTTGTTGTGCTTTCCTTCGATATAACAGAAACCGGCGCTACAGATAATGTAAAAGTAGTAAAATCGGTACCTGCTGGCGTGTTTGATAAAAGCGCACAAGTAGCCCTAAAACAATGGGAATATAAACCTCGTATTCAGGGCGGAAAAGGAATCAGGCAAACAGATCTACTTGTGCAACTAGACTATCAGCTTAGTTCTTCTCTTGACACGGTGAGCGTTGAGAAGAACGCATCCCAAGATGTAGAACGCATAGTTATTCCGCCAAAACAAAGTAAATAAACTATAAAATAAGTCAGAATATTAAAAGGAGCGCCCCGCTCCTTTTAGTGTTTTGTCTAATTGACTAAATTACTCACTCATTCAAACTTACATCGTTCGTACTACTTGCTTACTCCCCGCGTACAACCCTGGGGCCTTTTAACCACGCCTCCCCTCAAGTGGCCAAGTTAAACAAGCCTCAGCTGCCTTGCGATTTGTGAAAGTGTAAAGCACCTTTACACTTCAAAGAAACAAAATGGAGCTGTACTAGGGTAGAATGTAAGTATTCACAAACCTGAGCACTTCTAATATATGGAAGGTGTAAATACTCGATAGCCCATTGCTACGATTATTTTCAATCATGCTGCGCCAGCCGGTTTTTCACTCTTGGCGTACACAAAAGGAAATCAATAATGAACCGTTTCGCTTTAGCGCCTGCAGTGCTTGCTCTTACCGTCTTTACAACAAACGCAAACGCCAATATAGACCAGCTTAAAGGCCTTTTAGGTGAAAAGAAAGCTGACTCAACTGTTACTACTAGTAGCCTAACTGAAATGGCAACAAGTGCAGCGTCTGGTATCGACCTATCTAGCTTGGTAGGTGCTGTTTCTGACAATCTCAATGTATCTGAAACGCAATCAGAAGGCGGCATTGCGTCTATTATGAACTATGTTCAAGGTAACCTTTCTAGTGGTGACTATACGCAGCTGGCAAACAGTATTCCTGGTATTGATAGCCTGCTTGAAAATGTGCCTTCACTTAGCAGCAATACGGCAGCAAGTTCTAGTTCATCACTATCAGGTTTATTCAATAAAGCATCTGAATATAGCTCTACACTTAAATCAGTAAATGATTTGAAGCAACAGTTTGAGGCGCTAGGCCTATCAACCGATATGATTGCTAGCTTCGCCACGCAAATCAGCTCATATTTAAATGTAAATGCCGATGAAGAAACACAAGCGCTATTTAAATCTGGCCTAGATAATTTACTAGCGGCTCTGTAATCTATCGAAAGCGTATTGAGATGTGCTGCTTGGCAGAAAATAATACGCTTTAAACCTTTTTTGCAAGGTTATATTTTTCTAATAGCAACCTTGCTCATCTTTTCATTCTCAATTACGCAGCCTAATCGCCTATGCAAAATGCAACATCTTGGTTTTCAGCGAAACCAAAGTGGTTTCGAGTTTCTACCTACCTTGTCCTTTTCTATCTTACTTACGCCCTTCTTTTAGGCGTAGTAACTCCTGCGGTGTTAGAGGCAAAGTTACCTAACCTAGTAAAAGAAAATACAGGGCGAAGTGCTGCTGTTGAAGATATTGCTATAAACCCTTTTCTATTAAAAGTGGACATTACCGGTTTTGTTATTTACCCAGAGGGCCCGGCAAGTGGTGATGGTCAGGCTAAGAACAGCAGTGAAAGCGATACCAACAATGAATTGTCACGCGACCGTTTTTTCAGTGTTGATAATATTTCTTTAGACATTGGCTTCTGGCAATCGCTGGTTACCCTCACTCCTGCTCTCGAGTCGTTAACCATCAATGCACCATATGCGAAAGTAGCGCGTTTAAATACCGATAACGACACACAAACGCTCAACTTTTCTGACATCATTGCTCACCTTGAGAAGCGCAGTACACATGAGGAAAATAGGGAAGAAGACGCAGCTGAAGGACAAATCCCTCGAATAACGCTAGGCCAATTTTTACTAAACGACGGCCATGTTGTTTTAGAAGATAAAGTTACCGGTACTTTGCTAGATTACCCGGAACTAGACGTTGCACTGCATTACCTAGATACGCATGCAGTGGTTAGTGCTCATGGCAATAGCCAAGCCTCATTTAATCAATATCAGTTTAATTTGCTTACCGCTGAGAATGGCAAAATTTCCATCAAAGGTGAGTTCCAACTATCTCCGTTTAAAGTTACCACCGACGTTGCAATAAAAGACGTGGCGCTTACACCACTTTGGTCGCTATCAAAAAATTTGATAGAAGCGAAACTAGTAGATGGTACGGTTGACTTAAGCCTTCAGGCAGAAGCCTTTGAAGAGGGAGATGCGTTTAAATTTTTACTAGGAGACGGCGAGTTCGCCCTCAACAACCTGGTGTTTAACTCAAGCACATCATCAACCACTTCACCGAGTGCGCCAGATAGCGCCAGTACCTCGAAAGAGCTCCTCGCCATTCCTTCATTTGCCATTCACGACATAAACGTCAACGGTGCGGAGCGGCAGGTAAATATTGCTGAAGTTTCGCTAGATGATGTCAGGGTGTCGGGTTTATTCGATGACACTGGGCTCGATTTACAACGCCTCTTTACGCCTAAAGGCTTTGCTCCCTCTTCTAACCAAACAAGCTCTAAGGCAAATAGCGTTATCGCCTCTGCGCCTCAAATAGAGGGAAAAAGTGCTGAGCAAGCAAGTTCGAATGAAGCCTCTCCCCCCAATAACGACGTTTATACCGATAGCATTTCTCCAGCACAAACTGGTGAGAAAATGCATACAAAAACACAAACTAACAATAGTTCACCGGAACTAGCTAAAGAGGTGACATGGAATGTTGCACTACAAAAGTTTGTGTTTAATAACGGAACTATTGATATTCTAGAACGCAGCATAAGTGATGGTACCTATTACAGAATTAGTCACTTTGATATTGAAAGCGGTGAAATTACCACTGACTTCTCTAAGCCCATTTCTTATACCACAAGCCTGCAATTATCTGCCGACACCCAGGCCTTGAGTAATACGCCAAAAGGTACAATAACAAGCAGCGGAAATTTAGTTATTGCAGAGCAAACGGTGCAAGGCAAAGCTGCCATTGAGCAACTAGCACTTAATCAGTTTCAGCAATATGTTTCACCCTACGCTAATGTCACCCTTGAAAAAGGTCTTTTCAATCTGAATATTGAGTTTGACGCTGCAATGGGTAATGAAGGTACAGAGGCACTAAACGTTAAGGCGAGTACGAAAGTGTCTGACTTAAGCATTCTCGATGATGCCAAAGAGCCTTTGTTGCAATGGCAGTCTTTAGTGGTGGACGATTTTAATTTTGACCACACCTCAAACCAGCTAAGCATAGAGAATATTCAGTTACAGTCACCCTTCGCTCGTCTCATAATCGATGAGGCTAAGCAAACCAATGTGAGCAAGCTAGTTGTTGCTTCAATAAAAGACAACACTACAGAAAAGTCTGTTAAAAATGGTATCGCTGGTGAACCTGACAGCATAAACCCAGAAAATTCAGCAGTATCTATTACTAGTGAAAAGACGTCTTCAAACACTGAAGAGCTTGCTATTGCTGTGAACGCCATATCAATTGAAAACGGTAAAGCCTATTTTGCTGATCACTCATTAACACCAAAGTTCGCATCGGCCATTGAAAGCCTAAATGGGAAAGTGTTGGGCATGGACTCTCGTTCAGATACGCCAGCTAATGTGGATATTACTGGAAAAATAGATAACTACGCACCGGTAAAACTAGCAGGCACCATTCACCCATTAAAAAGTGACCTAGACCTAGATTTGAATTTCTCTGTAAAAGGCGCTGAACTGACTTCAGTGAACCCCTACTCTGGCACCTACATGGGCTATTACATTGACAAAGGCTTGTTATCATTAGCGGTGCAATACAAGCTTAACGGGAAAGCGCTAGAAGGTAAGAATCATGTGGTTATTGACCAGCTTACGTTAGGCAAAAAATCTGATTCTGACCAAGCGCTAAGTTTGCCGCTCGGGCTCGCGATCGCGCTGCTAGAAGATAGCAACGGCGTTATTGACTTAGGTTTAGATGTATCTGGAGACGTAGACAGCCCAGATTTTAGCTTTGGCTCTATAATCCTTAATGCTATTGGCAACATCATTACCAAGGCAGTAACCGCGCCGTTTTCACTACTAGCAAATCTGGTTGGCAGCGATGACGAGCTAGACAGCGTTGCGTTTGGATTTGGAGAGCATTCACTCGGCGCGGATGCACAGGAAAAGCTGAATATCCTAGCCGAGGCGTTAAAAAAACGCCCAGGGCTTAGAGTGAACATTGAAGGAACGGTAAATGCGGTATCAGATTCAAGTACGCTGGCACAACGCCAGTTAAATGCCACGCTGTTCGCAAAAAGTGGGCTTGTTGATTCCACTACTAACTCAGGCAGTTCAAGTACGAACGGGAATACTTCTACAGGTGATGACATTGAAAATCTCAGCGACAGTGGAAGTTCGCAAGATGAGCCATTAACTGGCAGCCGTATACCACTGAAAGGCCCATTGGCCGACGCCCTTATTTCACACTATGTAGAGATGTTTACGCCTGACCTTGAACAAGAATATAAGAAGATGGTGGCACAGTTATACCCCGAGTTAACAAGTGAAGATGAAGGTCAAAACAGTAATGATGACTTTATTAATGCGATTAATGAAGAGGACGTGCAAAGGGCACTGACGATTGCTCGTTACAACAAGCTTCGCAATAGTATCGACATTCCTGAAAGTGAATTAATTGAACTTGCCGACTTGCGCAGTAAAGCGGTAAAAAGCTATTTAGCCAACGAAGGGGAAATTGAAGCAAATCGTTTATTTTTGCTAAATACCCAGCACGATTTGCACACTGAGTTTAGCGGTGTTGAGTTAACCTTGGAAGCGAACTAATGAATATTGCACTACTTTTCCTTTTCTTAGCAGTTTCTTCAAACTTGGATATTGAATATACAAGCTGGCAAAAACGGGAAACAGGAGCAAACGTCACTATACATGCGCTGATGGATATAAACTGCCCTTATTGCTCAAGGCAGAAAATAGTACTGAATAAATTAGCTT
Source organism: Alteromonas sp. ABH4_453 (assembly GCF_056160665.1). Lineage (NCBI taxonomy): Bacteria > Pseudomonadati > Pseudomonadota > Gammaproteobacteria > Alteromonadales > Alteromonadaceae > Alteromonas > Alteromonas sp. ABH4_453. The sequence continues at coordinate 303,812 of NZ_JBSWXP010000001.1, forward strand.
CAAATAAAAAAATTAATTGGGTGTTATGGTTTATCCCCGAGCCTGATAAAGAAGATAATACACATAAATTGATGGCTAACCTTTACTGCATTGGTGAACTATATGGTACGGAACACTATTTCACACTAAGTGAAAAGCTCCTATCAACACCAAATCAATTGCTTGAAAATTCGACCTATACCGATGCTCTCTTGTACTCTGCACCGCAAATAAATCACTTAGAAGTTGAAACATGTTTGTCACAAAAGCATGCAGATAAATATTTCAAACGTGCGCAGCATCTAGTTGAAGCTTTTGAATTGAAAGGAACACCGGGGTTGCTTATAAAGCCCTCAAATGATGCCTCTGACTTGATGCTTCAGGGGTATAAAAATTACAATACGCTTCTAGAACGAATAAAAAAAGCCTCTAACTAAAGAGGCTTCTTACTTAGCTAATCTAATCATTAACTATATGAATAGGAAGTACTTATAGCGCTATTTTTTAACTCTAGCTTCTATTACTTTCTTCGCTTCTTTTCTTCTTTGCTCAACTTGCTTTTGCTTAATAGCTTTAAGCCTCGCTTTACTTTCTTTGATGGCCTCATGTTGTGCCTCACGCTTCTCATAGATGCTATCAGCACTCTTTTCGTTAGCAAATACAAAAGTTGACGTACAGATCAGAATTGATAAACCAGCCAATAAACGTATTAATGTTTTCATATTCAATTCCTTATTGAGCGATTGATGGTTGAGGAGTTTGATAAGAATAACTAGTCACAACAATATCTATTTCTCTTTGAACTCCGTTGACCATTCTACAATTATCAATTTCATACCAGAAGTCAGTATAAAAAGACTGAAACGAGGTTAGATATAAATCCCCAGCTCGAACACTGAATGAAGCTCTGCCGTATTCATCAGTAATTACTGTCTCTCCAGTCTGACTGACATAATATTCAGCGTTAGTAAAAGGTTGGCCTAAAGGGTCATATGCAGTGAGGTTTATTAAGCACATACTAGGCGAATTCAACTCTACCACCATAGGTTCATCAGCTCTTCTCAAAGTCCCCCAGAAACTGTCATTTGAAGAAGACACCAGTATTTCACCTAAAGCTACCTCAAATGAAGCAAAACCATTATTGTCAGTATTGCTGGAGGAAGTTGAGCCTGATGCTGAGTAACTTGTAATAGTTACGAGTTCGTTTTCCAATGGTAAGCTATCAAAATCGTAAACATAAACCTCAACATCTCCCTCTATTTGGCCAATGTCATAAACATGTATGGATTGATTTATGATATTGGTATAGATGTACTGAGAGTAATTTCCAAAATTCTGACTATGAACTTCCAAGGTGCCTGGACCAACCGGTACGCTCATCGGCCCGAAAGACTGCGCGTTCTCTCCCAGTTCAATAGCATTGTATGAATAAACTCCGCTAAGCCCGTTAAAAGGGTGAGAGAAATAGCTTAGAATATGAGTTTCGCCTGCAGGTAAATGTGTACTAGCCCCCTCAATAGCGGACCACAAAGTAGGCAATCTTATGTCAAAACTGCACATAGTTATCATAGAGTCAGAATCTAATATGCAACCTTGCTCATTATTAACGATACCAACACTCAGCGAATCGAATTCATTATAATAGTAGTTGTCTAGATAACTATTATATGTCCAAAAATTGCCATCTTTTTCAAAATTAACAAATAGCTCACCAAGTGAGTAGTATTCACTATCCGATGCACATTGTGAGATGTCAAATTGGAAAGAGTACTCTCCATTTTGGTCAGTTACAGATGAAAGCTGTACGCTACATTCCCAATTGTAATAATCGACCATCAGCCCTTCAGCAGGTAAACCATCGACCCCGTAGACAACCCCAGATAAGTCATAGTTTAGCGACGATGTAACCGTTAACCAACGAGTTGCCACACTGGTATTCCCCAAAGGATCAGAAGCTTCTAAACGAATTTCACAGTACTCCGCAGGATAAAAAAGAGTATCCGGCGCATTAAATTCATTTTGAAAGTTTGTTCCTGAAGTGCCAAATTGCGGATTTACGCTCAAAGAGCCTCCCGATGTGTTGCCGTAATAGCCACAATATGTAGTCCACGAAAGGCTAACATCTCCTCCCTCAGGGTCTGTGACTGTCACAGACAACGGTACACTTGAGCCCATTTGAATGAGATTATCGGTTATTTCAAACTCTGTGATTGCCGGAGGAAGGTTAATATTGTTTAAGTCAACTGGTAATACACCATCGCCGTCTTCTTCGTAATCAAGAGGCCAGCAGGTTCCTGTCAAGCTCCCAAACAAACAGCTTCCGTTTTCATCTGGCGTATCAAAACTCGTTGCCAAACTACTATCTGTAACTAAAGAGTAGGTACCGTCATTATCGCTACGCAAATAGAATTTGCTACCGCCGATATAACCGTAAACTTTAATAGATTCAGGAGAGGTGTCTGTAGACATTTTCACAGTGAACGAGTCGAAAGAGCCATCGCCGTCACTACATGAACGAGTAGGTGAAGTACCGCTATAAGTCGCACCTTCTGCATTCCAAGCAATAGCATCAATCGGCAAATTGGTTAACTCATCTCGCATTTCAAAACGCATGCAAGCATGAGTTTCTATAGGTCTGTCATAGTTCCACCAGCTGAAGTGGTTTACCTTACCGCAGATTAGAAGCATACCGTTTTTTTCTTCAACCGTTCCTTGCCCTTCTTCTCTCCAAACGCCCAAGTCTTCATCGTAGTACCACAATGGAACAACGTCACCTTCCGAGAGAGAAGATGTGGCTTTCATACAAACTTCTGCATCATTTGAGAGAGTTGTAATTTCATTGCCTTCTTGGTCAAATAAATTGAATTCCATCATGCCAAATGACTCAAGAATAACTGGGTCGTCGGTATTCGGGTCTGCGCCTTCTGGTAGTGCCAACAAATCGCCGCCTGGCATTGACAATAAGTCTTCGGTTTCTGGATCCAGATAAGTTACCGTTCCTGTTACTTGTGTTACGCCAGTTGGAAGAGATGTGAGAGGAATTTCTAACGAGCCAACTGGGTTCCCGTTTTTAACAATTTCAACACCACCACTTTGCGTCACATCTTCACTTTCTTCAATAGTGTCAGAAACTTGCTGTAAGCTAACTACAATTCTGTAGTTAAATTGACCAGGAACAAAAGGCACTTTGGCGTTACCCGTTGCAAACCCTTGTGCTTTTACGTTGATTGGGAAGAACTGACGAGAACCGTCTGAAGACAGCGTACCGGCCTGGATATTTCCAGAGAAGTCTCCGCTTAGTGAAGTGAAGACCGTATTCCCACCATTGCCTAATTCAACTTGTGCATTTGCAATAGCAGAGCCCCCACCGTTCACAATACCCTCTATTAAAATACAGTCATTGTTCGCGTCTACAGGGCAAATATCCTCACCGTCACAAATTCCATCGCCATCACTGTCATTCAGGGGATCAAGTGGACAGACATCAACATCACCGCAAATGCCATCGTTGTCCGCATCGTTGTCGAAATCTAGCGGGCATATGTCCACGTCGCCACAAACGCCGTCGTTATCTATATCGTTATTTGGATCAAGAGGACATATATCGTCTGTATCAAAAATACCATCCCCGTCGCTATCCTGGGGTTGCGATTCGATAAACTGCATCACACTTAAACTAACAGCGAATCGCGCCCGTGTTCGAGGAAATTCAATACGCACATCTTGTGAGGGTTCAGTGAGCGTAAAATAGGGTAAATTATCTGTAGTTAATCCCGCAGCATTTGCCACCGGATAGGAAGATGAAGTCACTACGAGCCGCAGCTCGACGTATTCATCTAAATCGTCAGGTAACGAAATGGTATTTTCTGTGTAGTAAACTCGATTGGAACGATCGTAACGCCTGTCGCCCTGGTCAATTTGTGCCCCTACTACAACCTCCCAAGTTCCTGTCGCTTCCTGAGCCTTCACTGGCGATACATTTAACGCCAACAGAAATATTAATATAAAGAGTGAATATATAAATTGTTCAGAAGTGAACTGCTTACTTCCATTGTAATTGCAATTAAACCTTACCATGTCCTATCTCCAATTAATTGGACATCGAGCCAAACGACACTTCCTGTTGTTCAATGCCAGGTAAGAATGAATGATTGAGTTATTTATAAAGTCGGCGAATGCCTAGTAGTGATATAAGAAGTAATAGTGATAGCGTTGGGGGAGCGCTTACTTCTTGAGCAATTTTTTCGATCTTTATTTGAGTTACATTTAGTGTATCTAACAGATCTGAATCAACTGATTCAATCTGAAAGCCAAATAAAACGCTTTTCCCAGCGGCCTCAGTAATATCAACTGTCGTACCTGAGACTAAATCCCAATAGGAGACGCCATCGTCTGTTTCGAAATATGCAGAAGCTAGTGAATCACTACCCGTAATATCCGAATCAAATTCAACCGTCAAGAATAGCTTTTCCGGTCCGCTTACTGCCATTAAGCCTAGTGTTCGAAACAAGCCTACGTACCATGCTTCGTCATCTAAGTCAGGAAAGTAGTTAGTCGTTAATGTAAAGCTGCTCGTACTAGAACTTAGCAGTTCTGACGGCATAGAGCTGCCAACGACTCCAGAAATTTCAACATCTACATTTTCAGAAAAGTCATAATAGGTATATTCTCCTTCCCAATCAGCAATATCGTCAGTACTCAATTCATAAATGATAGATGCACTGGCGTTAAAACTGACAGAAAAGAGAAACAGAAGGGTTAAAAAAGTTTTACTGCGGAAGTTAGAATTTGTTGTGTTAGCTTTTATAGTCATCAAAAATCCCTCTAAAGCTTAGCCCAACACCATGTTGAGCTATCTCTAGTAAGCATTTTTCGAACCTAAATTTATATAAATATAAGCCTATGTTTTTGCGTTCATTTTTTAATCATACAAATTTAATGCTTTATATATGTAAAAAATAATGACAGTTTCAGAGAAATCGAAAAGTGAAAACATATCAAACCCTCCCTGCTTAACTATGGAAGTAAGCTTGAAGCAATAGCTTACTCCCAAGAATGATAGCTTTCGCGGATTTTTGCGAATCTCACATATAAGACTCGCCTACTTTTTCAAATGCGGTGCACAGGTTGCGGATACATTAGACGCATTAAAAATTTCTATCCAGTAACCATCAGGGTCTTTAATGAATGCGATGCCTTTCATAGAACCATCATTAAGCCCTTTCTGAAAAGGAACGTCTAGTGATGCAAATCTAGCGCAGGCAGCCTCTGCATCAGGTACATGAAAACCAATGTGGCCAAAGCCCTTAGGCTCGGCATTACCGTTATGATAGCTAACGGTTTCTGGCGTATCGCCCCAATTATGGGTTAATTCAAGCATAGCTGGGCGACCAAAAGTTTGCTGAGTACGTTGCTCTTCATCGTCAGAAATGTCCGAAAAATCTTCACCTGCTGCCAAAAAATACAGGCTGAACTTCATTTCTTCAAAGTCTAGACGTTTAATGAGCGTCATCCCCATCACTCGCGTGTAAAAGTCTAGCGATCGCTTTGGGTCTGCAATGCGCAGCATAGTTTGGTTGAACACAAAGCCTTGTGTGGCAGCATCTTTTTCTTCATACAGGCCTTCGGCCTTATCGAAATGTCGGCTCATAATTTTTCCCTTTTACTCTATTGAAATAAATTTAGTTATTTTCCTTTTTAACTTCTCTTACAAAGTTAACTACTTTCGAGACAAATTCGTCGGTATCAAATACCGGATCGCCATGGCGCTTACCTTTAGCAAGAAATAACTCATTTGGCACGCCAAATTGGTCTAGGCGGCGACTTAATAATTCGCTTTGCGTAGCGGGTACCACACCATCATCAAGTCCATGAAAAATAATAAAAGGCGGCGTTTCATTATCTATATAAGTGGTTGGCGAAGCTTCTCGCGCTAGGGCTTCGTTAGCCAGTGGAGATTCACCCAAAAATTGAGCTTCTGCGGCATCAGGCGCGTCGTGATCCACTTTGCCGCTGTTGCCTCGTAAGGCCACAAGATCAGAGGGTCCGAAAAAATCTACCATACCAATCACGCGGTAGTGCGGCTTTGCATTAAGAAATGGAGCGTCGTCATTGTTTGATGTGGTCAAAAGCGAGGCCAGATGCCCACCCGCTGAGCGCCCCATCATGATCACGTGATCAGCGCTTAGTTTAAGATTATCGCTATTATCAACTAAAAAATTAATCGCATCGTTTATGTCGTTGGGGGCTGCAGGAAAAATAGCTTCACCGCTAAGACGATAATTTACTGCCGCAACCGCAACACCTTCATTGAGCAAAGAAGCGACTAAATTACCATTTTTGGACAGGGTCTCGTTTTTACTCCCTCTCATCCAAGCACCACCATGAACCCATACGGCGAGTGTGGGGGCAGTTCCTAAGGAAGTTGGCATGTATAGATCCAGCGCTAAATCTTTGCCATTAACCGTCTTGTAAACTATCGACTGGGGTTTAATGTCATCTAAATTAGCGTATGGCGTTTCGGCCTTTTCACTCTCTGTTTCCCTTTTATCGCTTTTCGTCGTACCGCACCCTACTAGCATTAATGCTATGCCAAGAAGTGTAGCGAGCCCAAAAGTAAACCGCATAAATAAAAGCCCCATCCTATGTTGATTGAAGTCAGTAAGCCTAACAAGCTCTCAAGCACTGGCAAATGGAAGCCATCTAGCGGTGAACTTGATTCACCGCTTTTTAGCAGGTAGCTCACCCCACACAGATGTATTAGTGTGCTTCTTGCCCTTTTGCATTTCATTGTTAGCACTTTGGCTAACTACGCGCTTAGCTTTGTTAGTTGCCGAAGACGCAACTCTTGACTCATTAGTATGAGGGTTATTCCCGTTCGGTTTACCTTTAATGCGTTTTCTATCGTTTGTCCGATTTTTTTCTGACACATTAGCGGCTGGCTTGTTAAGACTTGTTTGCGCGCTGCGGCCGTTACCTGATGAATCTGGTCGATACTTTTTCACCATGCCTTGCAACAAATTACGGACCACTTGATCGCCTGCGGGTTTGTAATTGCGGTGGTCTGGCTTTCTAAAAAATGCTGACAGCTCACCTTTACTTATTCTGAAGTCTGCTAATTTAAGTACCGCTATCATATCGTCATCTTTATAACTCATAGCAATACGGATTTTGCGCAGCACTTCGTTATTGCTTAGTCGCTCTTTTGGCCCGAGCTCTTGAGGCATTTGCCCTTCTTGACGCCCACGGTTTTTAATAATCAATCCATCAAGAAACAGCGCAATAATCTTATCGCGACACGGTAAATAGCCGTCCTCTCCCTCTCGCTTCATCACGGCATGTAAATAGTCAATTTCCATGTCGTAGTTAACTAATTTAAAAATACTTATTGCGGCGGTGTCGTTTATAGCTAATGCATAACGGAGGCGACGTAGAACATCGTTGTGAATCATGTAAGTGGGCCTGAAAGGTGGAGTAGCCAATAATTGGTATAGATTAAAGTGTAGCGCAAATCGCGCGTTTTTAATTTTACACTACTTGGCCATTCGCATCTATCGCGGGCTTTTATGTGCAAGTCATCCCCATCACTATGGATAAGATAATTGCAGGTAAAAGCTGAGCAACAAAAGCGGCCTAACAAGGCCGCTTCACTTTTTATTATTTCAAATGGCTATTAAAAAAATCTACCGTTCGGCGCCATGCTAACTCCGCGTCTTTGGGGCTGTAACGACTTGTCGAATCGTTGTGAAAGCCATGCTGTGCTTTGGCATAAGTAAAAGCTTCATACTCAGCGTCTTTTTCCTCTAATATGGCTTTATAGCTCTCCCATGTGGCATTCACTCGCTTATCGTTCTCAGCAAAGTGAATCAATAGAGGACCCTTTACTTGGTCGACTAGCGGCTGCTTGGCTGGTGTGCCGTAAAAAGGAACAGCAGCATCCAACTTGTCAGGTATGCTGGCTGCTAGACAATTAGCAATATATCCACCAAAGCAAAAACCTACCACGCCAAGCTTACCTGTTGTCTTTTCGTGATCTTTTAACCACAGCGCTGCCGCTACCATATCTTGCTCTATTTTGTCCCTATCAAGGCTCTTTTGCATAGCGCGGCCGTCGTCATCATTTCCTGGGTAGCCACCTAATGGGAACAGTGCATCTGGGGCAAAAGCGACATAACCTTGCATAGCAAGCCTTCTGGCTACGTCTTTTATATAAGGGTTTAACCCGCGATTTTCGTGCACCACTAATACGCATGGCGCCACACCGGGTTCTGGTAAGCTAGTGGGCTGCACTAAGTACCCACCGCCCTCACCGTGGCCTTTGGGCGATGAAAAAACTTCGTAAGTAGCTTTAATTGCCGGGTCATTAAACGACACTTGCTCTGCTTTGGCGTAGTCAGGAATAAGTGCGCCACCAATAGCGCTCACGGTGAGGCCAGCAACTGAAAGGGAAGCAAGGCGAGTTAGAAACGTGCGACGGTCTATATCACCGTGGGCATATTCATCGTACCAATCAAATGCCTCTTGAGGGATGTTAAGTTCTTTTTTTTGCGTTACTTCTTGAGATAATTTTTGCGGTACTTTTTGCGGTTTTGGGGTGTTATTTTGCTTCATTTTTTGAAACCTTAAGTTTACACCGCTTAGCATTGGTAATTGCCCTTCATTGGGTAAGGATCTTTGCTGAGTGGTATTAAGTGGTAGCACAAACACCGTGCCCCGAAAAATGTCGATAATATCTACTGTACGTGGGATAGCCAAAGAAGCAAGGCACGATTCCCTTTTAAGGCAATAACCCTCATGTCACATAAACTTAGCAACTTATTGCCACCAAGACGCGGCAACTTGAATTGGAGAAGGGTCGTTAGCATAGGATACCCAAATAACTAGGGCGCGTTTTGTGGTTTCTACATGCGTATTGCTAGGCAAAGATAAGCTTGTCTCATATTGAAATGCGCGAGCATTGTCAGTTTCGCTACTTAACACCGCTTTTTCGTAATCTAGCACTACAAAATCATGAGTTAGCTTACTCCCTGCGTTCTCACCCCGCTTTACCGATGTTTCTATGCCAAAGCCCAGTAATGCCCTATGTGCCGTTAGTGAAGGATTATCCTTGCTTGCGTTTGCTTTATTGAACGTCACGTCTATGTTGTCGTTTTCTATCGAAGCATGGAGTGCGCCAGACAAAGGGGCGGTTTTATTCGGTAACAGCTGCCCGCGAAACCAACCGTTCCAAGCTCGGCCATTTAGAGCAAAACCGGGCGTGGCAATAGTGTTGGCTTTGCCTACACGCTTATAGTCTCGTTGCCTTTTACTAAAAGCACTATCAGCAAACGGGTCTTTCCAACCAAGGTAATCCCAGTAGTCCACATGAAAGTTAATAGGAACCAACTCTGTCCATAACTTCTCGCTATCTACAAAGCCTGAAATCCATTTTTCAGCCGGTGGGCAGCTGCTGCAACCTTGGGATGTATAAAGTTCCAAGACGGTTGTTTGATTAGGCGTGCTGGTAAGTAAAAAAGGCGCTTCTGATGCAGTTCCACGCTTAGGTTCATGGGTATTACTTTCCCGAGAATGAAGCGCAAAAGCAGCCTCTACGATGGGGTTCTTCGAAACTTGGCTAGGCAACTTTTTTAAACCGTTTTCTTGAACTTTTGTGGTATAGGTCTGTTCCGGCTGTGCATTAATACGCCAGTCGTAATCAATAAAGCGAAGCTTGTAGTTGGCAGGGATTGGTTGCTCAATATATAGGTTAATGTACTGGGGCAAATCTTTGGCTTTGCCCGACGCAACAAAGTCCTCTGTGTAGAAGTCTAATATTTCTGATACATACACTCGTTTGCGTTTATCATCCAAATAGAAGTGCTTTGGCTTGTTGAAAAATTCATAGGTAAGCTGTTCTAGCTTTTCATTTAATGACTCTGGGTAAAATGGCGTTTTAGGGAGTCGTGGACAATCTTTCACCATGCAGTTAAGGGCGAAGTGTACTCTTGGTTCGTTAAGCGGCCTTATCACATCATTTTCATAGTCGTATAGATTAGTGACCTTCCCGCCAATCACCACATCCCGAAACTTAAAAAAAGCGGCGCGAGAGAAGAAACTTGTAAAGCCATCCGGAATACCTTTTTCAATCACGCCAAACATTGCCAATGCGTTGTAACTATTGATGTGATAGCTCATTACTTCTTCTGGCGAAGTGAATAATTCAGGTGTTGCGGTTGGGCTAGCAAAGCCAATAAAGGTCACAACATTTTCGAGCGGCGCAATATCCTCAGACAAGCCTTTAAAATTAGTTCGCCCTTCTTCATCAACATAATTTGCTAATACATACTCCCAGTCTTGAGTCGCTTGCTTGTAAGCTTGCTTCAGCATAAAAAGCGCTTGGGTTTCAGCGTTAGCAGTCATTGAACTTACTTCATTTGGCTTTTCGCTTGCACTTACACTTTGTACGAAAAACAACAAGAAAAACGCTAAACCCAATGAAACAAACGCCCGTAAAGCGTCACCGAAAGCGCTGTTAAACTTTAGCGAATTAGAATACTGCATGGCTTTTTCCTTATCCTATTTCTGAAGTTTGTTGATTTAAGGGAGCGCTATTTGGTCTAGCGCCAAGATCGTTTTTTAGCCCGTGAGTTGACTTGTGAGTTAGCTCCTGGTTTAGATCGCTAACTGGCTTACTGATTGATTCATTCGATGACCTTTCGTTGGGTTCGTGAATAGGCTTATCATCGGCAAGCAGTCGAATAGGGATCACGTTATCCTCTCGATACCGCTCGCCTAAAGGCTGATATTGCTTTACCTGCCCCCGATGGTTGGTGTAAGAAAGTGGTTTCAATATATGCTCATCGCGCTCGGCGTTGTGTTTACACATTGAAACAGGGCCGTCTGCTGTCATTACCATGAATGAGCACGCATCAATTCTGTCTTGCTGCAGCGCACTTGCATCCATAAAGTTTTGAACGAAAAACGACAGTTTATGCAAACGTCCTTTACTTTTGAAAAGGCTTCTACGCATTTCAAACAGCTTTAACGATGTTGCTTTCGCGAGCTTCCAAATCCACTGTGGGCGAGCAAGCAGCGCTTTACTGTAATCCCATATAATCTTTGCGGTGCCGTGCTGCCGGGTTGTTTGTATATGCTTAAAGTCCTCAAGAAATTGCGCAAACAATTGCGCGTTATCAACGACAGAATAGACTTGATTATCGGTAACTAAAGTGGGCATGTAGCTGTGGCAATCACTATGACCTATACGTACCTTTTCCCATGGCAAAGCTTTAGAAATTGTTTTTTCAATTGCCGCTTTTACGGTAAGCGGGTCGACTACATCCGTTCGTGCGCCCCACTCGCCTCGTCCGGTTTCAGCTTGCAGCTGAAACGAAGCAAAACTTACTGCATCTGCGTGCTGTACAAAAAAATCCACCAGCATGGGCAGTTCTTTGAAGTTATCGGTGTGTACTGTGGTATTAAAAATGATCATGAGCCCCAAACCTTTGGCTCGTTCTATGTATTCTTCACGAATAGCATTTAGCGACTGCTCATCATCATAACCTTTGCGTTCTTGGGTGGTGTCTACGTGAAATGCAACGTCGTTAAGCCCAGCTTCGACAAGCTCAGTGAGCAGGCCCCTAGTGGCAGCAATACCGTTTGTAAATAGCGCCGTATGTAAGCCAAGCTTATTTGCATAAGCAACAATATCGATAAGCTCGCTGCGTTTTCTTAACGTAGGGTCGCCCCCAGTAATTTGCACGCTGGTTCCAGGCCCATAGTGTTTGAGCACATTGTCTAATCGCTTGAATACTTCTTGAATGGGAATATCACGAACTGCTTGTGAATGCTCTGACAAATAGCATAAGGTGCAATCAAGATTACATTTTTGCGTGATTTCAACAGCAACACAGCCAATGGTATGTGTTCGCCCCAAAAGTTGATTGGGAGTAAAATGTTCGCCCATTCGCTTTCGTGTAGAAGCAAGCTGTTGATTTCTTGTGATACCAGGGGAGCACGTCATTTCAATGTGCCTTTTTCAAGCTACTCAGTATCAACAAAGACCTTTTACACTTGAAAATACTTTCAAGGCATGGCGCTTTTTTGCACTAGCCACATTGTTTTATTGTGTAATAAGTCATGCAGAAGCTAGTGAAGCACAATTCAAAGTAGCAACACCATTGAGCGCGTTCGAAGAAATGAAAAGCCTAGTCTTTTCTGACCCTTACTCAAGCCTTCCGCAATATGAAGTGTCGCGCAAACACTTTGATGTTAACGACGAAAACATACTGCTAAAACACGCTCAAAGAACCCTTTCATCTGATGCAAATTTTATCGAATTAGACACCAAACATAAGCTACTTCAAGCCAACGGAATTTGCTTTGCCGGTATATGGAAGATGAGTCAAAACAGCCCTTACTCTGGGCTTTTTCAAGCGGGCACAGAGGTACCTATTATTGTTAGGGCATCCGTCAGTTTAAGCGGAACAAAGCAGCGAGATAAGCGTGCTTTTGGTATGGCAATTAAGCTCTTCCCCAATGTCCATAGTGCACTTACTGAGAACATATTTTTAATGCACTCGCTAGGGGGTACAAAAATAAAGCACGTTGCAAACTTACCTATGACTAACGAACCAGCGCTTGGTGAGCTGCCGCCCTTTAGCCAGTTGCTTACCGCCTATCGATTGGAAAGCGACCTTGAGAAAGCCGATAAAGTGTTTAGCGGTAAAAAAGCCAATGCGCGGTTTAGACCCGTTTCTCATTTAGCCGCAGTAAAGATCGGTGATTCAAACTCCAGAATGGCTGGGCATACAGAAGAAAGTACGTCAGTACTGAGCATTTCAGCGCCAACTACTTCGAAAGAAATCGAGATAAAGTCCGAACTTGAAATAAAAAGCGAAGCTGATACAAAAGCCGAAATACAAGGCCCTCACTGGCTCAGAACTGCATTGACCCCAGATACACCACTGGTAGACAAAGATGACTTTCGAGATGAATTGTCGCTACAGCATTACCCCAATCAGACGCTGTCTTGGGTTTTATATGCTGCCAATTTTAACGATGCAGGAATAGACAAAGCGCATTGGCAAGAAATTGGCGAAATTATATTAACCGAGTCAGTTGTTTCGCTTACCTGCGATACAAGGCTTCATTTTAATCACCCCGCAATTAAATGACACTGGATAATTCCGTTTAAACAGATAAACCTCGCGCTAGACGGTTTTTACTGCCTATCGAGATTACCGTATAGTATGCGATGTATTTATCGTTTTGTTTTAAGTGTTGTTTCATGTCCGCTTCCTTTCGCAAAAACAGTCGCAAGTACAGTCGCAGTATTCACTTGTGGCTGTCACTGGTTATTTTTACCCCTGTGATCATTGTTATCGCTAGCGGCTTGTTATTGCAGGTTAAAAAAGAATTCGACTGGATCCAACCGCCGACGCAAAAATCAGAGAACAGCGCCCCAACACTATCCTTTGATGAAGTTCTTGATACTGTAAAACAGGTGCCACAAGCTAACTTAAACAAATGGGATGATATAGACCGGTTAGACGTGCGCCCCAATAAAGGCATCATAAAAGTGCGTGGCAGGAATCACTGGGAAATACAGCTCGACGCTCAAAGCGGTGATGTACTTCAGGTTGCCTACCGCCGTACAGACACCATTGAAGCAATTCATGACGGTAGCTGGTTCTTTGAAGGCGCCAAGCTATGGCTGTTTTTGCCCGCAGCTCTATTACTTTTTGTATTGTGGGTAACGGGCCTTGTTATGCTGTACAGCACACTAAAAAGCAAATACCGTAAAAAGAAATACCGCCAGCCTTTTAGTAATTTATAACTGATAAGTGATGGCTAGCTGCACACTTTCACCTTGAGCAAACGCAGCTTTGTCATCGGTACTGGTGTAATACTGTTGATTAGTAAGATTGTTCCAACTTACTTGAACTTTTATCTCCTCATTTAACTGCCAATCAGCGCCAATATCTAGGGTAAAAACATCGCTAAGGGCTCGTTCGCCGTCTGTAACGTCTGTCTTACTAGCGCGATAACTTAGTACCGTAAACAAACGCGTGTCTTGCCAATTAACACCTACATCTAGGCGCTGATTGTTTGCGGGTACATCTGCAATAGTACCGCCCACGTTGCCTTCGCTTTTATCTTCCCCTTTAATCCACATGCCACTAAGTCGAGCATCGAAGATGCTGTCTTGTGATTGCCAGCTAACCTGATAGCTTGCGCCTTCTATGGTTGCACTATCTAAATTAGCATATTGAAGTACATCTTCAGCAACTGTAATACGTTCAATATAGTTATCAATTTTCTGATGAAACACTTCAATCGAGCCCTGAATATGTTTTGCGCTATAGGCCAGGGTTAGCTGTTTATTAAGGGCTTGTTCGGTCTCAAGCTGAGTACTACCCAGCACTGTACCTCGAGGAGTTTCCCCAGCAAAAAAACGCTCAGTTAACGATGGGTTTCGAAATGCACTAGAAACATACACGCTAGCTGACCAATGGGGAGAAAGCTGATAATTTGCGCCCAGATAGCCACTAAATTTCGTGGTTGATTGCGACCTACTAGGCTGGGCTTCATTAGGCTGAGCTGGGCTGGCACTTGAATCATCAGACTGTCGCTGCCAATCAACCCTTGCACCGATTGCCAGTGACAAGCTTTGCCACTGACGTGAAGTATCAACAACGGCTGCGGTGTTAACTTCACTGGCATCAAGCGTACTCACTTCATAGCCAAGTTCTGATTCAAATGCGTTTGTTATCAAACTGGATAGTGAAGAGTGAGGTGATGCGCTTTCGACTGGGGTTAATGTGAATTCTCTCTCATCTGCCACCACACCTTCACGACCGGATAGCTGAAACTGCCAGTTTAAGTCCCAGCCTTTTATCTGCGTATCTGCATTGATATTGAAGCCATAATCAAACGCCTTATTTTCGCTGTCATTTATGCGACTTCCTAGTTGTAGCACCGAGGTATCTAAGGTTGATTTATGCCACCAGACATTCCCAGCAAACAAATTATCTTCGAACGCTATCTTACCAAGCCAATGGGTATTGTTTGGGTAGGTTGTTATTCTGCTTTCAGGGTAGTCACTGCTGGATTTACCAATGTCGCTATTATCAGAATAAAGCGTCCACGCCTCTTTTATGATGCTATTTTCAGGTCTGTGCCTAAGAAACAACCCTGTTTGTTCAAATTGATCAAACAGCGGGTTTCCGTTCGCATCCTCACCGTTATTAGCGCTTCTGTATGAAATTTTCCAATCTGAAACCCCTTCACTCTCTACGCTTTTTTCCGTGCTATAAATAGCACTGGTGCCAGCATAGCTTGCTGCTTTCATTTGCTGGTTACTGCTGTAACTCACACTTAAGTAAGGTTTTTGAGTTTCCGTAAGTCGTAAGTTCACCGCCCCCCCTATCGCACCAGAGCCTAGGTAGGTGGAAGCTGCACCGGGCAATACGGATGCTGATGAAATAAAATCAGGTGGGATAAAACCTATGCTAGAACCTGCCCGTCTGTCGCTGACAATCGGTACGCCATCTAATAGGGTTTGAATTCTCCATCGTGAAAATCCTCGAATATTGATGCTTTGTATCTGCCCACCCTGACCATTTAATGACACAGACGGCGATTGAAGCAGCATATTATTGGTGTGCAAAGGAGATACTAAGTTACTTTTATCAAACTGGTAGTGTGGGAATATGCGCGAAAGCGTTTCGTCATAGTAGGGGCGTGTGGCCGTTACCGTGTAACGCTCAAGTTCATTATATGATTCACCTAGAGCAAAGCTTGGCAAAGACAAAAATGATAAAAAAAGGACTAATAAAAACGCTGAAGAAGATATAAGCGGCAATGCATTAAATACTGGTTTACCTAATGATTCTTTTAATTTTACTGAAGAGTTGGATACAAACAAAAAAGAAAACAATGACGATCTCACTACGCGATACACAAAAGAAAAAATAAGTATGTATCGAAAATTTTGGTAAAAAAGACGAAAAACGCGGCAGTGAAGCTACTGCCGCGTATTAAGCACAATAATGCCGAGTGACCGCTATTTAGCGATTACAGGAAGCCCCGTAGTCCATGGACCACCCGCATCAAGTACTGCTTGCTGAAGCTCAGGTACAGCAGTGTTTTGCAAGGTGCTGATACGCGTAACTACACTATCTAGGCTGTCTTGAGCATAACCAAGCTGATCTTTGTGCTGCTGTGTCGGCCCATAAGATGAACCTAACGCAGAACGTGCATAACGCAGGCGACTCATGATATTCGCCGGCTTGATGCCCATTCTATCGCGAGACTTAAGACCGTAAAACGCTCTGTTCACTTCGTTTATCTCGTTCTGAATCTCAGCAAATTGGGCTTCAAGTTTAGTTACATCATTTGGCGTGCGGTCGATAGCTGTGCGCAAAAGAGCCATTGTATCTTTAAGCTGCGTTAGCACCGTAGTAGAAGACAGTGCTCGTTTTTGCGCACCGCTTACCTTGTCTGAATAAGCAGCAATTTCATCAAATGTGGCACCTTCAAGCGCGCCTTGAACAATAGGCTTAAGTTCAAACGAAACAGGTTCAGACAGTGGCGTAACCATAGCACCAACACGCTTAAATAAGGTTGCGGTATAGGTGCCTGGCAGTGCCATTAAACCTCTATCCTTACTCTCTTTATCAGTAAGTGGACTCGTGGATGTATGTTTCATATCCCAGGTGATGCGATGTAAGCCTTTCTTTGCTTTACCCTCGACGCGCTTAATAACGTCTCCGTCGCTGTCGCGTACCTCAACATAGACTGCTGGCGCCGCTTCTTGGTTCTCTGCTTCCACGGCTTCCCAGCTTGGATATTTAGGGTACTTCTTATCCTCTATTAATTTTTTCTCTGCTTCTTGGCGTTTTTCTTTTGCCGTAAGCAAACTGTCTTTCAGGTAATAGGTGAAGGTTGCACCGTGTTCAGGGTTCTCAGCAACAAAGCGGTCGTCGCCGTCAGAGTCTGTGTGATTGTCATCTAGCTGGAACCATTTAACTGGGCGGCTCGGGCCAAACAAAATGGCGTCTTGTTGCATAGACTTTTCGGTTAATGAACGCAGCGGCGCATAGTCATCAAGAATGTAGATACCACGACCAAAAGTACCGGCCACTAGGTCATTCTCTCGGCGCTGTATTTTCACGTCGCGGGTTGAAATAGTCGGCATACCGCCGTCTAACTCTACCCAGTCTTTACCGCCATCTACCGAGAAAAACACACCAAACTCTGTACCGATAAAGAGCAAGTCTTTGTTCACATGGTCTTGCACTATACGCCAAACAAGATGTTTCTCAGGCAGGTCTTCAGCAAGCGATGTCCAGCTTTTGCCTAAGTTAGTCGATTTAATAAGATAGGGTTTATAGTCGCCATATTTGTGATTATCTAGTGCCACATATACAGTATTTGGATCGAACAAGTCAGCGCGAATATCATTCACATAGGAATTGGCAGGAATGCCTCTGATATCGTCTAACTCAATCTTTTTCCACGATTTGCCGCCGTTAGTTGTAACTTGGATGATTCCATCGTCAGTGCCTGCCCACAGAATATTTTCATCCACTGGGCTTTCAGCAAAGTTGGCGATGGTATGAAATTCGGTCATGGCATATAAGTCCCAACCGGCTTCTACCGACCAAGTGCGCCCCATCAATGGCGAATGCATACGATTACCGTTTTTTGTTAAATCGCCTGATACCGGCGTCCAGCTGTCGCCGCGATCATCGCTTCGCCAAACGCGCTGTGATGCAAAGTAAATACGAGCAGGGTCGTGAGCTGAAACATTTATCGGTGCATCCCAGTTGTATCGTTCTGCCGGGTCGCCTGGTAGTGGCTGAGGCTTGATGTATACCCCTTCTCGGGTTTTCATATCCACGCGGGTCAAGTTACCCTGCTGCCACTGAGAATACATAATATCCGGGTTGCCTGGCTCTACCGCTGGGCCGTGTCCGTCACCACCTAACGTTAAGAACCAATCTTTGTTCTTTATTCCCTCTTCTCGCATAGTGCGTGAAGGGCCGCCTTGCGTTGAGTTATCCTGCGCACCTGCGTAAACCTTGTAAAAAGGCTTTGAATCATCTGGCGCAACTTTATAGAACTGAGTCAACGGCAAATTAGCCATAAAGCGCCAGTTCGCCATTCTGTCGTGAGACATGTAAATACCGCCGTCAGATCCCATTAACACAAAATCCGGATCGGTAGGGTGGAACGCCATGGCGTGGTCGTCCACGTGCTTGCGCTTAGTATTAATAGGCGTCCATGTTTTACCGCCATCGTCTGATACTTTACTGTAGTTACTGGCGATATAAACACGGTCAAACTGATGCTGGTCGGCGAAAATTTCTTGATAATAGTGAGGGCCAGTACCGCCGCCTACTTCATCAGACATCTTAGTCCAGCTAGCGCCCTGGTCAGCTGAGCGATAAAAGCCACCACCGCGATTATCCGTTTCAATAGTGGCATAGATAACATCAGGGTTCATAGGCGATATAGCCATACCAATTTTACCCATATTGCCTTTTGGCAACCCTGTTTTAAGCTCAATCCAGGTTTCGCCACCATCGTTAGAAGTATGAATACCTGCGCCTTCGTTTGTGCCTACGTAAGCACCAATTGAGCGTTGACGTGCCCACGTTGCTGCATAAAGTTTATCTGGATTGCGCGGGTCGATAAGTAAGGATGTTACGCCCGTCCATTTATCAGCAGGCTTAAGTACTTGCTTCCAGTTTTCTCCCCCGTCGGTAGTTTTATACAAGCCGCGCTCGCCGCCGCCACTCCACAGTGGACCTTGGGCAGACACCCACACGATATCTGGGTTAGTAGGATGGATAATAATGTCTGAAACGTGCTCTGACTTCGACATCCCCATGTTTTTCCAGGTCTGTCCGCCATCTAGAGATTTGTAAACACCGTCGCCGAAACTGATGTGACGACCGCCATTGTTTTCGCCTGTTCCCACCCAGATGATATTTGAGTTACTTGGTGCAATGGTTACATCGCCAATAGAATAAACGGGTTGGTCGTCGAAGATTGGCTCCCACGTTGTGCCCGCGTTAGTGGTTTTCCACACGCCGCCAGAGCCTACTGCGGTGTACCATGTAGACGGGTTGTTCTTATCTATGGCAATATCGGCTATTCGGCCGGACATATAGGCAGGCCCAATACTTCTAAGCTCCATTGCTTTGAATGTTGAACTGCTGAAGACTTCATTCTTGTCGTTTTTGTTTGCAAAGGTGGGGGTGCACGCAAGTGCAACTGATACAGCAACTGCCGCTTTAAGAAGCTTTTTCATTATTGTTATCCAGTGTATTTGATAGGGCTCAAAACCCTTTTTTTAATTTTTAAATTATCGCTTTATAGCATTACTAATAAATGCTTAAAGTTACAATGTAACATACGACCAACTGCCCATTACAACAGTTGAAAATATTGTGCACCGACTTAACATTACTTAATATTTTGATGGTCATTAGCCAGTGCATTTTTCAAAAGTAGTTTAGTCCTACCGACTCAATATGTACATTTATTCAACAAATCGTATATTATCCAATCTGGCGCTTTGTTTTACTATTCAGGGTGGTCAGCCTAAGAATATTAAATACTAATACTGACTCACAGGATTCAAATAGACACGAAAAAGCTTAAAAGCTCGAAGGGAATACATAAAAATAATATGCGGATTAGACATCTAACAATTTTACTCGTCGTTGCCAGCGTTCTACTTAGTGCCTGCACACCTTCACAACCTACAAACAAAATTCTGATCAGTGGTCCTTTTGAACCAGTCAATAACGATCCGGCAAGTACCGGCTACATGTTTACACGAATGCAAATTCTGGAAACACTCATAGACGTAGATAACCAAGGTCAGCTTATCCCAGGACTTGCTAGCTCATGGTCAAATGATGAGGACTTTACCGTTTGGACATTCAATTTACGTCCTGATGTGTATTTTCATGACGGCACATTAATGACCGCCGACGCCGTCTACAAAAGCCTTTCGGTCGCGTTTGGTAAACCAACGCCATTTTCAAAAGATATGATCGCCAACATGGAGGTGGTATCAGAATATTCTATCCAGTTCACCTTGAACCAAAGTTACCGTCCTTTCCCTTCCCTGTTAAGTAATTATGCAACTGCGATCGTGGCACCTGCAACCTTCGGCAAGTTCAACAGAATTAAAACCTTAATAGGTACAGGCCCCTATCAGATTGCGAACTTTGAACCACCCCACAATATTACAACCACACGCTTCGACAATTATTGGGGCGAGCCCGCTGTTATCGAAAACGTTGAGTACGTAACGGGTCACCGCTCTGAAACGCGGGCGCTTATGGTACGAACGGGGCAAGCGGATATTGTGTACAACCTCGACCCTGCCGCGGTTAGCATGTTGCGCACTGACTCAAATGTAAACGTGTTTAGTGACAAGATCCCTCGCACCACTTTGATTAAGTTAAATAGCGGTCATCCTATTCTCTCAGATGTAAAAGTACGGCAAGCACTGAGTTTAGCGATTGACAGGGAAGGCATTGCATCTGGCGTAATGCGTATATCGAATATCTCTGCTGATCAGCTATTTGGTCCAAATATTCGAGACTGGCATATTCGTTCTACTGCCACAGATAATGCTACCAATACTATTTCAATGAGTGACGCAGACAATAATCCAACAATAAATAACAGTGTTGAAAATGGAGACTTATTATTAAACAGGAAAAAAGCGGCACAGCTACTAACCGACGCGGGATGGTTAGTAGGTGAGGATGGAGTGCGCTACAAAGGTGGCTCACCTTTATCGCTTGATATGATTACGTATGCCAATCGCCCAGAACTCATTACCATTGCCACTGCAATTCAAGATCAATGGGCTAGCATTGGAGTAAAGCTCTCTGTCCATATGGAAAATGTAAGTGCCATTCCTTCAGGGCATGCTGATGGTACATTGCAGACTGCACTTATGGCGCGTAACTTTGCTAACATCCCAGACCCTCTCGGTATAATGCTGGCTGACTTTTCTTCAAAAGAAGGCGGAGATTGGGGGCCAATGAACTGGCAAAATGAAAAAGTGTTTAGTGATTTAAAAACCTTAAGTCACACCACGGATGAACACGCTTACAAATCGTTGATATCATCAATTATGCAAGAAGTTCAAAAAGACGTTCCTCTCATCCCCGTTATGTACTATGTACAGCAAACGGCTACATCTAGGCGACTTAGAAACTTCAGCTTCGACCCTTACGAGCGCTCTTTTCGTGTATCTCAAATGAGAATAACCCCATAGCAATGAGAAAAATCCTACTTCAACGGCTGCTTCAAGCAGTACTGATGGCGTGGAGTGTAGGTACACTCACATTTATTATAGCCCGTTCACTACCTGGAGATATGGCTTACAAAATAGCTGCTGGCCGCTACGGTGATGATGCGGTAAGCACAAGTGCCGCTAATGCCGTAGCAGAAGAACTTGGTCTACACAGAAGCGCTTTCGAACAGTACGTAAGCTGGATGACTGATTTAGCCTCTCTGGATTTAGGAACAAGCTTGGTCACGGGGGCCCCCATTGTTGTTGAGCTACAAAATCAGCTTTCTTACACCCTTGTTCTCGCTGGACTAGCTATTCTGGTATCCGCATTAATTGCGTTTCCTCTGGGAATTTATAGCGGCATCAGAAGCGCTCGAAAAAGTGAAAATACTCCTAAAAGCCGTGCTTCTCTTTTTGATAAAACAACATTAGTGTTTTCCACGTTCGTGCGCTCTCAACCGGTCTTTTGCTTGGGGCTAATTCTCATCTTTATTTTTGCACTAGAGCTCAACTGGCTTCCGGTTGCGGGCTCTTCAGGCTTTGTCTATACCATATTACCTGTAATGACCTTAGGGTTAAGCCTGGCGGCTATATCAAACCGCGTAATTCGCAATAGTACTGTTAATGCGGTTCAATCGGGTTACTTCCATTTCGCCAAGATAAAAGGGTTAAGCGCTCTAGAGGCGTTTAGGTGCCATGCGCTACCTAACGTTGTAATACCTGCTCTAGCCTTCATGGGCATACAGCTTATCGGGTTAATTGAAGGCGTAATTATGATTGAAAGCCTTTTTGCTTGGCCCGGCATAGGACACGGACTTTCCCATGCTGTCTTTGCCCGCGACATCACTATGTTACAAGGCACTGCTTTGCTAATGGGCATGTTATTCGTATTGGTCAACACACTTGTCGATTTAAGTCAGTATGCACTCGACCCAAGGGTGAGGGAAAATCGAGGACATAGCCAATGAAGACACCCGCCTTACCTGTTGAAAAAGTGATAGGCATTTCACTTTTGATGCTGCTCTTATTACTTGCGTTGGGCGAGCCTGTTCTATTGGGAACAAACGGTAATCAACAAAATTTAAAGCAAGTGCTCGAAGCCCCAAGTGCGCAACATTGGTTAGGTACAGATCAGTTCGGACGCGACATGTTAGCCAGAATCTCAGAGGGTCTGCGCATATCACTCTCTCTCGCTGCACTGTGTGTACTAAGTTCATCAATCATTGGCGTGCTAACGGGCATAATTGCAGCGTGGTGTAGAGGTTGGGTAGATACGACGTTGAATTTCATTGCCAATACAATATTGGCGCTCCCCGGACTGGTACTTATTCTTCTTTTCGCGGCGCTAGTACCAGGCTCTTTCATTATGCTGTATTTAGCCATTTCCTTAGTACTGGCCGTCGAGTACTTCAGGCTGGTACGTGCTATCACTCTACCAGTAGTGACAGGCCCTGCACTGGAAAACTCTACACTAATGGGTTTTCCAAGACGCTATTTATTTAGTCAGCATATATGGCCCGCCATTCGACAAGACGTGTTATCACTTGCTGCCTTTGGTGCCTCCTCCTCAATTATCGCCATGGCATCGGTGGGCTTCGTTTATGTTGGTTTAAAACCACCCAGCCCTGAGCTTGGGCTGATGATAGTTGAGCTTTTTCCATACTATCACGAAGCACCTTGGCTGCTCGCACAACCTATTTTCGCCCTATTCGTTCTCGTACTGGGCTTTCACTTACTTTCTGCGAAGAGTGACAAAACACCTCGTTTAAATAAGTTCATTTTTGACAGCAGCAGTAGACTATCAAAGAGTGATGCATTGGAGCGCAAACTGTGAGCCAATACATTGCTATTGAACACCTATCAATTTACGCGCAAGACACCATTATTGTAGAGGATCTATCCCTTAACCTTGAACAAGGCGAGACACTGACTATATTGGGTGAAACCGGGGCAGGTAAAAGTCTGCTAGCGCAAACAATTATGGGCGACTTACCGCCTGCACTGAGGGTTACGGGAAATGTTCTGGTAAACGGTGTAGATATGCTTCGTGCGAACCGACGTGAATGTGAACAATTGTGGGGGCGAGACATTGTTATGCTGCCGCAAGAGCCATGGCATTCTCTAAGCCCAATGATGAAAATTCGCCAGCAAGTCGCCGAAGTTTTTCGGTTTACATTGGGCAACGGTGCTCGCGAAGCACAAAAGAGTGCGAAGACACAGCTAGACAGCCTGGCTCTTAAGGACGACAGTGATAAGGTCCCTTCTCAACTTTCTGGTGGAATGGCACAGCGTGTTGCTTTTGCCTGTGCATCAGCGACTAATGCACCTTTATTTCTAGCCGACGAACCCACAAAAGGGCTAGATGCCGGACGCAAACATCATATTATTGAGCAACTAAAGCAAAAAGCTGACGACGGTACGCTACTTACCATTACGCACGATGTTTCAGTGGCAGAGGCATTGGGTGGTAAATGTATGGTGCTTAAAAACGGGAAACTGATTGAAAAAGGTGATACCCGCAAGATACTGTCCTCCCCTTCATCAAATTATACCAAAGCCCTTATTGCGTCGGCTCCGCAACACTGGACGGCTACAACAAAAAAAACGTATAGGTTTGCACCGCTGGTATCGGTGAATGACCTCACAATTATAAGAGGTAACCGTACACTATTTACTGGCCTTAGTTTTTCTTTAGGGGAAGGCGAAATTGTCGGGCTTTGTGGTGATAGCGGCAGTGGAAAAACGTCTCTAGGTGATGCTCTACTTGGGCTTCTACCCTATCAAGGCAATATTGCGTTTCATACGCTTTTACACCGTTATCAAACCCTAAAGCTATATCAAGATCCCCCAAGTTCATTTGCCGATCACACTACGCTTAAATCATTGATTGATGACGTAATAAAGCTTCACAATGTGTCTAAAAAGCGTGCTGATTTACTTTCAGCTCAACTAGGCCTTAGCCAGCAATTATTTGAGCGCAGCGCCTCTGAAGTAAGTGGAGGTGAGCTTCAACGCATTGCATTGCTGCGCGCGCTGCTACTAAAGCCCAAGCTACTTATAGCTGACGAGCCAACATCTAGGCTCGACCCCATTACAAGTAAGGCAATTACTCACTTACTTGTCGATCAATGCAGAGAAGAAAATTGCACGGTGCTCTTTATCAGCCACGATAGAACACAGCTAGAAAAAGTCTGTGACCGCGTCATTGACCTTCAGACTCTCACAACATCAAAAGCCGTTATATAACGGCTTTTGGAAGACAAGATTCAGGGCACTTTCGTGTGTTTATACGCAAACCGTAGCCACGAATAAACTAAAAAGTCACGATTTCATCATCAATAAGATGACCAACAGCCTGACTCTGCTCAGCATCGACAAATGCGCAATCTATAGCGCTAAAGCGCGCCGTAGTAACCTTTCGATAATTCGGGTGTGTATAAATATAAGTTTGCTCTGACTGAAGCGCCTCTATCACGCGTTCAGCTAGCACAGAGGCATCGATTCCCGACTCAACCGCTTTAGTTGCCGCTTGGGCGCCTGCTTTGAGCTTCTCTTTATCAATGCGCTTTTCAGCTGCCACGGTGTACTTTTCCTGCCTGTTTCTGTAAGACTCATGGATGCGAGTTTTCACAAATGCAGGGCACAGTACCGAAGTATGAATGCCAAAAGGTTTCAATTCTGGTACCCAGCTTTCTGTCATCGAAACAACCGCCGCTTTTGATGCGCAGTAGGCTCCCGCATATGGCATTCCCATCATTCCTGCCATCGACGCCACGTTTAGCACCCAGCCTCCTTCGCCGTGTTCTTTGATGGCTGGTACACATGCTTGTGCGCCATAAAGCACGCCCATTACGTTAACATCCATAACCCAGCGCCAAGTTTCATGCTCAGAATCTTCTACTTTACCCGGTGTGCCTCCCACACCCGCATTATTAATGACCATATGAACCTTGCCAAATTTCTCTATTGCATTGACAACTATATCTTCCCACTGAGAGTAGTCGGTAACATCTAGAGCACAAGTTAGCACATCAAAACCTTGTTCACGCAATCCATTACCCGACTCTGTCAAAGCCACGTTATCGATATCGCCCATAACGATGTTCATACCTTGCTTTGCCAGCGTCTGTGCCAGCGCTAATCCAATGCCACCAGCGGCGCCAGAAATAATGGCGGTTTTACCCGCAAACTCGTTAGACATTTTACTCTCCTGTAATTGTTATTACGCCGTGGGCTTCCTAGAGGAGCCTTTTCAGTGAGTAAATAGGCGTCGCCTACCTCACTCCAGTAGCGCTTATCGACATACTTAGATTAGGGGCAAGAGAACGGTGAAAATACTTTATTTAGCTAATTTGAATAGCTTCATGAAATTGATAAGGCAGGCTGAACTTAATAGTGGGGAAGTGAAAAGAGGGCAGTGACTGAGCCTGCCCTTTACTGCGATATAATGCCTCTTGCCCGAAGTTGACTCGAGCTCGATTATTTCGCCGGCATAACATAAACCTCGCGAACGCAGGCTGATTCATCTGCATTTAATGCAAACAATACCGACTTTGCGATATCCCCTGGCTTAAGCTTGTCTTCTTTAGGTTCGTCGAAAAAAGGCGTATTGACCATACCCGGGCAAATAGTTGTACAGCGGCCGCCCCACTCACGCATTTCTTCGGCGAGATTCTGACCGAAACCATAAGCGAACCATTTACTTGCGCCATAAACAGAGCCTTTCAGGGCTATCCGCCCAGCAACAGAAGATGTAATAATGAAATGGCCTTTTGCATCACGCAAATAAGGCAAACCGGCTTTAGCGGTGTAAAGCAACCCTTTTACATTTGCACCAAGCATGCCGTTCCAGTCTTCCACGTCACCGTTTTCAATGCCAGCGGCTTTTGCACCACGGCCAGCGTTGGCAAAAATACCGTCTATACGACCATACCGTTCATATACTTTCTTTAACGCCGTTTCTATTTCATCAAAGTTGCTAACGTCAGCCGTTACCGCAAGTGCGTTGTCAGAGCCTAACTCCTCTACCAGTGCACTAAGCTTGTCCTCGCTTCTTGCCAAAAGGGCAACGGTAAAACCGTTATTGACTAATTGTTTGGCTGTCTCTTTACCAATACCGCTAGAAGCACCGGTGATGGCAATAACCTTTTTACTGTTATTTGTTGTGGACATAGACGTTTCTCCCTTACTCTAGGCAATCATCTGGCTAATTTGATCTACAAAAGCCGGAATATCATTTGGGTTTCTACTAGTTACTAGTTTTGAATGAGTGACGACTTCTTCATCAACCCACGTTGCCCCTGCATTCTTGAGATCTGTTTGGATACTAGGAAATGACGTAAGTGTTGCATTCTTAGCTAGACCTGACTCTGCTAACAGCCAGGGTCCATGACAAATGGCCCCTATCGCTTTGATATTTTTCGTACTGTAGGCATCTTTGATAAAGGAAACTGCATCATCATCAGTACGCAGTACATCGGGATTAATTTGACCTCCAGGTAGCACTAGGGCGTCATAATCTTCCGGCTTTACAGACGTAACTTGTTTATCAACATTGACTTCTTTTCCCCAGTTGTCTTCATCCCATGCTTTTATTGTTGCCTGCTCATCAATGGATAGCACATCGACTTCAGCACCTTGCTCAATAAACATGTCTCTTGGTTGAATTAACTCACTTTGTTCAAAGCCGTTTGTTGCCAAAATAGCAATTTTCTTGCCTTTTAAATTTTGCGAAATGCTCATAATGTTCACTCCTATTGAAAAATGGAATATAAAACTAGTAAAAAACGGTATGCGCCAGAAAACAGAGATAACTGTCTTTTTCTACCTTCTACGTTTAGTAAAAACGTGTACGCACTCATTTGTGCATGGCATAAGACCGCTTTAACTACGATGTTTTTGAAGCTGCAAATTACAAACCACCCAATCAAAAGAAACATAAGACACTGTTTTAAAAAGAAATAAGAACAGAAACACCCACCCCAATGTTCTTGATACCCACGCAGACATTCAGAGCTTGTGAATGATTTACAGCGTTTGTACCTCAGTTCTTTTTTTAGGGATGTAAGCCGACAGCGTAATTTTTATGTATCAAACTTTAAGAGTTTTATTGTTTAGGCAAGGCATGAGGACACATGAGCAAGGAACGTTTCAACCACGCTAAATCTGCATTCGAACTTTCATTGAAAAATTGGTGGAGTATTTTAAAACGCATTTTCACCAGCCTTCAAAAAGACAACATTCCCCTTATCTCAGCTGGTGTCGCCTTCTATTGTTTACTGGCTATTTTCCCACTGCTGGGGGCTACCATTGCCTTGTATGGCCTTGTTGTTTCACCTGATGAACTACAAAACCACATGGCTTTACTGGTAAACGTAGTGCCAAGCGACAGTCGATATATTATTGAAGAACAACTCAAAAATTTAACCGAGAAGTCGAATACTTCACTGGGTTGGAGTTTTTTATTTACTCTGCTCCTGTCACTGTGGAGTAGTAGTAAAGGTGCTAACGCACTGATTAAGGCATGTAATATCACATACAGTGAAGCGGAAGGCAGAGGCTTTCTAAAAGGTATTTTGGCACGTATTACCTGCACTATCTTTATGATCCTTACCGTCATCGTATCCCTAGGCTGCATTACTATTTTACCCGAAACTATAAGTTGGATGACGTCGAATGCTGTTGATTCCAAGCAAGCAATGTGGGTGACATGGCCTGTGATGTTAGCGCTGTTTAACATTGCACTATCGGCCTTGTACCGATATGCCCCACACCGAAAAGAAGCGCAGTGGCGCTGGGTAACGCCGGGCTCCGTATTTGCTACCGCCTTGTGGGTGGTTGCCTCATATGGTTTTTCGATATACCTGAATGAATTTGGAAGCTATAACAAAACCTACGGCTCTGTAGGGGGTATTATAATCCTGCTTATGTGGCTATATTTAACGGCCTATATCATTTTAATTGGTGCTGAAGTGAATTCATCTATCGAGCTTCAAACCAGTGCTGACAGTACCGTGGGTGAAGATAAACCAATGGGTGAAAGGAACGCATTTGTGGCCGACCACACGCCAGATGATTTAAGGCGCTAACAAAAACCATGTTTTAGAGATTTCCAAGTGTTAGGGCAGTAGTCTATTGGTTTTCCTGCTGGCTTTCGTATTAGTGTCTACCCATCCAGTACTTATAACTAGTGGAAAAATAGCGGAGTAACGTGACAAGCGAACAAAATCTAACCCTAAATACAGTTACAACGTTTTTTTGAATCCCTTATATTGCTTTCTACCCAATGTTGGGTTGAATTTTAAAAGGAATTTGGAAAATGCAAGAACTTACACTTAACGAAATTACTTATGTATCCGGTGGTTGTGAAGAGCATTGCTGGGGGGACTTTAGCTGGGGAGGCTTTTGGGCATCAGTAGGTGCTGGCGCCATAGGTGGAGCAGCTGCAGGCTTGGGCGGTGCTGCATTGGGCGGCTTATCTAGCGGTTTAGGTTACGCTGGTGGCAAAGTAGGTGACAAAATGTCAGAACGCACTACTGAAACTGACGAATAAAAAACGGAGGCTTTTTGTCTCCACTTCAAGGAACTTCTTAATGAATATCTCAATTGTGCAAATAGTTAAGTATATTGCTTACATGCTCTCAATTATTGTTTTAACCGTTTTTTCGCTTAACGCTGCCACACATTATTTCAGTCTCAATGGACGTACAGAAATAGTCGTGACAACAATAGTTGTCTTCACTATTTCACTGTTGTGCACAGTGGGTGCAAAAAAGCTAAATGTTTTCCCAAGACGAAAAGTA
This sequence comes from Alteromonas sp. ABH4_453, assembly GCF_056160665.1. NCBI lineage: Bacteria > Pseudomonadati > Pseudomonadota > Gammaproteobacteria > Alteromonadales > Alteromonadaceae > Alteromonas > Alteromonas sp. ABH4_453. The sequence continues at coordinate 332,903 of NZ_JBSWXP010000001.1, forward strand.
AAACACTAGCCGCGTCCATCCCTTTCATACTTATGTAGCCCACTTTGTAGGGCCTAGGCTTTCCAAATTTGGGCGGTTTTACGCTATTCGGTGGATTTACATAGTGCGTTAGTGTCATCGGAATTATTGGCTTTCCTATTAACTCCATCGCCCACATCAAGCACATATTTGGAAATACACTTTTGCCATTTTTCTTCACTAGTTAGCCATAATTACTGTTCAAAATTCGCCCTAATTAAAGTGTTTAATTACAAGCATCGTCATATAAAACGAGCTTACTTCATGCTATTTTCTAAAACACCCAAGCGCGACTACTTCAATCCGTCCACTGCGTACAAACCTTGGTTTAAAGATCGGTCCACTGCGTCACGAGCGCATAACCGCAACCTGCTTATTCTTGCTTCTTTTCTGTGTTTTTTGCTTGGCCTGGTGGTTAGTCCGCTAGGTCGCGCTGAGTCTGGCGAACTAATGCTGCAAAGCGTGGACGGTGAGTATTCCCCCGCTCTATTGCATTCAACTGACGTGGATTTACAGGTGAATGGCATGATTGCGCACGTTACCTATTCTCAAAAATTCACTAATACCAGTAATGAATGGAAGCATGCCGTTTACACCTTTCCGCTTAATGAAAACGCGGCGATTAACAGTATGGAAATGCTTATAGGAGACAGAGTAATCCGGGGGCAAATTAAGCCGAAGGCAGAAGCGAAAGAAGCATTTGAAGCAGCCAAAAAAGCGGGAAAGAAAGCCAGTTTAACAGAGCAAAAACACCCAAATTTATTTAGCCAGCAGGTCGCGAATATAGCGCCGGGTGAGGAAATAACGGTGACACTTCAGTATGTCCAACAGGTAGACTACCGCGATGGTAGATTTACTTTTCACCTGCCTACTACGCTCACTCCTCGCTATTCGCCAGGCATTCCGCTAAATCAATTTAACGAGAATATAGAGGCTGAAATATCAGGTACTGGTTGGGGAGAGCCAACAGATCAGGTACCCGACGCCAGAGCTATCACACCTTATATGAGAGAAGGCAATGAGGGCCCGCAACTCACGTTCAACGCAACACTAAATACCGGCTTAGCGCTCAATAGCGTCACTAGCAGAAATCACCGTGTGAACTGGTCAGAATCGTCAGGTAATTATCTTGTCTCCTTTAACCAAAGCAATATCAAAATGGATAGAGACATTTGGCTAGAGTGGCAGCCTACGCCCTCTAGTGCACCACAAGCAGCTATTTTCACTGAGTCGAAAGGTCAGCATGACTACGTCCTTGTTATGCTAATGCCGCCGCAAGTGAAGAGCCAAGATTTACAGGATTTCGATCGCGATGTCACCTTCGTTATCGACACGTCAGGCTCTATGGGAGGTCGCCCGATTGTCGACGCAAAAGAGAGTTTACAATTAGCGATAGACCGCTTGAGTGAGAAAGACCGATTTAATGTTGTAGCATTTAACAATGAAACCACGCGTTTGTTTGAAACCTCTGTAGAGGGAACAACACAAAACAAGCAATATGCGAGGGACTTTGTAAAGCACCTCAATGCAGGGGGCGGCACTGAAATGGCGCCAGCCCTTAATGCCGCACTTAAACGCACGACAGCTGAAAACTTTATAAAACAAGTTGTCTTTATCACCGATGGAGCGGTAGGCAATGAAGCTGCATTGTTCTCGCAAATAAAGAACGAACTGGGTGATGCGCGCCTTTTTACAGTAGGCATAGGCAGCGCGCCTAATAGCTATTTTATGACCCGAGCCGCTCAATTTGGTCGCGGAAGCTATGTTTTTGTTAGCAATACGGCAGATATTAAACAGCAAATGGATAGCTTGCTTTATAAGTTAGAAAGCCCTGTGTTGAGTAATTTAAGCCTCACTCTACCAGCTGGCTATGCACAGTCAGCAGAAATTTACCCTTCTAAGCTCCCTGATTTATACGCGGGAGTTCCTTTGCTTTTGAATGTGAAACTGCCTCATAACGCCGGTATAAGCGGAAAAATAACCCTTCAAGGCGCACTTGTGGACAAGCAGGGCACTACTCGCGAGTGGACCCGTTCGGTAGCAATAGCGCCAACGTCGACAGTTTCTACTCAACACCTTGGCGTAGCGACTGCTTGGGCAAGAAAGAAAGTGGCGGCGTTAATGGATGAGAAAGCGTTAGGGCGAAATGTAGATGAAGTAAAACAGGACATACTTGCTGTAGCCCTGCCCCATAAACTTATAACAGAGTTCACCAGCTTTGTTGCTATTGAAGAAAAAATAGCAAATACACAGCGCATACCATCTTCCACCGAAAACGTAAGAAACTTAATGCCACAGGGAACGCAATTCAGACAAATCAGTTACCCCCAGACCGCAGCGGGTGTATCTGAGCATGTCGTATTAGGCGTGATTGCCATACTTTTATTGTCGCTTTTTCACAGCGCCGCCTTTTTACGAAACAAGGGGTGTCGAGGTTAGCACCTTAAGCTCATTTATTTATTTTGGTTGAATATTGCGTGGACAAACAATGATTAAATACGCTTTTACCATCATCTTAGTCTTGATCGCCACAGCCAGCTTTGGCAAAGCTGGCTGGATATTATTGAAAGCTGAACTGGCGCAATATTTAATTCAATCTTCGTGGGAAGAAACGCTAGCCACTGGCGCTAACCAGAAGCCTTGGCGTTGGTCTGATACTTGGCCAGTGGGCAAGCTGGTTCATGCCAAAAGCGACACACAGCTGTATGTACTAGAAGGCGCACAAGGAAACGCCCTTGCTTTTGGCCCAGGACACCACACCGACTCGCCCCCACTCGGACAGGGTGGAAGTGTGATTGGCGGGCATAGAGATACTCACTTCACGTTCTTAAAGAAAGTGAGAGCCCGAGATATTATGCAATTACAGTTGCCGAACTCACAGTGGGTAACCTATCGAGTTGTATCGAAGACGATAGTCGATGCCGCCTCGGCAATGAAAGTAGATGTAAATGGGCAGCAGCTCTATTTAGTTACCTGCTACCCATTTAATGCGGTATCAACTCAAAGTAATTTACGCCTTGTTGTTGAGTTGGTCGAAACTGAAAGCCAGCGAACCTAAATAGGTTCGCCCACAATTAATTAGCCGCTTGTTTGGGCGAAAATAAAGGACCAATGCGAACAACCTATCGCGTTTAACCTGTTTTCTAGCGAGTAACAGATTCAATGTGCAGCGAAGAAAACGTGCTATTCCAGACCTGTTCGCCTATGGTGACATTTTCAAAAATAATATCGTTGGCATTTTCTAGAATAAGAATTTCTTCTGCTTTCTTGATCGTAATGTCTTTGAATTTAACGTTATGCACAGGGGCTGCGTCTGGAGCGTGAATTTCCAAAACCGTACCCACATTTTCTACCGTTAAATCTTCAATAATAATGTCGGTATAGGTAGCCGGGAAATTACCATGTAAATTACTGGGGTAGTTTAGCTGGAACCAGAATAAGTGCTTAAACGAAGCCACTTTACTGCCTCTAATTCGAACCATTTCTACGCGCCCGCCTCTGTCTAAGTTGCTTTTAAAGCGATATGCTGAGTCGCCTTCATGTAAGACATTGTTCTCAAAAAATACGCGCTTAATGCCGCCAGACATTTCCGAACCAAGACCAATACCGTCTTCCCCACCTAAATCATTGTTTCGTGCAACAATGTCTGTGCTAGGTATACCTATATTTCGACCGTCAGCGTCTCTGCCAGACTTAATAACGATACCGTCATCACCGGTTCTAAAGTGATTATCTTCAGCAAGCACAAACTGGCTCGATTCAATATCTAACCCGTCGTTGTTGTACAGGTGACTTTTTACCTTCACTCGTCTTACCGTAGCATGAGACGTATAAACCAGATGATTAACCCAAAACGGGGAATTCAGGGCCGTATAATCTTCAAGCAGCACACGCTTGGCGTGGAAAAACTGAATAAGCGGAGGGCGCAAGTAATGCCCTTCTCCGAACTGACGCTTATCTACTGGAACGCCATCAAACCCCATTTTACGAAGCGCATGCATATCTGTATTTTGTTTCTCATACCAGCCAATAAACGCCGATTGGGCATTCCCGTCGATAGTACCTTTACCTGTAATTGCCACATCTTCCACATTTAGCGCATAAATTAGCGGTGAATAGGTAAATACCTCAGTACCCTCCCAACGGGTTTTAACCACGGGTAGGTAGTGCGAAGGGTCGCCGGAAAATAGCAGAGTAGCGCCCTCCTCTAGGTGCAAGTTCACTTTACTTTTAAGACGAATAGGACCGTCTACTTGCCATGTTCCTTTGGGCACAAAAACAATACCGCCGCCGCTGGCCGAAGCCTTATCAATTACACGTTGAATTGGCGCTCGCGCTGCGCTTAGTGAAGTATCACTCACATCAACCACAAATTTTTCGTTTGGAATAGTGGGCAGCTGGATCTGATTTACAATCTGTTCAGCAATTCTCCAGTCTTCGTCAGTAGATGCCGACGCACAGGAAAAAGTTAGAAGGGTTACAATAAACGCCCCCCATCCCAAAGCCCGGCGGTGTGTGAAACGGCTGGGGTAGCTACTCATAGAACGGTCAACATCAGGTATAAAGCGCAGCATAAAAGCTCCATTATTTAAGTCGTAACTGATTGCGTTTAAGAAACAAAATATTCACATCACAACAATAATGCCACCGGTGGCATTATTAATCAAAATAATGTTATTACCCGTTTAACCACGGCACGATTTTTATCTTTCGGATTAGTTTACTTTGCGCTTAAGTGCGGCTTTTTCGGTTTCACTTAAAAAAGCAATTGCCAATGCATTCTCTTGCGCTTGTTTAATATGAGAAGGCATAAGGCCAGCTTGCTTAGCTGCAACGGAGAATTCGTGATCTAGCTCTACACCTTGAACTGCCGGGTCGTCGGTATTCAGGCAGGCGAGTATGCCGTGATCCAAAAAGGTTTTTAACGGGTGCTCTGTTAATGATGTGACCGTGTTCGTCAATACGTTGCTGGTTAAACAGCTTTCAATGCCAATACGGTTGTCGCGCAAATAGTCCATTAGCTTAGCATCATTAATAGCATTAACGCCGTGCCCTATTCGCACAGCACCTAAGTCGTTAATGGCTTGCCAAATGCTCTGCGGGCCTACTGCTTCACCTGCATGAATTGTGATAGGCATCCCTTCGCGGCGCACTTTTGTAAAATGCTCTATGAACATGTTGCCAGGAAAACCTTTTTCATCACCCGCCAAATCAATTGCAGTTATATGCGCTTTACAGGCCAAAATTGAATCTAGCTCATGCTGACATACTTTTGCGCCATTAGAACGCGACAAAATACCGATGAGATTAACTTTAACATCGTGATCTTTAGTTGCGCTTTTTACACCGTCTATCACGGCCTCAACCACACCTTGTGTTGGTAGCCCGTGACTTTCAGCCATAAAATAAGGACTAAAACGCAGCTCTGTGTAGTCAATACCCTGCTTAGCTGCATCTTCTACATTCTCTATCGCTACCCTTTTGCAGGCGTCGAGGCTGCCTAACACCTTAACGCCCCACGTAAGCTTATTTAAAAATGACACCAAATCGGGGGCGATCTCCATTACTTGAACATGCGGTCTCAAGCCCTCTAACGAATAAGCAGGCAAACAAATGTTAAATTGTTGACCAAGCTCCAGAATGGTTTGCAGACGCACATTGCCATCTAAATGACGATGTAAATCAAGTAATGGAAAGTTTTTATTTATCATGGAAATACGATGAGTTAAGGCGTAAGCCCTACTATACCACTTGGCGCTGTAAACCTCGCATTCTTGCAGAAAATAACTTTTTTATAGCGGGACAAAACAGTACTTTTTTTGAAACAAAATTTGTTTTAAGTTCGTTCTAGGCATCTAACTTCATTCTATCGATGCTTTTCTTGATTACTTTTCATAACTTTCAATAGCAACGAGCCAGTTGCTCGTTGGCGTGCGCCTTGTCACACAGGCTAAATACCACCAAAGAGCAACAGGCCTCTTCATTATCACCAAAAAACACTAACAGGAGCACAGTCATGTGCGGAAAATGTATAGAAGGCTGCTATTTAGCAGGCTGGCGTAATGGCGTGTATTCATTCGAACATATGCAAGAAGAACCCGATTTTATGGGGAAAGATGTAAAGGCAGCCCATGGCTTGGTGGAAGTGGTGTGCTCGTTAGGTTCTTCGCTCAATGAGCTCCACGCACTTGGATTAGCGGACTCGCCAATGATAGCTTGGGCAGGATGGATTTATTCGAGAAACGAATCGCACACCCAAATCGATTTAACACGGCATGACGACGTTCTCAAATATCAGAGGGCCTTACGTCATTCAAAAGAAAGTAAATGGGCTGAGATTAATGCCCTCTACCCGAACATTGCAAAGTTTTTAGATAACCTAACGCTTCAAGACGTTGCTAATACCCTCGATGAAGCGCTTCTCGATGAAATTGAGACATGCCTTCTTGCTCTTCATGGTAACGGGTATTACACCTTTGAATTAGTAGAGTCTATGTTCGCCGCCGAAGGGCTATTCCCCATTATTGAGCTAAGTGATACGGCAATGCCGTCACTGTTTGTTGACCACGCACTTGAAATATTCTTACTAACCGAACATCTTTTACACTATCGCCCATTTTCTTGGGCGCTTTGTGTGGCGTTAAGTGTTGACTTAACGTGCGATTTCGACAGCTATCATATGGCGTGGCGTCGATACACCGCTAACCGCGTTTTAAACACGCTTCTAATAAATCGCAATTTACAAGGTATGTACGCGTTAGCAAGTACACTTGAACTCAATACCGTTCACGCCATATGTCAGCGGAACGTAGCGAATAAACACCTACTTACTCAGCTTTTAAGCGTGGTAAACAACTGTAAAGGGGATACTTATATTGAACCTAAACGTCTAGCCTCGCACATCACTTCATTGATTTCAGTGTAAATGCTTACTCCTTACAGTTTGAGATAGGGTGAATGGTTAAGTACAGCTCGTTATGACAGTCAAATACGTGCGAATCTAACTTAATCAATATTAGACACGATGAAATATAGCGCTCGATATTATAGAGTACTTTTGGCATGCCTTACCAAGAACAACTCCTTGGTAAGGCTATTCGCATTACATTTCTTTTTTAAGGGTTTTCGCAACCGCTAAAACTAGGTCTGCCGACGGGCGAACTTTGAAGTCTGGGTTAACATAGCTAAACAAAACCTGCCCTTTTTTATTGAGCATGAAGATGCTGGGTGCTGGCAAAACACTATTACCGCTTTCATCTTCTGTTAAGCTAATGCCATAGGTTTTGTACTTTAACTCAGTCACAGTATCTAAATAGAAACCAACGCCGAACTCGCGAATAGTGTCTAGTTTGTCGTCGGATAAAAGCGTAACCAAGAATTCTGTTTCAAGCTTTTGCTCTTGCAAGCGCTCTGGTGATTCAGGTGAAATGGCCAAAATCTGATAGCCCATATCCACCAAGTCTTTTTCAATATCTTTAAGCTGGGCAAGCTGCTCATTACAATACGGGCACCACCCGCCGCGATAAAAAAGTACAATACTGGGCTTTTGCATGGTAAGCGCTTGTAAGCTTACCGGCGAGCCATCTGCCATTTTAAGCGTTGTTTTAGGCGCCACTTGACCATTAAGCAACGGCGTTACTGAATCTGCATCTTCTGCAATAGTGCCGCGCTCCAAAGCATACGCATTTGATGCGCCTGCTATACAGGCGAACATTAACATCGCCATAGCCACTAGTCTCTTCATCAACCCTCTCCGTTTTCATTTTTGTTTGTTTAGTTTTTGGTTATCCGCGCTTTGCGCGATGTCCAATATGACCGAGAAGCTTCACTAGAAATTTCGCGCACTAATAAATAAACCGACAAATACTTGTAATGGACGCTACTCACCTACAGCGAAATTTGCTTTTTACTGCTACTATAGCGCCAAAACTTGCTATGCCACTTTTTACATAGCACATGGGGTTAACTTCAAGCCTCCTAAGAACAAAGCAGGAACACCATGGCTCTTAAAGCGACCATTTTTAAAGCTGACATATCCATAACGGATATGGATCGCAATTACTATAACGACCACAACCTTACTATTGCCCGTCACCCTTCTGAAAATGACGAACGAATGATGCTGCGCGTGGTTGCGTTTATTGTTAATGCTCATGAACGCCTACAGTTTACCAAGGGGCTGTCTGACGATGACGTTCCAGATTTATGGCAAAAGAGTTTTAGCGATGAAATAGAGCTGTGGATTGAGTTAGGACAACCCTCTGAACAGCGCATCAAAAAGGGCTGCAATCAAAGCCAACAAATGATGATTTATTCCTACGCCGACAACAGCTTCGACGCGTGGTGGAAAAAAGAGCATAACAAGCTACAAACCAAAAAGAACTTATCAGTGTTTACTTTGCCAGAGTCGCTTGCCGCTACTTTGGCCAATGCTGTTCATCGCTCTATGCAAATACAGGTTACTATTCAAGATGGGCAAATGTGGCTAACTATTGAAGGTGCAGATGTCACCGAGAGCGTTGAAGTGTCTATAGAGAAGCAGTTGTAATGAAAAAGCTCTCTGCCGTTCAACTTAAACAGCAAGCACTGGTTTTTAGTATAGCCGATAGCCTTGAAGCACAAGCCCTTGAAGAGTTAAATGGTATGCAACAGTGTTGGTTTGACGTTCAGTATCACCAATTCCCCGGCTCGTTACTGCTTCGCTTTCAATTCGAAAATGAAGAAGCGGTGTCAAACGCTGAGCCTGAACTAAAGAAGTGGCAGCGAAAATTAAGCGCAGCGCTACTTAAAAAAGGCGTTGTGTTGAAGGATATGCGTCGACACCTTGTGTTTACTACACAAGACCCAGATGATTAACATCCGCATTGCGACGAAATAGCACCGTTCAGGAGCAAATAAATTCCACAAATTACCAAAATTTAGTTATAAACCTTTCATTTTTCCGCATAAAGTCTACTTACGCTTTGTTATTTAAGTAGGTTAGACTGATTTTGTCGTGTATTTAGCTTGCCAATTATTTTTAGGAAATAGCCAGTAACGCTCAGCGTTGCACTAAATATTCGCACAAATCATGTTGACCAATTACTACAATAACCATAATCCCAGCAAAAGGAGCTTCACAATGAAAACTAAAGCAATGGCGTTAGCACTACTACTGTCGTTAATGGGCTGTACTGAGTCTAGCGAAGAGACGAAAAGCGAAGTAAAAAAAGAGATGGAAAAAGCGGGCGAAGCGACAGCAGACGCCTATGACAGCGCAAAAGAAAGTGCTGCAGATTCTTGGGATAAAACCAAAGACGCGAGTTCTGAAGCTTACGAAGAAGGTAAAGAAATGGCTTCTGATGCCTTTGATAACGGCAAAGAGATGGCTTCAGACGCATATGATGATGGCAAGAAAATGGCCTCTGACGCATACGACGCAACGGCTGAAAAAGCAGGTGAGTTTAAAGACGCCGCAGCGAAGAAAGCACATGAAGCTTGCGTAAAAATGAAAGAGCAAATGGGCGGCGACGTAAGCGAATGTGACGATTAATGTGATCTCATATTAACTTAGAAATTGAGGGCGAACCTTAAGGTTCGCTTTTTTGTTGGCGTTTAAAAAACAAACGTTTGTAAAAATGTCTACTCACAACCCGCTAAAATCACCGACTCTGGTGTGATAGTTAAAGGCGCAACCCGCAATAATGTATTAATGCCTAGAATATTATTTCCCTTTGGAAGTACAGCCACCTCTACAGGCCCCACTTCACAGGTATTACCTATACGAACCGAGTTTAACTGATACTGTGATATTTTAACGATCTTGCCGTTAGCCATTCTCGCCGCAGAAGTACGCGTAGCGAGTAGCTTTTGATTTCTTGTTAGCGCGTCGAAGGTAGCTTGATTGAGGGTTAACAAGCTTGAACCCGTATCTAATAGAAACGAAGCCTTTATGTTCGATTCTAGGGTCGCTTCCAGATATAGTGTTCCGCCTTTGCTTTGTGAAAGAGGAATATTTTGTTCTATCGCTGACACGGCAGATGTGCATGCTAACCAAAAAGTTAGCAAAGCAAATAGGGGGATTTTAAGTTTTACACTCACCGCACATACACCGTTTTTCGACGCTTCACATAGGTGTTGATTGACAGCAAGATAAAGACCAAAGGGTAAACAATTGATTTTAGTGGAACTCCACAAAACGGCTTCGCGACAAAGCCCCATTTTAGTGCGCGCATCCATGCGCAACGCACTACTATAACGCAGCCATTTGTTAGCACGCCCGATTAATTTTGGTCTTTATGTCCTTGGCTTGATTGTTCAAAGCCCATATACGTCCATTAGTGATAGAAAACACCTATCACCAACCCCCATTGTTTAGCACTTTTTTGGCCATACAATAGACTAAAGTAGCAATTCAATAAGAGGACACAACATGAAGTTACGCTATGTATTGAGTTCATTAATTACGGCTGTCTCGCTTGGCTTTTCTGCAAACGCTGCGCAGGCTACGACGTTGTCAACTGATGAAACGGTTGATGTGCAAGTTGTTGATTATTCAGGAAAGCCTCCATTCAAACGCAAGGTAGTTAGCTTATCGGTTAACGATGTGGCGCAATTGGAATCAGTAGGGCAAGAAGCTATTGAATACGTTGAAGTGAAAGAAGTTATCATGCGAGGTAAGCCGCCATATCGCAGAGTAACGACCATGATGCCAGTGTATGATGTAGCTCAGCTTGAATTGTTAGAAGAGCAAACTGACAATCAGAAACGCGGCACTCGCCCACCATTTAAACGCCACTAATCGCGTTTTTATTAGCAGCACATTGCACCAAAGCGATTCACTTTTGCCTGAGTGAATCGCTTTTTTATTGTGCATACCTGTCTACGCCATTTTCTATTTCGATGTAGCTAACAGGCCCCTGTTAGCGCGTTTTTATTTTTAATGACGCGTCAGAAGCGATAAAGTAATAAAAAACAAAAAGAGAAAATAAATGCAGCCTCACGACCATTCTCCACTCAATGACTTTATCGAATACTCTACAGAGCAAATGCTAGCCCGTAGCCAAGAATTCTTGAAAACCATGCAGCGTCGGCACAGCATTCGACACTTTAGCGACCGACCTGTTGATAAAGCCGTAATTGAAAACTGTATATTAACCGCGGGAAGCGCACCTAGCGGGGCGAACCATCAACCGTGGCACTTTGCTGCTATTCAGTCGCCCGAAGTAAAACAACAAATACGCGAACAGGCTGAAGCGCATGAGCGCGGTTTTTATAATGGCCGTGCGGGGCAACAGTGGCTAGATGACCTAAAGCCGTTAGGCACTGACGCAAGTAAACCCTATCTGGAAACCGCGCCTTGGCTAATTGCCGTATTCAGTCAAAAGTTTGGAGAGACAGAAACAGGCGAAAAAAGCCAAAATTACTATGTGCACGAATCGGTGGGTATCGCAGTGGGTATGCTTATTACTTCACTCCACAACGCAGGTTTGGCAACCTTGACCCACACACCAAAGCCAATGAACTTTTTAACCGAAGTCTGTCAACGGCCTGATAACGAGCGTGCTTATATGCTTATTATTGCGGGCTATCCGGCGGATAACGCCACTATTCCTGCACACGCCATGCAAAAAAAGTCGCTTAGCGAAATTGCGAGCTTTCTTTAAATCTACAACGCGCTATGGGCCTAGGCGCATGAAGTAAACTAAGTATTTAAAACGGTATAACTAATAAAAGCTTTGTCATAGACATGAGATACGCAGCACTTATAATGCGCCCTCGTTATTAAGGGCTGCGACCTTTTCTTTACGAATTTCGGTCAACCACGTTTAACAGTCCCTCGGAGCTCGTATCCTCATGTCATCGCGTCACGCATTCTCTCCACAACTTCCTTTTTTACTGTTAAGTCTATTAACTGGCCTAACATCATCGTTTGTAACGCCACTGATGAGCTATTTCCTCATTGATGAGATCAACGTTGAGCCTATTTATATAAGTATTTATATGGTGTCCGTTACGCTATCAGGGTTGGTGATCAGTCAGTACCTCGGGCACTTGGCAGACAAAGGTTTTAACGCAAATCGCCTTTACGGCCTAACCATGATTTGCGTGGGCATTGCCATGGTCGCCTTTATCTTTAGCAAACAGTTTTGGCACGTATTTCTCGCTGGCGTCTTGTTTATGTCGGTGGGCGCTGGAGCCGTGTCTCAAATGTTGACCGTTTCGGGATTATGGGCAAAAAAACAAGACATTGACTTGGCCGCATTTAACTCAAAAGTTCGCGCTGCCATTTCTCTCGCTTGGGTAGTAGGTCCGCCGCTGGCATTTACGCTGGTTGCCAATTTTGGCTTCGCAGCGTCCTTCTCGGTGGCCATTGCATGCGTGATTGTTGCAACGCTTTTTGTGGTGAACGTTGTGCCGCCTCAAAAAGCCAATCAACAGTCACTCAATACAACGCTTAAAGGCTCGCTATCACTGCCATTTTGGCTTGTGGGGTTAGCCATACTTGCCGGAATGGCAGGCAATGTCATGTATTTATCATCCATGCCTTTGTACGTAATGAATGAACTTGGGTTGCCGGAAAATTTGCCAGGGCTAATGATGGGTGTGGTAGCCGCACTTGAAATTCCTACCATGCTTCTAGCAGCCAAGCTGGCTCGACGCTTCCCTCCTGCGGGTATCATGGCTGTGGCGTTTATTTTCGGATGTTGCTTTTACGTTGGCGTATATTTCTCTCAAACGAGTTGGGAACTGTTAACCCTTCAAATATTAAACGCCCTGTTCTACGGTTTATATGCTGGCATTGGGCTGACGCTACTGCAACAACAAGCACCCGACTTAACTGGATTCACTTCAGCATTTTATTCAAATGCCACCCGCGTGGGTATGATGTTAGGCACCATTGGCGCGGGCACTGTGGCCCAATTCTTTAGCTTCAGAGATGCCACTATTGGTTCGCTGTGCATTGCCATATTTGGCTTAAACGTGATGTTAGTGTTCATGTTTGTAAAGCACCGGTCAGGTCGTTAGAATCCTGTCTTTTCTTACGCGTACTTTCTTTGTACTTTCGTACGCCCAGACTATTTTAACTGTAGCTCCATCTGCACATCACATCTCGCGTAAGGCGACGACGCCCCCTTAATATGCTTAAACCCTATCTTTTCGTACAAACTGACTGCCGGCTTAAGTACCGAGTTGCTTTCTAAATACAGCCGCTTTAATCCCATCAGTTTCGCTCTTTCAACAATACTTTTACCTAACAGCAGCCCTACCCCTTTACCTTGAGCTTTGGGAGAAACCGCCATTTTGGCAAGTTCAAACGTATCGTCAGTTTGTTTGATAAGTGCACAGCAGCCTATGGGTTCGCCCTTATTTAACGCGATCAATATCACACCCGACTGATTCAAAATGTAGCCTTCAGGGTCGTCGAGCGCTTTAAAGTCGGGCTCTTCGAGCTCCCAATATTTGCTTATCCATTCTACATTGAGCGATTTAAAAGCTTCGTGATACTTTGGCGCATAATCGACTACCTTGATATCAGGCGAGTGAGCGTCCACTCTTGCACTTATGGGGCGATATCGAAGGTGCCGTTCAACTACGCTCACCGCTTCCCATAAATCGATACCCGTTTCTTCCTTTAGTTCACGCATTGCAGCGTCTATGGCATCGCACTGCTTTTCCATTTGGGGCACCATCGCTTTCGCTTTGTCGTTTAGCGCCACCAACGTAACCCGCGAATCGTCGCTCGATTTATAACTTTCAATTAGGTCGCGTGCTTTCATTTCTTTTACGATTTTACTCACCGACACGTGAGAATGATTTATCTCTTTAGCGATATTCACGACAGAATCAGCACCTTTTGACGCGAGCACGTAAAAAACTGGAAACCACTTTGGTTCTATCGCAAATCCAAATTTCGCATAAGTATTTTCCGCATCCTTTGACACCTGCGCGGCTAACTGACGTAAGGCAGTACCTAATGCAATATGCCCCAATTCATTAAACGACTTCATTTCATAAAACTCCGTAACCAGTTACGGATATAATTAATCGTAATTGGAGACAAGTCAAACAGATTATTTATTGTTCATAAAAAATTGGGGGTAGATTACTTCGCCTGGCACTGGCTACACCAATAAAGGCGCCGCCCATTATACATTTGGCGTTTTATTGGAGTGGCGCAGACTCTACAAGGCTGCTCTTCCCTGTCGAACACCATAAACCGCGTACCTTCAAAGTTAACGCCTTTTGCTTCAAGCACTTCGCGTAATTCTGTGTACACGGTATAACCACCTGTTTCATAGCTGCGTTTGCATATTGCTACGGTATGATGTGCCAAGCTGCGCAGCTGCTCATCATCTAACTGAGAAGGTTTGAGTGAAGGATGAACACCTGCTGCAAACAATATTTCGCTGCGAAGGTAGTTGCCCAGCCCCGCCATAAAGCGCTGATCTAAATATAAGCCGCTTAGCGCTCGATTATAGAACGCTTTTGAACGTAAGCGTTCTAGTACCAACTCTTCTGTCACCGAATCGTTTAGTACATCAGGCCCTACTCGCTGCAAAAAAGGATGCTCATGAATGGTTTGTGTTGGCCAAATGCTAATGTCAGACGCACTATATAAAATAGCACTGTTTGTTTCGGTATGAAGCCCTACCCTTAGCTGGCGGGTAGTATCCGGTATTTCGTTGCGTTTACAGGTATGCCACACGCCATAAAGTTGGTTGTGCGAATACATAGAGAGCCCATTGCTAAAATGGGTAATTAGCGCCTTGCCACGGGTTTCCATGCGCAGCACTTTTTCGCCTTCCAGCTGTTTAGCATAAGGTTTAAGCAGCGCTAAGCCAAACTCTACCTTTTCTAAGGGGATATCTTTTATTACCGCTTCAACTTTGTCTGCAGCGCGACGGATCTCTGGGCCTTCAGGCATGCTATCTTAACGACCTTTTATCTGGGTTAATGGTTAGTTCGCATCATTTTCAGCTTCTTTGCAGCTATATGATAACGAATACAAAAAAGGCCTGTAGCCCTTTAATGTACTTTAAACCGAAGTTAGTACATCAAAGATCAACAGACCCTTTTATTAATCGAAGTTAAGCTAAATTTGCCGTATTTAAACGTTCCGCTGATTAACCCTTGTTAGGCACTATCAGATATTTAGTGCCGGTCTTCTTCGCATTATACAGAGCCACATTCTCTGGCTGTAGTGCTTCTTCTAGACTTAACTCTTTGCTGTAAGACGACGCAAACGTAGTATTAATTTCCGTAGCCACTTTTTGGTAAAGTTCGCCTACACGCTTCTTATCAAGCTTGCCTAAGAAGCGCATTAGCAACCAACCACCAATGCTCCACGTCATGCCATAAGCGCGATTCAAAATAGTAGGCGAGAAATCTAAGCCGCCGTAGATATACACTTGTTTATTGCTGTCCGAGCCATAAGTGTTGAAGCCTTTTGCATCTTTACTGCCCGACGCTTCCATCATGGTAAGGATATCGCTAACTAACTCACCGCCACCAATGGCGTCGTACGCAAGTGTAGCGCCAGTGCTGTCGATGGCTTGATAAAGCTCAGCTTTGAAATTCTCACTGCTGGAATTGAGCACAATTTTCGCGCCGATACCTTTAAGCAAATCCACCTGCTCCTGGCTACGAACAATATTTACAAGCTCTACGCCCTGCTCTAAACAAATCTTGTTCAGCATTTGCCCAAGGTTAGATGCCGCAGCAGTATGTACCAGCGCTTTATGCCCTTCCATACGCATGGTTTCGACCATACCAAGTGCAGTAAGCGGATTAACAAACGAAGACGCAGCTTGTTGCGGCGTAGTGCTTTCCATGTGAGGCAAACACGCCTGCACAGGTACGCATGCATACTCTGTATACGCTGCGCCCGTAAGAATAGATACGGTTTTGCCCATCAAAGCCTGCGCTTCTGGGCTGTCCCCCGCCTTAACAACCGTACCTGCACCTTCATTGCCGATAGGCAGTGTTTGGTCTAAACGAGACTTAATACGGCTTAGCAAAGGCTTGTGTACCGGCGCAACCAATGCATTTTTATCAGCATCGAAAGACGCCTTATCAAGGCTTGCTGGACCAAACATAGGCCACATATCTGACGGGTTTATTGGAGAAGCTTCCATACGCACAATCACCTCATGGGCTTTAGGCTCTGGAACATCTACCTCTTTAAGCGATACCTGAAGCTCGCCTTCTGAGGAAATTAGCGTAAATAGTTGTTTTGATTTTTTCATGTTGACTCTTGTGCCCTAAAAATTAAACGCTGAATTTAGTGTTAAGCTAACACGCCACAACTATCAGCAATATTTATATTGCGAATACATATGCGTTTCGACCATTTATACATTCCAAAAAAATGGGGTCAGAGTACATTTCCCCGCTACCTCAGATAGACCCCCCTCAAAATTAATGGGGTCAGAGTATATTTTCACGAGCTTTTCCGCGAAGCAACTTAACGGCTTCACCAAGTGATACCGCCAATATCCTAATCACACATCACGTCATGACCTTTATCAATAAAGTACTCTGACCCCATTACTCAGATGGGTTACACTGCTAAACTTGTATCAACTTGCTATGATGAATTAAGAAATGAAAAAGTATTGTGCGTACGTCTTACTTGGGCTTGCTGTAATAAGCAATGCTGCGCTTGCTAAAAAGGCACCGTTGGTCTCGATTCCTACTCACGATGCATTTTTTAATGCGATAAAGGCCCACTGCGGTAAAGCATTTCAGGGCAAAGTTAGCAAAGACAATGTGGGTAATACGTTCGGTGATGCGAAGCTTGTTATGCACATAAGAAAGTGCACAGACTCGGAAATTCAAATTCCTTTTCACGTGGGTGACGATGCATCCCGCACTTGGATTCTAACGAAAACCGGCGCGGGTCTTATGCTGAAGCACGATCATAGAAATGAAGATGGCAGCTTTCATTCTTCAACCATGTATGGCGGCCACACAGTAGATGAAGGGTTCCCCCAAGTGCAGTCGTTTCCTGCAGATGTATATTCAAAAGCGTTATTTATAGAATCGGGAATTGCAGCATCAACGGATAACGTCTGGCAAATGATGATCTACCCAAGTCGCTTTAGCTATCGACTAATTCGCCCTGCCCGCGAAGTACAGGTAGACTTTGATCTCGAAAATCCCATAGCAACGCCAAGCACACCCTGGGGATATGAATAATGGGGTCAGAGTACATTTTCTAATTTAGGAGAGCCAAACAAGCCATCCATTTCATTCTTCCAGCTTGCCCGTTAGACCAGTTTTGATAGGTACAGGGTTGTAGCCTTTTCTCAATTCACTCATTTTAGTAGAAAGAATATAGAAAGGAATTTGGTGAAATTATGGCAAGGAAACCTCGTTTGGCTCCCGCAGGCTATCCTCAACACGTCATCCAAAGAGGTAACAATCGCTCAATATGCTTTAAGTGTGAAAACGACTACATTGCCTATATTAGCTGGCTTAAAAAGTTCTCTGCAAAATTTGATGTAGGCATACATGCTTGGGTATTGATGACCAATCATGTTCATTTACTTTGCACTCCTAAGCTTGATAACCTTGGCGTAAGCAAGATGATGCAAGCGCTTGGCCGCATGTATGTGAGGTACTTTAACCACAAATATGAACGCTCTGGGACGTTGTGGGAAGGAAGATTTCATTCCAGTCTGGTCTCTAACGACGAATATCTTCTCACGGTTTATAGATATATCGAGCTGAACCCTGTAAGAGCGAACATGGTCGAAAAGCCGGTTGAATATAAATGGTCAAGCTACAGAATAAATGCGTTAGGTACACCTTCGTCACTGCACAGTCCTCATCCTGTATACCTAAATTTAGGAGCTTCAGAAAACCAGCGTCTTGCCGCTTACCGCGCTCTATTCGATGATGAACTGCCTCAAACTGATATTGATAAAATTCAAAGCGGTACTCGAAGAGGACTAGTGCTGGGAAGCGATACATTTAAACAAAAAATTGAAAGCCTAACTGGGCACCGCTTAAAACATGAAGCGTTGGGTAGGCCACCGCAAATCAGTGAGCAGTTAACCGCTGATTGCTCGGAAATAGCTTAATGTACTCTGACCCCTTTATTTTTAAAAACGTCGCGTTGGCTCAACTAGCTCAAACCTGCGAACACTTAACCACAAACTGTTTGGAAATAAGTTAATGTACTCTGACCCCATTTTTTATATCGCGACTTGGAAGCTTATTAATGTACTCTGACCCCAATATTTTGCAGCGGCTTTTTGGTTTCTCAGCGTTTCGCGAGGGGCAGAAAGAGGCGGTAGACTCTCTACTTAGCGGGCATTCCACGTTAGCGATCTTTCCGACGGGTTCGGGCAAATCGTTGTGTTACCAGTTCGTCGCTACGCAGCTTCCACATTTGACCTTGGTCGTGTCGCCACTACTTGCGCTAATGAAAGATCAGTTGGAGTTTTTGCATAGTAAAGGCATTGCGGCGGCAAGTATCGACTCCACGTTAACACCAGAGCAAAACAAGCAAGTGATGAACGACGTGCGTACAGGGAAGTGCAAAATATTAATGGTGTCGGTAGAACGTTTTAAGAACGAGCGCTTTCGGCAGTTCATTGAATCTATTCAGGTAAGCATGTTAGTGGTGGATGAAGCGCACTGTATTTCTGAGTGGGGCCATAACTTTCGCCCCGATTATCTAAAACTTCCCGCCTACCAAAAAGAGCTTAATATCCCGCTGGTATTATTACTTACAGCAACGGCCACTAAAAAGGTAAAAGAGGATATGTCGGCGCGTTTTGATATCGCGCCTGCCAATATTATTCAAACTGGGTTTTATAGACCTAACTTAAATTTACATGTGCGGCCTGTTCTCGAGACTCATAAAAACCAAGCATTAATTGAAGAAATTCAAAAGCAACAAGGTGCAGGTATTGTTTACGTTACTTTGCAAAAAAGCGCCGAAGAGGTAGCTCAGTTTTTACAGCAACAAGGGGTTGTTGCAAAGGCCTATCACGCTGGTCTCGACAGTGATGTAAGGCAAAGTATTCAGCAAGACTTCATGCACAATAAGCTTCAAGTAGTTGTAGCGACTATTGCCTTTGGGATGGGCATTGATAAGTCGGATATTCGTTTTGTAATTCATTACGATTTGCCAAAATCTATCGAGAACTACAGCCAAGAAATTGGACGAGGTGGACGAGACGATAAAGCAGCAAACTGTACCGTGCTTGCGAACCTAGATGGGCTTGTCACCATAGAGAACTTCGTTTACGGCGACACGCCAGATGAAAGCGCCATTGAACGCGTACTTAACGACATTAAGTCGCAAGCCCCTGCAATGCAAAAAACAGTAACGCAAGGTGAAGCGATGCAAGATGCTGTTAACCAAATTAGCCCATCAATTAACAATGAAACTGGCGTATACCAATGGGAAACACAGATAAACAGCCTATCAAGTGTAAGTAATATTCGTCAGCTACCTCTTAAAACGCTGTTGGTACAGCTTGAACTCGCCAAAATTATTCGCCCTTTATATGCCTATTTCGCAGAATACAAATTCCGCTTCATTACAGATAAAGCCACTATATTAAGTCTGTTTTCAGAAGAGAGAGCGCGCTTTTTAGATGCTGTATTCACGCACTCAAACATGAAGAAAGTATGGGGTGTAGTCGATTTTGAGAGTATTTATCAGCACTACGGCGCAGAACGTTCAAGAGTAGTGGCGGCCTTAGAATACTTGCACGAACACAATCATATAGAGCTCGCATCGCGCTTAATTACCGATGTTTACCGTATTAACAACGAACTACTGCAAGATGGCAATCTTTCAAACCAACTAGCCCACTATTTTGCTGAAAACGAGCGTAAAGAGATCGGGCGCATCGCCGCACTTGTAAGCTTCTTCGAACAAGGCACCTGCTTAAGTCATAACTTGTCAGCGTATTTTGATGATACTCAAGCACCGAAGGCGTGTGGACATTGTAGTGTTTGTGAAGGCGATGTGGCAAAGCTTAGCTATTCATCACCAATATCAAAACCAGATGGTGAGAAGGTATCAAAAGCTATGACGGCGCTAAAGATGCATTTAAGCGGAAAGTTTGAAGGCACCATCACTCCTTCTATTTATTGCCGCTTTCTAACTGGCATGACAATGCCTTTATTTAGCCGTTTAAAAATACGGCAAGTAAAAGGATTCGGCAGCTTTGAACACTGCCGATATGCAGACGTACTAGATGAAGTGAACGCAGTATTGTGCAGATAGCTTACTGGTACTGACCGTTGAATGGCCGAAAACGAGACAGTGTTGAATTGAACTAGCGCCTTTTGCTAAAGGAGGTCGCATTGCGCTTTCGATCTTGCCGACTAGCAGCCGGTTGCATGAACTGCGTTTGTTGCACGTTAAGCGAACGTGTTTTATCAATTTAACGGCGATTCACGCCATACTATCAATCTGCTTTAGTATACTGCCGAACGCACGGCTACCAACATTTTGAATCTGTTTATCAAAGTAAAGGCTTCCCAAAAGAAAAATAGTGATATGCCCTTTTGAGCGCCACGTCACGTGGGTTTTCCCACCTTCGTCTTTAAGGGTTATTTCGCCTAACTGATGATCATAGGGTAATGGTTTAGACTTCACGACTTTGTAACCTAATTTAAAAGGCGGTTCGTAAGCAACGATCTCTTCGTGAAGGTTGGAGCCCCCTGAAATAATCTCGCGCACTGCACCTAGCCCATTTGGTTCATTACTACCCTTTACCAGTAAATTCGACTGCTCAATAGCTTTAAACTGAGCATAATTGGCATGATCACTTAATATGGCAAACACCTTTTCAATAGGCTGGTTAATGGTTCGCTCTACATGAATTGAAAACACGCTTTATTCCTTTTTATACATTTTTATTAGCGACATTGTTCGATAATAGCCCAAACGCTATAAAACCTTTACTTAATAAAACTTATCGTTAATCGGCAAACCTGTGAATATAGCAAAAGCCTTAATTCTAATTTATAGTGGCTAAATAACAGTGTCGTAGACGGTTTAGGATATAATGGACACCACTAAAAAAGGATCGCTAGTTGTGGTCGGCACAGGTATTAGCGTTGCTGGGCAAATGACCATTGCCGCTAGAAGCCACATTGAAAATGCCGACATCGTGTTTATGGGGATCATGAACAAAATTGGCGAGCACGTGGTGACCACTCTTAATCCCAATAGCGTGTCGCTAGATGACCTTTACGAAGAAGGCAAATCCCGTGCGTTAACCTATTCTCAAATGGCCGATAGAATTGTAGAGTCGGTGGTAGCAGGCAATAAAGTATGCGTTGCTTTTTATGGCCATCCCGGAGTTTTTGTTACGCCCTCTCATGAAGCCATTCGCCGCGTTCAAGAGATGGGCCTAGAAGCGAAAATGCTGCCTGGGGTTTCGGCGGAAGATTGCTTAATTGCCGATTTAGGCATAGATCCCTCACGCTTTGGCTGCCAGTCATACGAAGCAACTCAGTTTCTGTTTCGCGACTACCGTATTGACCCACACATGACACAAATTATCTGGCAAATTGGGTTAGCTGGGGAAGCAACATTGAGTGTGTTAGACGCTAATCAAAGCCAGTCAGGCCTTGCCATGCTGGCAGATATTCTGGCAGAGCATTATCCTACGAACCATGAACTCATTATTTATGAAGCCGCGACACTGCCTCTTTGCGAGCCAAAAATAGAAAGCGTGCGACTTTGTGAACTTGAGTTAGCCAAACCCACATTGGTGTCGACCCTCGTCGTGCCCTCGATAGGTATGCCAGCATATCGACAAGACCGATTAGCAAAGCTAGGGCTGACCGAACAGCAAGTTATTAAATATAGAAACCCAACCGTAAATTAAAAAGGACAAAAAAATGGCAAAATCTATTCAAGATTTCTTGATTGAGTTGGATACCAACAGCAAGCTTATGGAAGCCTATAAAAGCGACCCAGTTGCAACGGCTAAGAAATACGGGCTATCTGCCGAAGAGGTAAAAATAATTGCTGATCAAAACTGGGACGAGCTATCCAAGCGCTTCGACGATACCAGTAAAACTATTCGGGTTATTAGCTACTAACTAATAGTAAGCAAATTATGAAGCGCCTTGTCTTGTGTGTTATCAGTGTCATTATCCTCATGACACTATCCGCTCGCGCTTTGGCCGCGCCGCAAGACAACACTTCATCACCCATAATTCAATTAGACGGGCTTAAAACACGCATTCAAGAAAACGATCCGTCTGTTCAAAGCGCTTTCACGGAATTACACGCATTTTTTGCTGCTCACCCTAATGATTATGAACACGCACGCTTTTTGAACATAAAATCCTACTATTATATTTTAAAACAAGACTATGTATTGGCGTACGAGGCGTTACTTGAAGCCCGTAAATACGCAACGTCAGCAAAAAATGTACTGAGTCTTGCTGAATCACATCGCTTAGAGGGGTTAATTCTCGATTTATCTGGCGAACATGCCAGCGCGCTAGAAGCCATGCACCAAGCGCTAGATCTTTTCAATAACGCTGAAAGTGACAACGTTCTTTTGGTATATAGCGCCATGGGTAACGTGTACATGTCGCTTAAAGACTATGAGTCAATGCTGACTTTTGCACATCAATATTTGTCTGCCGCACAACGCTTTAATAGCAAGGAAGGCGAAGGTACGGCTTATTTCTTTCAAGGATATGCCCAGCGAGCGCTTGGTCAGTATCAAGACGCAAAGGTAAGCCTGCTATTAGCTGAAAGTCAGCTTCGCGAGGCAAATTACCCTTTTATTGGTATTGTGCACAGCGCTATGGCAGAGCTTTATATTGCACAAGGTAATTTAAGTGAAGCGCTGAAGAAATTAAACCAAGCTTCGGAAGCTGACCGACAAGTTGGTTTTAAGTACAACGAAGGATCACATCTTCTTCACTTAGTAGATATCTATAAACAACAAGGCGAGCTGGAACTTGCAATTACTGAACTAGAAGCTGGGCTCGAAAAAGACGTCATAAAAAATGACAAAGTGTTGATATTAGATGTTCTCAATCAACTTGTCTCACTTCACGAGACATACGGAAACTTGGAAACTGCACTTAACTACTCTAAGCAATATAGGCAGGCATTTAAACAGAGCTTTAATGAACAGCAATCAAGGCTAGTGGCCCTGCACCGCGTACGTCTAGCCATTTCAGAAAAAGAAGAAACAATAAAGCTGCTAGAAAAAGACAATCAGTTAAAAGAACAGCGCAACCTTATCCAAAAGAAAAAGAATACCCAACAACTTTATTTTATTGGCTTTGTCATCCTTTCATTGGGCTTAATGGTTGGGCTATGGCTTCGAACTTGGCAACAGAGAAAGTCGCTCGATATCTTAACGCAAGATCTGCGCAAAGCTACCAAAGCAAAATCAGATTTCCTAGCGCGTATGAGCCATGAAATTCGCACACCGCTGAATGCCATCATTGGTCTTACCAAGCTTTCTCAACGGGCCGCTGAAGACAAAGAACAGCAAACAAATTTGATACAAATTGAAGGCGCATCTCAAACGCTACTGAGCATCATTAATGACATACTGGACTTTTCTAAAATTGAAGCTGGTAAGCTCGATATAGAGTCTACTCAATTTAATTTAGATACGCTCGTTAATCAAACCATCAGGCTGCACCTTGCTCGTGCACAAGAAAAGCATATTGAGCTAATTCAACATATCTCTCGAGATGTGCCGCTGAACTTAATTGGCGATCCGCTGCGCATACAGCAAATACTGAATAACCTGCTGAGCAACGCCCTTAAGTTCACCGAAGATGGGCTTATCTCGGTTAGCGTTAGATGCAGACAATCAGACGACGATATTCAGCTTGAATTTGAAGTCAAGGACTCAGGTGTAGGCCTGACTACTGCACATCAAGCTCAACTGTTTCAGCCATTTAATCAGGGTGATGAGTCGATCTCGCGACGCTACGGTGGTACAGGTTTAGGGTTAGCAATTTGCAAGCAGCTTACCGCATTAATGGGCGGTGAGATTTGGGTAGAAAGCCAATTGGGGAAAGGGTCTGTTTTCCACTTTACGGTAAACGTAAAACAAGACACTTCGCAGCAAATTGTTTCTCCATCTAACCAGCTTTCTGCGCTAAAAGTACTTGTCGCCGACGACATTGAAGCATCGAGGAACGCTATTTTAGAAGCCCTATCTATGGCTAATATTCAAGCCGATATTGCCACAGGCGGAAAAGACGCCATTGCTAAAATGCGTGCGGCTTTAGCGACATCATCTCCTTATGACTTGCTTATCTTAGACTGGAACATGCCTGATATTGATGGCCTTGAAGTGGCCGCCATAATGAATCAAGAGTTTTCAATTAAGCAGCCAAAAGTAGTTATGCTTTATGCATTTGAGTCGCCACGAATGCGCGAACAGGCCATTCAGCTTGGCATACGTAATTTCATCAAGAAACCATTTAGTACCAGCGAATTGGTAGATACACTGCAGGAACTATGTCTTAACACAAAAGCCAAAACATTACTTAAAGACATACCAACTGTGCCCAATTTAAAAGGCACACGCATTCTTTTTGCAGAAGATAATGCACTCAATCAAAAAGTAACGCTTGGACTTTTAAACGACACTCAAGCCACTATTGAAGTTGCCAATAATGGTTTAGAAGCTGTAGACAAACTGCGTGAAGACAGCGCGTTTGACGTAGTCCTGATGGATATTCAAATGCCAGTAATGGATGGATTAACCGCAGCTAAGCGCATTCGACAAGAGCTTCAGTTAACCTTACCTATCATTGCAACCACCGCCCATGCAATGCAGCAAGACATAGATAAAAGCTTAGCTGCAGGCATGGATGGCCATATTAATAAACCTGTCGATCCAAACCGCTTTTTTGATGTATTGGTTGAGGTTTTGGATAAAAGAAGGTCTTCGGCCACTTTAGAAGTAACCAGTGAAACAGCGGTAACAAGTTCATCACTTACATTTATCGACAAACCCAAAGCACTACACACATTGCTTGGCGATGAGGCGCTTTATACAAACCTACTTAATGACTTTATCGCTTTAGAAGATGAATTCAACGCGCTACACAAGGCTATTGATACCCAAGACTATCCATCCATTGCGCGCATAGCGCATATTTTCACAACGGCACTTCGATATATTGGTGCGTTTACACTAGCAGAATTAGCTAGCTCGATTGAGTTAAGCGTCAAGCGTGGTGAGCACGAAAATGCGAAAGATTTCAGTGCGAAATTAGACCTTTTTTATAAGTCGCTTAAAAAGATGAGAGAACAGCTAAACGAAACAGCATAGCGCAATCCATCTTCATACTCTTTAAAACCTCTCAATTAACAGGTGCTTCATAACACGCGCCATATGCCTGATTATCGGTGACTTTTGGGCTAACTTTAGCCTTCAACATTTTAGGATTTGATGTATTATTGTTTAGCTTTTTTTAACAATTAAGCGCTTTTAACCACTCTCTTTACAATAACGCCCAATAAAGAGAGTTTTTCAAATGGGCAAGGAAAAAAAATGAATAAAATAAAAACTATACTACTGCTTGGTGTTTCACTTTTAGCCACTGGTTGCGCAAACAAAGTACATACCTATGCCACTTCTACTGAAAACACAATTGCTTTAAGAGCCTTGTCGAAGCAAGACGTTCAAGCCAATATTGGTGAGTTTACCGACTCAGGTAAAAACGAGTCGAAGGTAATGTGCCGCCTGTCTTCTCCAGTGGGAACACCAGAAGGTAGAACGTTTGCAACGTACATCAGAGATGCAATTTTAGCTGAAATGGTTGTTGCAGACCTATATGAAGACCAATCTTCAACAGTTTTAACCGCAAACCTTAACGATATTTATGGCAGCACCGTAATCGGTAATGCATTTTGGGAATTCGATTTATCTTTAGCCTCAAGCAACGGTAAAAACCTAAACATTAAATCACGTTATGATTACGAGTCGAGCTATCTAGCGACGTCAGCCTGCTCTGAAATGCAGCGTTCTTTTGTACCTGCGGTACAGAAGCTAAATACTGAGATTTTCTCTCACCCAGACTTTCCGGCTTTACTTAAGTAAAGCTTGAGCTAGAAGATGCTTTTTCACTCAAAAGCATCTTCTATTTTCTTTATACCAATCACTACTCGCACGTAAAAATCAATCTCTAGCCTACTTTTACGTTTCATGAAGCGAGCAATACTTGCTATTCACTAGACTCTTGCGACGCATACTCATTTTTCATCAGCCATGCATATGCTGTGGTAAAAGCGGTTTCTTGGAACTGTTTCAATCCAGTTTCAGAGAACGGCACAGCCAGCGGGTTTCTGCGTAGCGATTCTTTAATATCTGTTGGGCTAAATACGATAACTTCTAACCCATCGATTAACTCAATAGCGGCCTCTAGCTTAAATCCAATTGCACTTCCCGCGAATTTACCTTTGGTCTGACGCTGACGAATTATCACAGCATCAATTTTGTAATCTTCAACAAGCTTTGCAAAGGTGCTTTGAAAGCTTTTTAAGCCCTTTGCGCTGGTATCGGCAAGGGTTAGACGGCGCGTACGGCAGTCAGGCAAATGAAACAAACCATCAGCAAGCGACACCAAACTAATAATTGCTTCATTACCTTTTAAATCTATACCACAGACTTTCATATTTATTCCTAATTACGTTTGCCTGCTATTATAGCCCGTTTCGCGTCTGTTATTCACTTGCCAGTATTTTTCTTTGCTCTCCGCCAATCTTTAGTTACCGCACTGGCGGGCTCCAAAAAGCTAACTTAGCACTGACTTGATAGTGTTCTTCGACAAGGGCTTTACAAAATGTTCGTCGAACCCTGCGGATTTAGAATCCTCTACGTATTTCTCTGACCCCCACCCGCTTTGAGAATAAAATTTCGTATTCTCTGCTTCAGGTAACGCCTTAAGCATTTTAACTAACTCGTAGCCGTCTATATCTGGCATACCGATATCAAGAAATACATAGGCAGGTTTGAAAGTTTTAAATGCGTCAACGGCATCCTTAGGCGAGGTAATGCCCAAAGCAGTAACTCCCATCGATTCAGTCAGCAAACAATAAGCGTCGATAAGGTCTGAGTTATCGTCAACAAACATCACCTTACTTTCGCTTTGAACAGTAGACTCCAGTTCTGTAGTTTCTGTCTGTTCGTAAGCGGTTTTGGAAATAGGTAGCCTTACCTCAAAGGTACTGCCTTGGTCAACGCCATCACTCATTACAGAGACTTCACCGTGATGTAAAGCCACAAGCTTACTCACCAGAGTTAGACCGATACCAAGGCCGCCTTTTGTATGCGTAGAATGGGCTTCAATTTGAGTGAACATGTTAAACACGTCTTTTAGCCTGTCTTCAGGGATACCCATTCCGTTGTCTTTCACAGAAACGACGATCATCACGCCTTCTTTTCTGACCTCGACAGCTATCTTTCCTGAATTTTTCGTATATTTAGCCGCATTATGGATAATGTTAGAGAAGACCTGGCTTAAGCGCGCTTTATCTCCGTAAACGGTTACATCTTCTTCAAGACAATTAACCGTTATGTCGTGTTTCTTCGCTTTAACCTGCTGTTCTACAATTTCAAGAGAATCGGAAAGTACGTCTCGAATGCTTAACCTTTCAAACTCTAGCTTAACCTTTCCTCGAGTTATACGAGATACGTCCATTAAGTCGTTGATAAGCTTTGACATGTACTCGGCTTGTCGATTAATGATTGCCGTCACTTTTTTACGAGTTGCATCATCATCAACGCTCTCTAAAATACTCGCGCCCGACATGATTGGGCCCAATGGGTTTCGCAACTCATGCGCCAAGGTTGCAAGAAATTCATTTCTGTAGTTATCCTGCTTTTCAAGTTCCTGGATACTGATATGCATACGTTCTTGCATATCAAGTGCATAAACCAAAAACATCCTGTTTAACCGGTTGGCAGTTTCAACGTCAGTTTTATCAAATGTTGTTGAATGCCCTTCAATTATGCGGGTATGGATAGTAAACGCTGAACGAGGCTTAAGACGTTCTTCTTTTGGCGCATCTTCAGATTTTTCATCTTCAGCGCCAATCCATTTTTGAATGCGATGAGTTTCTTTTCTAAACCAGGCGGTAAAATACTGCTTTTTTTCAAACAGCGGGATGATCATAATACCCGCAATACCGTACTCTCGCGCCTCAGGATAATCGTCACAGAGCGAATCGTTTGTGTAAGGAAAACCGCCTTCACTGACCGCTTTAGAAAAGATGTCTTTAATAAGCTCTATAGGTAAGGTTGACCCAAGAGTAATGGTCTCGTACTGTGAATAATAAACAAACCCCGAGCTATTGAGCGCATTTAAAAACGCCCTTTCGCCGCTTTTCACTACGCGACTAATGGGGTTTGCAGGGCCTATCTTGTCGAGCATAACGTCAACGGCTTTATCGGTAACATCCTTTTTGCGTTTCGCAATTTCCTCTTCTTTAGCCAACAAGTGCCAGCTAAACAACTGGCTTAAGTTTTCACACTGCAGCCTTACATTTTGAGGGATATAACAGGGCTCGCGATGGTGACAAGAAATAAGCCCGTATAACTCTCCGTCTGTAACTAAAGAGATGGAGAACGAAGCGCGTAACCCTTGGTTTCTAATATATTGAAGGTGTATGGGCGAAAACGTTCTTAAAAGCGAACGCGAGAGATCTAAACGCTCTCTGCCTGATTTTTCTGCGGAAGGAACTAACCTGGCAGGAGGCAGTTCTGTATCTGGGACAAGCCTTACCCAATTGGTTTTATAAAGCTCACGGGCTTGCTTAGGAATATCTGAAGCAGGAAAATATAAATCTTGATAAGACTCCATATCTTCTGCTTTGGCCTCCGCTATAACCTTCCCTGAGTAGTCTTCATTGAACTTATAAAGAACCACTCTATCCATATTAGTGAGATATCTTATGGTCGAAACCATTTCTCGCGCCATCTCGCCTAGCGACGTCATTTCTTTGAAGCGTGGCGCGATAGACATTGAATAGAGCTTTATAAATTGCTCTGCGCTGTAGACATCTCTAAATTCTGTAGCGGGCTCTAGCTCAACCACATAGTGCTCACCAGAATCATAAACTACCGCTAAATAGTCTACTTCTTCGCCCGCTTTTAAAAGCGTACTCCTAAGATGAAGTTGAATGGGCAGCCTTATCTTACTAGCCGATACTCTGTCGAACGTCTCTTCAAGAAACGTGCGCTCATCAGAATCGGAGGATAGAATGTCTAAAAAGTTTTCCCCTATGATCTCGCCAGCGAAAATCGAATTGCAGTTCTCACTGACAATTTCAATTTTCAAGTCCTTGTAGCTAAACGCGATAAGAAAACCGTAACTTTGGACACTTTCGGGGATATGTATAGGCTCATCTTCACAGCGTTCAAAGTTAAAGTTTTGGGGGAATTGACTCATAGGGTTCCTAAGGTTTGTATTAGCTAAGCCATTCTTGGATATGGATGGCAACGTATCATATTGGTATTCAGATTTATAATGCTCTCTCTATGAACTCGCTGAATTTAATGTTTGTAAAATCGTAAATTGAAAACACCACAAAACACGGTGTTGAGCTGAAATAACAACCCTCAACACTGCGTGTATTACGTTCATCATTAAGGCGTTCATCATTATTCAGGGAGCTGAAGCTTAATTAAGCGCGCGCCTTCTTTGTCTTCAAGTACATAGATATTGCCCATGCTGTCTTGCTCGACTTCGCGCACGCGCTTGCCCCATTCGTAACGCTCTGCTTCTTCCACTTTCCATTTGCCTTCATCGTCTTTGCCAAAAGCAACGCGAACTAACGCTTTTGAAGACAGTCCACCGATAAATCCATTCCCGTTCCAGTCGCTAAACTTGTCGCCGTTATAAATAATAAAACCAGCTGGGCTGATAGCGGGCACCCAAGCCAACTCGGGCGATTTAAAAATAGGAATGCCTTCGTGATTAGGAATTTTTACACCAGAGTAATGGTCACCCTGCGACACCGTTGGGTAACCATAATTGCGACCACGCTCAATCAAATTGAGTTCGTCACCATGGCGAGGCCCCATTTCATGAGCCCATAAATTACCTTGCTTATCAAAGTCTATACCCAGCGGGTTGCGGTGCCCTAGCGTCCAAATCTGTTCGGTTACGCTGCCTTGACCATAAAACGGGTTATCTTTTGGCACGCTACCGTCGTCGTTTAAGCGCAGCACCTTACCTAAATTCATTGCCATGTTTTGTGCCGGGGTAAATTTTTGACGCTCGCCCGAGGTGATAAACAAATAGCCGTCCGGTGAAAACGCCATGCGGTGAGAATAATGCCCGTTCCCAGTCACTTTCGGCGACTGACGCCAAATTAGCTCTCTATCAGACAGCTTAGCACCGCTATCAGAAAGGGTAAGCGTGGCACGCTCTATTACCGCGCCACTGAAGGCATCGTCTTTTTCATCTCGCTCGATGTAGGAAATATAAATCGTGTTGTTTGACGCAAAGTCAGGGTGAATGATGACATCGCCTAGCCCGCCCTGCCCGCGTGCGGTAACGCTTGGCACATTGCTAACCTCAAAACGCTTTTGCTGGTTTTCATCAAGCAGCCACAAAGTGCCCGCCTTTTCCGTTACCAAGCTTTGCCCATCCGGCAAAAACGTCATGGCCCACGGGTTATCGAACGTCGACTGAACATTCCCCACTACAGTAGTACCCTTACTCCCTTTCATTTCAACTTTTCCAGAGGAGCCTGACTGAGCAAAGGTAAAAAAAGACGTTGCGAATAGAGTAACCAAGACTGCGGCTTTTCGATTCATGCTAGCTTTGTGCTTACTTGTTGTGTTCATCGACGTTCTAACCTTTTTCGAGAGTTTGCGTATTGCTAGTTACACGGTGAAGCGTTTATTACACATCAACGGGTGGCGCATAGGGTTTTAGTTAGCATTGGTTACGTAGATTTAATTAAACGGGTTTATATTGTTGCCTTCGTTTTGCTACTCGTTACAGTTTTTGTAGCGTGAATTTATTCACACTACCCTAAATTTTCTTTAATGCAGCCGTGCTTTACTAAAACGCCACCTATGTTATTTTCCAACTAGTTTTAGCAACGAATGTAAGGAGGTGATCATATGTCGAGAGTTAAGGTATTTGAACAGGCAGCTATGAGTGAGGGTCGTTCTAGCTAACCCCTTTAACGTAATTGCTCTAGAAGGCTGTCTATTCAGCCCAGCTCGGAAAGCCGCATCACGTTGCTGAATGCGGCTTTTTTCTTTTTAACTGGCTACTATTTGGTGATTTTTTGACAAGCAAGTGCGACTATGACAGCGTAGGATAAACAAACAGTAAAAAACTCGCGCCTGATAGCGGGAAAGGGAATTTCAAATGTATCAAAAGCTTGCCCGTGTTTTTATCGGCACATTACTTACGCTCGGCCTTAGCTTTCACGTAAACGCAAAAGTGCGGGGCGAGGCCGTGGTTACAACAATAAAGTCAGAAGTTTTGAATGAGTCGCGAGAACTGCTTATTCACCTACCTAATAACTATTCCCGCTACAAAGACACCACCTACCCAGTTTTATATTTGCTAGATGGACAGCGTAATTTTGCCCATACCGTAGGCACGCTTGATCTGCTAAATCAGTCTGGAATGGCGCAGGAAATGATTGTTATCGGTATTAACAACACCGAGCGCACGCGAGACTTCACACCAACCTATGATGAAAGCTATAACCAGTGGGGAATATCTGGTGGTGCCGACAACTTTTTAGGCTTTCTAGAAAAAGAACTAAAGCCTTACGTAGAGACAAACTATCGCACTAATAACTACGCGATTGTTTCTGGGCATTCATTAAGCGCCCTTTTTACCCTATACGCACTGCAAGAGCGGCCTGAACTGTTTCAAGCTTACTTCGCATTCAGCCCAAGTTTGTGGTGGCACGAAGAAGTGATATTTCCAGAGGCAAAAGCGTTCTTTGCATCAGATAGCGACCTTAACAAGTACCTTTATATCAATATGGGTAACGAAGGTGGAAACATGCTAAGTGCATACGAACGTTACGGTGAACTGCTAAATAACAGCGAACGAAAAGGGTTTACCTTTGATACCGAACTAGATACATCTGAAAGCCACAATACGACCGCGCTTGCTGGTATGAGCTTGGCGCTTCAAAAGCAGCTAAATTCGTTACGCCCAACAGGTGCAATAATACAAGAAGGTATTCCTGCGGTAGAGCAATACTATAAAGACCTTTCTGCAAAATACGCTTTTGAAGCAAAGCCAGAATATAAAGCCGTAAACCACGCGGGTTATGCGGCGCTAAACAAAGAAGACTTTGACTCTGCCATTGCAATTTTTAAGAAAAATATAGCTCGCTTCCCTAACAAGTCTGATGCCTACGACAGCCTGGCAGACGGTTATGAAGCTAACGGTGATTTAGCCATGGCACTTGAGATGCGAGAGAAAGCGCTGGCAATGAGCTATGAAGAAAACGTTGAGAATGGCGCTTATAAAACGCGGCTAGCTAACTTGCGAAAGAAGATTGCGGAAGGTACGGGCGACTAGCTATCAAGTGCCTGAACTAGAAAATCGTCAGCATTGACCGAATAACAGTAGGAACATACTCTGGTACGTTCACTCGTAATGGAATACATATAATGACATCAATTAAGCTCTTCTCCTCTTTAACACTTTCGTTTTGTTTAGCTTCGTTATTGGGCTGTACAGAGCCTGAAACCCTTCCCGCCTCCTCTTCTGCTGCCGCAGAATCAAAAGAAGCCAACCTTTTGAAAACTGGGCTTACTGAACGCATTCGAATTGAAGGGCAAGAGGTTGATTACCAATCTTTAGAGCAAAGACAAGCGCATTATGATGTGCCTGGTGTGTCTGTCGCGTTTATGAAAAATGGGCAAATAGCTTGGACCATGCAAAGCGGCGTTAAAGATTTAGCCACTGAATTGGCTATTGATGAAAACACGGTGTTCCAAGCAGGCAGTATTTCTAAACCCGCATTTGCAGCGGTATTGATGAAATATCGCGAAAATAACCCGCTAGATTTAGATGCAGATATTAATACCTTACTCACCAGCTGGCAGTTGCCTGAACATGAGTGGACTGGGCAAGACGTTGTCTCTTTACGCAGATTGTTAAGCCACACGGCGGGTACCACAGTACATGGCTTTCCTGGTTACGCGGCAGGCGAACCCGTGCCTACTTTGCCGCAGGTGCTAGAAGGTGCATTTCCCGCCAATACCGATGCCGTTGTTGTTGATATTCAACCAGGTACACAAATGCGTTATTCCGGTGGCGGCACTACGCTTGCTCAACTCACTTTGCAGGACGTAGCTAACGAGCCCCTTCCATCTATGTCACAACGGCTTTTATTTAAACCTTTAGGCATGACACGTTCTGGCTTCGAACAACCCATATCGACAAACTTATCAAATAATATGGCTACGCCGTATGACGGTAACGGTGCGCCAATTAAGGGTGGCGCCCATACCTACGCCACATTAGCAGCGGCAGGCATGTGGAGTACGCCATCAGACATGTTGAAACTAGCAAGCGGCGTTCGTAGCGCGTATTTAGGGCAAAAAACAGACTGGATATCGCAAGCCACCGCGCAAGAAATGTTAACCAACAATACACCAACCAATGAAGCACCTAATGTAGGCATCGGCTTTTTTATCAACATGAGTGACGATGGAGAAATTCTGGGCTTTGGACACGGCGGCGCAGATGCTGGTTTTATGTCGCAGCTATACCTTGAACTAGATACCGGCAACGGCTATGCCATTATGACGAACGGCAACAACGGTAGGCAGTTAATAACTGAACTAGAAATACGCTTAAAAGAAGCGTTAAACGTGGGCTATTCGGAAGCTGAAGTGAAGAAGTTAGTACCCATAAGCCAAAAGGAACTGAGTAAATACATTGGAACCTATGTGGTGACCAAGCCAGTTAACGTTGATGTGGCGCTAGAAAAAACAGCCAATGGTTTTGTGCTTAACGCCTTACCTTATGTTGAAAATGAAGAATACTTTCATGAGGGTGAAGGACTATTTTTTGCTAAGAATGGGAGTAGTATTCGGTTTGAGTTGGATGAAAAGAACGGGCAGGCTGAGGCGCTTGTGATGGATGGGAACATTCGAGGGAAGCGGTAAGAGTAATTTATGAATTTGAAAGCATTCAACGGATATCTTCTTAATTCAAAAATATTCTCCGTTTTTTTAAGATACGTACTCAAATAAACAAAGTCGCTACTAATTCAATACGAAGGCTTGTAGGGCACATTGTTTCACTGTCTTTAATGTAGAACTTTTGTTCGTCGATTAACGCAGCGTTTATGATATTTAAAAACTCAACTTGAGCAGTACATATATTAAGAAGCCAGAGTCTTCGGAAGGAAACCTGTGCAGCTAAAGTCGGGGGAGTTAAAAAAGGCGTAGCCCCTCTTGTTATCAAGGGGTCAAAAAAACCACCTTTACTTACCTAAATTAGTCTCGACTTACTCTGCTAGTTCAGCGCTATATGGCTGATAGTCATCAGATAAAAACGGAATAAACCCTTTCGGCCATTTTGTTGTAAACTCACACAGAAGCCTGTACTGCGCTGGAGCGTCAAGGTTCACTTTCTGAACTTTAAGTGAATAATGAGTCAATTCAGGATTACCTAATAGCTTACGAACATCACAATTAAAGTACTTTGGACAATAGCCAACTTTAGTCTTCTGGTCATCAACAGTTGTTACTAGTACAGCGTTACAATCAAATTTATTGTCATTTTCATATTCGAAAGTCAGAGGTTCGCCTTTATCTAAAAGCTCAATTCTGCCCAAGCTTTCATTAGGTAAGTGACTGACTCCGCTGGTAAAGAAACTAATATTGTATTCATTATCTCGAATCATTACCGGCATTGGAGTAATCCGGTATTGGTCAGTCTTACGTTCACCGCCCGAGATGCTAAGCATATCAAGTTCATCGTAATTTTCGATACTCATATCAGACCAATCAAGCATCTTACGAAACTCGGGTCTGTTTTTTGGAAGCAACCTATTCTGAAAAAAAGAAAACAACCTATTAGAAAAATACTTTTTTTTCCTATCTGTCATACGAGGAAAAGGTATAAAATTTTCGTTCTTTGCACCTTTGGTATAGTTCAAGCGATAGCCATCAAGATCTCTAGTTAACTTAGCAACTGGGTACCACATGCCATCATCAATATTTTTCCAAGTTACAAAAACACTTTTCATTTTCTATAATGCTCTTTCTTTATCTCTATAGTTCTTAAAATTAACTCTCTTGAGTCTAAAAGAATTTTTTTATTTTCCCGAAGCATTGCAAAACAGAACTGCTTCGCTACCTCACTCATCGTGTCTTCTGGAATTGCGAGAAGTATATCCGAGATTTTCTTCGCTGTAATGTTTTCTAATCGTTCAAGCCACTCTAAAGCTGCTTCTCCATAAAGCATGGCAAAAAATGTAAATGCTTCAATAGTTTTTAACCTCTTTCCTTCATGGTAAAAATAAGATTTACATTTTTGAACATACGTAGCGATACTCTGTCCTTTATCTTTGGTTTCTAGCCTCGTTTTTCGCTTTGCATCACTTTCATTGCGACCCAAGCTAGCAGCATGATCAAACGATGGTGCAAGTGATTTTTTGCCATATTTATCAATGATCATTGCCCAGTTTTCATTATGCCTATCTTGATTAGAGATCCATGCATCAAACATTACATACCCGACGAAAACATCTCCAGCACTTTTGATTGCTTTAGTCTCTTTCCATCCTTTTGGAGGATTGACGATTAAACGATCCATTATCACGGAGACACGAGCTATAGTTTGTGATCGCTGACCTTTTTCTAGTTGTTGTTCTAGTACCCGTTCTATTACGTGCTCTATCGTCTGGTTTCCGAAAATCATCGAATCTCCTTCTTGGATGAAATTCTCACTTCTGGTACCGCGTTCTTCACCATTTATTGCTAGTTCGTAATTTGCATGTGGAATACCCAATACACCAGCTAGTTCACAAGCTACTTTTTCTGCCCAGTCTTCGCCATGTCGAATAATTGGGTTCTGATACTTGTCCTCAGTATGAAGAGATTTAAAAAGGTACTCCCGACCATTGGATTTATCTGTATACCAAAACTTGGATTTAGTACCCATTTGTTCATAGTTATCGATATTCTGACTAGAAATATCAATGATTGTAAAATTCATCATTTAAACTGAAATGCCTTATTGATCGAATGCAATAATTCTCTAGCTCAGAAGGCAAGCTTAATCTAAACTTCCGACGAGCTAGTGTTATAGAAAATAAAGATATCACTCGATTTAGCTTAAGACTAGATTGATACTATTTGGAAAAACAGTTTTTTTGAAAAGAGGGTTGCTGTGTCCTTACGCTTAAGATCTCCTTTGAGCTTTCAAGAGTTCTAGATACCGCTCGACTAGAAAATATTGTACTTTAAATGTGAGGCACAAGTAAGAAAAAGTCTATAGCCACTCAAAGCTGACGTCATACAATAATACGTTTTATTATTGAAGTTGAGATGCGGCTCAAATAGCATACCACCCGCTGACAGTAAAAAAATCTGTTACAAGTTCTCTGGGTCTCTTTTTTCTATCATATAACTGGAGTTAAATTGTTAAATAAACTCATAGAAGCTTTTCCTGCTAACCAGAGTTTTTTCTCGTTATCTATCGTGAAAAAGACTGTTTTAATAATATTTTTAATTTTCTTTGTTTCTATAACAGTTATTACAATCAATTTTTATTATAAATTTGGTTATTCAATAGAATTTTCTTTCGAAGGGTTCAACAATTTATTTTTAGTCTATAAGTTTCCAATTGCAGTGTTGGCATTACTTATCCCAATGCTCGCACTCTACGCAACAAATCACCGTTCAGAGCAAATGAACGAAAACATGAGACTTCTCTCTTCCCAAAATAACTTCACAAACTTTCATAAGCACATTGAACTGTTTGGGAAACATTTAGAAAATAATCAGTACAAAGATATATCATGCAATCATGTCAGCTTACATAAAAAAGCCTTTCCAAGAGATATCAATGGAACACCGACTTTCTCAGTAACGGAAGCTTTTGAAGAAAACTTAGCGTTGAGTTTTAACAAAATCAATGAACTATTGCATTCCTTGGCCTCCAACGAACGATATCAACTAATAGAAACGTTTATCCAAGCATCGCAAATGCTTCGCTATGTGGAAAATTCTCTTTCCTGCAGTATTGAACGTCAAGATGAAAGCTGGACACTTGAACAAGACGGTGTATCGGCAAAACTATTTGGAAACGGAGATCTAAGGAGTTTGTTATTTGCAGCTAAGAAACTAGCCAGTTTCAGTCTTCATGTCTTAGACTTTTCTGAACAAGAGCATACAAGCATAGGAGTAAAAGACATTATAGATATAGAGCCAAAGAATGCTCCTTTCGATTTTAGCTATGAGAACTTATGTGACAAGGAAAGCAATATAACTCCTTATATTTTTCCAAGACAAAGACAAATAAAACGGTAGAGGCTGCGAATAAATATCTGGAAGGCTCCTCATGAACGATAAATTTCAGCCAAGTATTTAATGAAATTGATACTTTAGAATGAACTTATATTGATTTAACCCTTCCAGTTTTTGACAAGAAATAAAGCCACTTTTACTACTTCCAAGAAGCGCTCCTATCTTTAATATAAAAATGGTATAGAAACACAAAAAAGGCGAACCAACCGGTTCGCCTTTCAAATCAATCATGCTCTAGCAGCAGCGCTGCTAAACCACCCTACTCCTCAACATAGCTCTCTATGCTAGGGCAAGAACAGATCAGGTTGCGGTCGCCGTAAACGTCATCAATACGGTTAACCGTTGGCCAGAACTTATTTCTGTGTACTTCTGGTGCTGGGTACGCCGCTAGCATACGGTCGTAACTGCGGTTCCAGTCGCTGTCACAGATGTCAGCTAGTGTGTGCGGTGCATTGTGTAATGGGTTGTCAGTGGCATCCCACTCGCCGCTTTCTACTTTCGCAATTTCTTGGCGAATGCTAACCATGGCGTTAATGAAACGGTCTAGTTCGTACTTCGCTTCCGACTCGGTTGGCTCAATCATAAGCGTACCCGCTACTGGGAAGCTCATGGTTGGCGCGTGGAAGCCGTAGTCGTTTAGGCGCTTCGCGATATCTAGCTCGGTAACACCGCTTGCTTCTTTAAGCGGACGAAGGTCAATAATACATTCGTGCGCTACGCGGCCATTGTTGCCTTTGTAAAGCACTGGGAAGTGCCCTTCTAGCTTCTTAGCCACATAGTTAGCGTTAAGAATAGCTACTTCGGTTGCACGGCGAAGGCCAGCGCTACCCATCATTTTGATGTACATGTAGCTAATAGGCAGAATTGATGCACTGCCCCATGGCGCTGCCGATACTGCTCCACAGTCTTTGCCTGCCGTTTCTACATTAACAACCGTGTGGTTTGGTAGGAATGGCGCAAGGTGCGACTTAACGCCAATAGGTCCCATACCAGGGCCGCCACCACCGTGTGGAATACAGAAGGTTTTGTGTAGATTAAGGTGCGACACGTCTGAACCAATGAAGCCAGGTGACGTAATGCCCACCTGCGCGTTCATGTTCGCGCCGTCCATGTAAACCTGACCGCCGTATTGGTGAACAATGTCACAAATCTCGCGCACGGTTTCTTCATATACACCGTGGGTAGACGGGTACGTGATCATGGCGCACGATAGGTTGTCGCCCACTTCTTCCGCTTTTTTACGAAGGTCGTTAAGGTCTACGTTACCTTTACTATCACAGGCTACTACTACCACTTTAAGGCTAACCATCTGCGCAGACGCTGGGTTAGTACCGTGGGCAGAGCTTGGAATTAGGCACACATTTCTGTGACCTTCGCCGCGGCTCTCGTGATAGCGCTGAATAGCCAATAGACCCGCGTATTCACCTTGCGCACCCGAGTTAGGCTGCATTGAAAGCGCGTCGTAACCTGTTACGTTAATTAACCACTCGCTAAGCTCGGCAATCATTTCTTGATAGCCTGCTGCTTGGTCTAGTGGCGCAAACGGGTGAAGCTGACCGAATTCAGCCCATGTTACAGGGATCATTTCAGCCGTTGCGTTTAGCTTCATGGTGCACGAGCCCAATGAAATCATTGAGTGGTTAAGCGCCAAGTCTTTGTTTTCAAGGCTCTTGATGTAACGAAGCATCTCTGTTTCAGAGTGATACTTGTTAAACACTTCGTGCGTTAGGAAGTCGCTAGTACGTACTAAACCTTCAGGAATAGATTTTACGTCTTGCGTGGTTACTTCTGCATCTAAACCTTCAACAGTAAGGCCGTGCTCCTCACCAAGCAATACGTCGAATAGCGCAACAATGTCTTCACGTGTGGTGGTTTCGTCTAGCGACACACCTACCGCACCTTCAAGGTCTGCGCGTAGGTTCATGCCTTTTGCATAGGCTTTCTCTAGTACGTCTTCTTTGTTGCTTACCATTACGGTTAGCGTGTCGAAGTATGTGCTGTGCTTAAGAGCAACACCTTTTTCTGCACCTTTCTGGTTTAAACCAGTAGCAAGAATGTCGGCGAAGCGGTGAATGCGCTCAGCAATGGTTTTAAGGCCTTGTGGGCCGTGGTATACCGCGTAGAAGCTTGCCATGTTAGCTAGCAGCACCTGCGCTGTACAAATGTTCGAGTTCGCTTTTTCACGGCGAATGTGTTGTTCACGAGTTTGCAGCGCCATACGAAGTGCTGGGCGACCGCGGGTGTCTTTACTTACACCAATAATACGACCAGGTAGTGAACGCTTGTAGCTATCGCGTGTAGCAAAGAATGCCGCGTGCGGGCCACCATAGCCCATAGGTACACCAAAGCGCTGTGCACTACCAAGTGCAACGTCTGCACCTAGCTCGCCAGGCGACTTAAGCATTACTAAGCTCATAAGGTCAGCGGCTACTGCCACAATCCCTTTTTTCGCTTGTACCGCAGCAATGATGTCGCTGATGTCTTTTACTTCACCGGTAGAGGTTGGATATTGAAGTAGCGCACCGAATATGTCGTGTTCAGCTGCTTCTTCTGCCGCACCTTTGATGATTTCAAAACCAAACATTTCAGCGCGGGTTTCAACCACGTCAACCGTTTGCGGGTGAACGTCGTTAGCAATAAAGAACGCATTCGCTTTTTTGTTCTTAGATACACGCTTAGCAAGGCCCATGGCTTCTGCTGCCGCTGTACCTTCATCAAGTAATGACGCAGATGCTAGCTCTAGGCCTGTTAAGTCAATGGTCACTTGTTGGAAGTTAAGAATAGCTTCCAAACGACCTTGGGCAATTTCTGGCTGGTAAGGCGTGTACGCTGTGTACCAACCTGGATTTTCTAGCACGTTGCGAAGAATAACGTTTGGTACGTGCGTATCGTAGTAACCCATACCAATGAAAGAACGGTTAATTTTGTTCTTTTGTGCAACGGCTTTAAGTTCACTTAATGCTTCAACTTCTGTCGCCCCTTCACCACATTTTAGTGGCTCTGGTAGCGCAATACCTGCCGGTACAGTTTGCTCAATTAAATCGTCTAGTGAGCTTGCACCAATAGCAGACAGCATTTCTTCAATTTCGCCTTTACCCGGGCCAATGTGGCGGCGGATAAATGTATCTTTTTGCTCTAGTTGAGCCAATGTAGGGGAAGTATTCGACATAACGTTGTTAAGCACTCGTAATGGTTGCCGCAAGGGCGCGTTAAATCTTCAAGTTAAAAAGGGGCTGAATTATCTTCATGCCCCTTTTCAAATTATGGTTCTTTTAAAACTGCGTAACGAATTACTCTTCGTCGATGCTGTTTTCGTAGCCTTCGGCGTCTAGTAGACCTTCTACTTCTGCCGCATCGTCAGCTTTAATTTTAAATAGCCAACCGTCGCCGTACGGGTCAGAGTTAACTAGTTCTGGTGAATCTTCTAGGTCTTCGTTAATTGCTACAATTTCACCTGAAATTGGCGCGTAAACGTCAGACGCTGCTTTTACCGATTCAGCAACACATACGTCGTCGCCAGTGCTTACTGCGTCGCCAACATCTGGCAAATCAACGAAGACCATGTCGCCAAGTAAGCCTTGTGCGTGCTCAGAAATACCTACAGTGAAAACACCGTCACCTTCAGGGCGAACCCATTCGTGCGTAGCGGCATAGCGTAAATCAGTTGGGATGTTGCTCATAATCGTTCCTGTTATTCTCTGTTAACTTTTGGGGCCTAGTAGCTATTGGCCTTATAAAACACTTTTTCCATTGCGAACAAAGGAGGGCTTAACCACTTTTACTGTAACCCACTTTTTGCGCATTTCCACTTCTACTGTTTCACCAACATCACTTGGTACTCGTGCCATCGCAATTGAGTGACCTAGAGTTGGAGAGAACGTACCTGAAGTGATAACGCCTTCGCCGCTTTCTGTTTTCACTTTAAGACCGTGACGCAGCACGCCTTTTTCAGTCATCACCAAGCCTACTAGCTTGTCGGTACCCGCTTCGCGCTGTGCTTCTAGTGCTTTACGCCCTACGAAGTCGCGATCAGCTGGTTCCCAAGTAATTGTCCAGCCCATGTTGGCGGCTAGTGGAGATACGGTTTCATCCATATCTTGGCCGTACAGGTTCATGCCAGCTTCTAGACGAAGTGTGTCGCGAGCACCCAGGCCGCAAGGCTTAACGCCCGCGTCTAGTAGTGCTTGCCAGAAGCTTTCCGCTTGTTCAGCTGGCACCATAATTTCATAGCCTGCTTCACCGGTGTAGCCTGTGGTAGCGATAAATAAATCTTCTGCTTGTACACCAAAGAATGGCTTCATGCCCGCTACCGCTTCTTTTTGCGCTGCGCTGAACAGGTTAGCGGCTTTTTCTTTTGCGTTAGGGCCTTGTACTGCAATCATGGCAAACTCAGGGCGCTCGGTGATGGTTACGTCAAAGCCTTCTGCTTTGCTCATTAACCAGTTCATGTCTTTTTCGCGCGTGGCCGAGTTAACCACTAAGCGATAGTTAGTTTCGTCGAAGTGATAAACGATAAGGTCGTCTACAACACCGCCTTCTTCGTTAAGCATGCCGCTGTATAGCGCTTTGCCTTTGTCTTTTAGTTTTGCCACATCGTTGGCTAAAAGGTACTGAAGATACGCTTTGGCTTGTGCGCCTTTTACGTCAACAATGGTCATGTGAGACACATCAAACATACCGGCGTCTTGACGCACAGCGTGATGCTCTTCAATTTGTGAACCATAGTTAATTGGCATATCCCAGCCGAAGAAATCGACCATTTTCGCACCGGCTTCTAGGTGCTTTGCGTGTAGGGCGGTGGTACTAGACATTCCACTTACTCTTTTTAATTTGAAAGGTAGAAAACGAAATTGAGTATAGTGAGCTAACGTTTATGCAACAAATTGGAAATTTTTATCAATACATTTAAAAAGCAAATGTATTTGCACAACTGGATTAGATATACAAATGTAAAAAGCCCCGTACTCAAGTCGGTAACGGGGCTTTTGATCAGAGCAGACACACCAATTTTTATTATAGCGAGATCGTATCCATAAGCGCTTGCGCATCTTCGATTGGTGTTTCTGGGGTATATTGCGTTGGAATTTCCGTTTGCTTTATCCAATCACGCTCCCAGTTTATCAGCGCTTCCTGCAGCGCAGCATCATCAAACGGAGTTTGAGCTTCCTGTGCGATGCGGTACGCAGATAAGTACATTTTCCAGCGAGGCAAATAATAGTCTTTGTACATACCCTGCCACGCTTTAGATGCATAATCTTTCAGCTTTGGTCCACCCCATTGCGTTACTTGCAGGCGCGCATTATTTACGTAATAAGCAGACTCTTGCGCAGTCTCACCATAAGCTGAGGCGTCACTTAACCACGTGTGCAAACTTTCTTGATGAAACCCTAGTAAGTTATCTAACTTTGTGACTGCAGCCTCTATTGAGACCATGAGTTCATCGCCTCGTTCGAAGTCGTTTGATGAATATGCCCTAACCACTTCTTGCAGCATAAGGTCAACATGTAAAGATACTGCATGCTTCACAAAATCGACAATATCGTACTGATATAGGTACGCATTATCCATCAACGGTGCCAGCTCAATTAGCTGTGAGATACCATCGTACAAGGCCATTAAATTACCCGGGTGCCCATCAAAGTTTACAATGTCGATTGTTGGGCGCTTAAACAGCAAGTACGCGCCAGCTGAGCCTTCCCACCAGCGGCTTTTCCAATAGCTAACTGAGAACACTCCTTTTATCACCTTTTCCCATGCTGCGATAAGTTCGGGTGAAGTCTTTCCATAGCGCGCTTTAGTATAATTTGCTAGCCACTTTTTCATATCGGGCTTGGCGTTCCAAGGCAAATCGAACAGAAACTCATAGGCCACAGAATTGTTATGGATCCCTTCGGGAAATACACCAAACCCGGTTAGCACGCCTTTTTTATCAGAGTTTGTCACCACGTCCAACTGCTCGACATAGTCTGCGAAGTCAGCATAAACAGGATCTGAACCTCCATAGTTGTGAATGAAGCCAAACACCCATGGCTTGCCTTTAAAACCTTCTGTTCGCTGCCACACGTGATATCTGTCATTTCCGATATCGTGGATCATAGCTTTTTGATCAGGAACATCTTTTAAGAAGGCTTCGATAGATGCGAGGTCCCAGAATTCTTCGTCTGCGCCAAACATCCATCCTTGCATTACCCATACAGCATCTGGTGCAACCTGAGCAATAGATTCATAAATGCGTTTTCCATAAGATGCTAGCTCGGCGTGTCGGTTCTCTTCAGAAACCGGCGGTAGCATTTCGTTAAATGCGTCTGATAGGTAATAGTCCTGTACACCATAAATTTCGGTATAAAGCTCAATAAATCGCTTAGCCACTGTTTTAAAGAGGGGGTCAGCGGGGTCTAACCAATAGGTAGCATTTTCAAATCCAGTCCAGCGTGGCATTTCATAAACCTTGGCGTCGGGAAAACGCTCAACAAACGCTTTAGGTACGTAGCCACTAAACGCAGGTACAACGGGCTGCATACCCAACGCTTTCATGCGCTTGAGGATTTGTTTTTGCAATTGATGTTTTTTGTTTATCCAACTTTGCGGGAGAGGCCCCTCGTGCCCTTCGATATTCCCCATGCGTTGCCATGGCGTGAATGCTGGGCCAGAAAAGTAATCGGCTAGTTCTTTATCGGTAACGTCGAAATCCTTCCATAATGCTTGCCATACAAATTCTTGCCCTTCCATTGCTACAGGATTGTTTACTCCGTGAAGCGCCATCCAGTCTATTTCTTTCTCCCAACGCTCCCAGTCCCACCACGGTGTTGTGTAGCCGTAAGCACAAACATTTAGATAAGTGCGTTGTGCAAATGGGGTTGTTGTTTTTGTACCATCAAAGTCTTCAAACACGTCAGGGAACGCAACGCGCTTTCCTTCCCAACTTACTGACAAAGCGCCCTGTTCTCGTAAGTATTGATAAGCGCCATACGCTAGTGCGGTATGACTATTTGCCAGCACTTCCGCTTGCCCATCAATTACATTTACTTCAAACCACTCAGGCTCTTTATCAGTTACTTTAATCGTTGATATATTTTTTACTTGCCCCTGTGTAACTCGCTCTAGAACAGCGCTCACCTGAGGGTCTAACGGTTTAGATGCGACTTCTGAGACTTCTGAGACTTCTGAGGCTTCTTGCTGCTGTTCGCAGCCAGCTAATACAGCAGATAAGCTTAGGCACAATGCA
Source organism: Alteromonas sp. ABH4_453 (assembly GCF_056160665.1). Lineage (NCBI taxonomy): Bacteria > Pseudomonadati > Pseudomonadota > Gammaproteobacteria > Alteromonadales > Alteromonadaceae > Alteromonas > Alteromonas sp. ABH4_453. Next base: position 377,642 of record NZ_JBSWXP010000001.1, read on the forward strand.
CTTATCGAGAGTGACCACGTTTTCTTCATTGCTTAATATCCTGATAAAATCATAGAAAAAATGCTGCGGTTTCCCGCAGCATAATTGTCTTAAAATGAGTACACCGCACTCAGATAATAGCTAGTGCCTATAATACTTGTCGTTTGCCACACCGGCTTCTCTTCTGTGAAATAGGCTTCTTCGTTGTTACCATTGATATTCAGTGCTCCAAAACGAAGGTTAAGTGCTTCAGTAACGTTATAGCTCAATAGAATATCAACCTGATTTCTACCGTCGACTACCCTTCCCTCGCGCGCAAAAAATGCATCAGTGTTATCTTGAACGTAAGGGCTACGATTGTTCACGGCGACCCTTGCACTAAAGGTGTCGTTTTCCCAATATCCGATGAAATTCCAAGTCTCTTCTGACGAATTAGTTAGCACGAAGTCTTCGCTATCTTCTGCATCGATGAAAGTATAGTTTGCTGAGAAACCGAAACCATCGATAGGTAACAATGCATCAAGGCTCTGGTTCCAACCTAGTTCATACCCTTTGATAGTAGTACCACTATCATCGTTGTAGGTGCTGGTGATTTCATAGATGTTACCTTCTGTGTCCACGCAATCTTCCGGCGTTCCACTTAGCGCAACGTCGTTGTAGCTATCAGGGCAAACAAACTCAGAAACCGACCCGTTCTTAATTTCTTTCCAAAAAAGAGTGAGTGCTAAGCTATTACCCTCGCCGTAGTACCACTCTAGCCCTAAGTCGGCTTGATCGGCAGTCAGCGCTTTCATGTTAGGCTGGCCAAGATCTACAGTGTAAGTACGCGTACCGAATGAATTATTTACCGACGTTTCAGAGGCAGCAATTTGTGTGCGCGATGTCAGTAATGGACGGACTAGCACCTTGGCAGCAGCAAATCGCGCTTGTACTTCGTCTGTCAATTCAAGCACAAGGTTTACGCTCGGTAAAAAATTGTTGTAATCGTAGTCAAATGCAGTTTCGCCAATCACTAAACTGATTTCAGAGTTAATCGGGTTATCTTCACCGGTCAAATAGGTATTGATCGTTCTGTCGGTAGTTTCATAACGACCACCAATATTTCCTCTCAACGTCATTTCACCGATGTAACTTTCGAAATCAACTTTTCCGTAAACCGATAGGATATCTCGCTCTATTGAATATGAAGATTGAGCAGCGAATAAAGTTGGAACTGTTACCCCTTCAGCCACAAGCGCATCTCGGTAAGCTTGAATATCTGGCGCGACCCAGCCATGCTCTATGGACATTTGGTTGTCCAAGAAGTCAGTTACCATATAGTTAAAGTCACTCATTAACGGAAGGTCGCTTGGATCAGCTTCACCAATGGCGAATCTATCCGTACGAAAAACGTCTCTATTGAATTCTTCTTTACGGAATTTTCCTCCAAAAGCAAAACCAGTGAAGAAGTCGCCTTCAAGCACGCGAATTGCGTCAAATTGAAGTGCACTTTCAGAAGAGTCCATGTATCGAGTTGCTCCGTTTGGGTACTCGTTCCTTGGCATGTCAGCAGGGTATAAAGAAGGGTCGGTTAGATCTTCATCCACGTTGAAGATAACGTTATTGCGATCTGAAATATCCATGTTTGCAGATACCGTAGTCGCTAAGATTACCGCTTCTTCTGCATGCACAGCCTCGCCTTTCGTGTAATGAGCGATACCGACTAAAGTCCAGTTTTCTGTCTCGTACTTTGACTCAAGCGTAAACGCTTTACTGGTAGCCTGTTTGTCCTCAGCTTGGCGATTATTTTCAAGAGTAAAGTCGTCAATACGCACTTGGTTATAAACGCCATTTACCGGCTCACCAAGTAGCGTGATATCGTCGCGATCGAACAAGAAAACCTGCTGGTTCAAATCTTGTACCGTATCGTCATCAGCATAAATTGCGGTAAACGTTGTTTCGAAATTATCGCTAGGACGCCACTGTACTGCGCCGTTCATCAAATAGCGTTTGGTTTCGCGGTCAATACGGCGGTAACGCGGACGTCGAGGAATATCATTGCCTTCATCATCGCTGAACCACCTACCCATCCAGAAGTTATCTACCCTGTCGTCAAGTTCCTGATAACCTGCGTTTAAAAATAATCCTACTGTGTCATCAGCAAATTGGTCGATATAGGTGATATTACCTTTGGGGGTCACATCATCTGTGGGTGAGAATTCCGAATATTGCCCCTTTACCGAAGCTACAACCTTACGCTCACTGTAGGAAAGTGGCTTCGTAGTATCGATATTAATAGTACCTGACAAACCACCAGTATCCATGTCTGCACTGGGAGATTTAATTACTGAAATACTTGAAGCTAGTTCAGACTGTATAATGTCGTAACGAAAGCCACCAGTAAAATCCGCACTCGCCATAGTTTGGCCATTAACGGTAGTTCTGGCATATTGGGAGCCTAAACCGCGAACACTGATTGTAGAACCTCTACCGTTAATATTTGATATCTGTACGCCAGGGATTCGCTGGATTGCTTCAGCAATGTTCTCGGTAGGAAACTTTCCGATATCTTCTGATGTAATAATGTCTGCAACTTTCGTTTCATCGCGTTTTAGTGCCGCAGCTTGGACCAAACTAGAACGATAAGTAACGTCAATACGTTCAACTTCACTGTCACTTACGTCTGAGGCAGCTTGAGCAAAAACCAGTGCAGGCGAGCTAAGAATGCCTACGATAGCACTGGCGAGTAACGTTTTCTTTGGACGAGCGTTATTCATGATGTGGTTCCCATCTTCTTTGTAGTGGTTGTTGTTCAGCTTTAGGCAACCAGCTGATTAATTTTATTTCTTATTATTAACGATGATTTTTTCATCACCTGCCATTGACGCTACCAACCAATGTCAACGTTGTCAACAAAAAATAAGGAATTATTACTACGATATTGGGTAGACCAAAATATGAACTTTCAGTAAGACGAAAACGCTAAACTACGCTTTCAAGCGAATAATTAGAAGCCGAGTCTCTTACAACCACATCAAGAGAAAACCCTTTTGAATCAACAGCATGAATATCATTGGATTTCATCATTTCAATAACCATTGCTGCAGCTGTTGCTGCAATATCAAAGTTAGGCTGGTCAATCGTAGTAAGATGAGGCCACGTTTGCATGGCGAAGGGACTGTTTTCGAAACCAACAATCGAGATGTCTTCTGGAACTTTAAGATTGTTAAGACGCGCCATAAATACAGCTCCCGCTGCAATTTCGTCGTTACATGCAAAAATGGCGGAAGGTCGTTTGGGCATGGCAAGTACTTGTTTAGTCATATCCATGCCGGATTCGAAAGTAAACTCCCCATCAATGATAAAATTTTTATCAAAAGGCAATTTTGCTGCTTCATGTGCCTTTGTAAAACCTCTTACTCTCCCTAAACTAGACTCATGCGATGCATGAAAACCAAGAAAAGCAATATCTCTGTGGCCTAAATCCAGCAAATACTGCGTTATTTTAAATCCCGCATCCACGTCGTCTACATGCAACACCGGGGCTAGATTATCAGGGGGTTGCTCGCCAGATAAGATCCTAACTACTTTAGCATCTCTACTGAGTAAAAATGTAACAAGCTCTTTATTTTCCGACAATGGCGGGGTGAGAATAATTCCGCCAATCTGATTTGAACCAATCATAGCCGCAAGCTCATTCCCTACCTCATCAGAATGAGAATCAGTGGGGTGAATAACTAATTCAAACCCTTTTTTTCTGCATTCAGAAATAATTCCATTTTGCATTTCAATCACATAATGGCTGTTGGGATTGTCATAAACAAACGCAAGAGAGAACGGTGCTTTACGCATTACCCTTGCTGTGTGGTTAGGCTGATAGTTCAACTGCTTTATTGACTCAAGCACTTTTTCCTTTACCGACTCACTAACATTTGGTTCTTGGTTAACCACTCGCGAAACCGTTTTAAACGATACTCCCGCTAATTTCGCGACATCCTTAATAGTTGGTTTTTTCATGAAACTCTTTTTCGGTGAAAGGTATTGAGTGTTAGAGAGAATAAAGTGAACCCCCTTTTTAAGCAAATTTCTTGGTCTTCGTAAACCAATGAATAACTAATACAATTTCATCAAGGTTCAAAAAAACAACAATGACAACGTTGACATAGGTTAGAGAAAAGGGTTAGGGTTAAACAACTGAATATAAAAAAAGCAAGAAACATGACAACAAACACGACATCTTCACGACTTCTGTCTCTCGATGTATTTCGAGGGCTCACCATAATCGCAATGATTGTAGTAAACAGTCCGAATACTTATGGAGAACTCGCGCACGCACATTGGATAGGCATCAACTTTGCCGATTTAGTGTTCCCTTTTTTCATTCTCATTGTGGGTGTAGCAATTAGTTTGGGGTTCAAGAATATCGATTCATCTTCACCACAATTGACCAGTATTTTGAAAAAAGTGTGGAGAAGAGGCTTTACGCTTATTGGGCTCGGGCTCGTTGTTAATTTGTTCTATACCCACTTCGAACAAATAAGGTTACTAGGCGTATTACAGCGAATTGGCATTGTTTATATTGCCTGCTGTTATTTAGCAATTTACTGCAAACCAAAGAGCGTGGTTAAAGTGGGCATTGGTATCTTGCTTCTGTACTGGGTATTTATTCTATTGGTTCCTGCCCCGGGCCTACCTAGCGGGCATCTTGCTCGTGGAGAGAACATTATAAACTGGTTCGATCAATTTGTACCGGGTATGCTGTGGCGTGGTACTTGGGATCCCGAAGGTCTGCTCAGTACCTTTCCTACCATTGTTACCGGTATCATGGGTATGCTCATTGGCCAGATTATAGTTAAAGGCAAGGACGACTTACCTACCACGGTGATGAATTTATTTGTATTCGGCTTTGTTACTTTTTCTCTAGGATGTATTTGGAGCCTAGGTTTTCCTTTCATCAAACAGGCGTGGACCAGCTCATTTGTATTAGCCACCGGCGGCATAGGCGCCATGATATTGGCCTGTATGATGTGGTACACCGATATTAAAGGCTTCAGAAACGGTACTCAAATAGCCACCATCTTTGGGGCTAACGCGATCACCGCATATATCCTGCACGTTATCATAGAGAAGCTACTTGATTGGGAAATCGCCGGTGTATCCGTTCACAACAGCTACACCACATTTATGTCTGATATGGGAGCAAGTGATTTTATAAGTGCAACGTTGTGGGTCATTCTGTTTCTCAGCGTTTGTTTTATTCCTGTATATGTCCTCTATCGCAAACAAATTTTCATAAAGATTTAAGGTGGAATCTGTGACTCAGAATTACTTTGTAGGCGTTGATGGCGGTGGCACTAAATGCAAAGCGCGGCTTGAAAACGAACAAGGCGAATTGCTTGGCGAAGGATTGTCAGGTCCATGCAACCCTGCTCAATCAGCCGACACCGCGTTCGCATCAATTATCGAAGCTACGACACTGGCATTAGAGGCAGCCTCAATGTCAGCGACAAAAATAAGCGATCTTAATGTTTGTCTAGGTCTTGCAGGTGTAAACGTTACGCGTTATCGAGAAATTGCACAGAGTTGGATATTTCCATTTAAACGTACACACATAACCACCGATCTACACATTGCTTGTTTAGGCGCTCATGCAGGTCAAGACGGCGCAATTATAATAACTGGAACCGGTAGTTCAGCACTTGCAAGCTTGAGTGGAAACTTAACAAGTATCGGTGGCCACGGTTTCCCTTTAGGCGACAAAGCGGGAGGCGCATGGCTTGGCCTGCAGGCCTTGCAATACACCCTTGAAGCACTCGATTCCTTGGTACCTTCCTCTCGGCTCGTTACTGATATGTGCGAAGCTCTTGGTACAGACGACCCTCAAGCGATAGTCGGTAAGTCGCTGCACTTCAAGTCGAGTGATTTCGGTAAGTTTGCGCCAATTGTTGTGAAATGTGCTAACGGCAGTGACCCCGTTGCTCTTAGTATTGTGAACGGAGGAAAGCAGTACCTTTCAGGTGTCGTTTCTCAACTAGAGGAACTCGGCGCTAAACGCATTTCAATGATTGGTGGCTTGTCTTCGCAATGGGCTGAGTGGCTACCTGACAATATTCAACAACGTTTACAACCCGCGAAGTGTTCACCTGAATTTGGTGCAATTTCATTAATAAAAGACCTGGTAAAGGAGTGTTAATATGGCTTATGTGACCAAAATGGCGTCTGAAGCAGCAGAAACGCCACAAGTGCTGAAACGACAGCTAGACAACAATAGCCATATATATAACAAGTTATCTGAAGAGATAGAAAAGCACGATCCAGAATTTGTGTATATTATTGGCCGTGGTACCTCAGACCATGCCGGCGTGTTTGGAAAATATTTGATTGAAACTGAAATGGGGCTGCCCGTTGCTTCTGCCGCGCCATCGGTAAACAGCGTTTTCGGCAAGTCCCTTCGATTAAATAGAGCACTGGTTTTTATCATTTCTCAATCGGGCAGAAGCCCAGATATACTTGCACAAGCCAAAATGGCAAAGGAAAAAGGTGCGCTTTGTGTTGCGCTGGTAAATGACGAGTCATCACCAGTTAAAGATATTGTAGATATATTTATACCACTTTGTGCCGGGCCAGAAATTGCCGTTGCCGCCACCAAAAGCTATCTGGCGACCTTGTATGCGTTATTAAGCATTGTTGCAAATTTCACTAAACGCAACGATCTTCACGAAGCTTTACTTGCCCTACCTACACAATTAGAGTCGGTAATAAGTTCCCCCTTTGTACTTACCGCAGAGCACTTAGCTCCGCTTGAACGATGCGTTGTACTAGGCCGCGCTTTCGGTTACGCCATATCCAGAGAAATAGCGCTTAAAATGAAAGAAGTCTGTGGAATACAGGCTGAGGCTTTCAGTAGCGCGGAATTTCTTCACGGGCCCATATCCTTGCTAAACCGCAGAACAGCTGTTATCGATGCCCATATTCCTGACGCTTCAAGTGCTGTACATAAGTCACAAATTGAAGAAGTGATCCGCAGAGGAGCACAAGTTATCCCTTTATTTGAGGTACCATTGGACGTGCATCCTCTCACATCGGCGCTCATTGTTATGCAACGTTTTTACTTAGATATTGAAAAAGCTGCGCGCGAGATGGATATGGATCCAGACAGCCCTATAGGACTTAAGAAAGTAACGGAAACCCTCTAGCAATGAAATCTTATTTTGCCAAACTCCTTTTTGACGGCTTTTCATTTCATTCGAACGTGCGCTTTGAAGTGATTAACAGCCGAGTGACCGCTTTCTGCTCGAACAGTGTGGATGATAGCAATGCTGAGGTCATCCATGAGCTAGTCATACCCGCCATGGTAGATGTTCAAGTAAACGGTGGAGGCGGCGTTCAGTTTAACGAAACGCCCACACTGTCTACGCTTCAGCAAATGGCAGACGCCTTTTTAAAAGTGGGTACGGGCAGCTTAATGCCAACCATTATCACCGACGACATCGACGTTATGAATAAAGGCGCTGATGCAATAGCGTTAGGTCACAAATGGGATCCAGGCGCTATCCCGGGTGTCCACTTCGAAGGGCCTCACCTCAGCATAACCAAAAAGGGCATGCATAGTTCAAAGCACATCCGCTCACTGAGCAACAAAGAGTTGGCCTTATTTACTCGAAATGATCTTGGTAAAGTAATTGTCACGCTAGCACCAGAAGCGGTCTCGCCCTCAGATATTGAGACGCTAACCAATGCAGGCGTAATTGTGTCTATAGGCCACACTAACGCCACCTCCCAAGACTGCTTTGCCGCTTTTGATGCGGGGGCTACCGGTGCTACACATCTTTTCAATGCCATGTCACCGTTTACCAGCAGAGAGCCTGGTGTGGTTGGGGCCTCACTTTACAGAGATGACGTCTATTGCGGACTAATCGTTGACCATCATCACGTTCATCCTGTGTCAGCAAAGCTAGCGATAAAACTTAAAGGTGATGAACGCTTAATGCTGGTAACCGATGCTATGGCACCGGCAGCAAGTGACGTCGACCACTTCGTCTACCAAGGCGTAAAAGTCATACGTAAAAATGATACGTTACGTCTTGATGACGGTACGTTAGCGGGTTCGCTATTAACGATGGATAAAGCCATCCAGCATACACATTTCGACCTGAGTATTGATCTGCATGCAACATTGAAAATGGCAACGTCTACCCCTGCTTCATTTATAAAAAGCGAAGCGAACATTGGAACGTTACGCACAGGCTCTTTCGCTAACTTCATAACGCTAAATAAAGACTTAAGGGTGACACGCTGTTGGCGCAACGGCGAAGTCGTGCGGTAGGTATGCAGCTAATATGCATAGCCCAGTATTCTTTTGAACAACAGATAATACGTACTCACAAAAAATTAAAATATTAAGTAAGCAATACAGTGAAATAAAAACATTATAAGAAGGAAACGTGATGCAAACTGCAGTTAAATCCCCCCCGTCGACGATACTCCCAATGACAATAATCGGCACATTGTTTTTCGTTTTTGGTTTTATCACATGGTTAAATGGAGCACTCATCCCCTTCTTGCAAATTGTTTGCAATTTGAACGGAACAGAGGCACTGCTAATCGCGTTTAGTTTTTATATTGCGTATGTTGTTATGGCACTTCCTATGTCATTCGTGCTCAATAAATTGGGCTATAAAAACGCCATGACTTTCGGGCTTTTACTGATTGCTGCAGGGTGCTGTTTATTTGTTCCTGCCGCTAAAACGCAAACATTCATATTATTTATTACAGCTCAGTTCATCGTCGGTTCCGGTTTAACTATTTTACAAACCGCATCAAACCCATATTTAGTAAAAATTGGGCCGTCAGAAAGTGCGGCAGCAAGAATATCAATTATGGGGCTACTGAATAAAGGAGCAGGCTGGCTCGCACCAATGGTGTTTATTGCTCTTGTACTCGGTGACTTATCAGGTATCACTGAACAAAGTATCGCAGCATTGCCAGAAGCTGAACGCAGCGCACAAATACAACAATTAGCACAAAGCCTTATCATGCCCTACTTAGGAATGGCTGCAGCGTTAGTAGTGCTTGCAATAGCGTTAAGCTTTTCTGGCTTGCCTGAACTCGATCTGGATGTTGAGGATAAGAAACTCGCTGAATACGGAAAAGGAAAAGGCTCAGTATTACAATTCCCTCAGCTAGTATTAGGTGTAATTGCACTTTTTTGTTATGTAGGCGTAGAAGTTGTTGCCGGAGATACAATTGGCCTAGCAGGCTCGCAACTTGGCGTTCCGGGAGCACTAGGGCTCACGTCATACACCATGTTTTTTATGGTCATTGGGTACAGCCTTGGTTTAGCACTTGTGCCCCGAATTTGCACTCAGCACCAATTACTTACTCTCTCTTCAGTTTTAGGTATTGTTTTGTCAATCGGTATACCGTTCACTAACGCTGAAAGCCACGTCTTTGCAAGTTTTCTGTGGGGTTGGGCAGGTATTGCAACGCTTCCTGATCCTATTACTCTTATTGCACTTTTGGGACTTGCTAACGCCATTGTTTGGCCTGCAGTTTGGCCTCTAGCATTAGAAGGGCTAGGTAAATTCACTGCACGCGGTTCTGCACTCTTGATAATGGGTATAGCTGGAGGAGCAATTATTCCGTTACTCTTCGGATTTACAGCTGACCACTTCGGCGTTTTAAATGCTTATTGGACAACGATACCTTGCTATGCCTTTATTCTTTTCTACGCGTTGAAAGGGTGGCGTTTAAGAGAATGGTAATTTAGGCGACGACTTGGTGGGTTTACCATACGCATAAGTGGTACTCTTGAAAGACGTGTTTAATAACAGTGATATCGGAACCCATCTTTAACTATGAAGCAGCTTTCCCTTGATACCTTGCGCACCTTTGTTAGCGTTATTGAACTTGGTGGCTACGCTAAAGCGGGTGACTTTTTGGGGCGCTCTCAGCCTGCTATCAGTTTGCAAATTAAAAAGCTAGAGTCGCAGTTAGATAGAAAGCTGTTTACCAAAGTAGGCCAACGCCATGTACCTAGCGCCGACGGCAATTGGCTGTACCCTAAGGCGAAAGAACTGCTAGAACTTAACGACAACATTTTTAGAAGCCTAACCCCTGCCCCGCTTAGCGGCAGGTTGCGTTTAGGCATCCCCAACGAATTTGCCTCTACCCTACTGCCAGGCTTAATTGGTGAGTTTTCAAAGCGCTACCCTGATGTGTCTTTAGAAGTCACGTCGGCATTAAGCCGCGATCTGCTTCACCCGTCTCAGCGAGACCACTTTGACTTAATTCTGGCACTTGTTAATCCAGATGAAGAAACTGAGGGGGAAGTTGTTTTAGAAGATGACGTGGTGTGGGTAGGCGATACGACTCATCCGTTGGTGGGAAACAACATTCCATTGGTACTAGCGCCAGATGGCTGCATGTACAGAAGCCGAGTGATTGAACAGTTAAAGCAGCAAACCTTCGCTTGGAAGATTAGCTACACCAATGCCGATTTGGGCGGGCTTGTGGCTGCTATTCAACAAGGGCTTGGCGTTACAGCACTAGCAAAATCGAGCTTACCGGCAAATTTAGCCGTACTGAACCACCCGCATCTGCCTAAGTTAGGCAAGGTCAACATTTGCCTATTTAACCAAGACACCCAGCATCCGGTAATAAGTAAAACCCTCGCCGAATTCTTTAAAGTGCGGCTAACGCAATAAAAGCTGAGGGGTCAGAGTACTTTTTCTGCCCCTCCATCCGTGTACTAATCAGCGTTAACCGTCGCTTGTGATGGTGTCGATAAGCTCAGCAAGAACAGTTTCTGCTTTGCTGGTTTCAACTTGGCAGGTACCCGCATTCATGTGGCCGCCGCCACCATATTTCAAACACAGCTCACCCACATTGGTGTTAGAGCTACGGTTAGTAATGGATTTACCAATAGCAAATACCACGTTTTGCTTTTTCAGCCCCCACATCTTGTGAATAGAGATATTGCAGTCTGGGTACATGGCGTAAATCACGAAACGGTTTGTGGCGTAAATGGTCTCTTGTTCGGTTAAATCGAGTACCACGAGGTTATCGTGTACGGTAGAGCACTTGGCTATCTGTGCCTTCGCCATTTCATTGTGCTCGTGATACAAACTTACGCGCTCAGCCACATCTTCCATTTGCAGTATTTCTTCAATGCTATGGTCTTTGCATGCATCTATTAGCTTCATCATTAGCTGATAGTTAGAGATTCTAAAATCTCTGAAACGGCCAAGTCCAGTTCGCGCGTCCATAATGAAATTCATTAGCACCCAGTCGGTAGGCTCTAGAATTTCTTCTTTTGAAAACTGGGCAGAGTCGCCTTTATCTACCGCATCCATCATATCTACAGAAATATTCGGAAATTCATCTGCACCTCCGTAATAGTCGTAAACAACACGGGCAGCAGACGGCGCTTTCGGGTCGATGATGTGATTCTCGATGTAACCTGAATTGCGGACTGTTTCACTTAAGTGATGGTCGAAGGCAATATGGCAACCCGCAACGTAAGGCAGGTTAGTAGTGATATCATTCTCGGTAATATCAATTTTACCGTCTTGCATGTCCTTTGGATGAACAAACAAAATATCGTCAATTAAGTCTAAATCTTTCAATAAAACTGCGCATACCAGTCCATCGAAATCACTTCGTGTAACCAATCTAAATTTTCTTTCAGGCATAGTTTATCCATCATTCACTTAGGTAATATTTTTAAGTGTAACAGCTAATAAAAATTTTGAGAGACAGGTTTATTAACTTCTTATTTAGCCTTTTAAATTCAGTAATTTACCCAGCGGTTTCACCAAACTTTCTGGCGGTTCGGTAAAGTAAGCAGGGCCGGTTTCTGTCATGTACAAACAGTCTTCTAAGCGAACCCCAAATTCACCTGGAATATAGATGCCTGGTTCATTGGAAAAGCACATGCCTTTTCTAAGTGGCGTATTTTCACCACGCACGAAGTTAACACTCTCGTGTCCTTCCATGCCGATACCGTGACCTGTTCTGTGACTTAGCCCAGGCAATGCATAGTCTTTGCTGTACCCTTTGCTGGCGTAGAATTGGCGCACTGCATCATCTACTTTCCCTGCTGGTTCACCAATTTTTGCTGCGGCAAATGCCACGTTCTGCCCTTCCCTTACTGTGTGCCACACGTCCTGAACTTTCTGAGACGCCTTGCCAAATACCAAAGTACGACTTATATCGCTTTGGTAACCGTGCACGCTGCAACCGCTGTCTAGCAAGATCACCGAACCTTCTTTGATAGTTTGCGCAGCGTTAGTGCCATGAGGATAAGCACTTGCATCGTTAAATAACGCCAAACACCATGTACCGCTACCGCCTAAGCGCTGCTGTGCGGTACTCATCAAACTTTTTACGTCCTGCTGACTCATGCCTAGCTCTAAGTTATTAAAAACAAACTCATAAGCACGCAAAGTAACTTCATTGGCCTTATGCATAAGTGCCAGTTCACTCGCAGTTTTATACATGCGACAACCAAGTATAATTGGCTCGGCGGGAACGATATTAATATTTGGTAGCGCTCGGCTGACTCCCGTAACTACAAAGTAGCGTACGCTGCTTTCAAAGCCGATATTGCCGCCTGTGATCCCGCGCGATTTTAAAATATTGCCTACGACATCAAACGGGCTTTCATGCTCTTGCCACACTCTTACATCATCGCCTATAGCTAACGACTCAAGCACACTTGGCTTTTCGAAAAATGGCGTTACCACCGCCATGTCACCTTTTTGAGGAATAACCAGCGCGGTCAAGCGCTCACTACGCCACCATTTAATCCCTGAAAAATAATCCATTGCAGCGCCAGGCTCGACCAGAATTGCCGCAATGTCTTGGGCTTTCATAAGCGACTGCGCTTTTTCAATACGGGCTTTGCGTTCTTCTACGGTAATCGGCTTCGCATTTGCGGTGATATCACTTAGCCCGCTTAAACCGTTAACGTCTGTTGCATTAGTTTGATTAATTGCAGCTATAGAAGCCACAGGAGCAAGCGCAAAGCTAGCACCCGCTAATTTCAAGAAATGTCGCTTATCCATGTTCCCTTCCTGTCGTTTTAATTAAGATTGTTTAGCACTTTTTTGTTTTATGAAAATAACATTCAATTGATTTTGTACTAAAAACTTCAGTGTTTAATATTGTCTGTACTTTATGCCCACATAACGAAGATAGCGGCAAGCCCAATGAGAAGTAAGCCAGCAATTTCGCGTTTTGTGACTGCATTTTTTAGCCAGTAATGTGAGAGTACCAAGGTAAGCAACACCTCTAACTGCCCAAGTGTTTTTACCAGCGCCACATGTTGTAATGCCATGGCGGTGAACCAACAAATTGAGCCCAAACAGCTTACCGTGCTAATCGCTAGCACCTGCTTTTTAGCGTTGGTTAGCTGTCTGAACACGAAGGGTTTAGTTAGCGCAATATAACCACTTAAACTTACCGTTTGCACACATAGCACCCATAACAACACCCAGGCAGCAGCCACTGTATGCTGAACATTTAGCATATGGCTAGCCTCGCGCACCAACAGTGATGTAAGCGCAAAACAGGTACCGCAAGCAAGACCTATAATCATGGTTTTCACACTAATGCCATGGAGCCGATTGCCGCTGCTTAACACAAATACTGCTATTGCGCCTATTACTATGCCCGCCCACCCAAGGGGCGTTAAATAACTTCCGAAAAAGAGCATGCCTACAACGCCGGCCACCAAGGCCTCACTCTTCGCTAGACCTGCGCCAATAGCAAAATTCTTCTGCTTGAATAAAATCACCATTAAAGAAGTGGCCGCTATTTGAAGTAGCGAAGCACACAGTATCACTGCAATAAAAGTGCCCGAGAACTCAGGCGCTTGACTGGCGCTACTGCTGTAGAGAATGAGTAAATAGACGAGGGCTATTGGCGGAGCCAAGATAAAGCGAGAGAGCGTCACCCCAGAGGTGTTAACTGCCCCGCTCAGCTTGCTCTGCAGTGCATTGCGCACGGTTTGCATAACAACCGCGCCCAACGTAAATAAAATCCAACTCATTAGCTTCGCTTTACCTTGTTATATCGCTACCTACAGTTAAGCGTGAATTACTTTGCCTCTTTCGCTTCCATTGCCTGTGTGCGCTTGTCTTTGAAATCAGAGTCGCGTTTCCAGTATGGCCACACATCGCCTTGGGCGTAATAGTTCAGCATAGAGCCGATAAGTGAGAGGTCTTGTTGCACACCACCTAATGTCCAGCTTGGAAGGTAGTCATCATCTGCTTTATGGTAGCGTTTGGCGATGAAGCTAGGGTCGGTATCGCCTAAGCTCATGAACAAAATTGAAGGCACGCCCTGCTTCGCAAGCGCGAAGTGGTCTGAGCGGAAGAACAATCCATTTTGAGGTCGCGGATCCATTTTGACCGTTCGTCCTTGTAAAGCGGCAGCTGTCGCTAAATCGTCTTCAATAGATAAATAGTCTTCGCCGTACTGCAAAATGTAATCAACATCATCGTTTACATTCATGCCGTCGATATTTAAAAAAGCTACCATGTCGGACGTTGGTACCGGTGGGTTATTTGCAAAATAATCGGCACCGAGTAGCCCTGTTTCCTCGGCGGTAAACGCACTAAACATTAGTGTACGTGCAAAGCCCTCTTCGCGTTTTGATAGCGCATCTGCCAATGTAAGCACACCTGCTACGCCTGATGCATTGTCCACCGCACCATTATAAATAGTGGTTTGGCCGTTCTTCTCTACTTTGCCTAGGTGGTCCCAGTGCGCGTGAAGCATTACCCATTCTTCTGGCTTATCTGTACCGTCTAAAATACCTGCCACGTTTTGTGACTCGGCATGCTCAATAGTATTAGCGAAGCCCAATGATGCTTTTGTGTTTAGCGCGATGGGAATAAATCCTGGCTTTGAAGCCTTGTTTTTAAGCTCGCCATAGTCCATACCCACTTCTTCAAATAGCTGTCTGGCGGCATTTAGATGAAGCCACCCCATTACACCGACTTGTGAAGCATTGTTGTTGTCATCGACTAAACTGAATTTGGTATTGGAGTTTGAGTTTTCGACTACGCCCCACCCGTAACCCGCTGGCATGGTTTCATGAATAATGAAAACCGCTTCTGCACCCTGCCTGGCTGCTTCTTCATACTTATATGTCCAGCGACCGTAATAGGTCATTGCGTTGCCCTGAAAAAGGTCTGGATCTTTAGATGCAAAACCCGGGTCGTTTACCAGCATTACAACGGTTTTTCCTTTTACATCCAGGCCGGCGTAATCATTCCAATTGTACTCTGGGGCATTAATGCCATAACCCACAAAAATTACGTCACTATTAGCAAGTGAGTATTCCTTCACAATGCGCTGAGTTCGGGCGGTAAACTCGCTACCTGCGCTAAAATCAAGCCCGCCTATTTTTAGCGATGAGATGTTCTTAGGCGTTATTTTCGCTAGAGGCACAGCTTGGGTGTAGCTGTCGCCAAAGGCGGGCTGAAGCCCTAGTTTCTTGTATTGGGTTACCAAGTAATCGACTGTTTTTTCTTCCCCTTTTGACAAAGGCCCTCGCCCTTCAAATTCATCGCTTGCCAGCGTTTTAACATGTTGACGATACACGTCTAAATCGATAGAAGCGTTACTCAGCGACATCTCTTCACTTTTTGCTGTCGCCGACGATTCAACCGAGGCTAAAGTGGAAACCACTGCGTCGGCATTCGCCGCACCAGTAATTAAGGTAGAAGTAAGTACGGAAGCAGCGCAGACAAAGGAAAAGGCGCGATAAGGTTTGCAAAGATAAGTAAACATAAGCCATTGGTACAAATAAAAAAGGATACCGAAGAGTATCCTGTACCGCTGACTATCTCAACGCCGAAACGACTAAACCACAAGAATGGGGTCAGAGTACATTTCTTTGCTTTTAGAGTGAGATAGATAATTAGAGAGCTTTGCCGCCTGTTTTCTATGATGTGTGAAAAAGTACACTTCCAAGCTTCAATAATGGGGTCAGAGTACATTTATTCGGTTTTGTAATAGGGAAAGCCAATAATGTACTCTGCCCCCACTATTCGGGGGTGGCGGAAAAGTACTCTGACCCCATTTTTTTGGGTTTATAGGCCCATGGCGTGGCTGACGAAGGCGTTTTTAATGCTGCTGAGTTTGTCTGTGGCTGAAAGGCCAATTCCCCTGACCAACTTTTTGAGGGGGTCGTCGCCGTCGAATAAGAATTTAAAGCCGTCCATTGCGGCAATCATTTTCGTGGCTTCTGTTTTACGGCTTCGTTCGTAGCTGCGTAAGTGCTTGTACAAACCTATGTCTTTACCCGACGCCTTTAAATCATTTAGGGTTTCTGCCAGTGCCAGTGCATCTTGCATTCCTAAGTTAGCGCCCTGCCCTGCAAGCGGGTGAATGGTGTGTGCTGCATCACCCACCAGCACTACACCGTCTTTCGCCCACTGGCGTGCATAACGCATGGTCAACGGGAAAGCGGCGCGCTTGGTTTCAAGCGAAATAGTGCCAAGAACGCTATTACTAGCCGCGGTTAACGCATTGCAGAACGCAGCGTCCTCCAATGCCATTAATGAGTTCGCTTGCTCTGGCGTTTGCGACCATACAATAGAACATACATTTGGCTCAGACATAGGGAGTAGCGCAAGCGGTCCTGTGGGGGTGAACACTTGTCTCGCCACATTATCATGTGGCTCTACCGTTTTGATATTAGCGACAATCGCCGTATGCTCGTAGTCTTTAAAAGTGATAGGCAGGCCAGCTTGTTTTCTTACAAACGAGTTTGCGCCATCGGCGCCTACTAATAAGCGGCAGCTTAGCACGTCATCATTATCAAGCATCAGCATGGTTTGATTTGGTCCAGCTAATACTCTATCAATACCCGCGGTGATCAACTCCACGTTAGGCTGCGCTTCCACAGATTTAGACAATGCATTGACTAAAGCCTGATTCTCTACAATCACGCCAAGGGCATCACTGCCCATTTCATCGCATGAAAAGTGAATGTCGCCAAAACTGTCTTTGTCCCATACATGCATGTCGGTGTAAGGGTTGGCGCGATCTTGCTGCAAATGCGGCCACACTTCAAACTGCTGCAGCGCTTTAATATTCGCTTGGTTTATCGCACTCACTCTTGCCGTAGGCTTATCGTCCAGTACCTGATAACACGCCGCTTTATCGACTATTCCTATGCTCAATTCACTATATTTAAGCGCCGCGGCAAGGGTTAATCCTACAATTCCGCCGCCCACTATCGCTATATCAACATGCTGCATTGTTGTCTCTTATTCTTTGTGGTGTTTCGCCATAGCCCGTCGTATGTTTAACAAACGTTTTTTTCGCCTGGGGCATCATGCTTAATGCCAATAACGACACATTGCGTCCAATGACCGTTGGAAAATACTGATTTGAAAAAGTACGCACAAGTGTGTCAGTAAGAGCAATCGTATTGTCTCTATCTTTTTGACGTGATTTGGCATAACTCTGAGTGATGCTAAAAGCGCCAGCATCGAAGTTATCTGACGCGATCGTTTCGCTTTGCGTGATGTATAACTCATCCTGAGCAGAATTTGACGCTACATTTGACGGTGACGTTAATCCTTCATTTAACCGAGCACTTTCCGAATTCCCCATTTCTAATTGCTCTGCATATTTTTCCGCTGACGCTTGCAGTTCAGGCACTAAAGCACTTAAGTCACGTAACCCTAAATTGAAGCCTTGCCCCGCAATGGGATGTAGCGCCTGCGCTGCATTGCCTACTACCACGGTGCGATGACTGGCGACCTGCTGCGCTTTAGTAAGCGCTAATGGGTAACTTGCCAAATCACTCACTCTTAGTACTTTGCCTTGTCGATAGCCAAACGCTTCCTGTAAAGCTTGGATGAATGCACTTTGGCTTAATGCCATTAAGGTCTTTGCGGCGTCGGTATTTACTGTCCATACAACAGAAAAGCCGTTTCCAGTAGCTTTTATACCATCGACTTCGCTATCAAAAGGAAGGAATGCCAGCGGCCCGTTTTCAGTGAAACGTTCATATGCTTTGTTTTCATGGGGGAGCTGGGTGTGCACGTTAAAAACAATGGCTGTTTGATGATAGTCGCTAACGGTTTTAAAAATGCCAACCTGTTCAGCTAACCCAGAACGACCGCCATCAGCTAGCACCAGTAATTTCGCAGTAAGCGATTGCCCATTATCTAGCACCACCTCAACAAAATCGCGCTGCTGCTTTACGCTTGTAACTTTGGCTGGTGCGATGTGTTGATAGTTTGAACCAGCACTTGCCGCCAATCGAGTTAGCGCACTTAGGCTTACGACCTGACCGAAGGCGTCAATATGATAGTCGCCACTTTCAAGGTTCAACAAACCTAAATGTCCTTTGTCGCTTACCTCAATGTGCTTAATTTGAGGAGGCAATTCACCGTTGTGCTGCTTGGCTAAATCGTCAAGATTTAGCCCCATGTGTGACAATTCATCCACTGTTCGTTTTGCTAGGGCAATGACACGAGTATCGGTGAAAGGATTAAAGTCATCTAAATTTTTGGTGGTTTGCTCGGGGTCAGCCGCATCAATAAGCGCGACAGATAAGCCGAGGCCGTTTGCCGGCGATACTTTCTCTGCAAGTGCTTTGGCTAATACCGTACCGACAATACCACCACCAATAATTACTACATCAACCGCTGCTGCCGAATCCACTGTTTTTGTTTTCCTGTCGCCCAGAGGCTATGTCTTTAAATTTAATTTTATTGCGTAAAATCTGGGATGTTTTTCTTCGCGTTAAAGGCTAGCTTTTGTTGCGGGCCTTTAATACAAGAACTGTTTGTGTCGCTTTTATCATTTCTTTTGAAAACGTTGACGAGCTTTTGCAATTACGCTTTTCCTTCAGCCATAAGTGCTTCAATGGCATCAATGTCTTTTGGCACATCTGCAGTAAGAATATCGACACCTGTTGCGGTGATAACCACATCGTCTTCAATGCGTACACCAATGCCTTTGTATTTTTCCGGCACGTTACTGTCTTGGCTAATATACACGCCTGGCTCAACGGTTATCACCATACCTGGTTTTAAGGGGCGGTCTTCACCATCAATTTTGTAGTTGCCTACATCGTGCACGTCTAAACCTAAAAAGTGTCCCAAACCATGCATGTAAAACTGTCGCCACGTTTCATTTTCAAGGTTTTCAGCCACACTACCTTCAAGAACGCCAAGGTCAACTAAACCTTGAGTAATAATTTCTACGCTATGCAACATAGCCTCAGAGAGGGTAACCCCTGGAGCTAACATATCTAACACGCTTTTTTGCGCATTTAATACAACGGAGTAAATGTCGCGCTGGGCATCTGTAAATTTGCCATTTACCGGAAAGGTTCGCGTGATATCAGCAGCATAGCCTTGATATTCTGCGCCTGCATCGATCAAGATCAAATCACCGTCTTTTACCTGCGCGTTATTTTGCGTGTAATGCAAAATACACGCATTGTCACCGCTTCCCACAATGGTGCTGTAAGCTGGCGAACGAGCCCCCGCCATGGCGAACTCATGGTGAACTTCAGCTTCTAACTGATATTCATAACATCCAGGAGCAGCAAACTGCATAGCCCGCTTGTGGGCACGGGCACTTATTTCACCGGCCGCTTTCATCATTGCCACTTCACAAGCAGACTTGAACAAACGCATTTCATGCAGTTGCGGACGTAAATCATGTACTGCACCAGGTGCTAGAGATTCTTTTGGCGCTTCACGCAAAGTATTAAGGGCTTCAGTAAATAAGCGGTCGTGACGTTCGTTATAACCTAAAGAAAAGTACACATTGTCTTGCCCTTGAATTGACGCAAGTAAGGCTTCTTCTAACTCATGTGTTTCAAAGGCTTCATCTAGGCTAAACCGAGCAAGTGCTGCCTCGGCGCCCAAGCGTTTACCGTGCCAAATCTCTGCACTCTTGTCCTTTTCCTGTACAACCATTGCTCGATAACTTTCACCGTAGCGAGGGTGATTAGACAAAATCAACCAGGCGTCAGGTTCTTCAAACCCTGTCAGATACCAAAAGTCGCTTTCTTGCCTGAACGTATACTCAGTATCACGACTTCGGGTCACCATACCTGCGGCAGGCACAATACACACACTGTTTGGCTTGCACTGAGCAAGTAGTCGGTCTTGCCTAGCGATAAACTCTTGCGCACTAATCATAAAAAAGAAAACCCTAAAAAACTCTCGTTAAAGCAAATGGCGACTTACCGCCGCTTCTATTACCTTGAATTATTAGTGTACGGATGGCGTGTCTTGTTGATCATCTAGCAGCGATTGACCAAGTTCACTGAAGCATAAAATTGCTGAAATTTTCACGTATTCTTCAACTTCAAATAGCGCCTTCTCTGACTCTTCATCTGCATCCATGGGTTCTTCCATGCGTGAAATATCTGAAAAATCTTCAAGTGCTTCTTTTACATCGTCAGAACATTGCATAAGATCTTGCTGGTGTAGACCAAACCCAAGCATAAAACCTTGCACCCAATTAATCAGTGCAGCTCCGCGGTCATTTATCGGCGCTTGGTCGTCAGGAAGCAACAAATTGAGCGCAAATTCTGGCTCAAGAAGCTGCTGACAGGTTTGATTGAAAAGGTTATTTAAAAGGTACTTAGTAGGGTCGCTAAACGCATCCCCCTGATTAATGGTTTCACTTAACGCTTCTAGCCACTTTTGGTCGGTTAGCGACATGCCACCACAAAGCATACCGCACAGAATGCCATGAACTTCTGCAGCGTCAACAATTACGCCTTGCTGAGACAATTTATTACTTACGCTATCGTAATCGAGCTGTTTTTCCACGAATTGTTCTCTTTTGTTTTGAATAGTTTGAGATACAAGTGCCGCTTTTGTATAGCGGCTAATTACCGTCTATTTTGGCGGCGACTTACGTCACTGTCATCTCTTGATGGAGTTAATACTAGCAAATATCAATGTGTAGCGCCTCCTTTTGCCCTGCCACTGCGCTAACTTTGAACAAACAGCAAACGTAATTTTAGGGTCTAATAACACTGTGTCGCATACACTTTACACAACGGTGCTTAAACGTTGTTTACTCGCTGTTCAAACAGTGTTTAATTCACGGTGATTTAGCAAAATTCGTTGCCGGACGGCTAGTAACATCGTCAGATTTCATCTAAGATCGTGGTTGTTGGATATGGAATTCCTTTCGCAACAGCTTGACAGTGTTCATTAGCGTTTAATATCAGCATTAGCTTGTTGGTTATTATTGAGCTTCTCCGGTATGCGTGTATAATTGCTGACCAATTGGTCAAGAAAATAGTATTTTTTTACCGTTTTTATATTCACCACGCAAAATAGTTATAAAGCGCCTTAGGTGATCCTCTTCACTGGATCTCGCGTTTGTTATACCCTGTTGCGTTAATACAACAACAATGTTTCCTGGGATGTTTGCTAGTTCATTCATGTCCCTGGCCGATGCTTTAAACCTAGGAAGTTGAAACAGCTGCTATTGTGCAAGCTCGACGCGTATCGAGAAGCCTACGGCAATTGTGATTCTTCCGCCCTGAACTTTTCGGTTCACGGGCGAAACATGGACAGCGGCATTCTGGGAAGCGCCCTCTTTCGACGGAAGAAGAAATGGCAATAATAAATTTTGGCTCTATTAATATTGACCACGTTTACCAGGTAGATCACTTTGTGCAGCCTGGAGAAACGCTGGCCTCTACCCATTATCAAACCTTATTAGGTGGTAAGGGTGCAAACCAGTCTATTGCTTTAGCGCAAGCAGGTGCAGACGTAAGGCACGTCGGCAGCATTCACGAAAACGACGCCTCATTTAAACAAGCTCTTATTAAAAAGGGTGTTGATTGTCGTGGTGTAAAGTGTTCAGAAGTTCCTTCAGGTCACGCCATCATCCAAGTTACCCCAAGCGGTGAAAACGCCATCGTATTATTTGGTGGTGCTAACCAAACTATTACCGCAAAAACCGTAATGCAAGCGCTAGACGATACGCGCCCTTCGGACTGGGTATTAACGCAGAACGAAACCAGCAGCATTGAAGAAGTACTTCGCCAAGCGAAAGAAAAACAGCTAAAAGTAGCTTTTAACCCAGCGCCTATGAGCGAGTCGGTTAAACAGCTTCCGCTAGACTGTGTAGATTTACTTATTGTAAACGAAACCGAAGCTGCTGCGATTACCGGTAAAGAAGAACTTGAAGATATTGTGACAGTGTTCAAAGAGCAGTGGTCACACTGCGAAGTTATTATTACACTAGGTAAAGCCGGTGTAATGATGCTGCGCAAAAATGAAGTTGTAGAAGTAAAAGCATTCTCTGTTGATGCGGTAGATACCACCGCAGCCGGTGACACCTTTATCGGTTATTTCTTGTCTGCATACAGCAACCACACCGATGCTAAGCAAGCATTGCGTCGAGGGTGTGCAGCTTCGGCCATTGCGGTTACCCGTGAAGGCGCAGCACAGAGTATTCCAACACAAAAAGAAGTGGATCGTTTCTTAGCGAAACACGCCAACTAGCAAGACGCATTGAGATAAATTGATGGCACATAAGATCATATTAGATACGGATCCGGGGATTGATGATGCAATGGCGATCTTTTTCGCTTTCCAATCTCCAGATATTGAAGTTCTAGGCTTAACTACCGTTTTCGGTAACGTTCCAGTAACGATGGCAGCGCAGAATGCACTAACACTTTGTGAAATTGCAGGTAAAGATATTCCTGTAACCAAAGGCGTTGGTATGCCATGGGTTGGCCCAGAGTCAAACTATGCACACTTCGTACATGGTGAATACGGCTTTGGTCACATTAAGCCTGAAGCACCTAAGACCGAGCTTGACCCACGCAGCTCTGCGCAGTTTATCGTTGATATGGCGCGCAAGTACCCGGGCGAGATCACCATTGTTGCTATTGGCCCATTGGGTAACTTGGCACTTGCACTTCGTCTTGAGCCAGAACTGCCTAAGTTGGTGAAAGGCGTTAGCATTATGGGTGGTGCGGCGTTTGTTCCTGGTAACGTTACACCGGTTGCTGAAGCAAACATTTGGAATGATGCGCACGCGGCGGAAATCGTGTTTGCGGCAGACTGGGAACTGACTATGTTTGGTTTGGACGTAACAAACTTCACGCCATTCTCACCTGCCTTTGTTGAAAAGCTTGAAGAGAAAAACAATACGCTTGGCGGTTTTGTGAAAGAAAGTGCCCAGTTCTACATGGATTTCTACTCGCAAAACCGTGAAGATCGCGTGTGTTTTTTCCACGATGCATTCCCAATTGCCCACCTTCGTCACCCAGAGTTATTTGAGCTGACTGAAGGTCACGTTCGCGTTGGCACAGGTACGCTTGATAGAGGGCAAACTGTAGTTGCGCCTAAAGGTACAACACCTAGCCCGCTATGGAATGAAGCAAATACAATAAAAGTAGCGACTAAAGTTGACCATCAAAAGCTGGAACAACTATTCATAGACACCTACGCTTTATGATATGTTTAAGGGATTGTTAATATACAATCCCTTTTTTATTTCATCGTTAGGTTCAAACTATGCAATCAGCTCCACTCCCCATTAATGAGGAAGAACGTCTTGCCGAGTTACTCAGCTACGACGTACTTGATACCGAAGCTGAAAAGCTGTTTGATGACCTAACAGCACTTGCCTCGCAAATTTGCGAAACCCCTATTGCACTTATTAGTCTAATTGATCCTGACCGCCAGTGGTTTAAATCACGAGTGGGGTTGGATGCTGAAGAGACGTCCCGGGAAATTGCTTTTTGCTCTCATGCGATTTTGCAAGAAAAAGTGTTCGAAGTTCCTAACGCCACGTTAGACCCTCGATTTCATGATAACCCTTTGGTAACTGGCGCGCCTGATATTCGCTTCTATGCTGGTGCACCACTCATTACCCCATCGGGACACGCAATCGGTACACTTTGCGCCATTGACCGCAAACCTAAAACACTGACAGAAGCGCAGAAAGCATCACTTCAAACTCTTAGTAAATCGGTAGTAGCGCATTTGGAACTAAAGCGTAAGAACCGAGAACTAGAGCGTACTAGCCAATTTAAATCTGACTTTCTGTCTTACATAAGCCACGAAATCAGAACGCCACTTAATGCGATAAACACCTTTAGCCGGCTGCTTGAGGGCGAAGCTCAAAAGTTGGGTTTGCCCTCGTCTTTTACCACACCGCTTTCTCATGTAAGTACAAGCGGCGAAAGGCTGCTAGAAATTGTAAATTCAGTTCTAGATATCAAGCAAATAGAAGCTGGTAAGATGCGTGTAATGCCCCGTGCGGTGGACACTAAAGACTTTTTCACACATCTATTTTCGTTAACTAAAATCCGTGCCGAAGACAGCGGTATAGTATTTTCAACAAAAATTGATGAAGCAATGCCCGAATCTTTGTATTTTGATGACACTAAATTTGGGCAGATTGCACTTAACATACTGTCGAATGCGATTAAATTTACCAATAAGGGTAAGGCTGTCAAAGCGCAAGTGAAATACAAAAATGGCAATGTTGTGTTCAATGTCATAGATGAAGGCATCGGCATTAGCGATGATGATCAGAAGCGACTCTTTAAGCCTTTCGAGCGAATGGGTAACGCTCAAGAGATTAGTGGAACCGGCTTAGGCTTGAATATATCTAAGCGCCTTGTCGAGCTCATGGACGGGTCTATTAAAGTTAGCAGTAAGTTGAATCACGGCACTCGCATAAGCGTGACTTTACCGGCCGACGCGTTGAGTGAAAATCAGTTCGTTGAATCAGAACCACGCAGCATTGTAGCTCAAGTCAACGTTAGCCAATCCGCGAATGTTTTGGTGGTTGAAGACCACTATATAAACCAAGTAGTTATTCAAACCTTATTCGAAAAACTTGGCGTGTCTCTCTCTGTAGTGAGCACTGGCGAAGAGGGCGTTGAATACGCCAAGTCTAATCCTGTGGACTTAGTTCTTATGGATCTCAACCTTCCTGGCATTCAAGGCGATGAAGCAACAGCTCAAATAAAGGGGTTCAAGCCAAATTTGCCTATTGTCGCATTAACGGCGGATGTGATTACCCAGCCAGAATATTTGCGTGAGCAAGGTCTTGATGATGTATTGACCAAACCCATTGAGAGTAGTGAATTAGTTCGTGTACTTAATCACTTTTTAGGTGAATCTGATCGTTAACCTCCTGGTTTAAAGCGAGTAAGGCCTTCAATCATGCAGATAAGCGTTTCACAAGAAAGCATGCGAACTCGCGCACAGTTGCGGAAAAAGCTTCGCGAAACACGCCGTGAGTTATCTTTTGAACAACATGAGGATGCTGCAAAACGCGTAGCATCGCAACTCAATGCCCTGCCTTTTCTCAACGAGAGCATAACAATAGCGGGATATTTAGTTAACGATGGCGAAGTCAATTTAAAGTACTACATCGATTGTGTTTGGCAGGCTTCAAGCAAAAAAAGATTCGCACTTCCTGTACTACACCCCGTATGCAAAGGGCATCTACTTTTCTTATCTTACAACCCAAACACCCAGCTTATTTGTAACAAATACAACATTGAAGAGCCCGTGCTGGCTTGTGAAGACGTTGTTCCGGTTACGCTATGTGATGTTATTCTTATGCCGCTTGTAGGCTTTGATAGTAACGGTAATCGCTTAGGCATGGGTGGTGGCTATTACGATCGTACATTAAGCTTTACTCAGCGCCAAATGAGTTCCCATTCGCCTCTTAAAAAACGTGCGCCAAAGTTGGTAGGCATTGCCCACGACATTCAAGAAGTAGATGCCCTACCTATTGCACCGTGGGATGTGCCGCTCGATGCTATCGTAACACCCACGCGCGCCCTGCATTTTACTAACTCGTGATAGCCATTATAACAAATTGAATATACGAACTTGTGGGTTCATGTACGCTTATACGATACACTTGCGAACACAATAAGTCGGAGAATGACCATGGATCAGAACGCAAAAAAACAAGCCGTAGCCAAAGCAGCCATCGAATATGTTGAAGCAGATAGCATTGTAGGTGTGGGTACAGGCTCTACCGTAAATTTCTTTATTGAAGAACTCGGTAACATTAAACACAAAATTGAAGGCGCAGTATCAAGCTCAGAAGCATCTACCGAGCGTTTAAAAGCCCTAGGCATTGAAGTGTTCGAGTTAAACGAAGTCAGCAACCTTTCGGTTTATATCGATGGGGCTGATGAGGTTACTGAACACAAGCATATGATTAAAGGTGGAGGCGCAGCACTCACTCGCGAAAAAATTGTAGCCGGCGCCGCAACTACTTTTGTGTGCATTGTTGATGAAAGCAAGCGTGTGCCTGTATTGGGCTCATTTCCGCTGCCGGTCGAGGTTATTCCCATGGCTCGCTCTTTTGTAGCCCGTGAACTGGTAAAACTTGGTGGCGACCCTGAATATCGGCAGGGAGTAGTGACAGATAACGGTAACGTTATTTTAGATGTACACAACCTTGAGATTCTTAATCCGCGCGAACTGGAGCAAGAAATTAATAATATTCCTGGCGTAGTGACTAACGGCATCTTTGCGCTAAGAGGCGCAGATATTGTACTAAGTGCCACAGAAAGTGGTGTCGAAACCTTTAAGTGATAGCTTGGCACGGCGTATAGACGGTGAAAAGCTATACAAAATACTGCTTTCAACTTAATGCGTTTTCTGTTAATTTCCGTTTAGACGTCTAGATGTCCTTAGTTAGGTGCGACGCGTTTTAATGTTTACGCTAATTAAGGTCCGCGTCATTTATAGCGAAAGCAATCAACGTGATTATAAAAGCTTGGTAGCAGTTTTGCTAAAGCAAGGCTTCAGAGCAGCGTAGTGATGCACATTGCCGCACAGGTTGTACAAAGCTACGCTTTTAATACTTGTACGTTCAGTAAGTCTTGGATTGGCGATGCAAGCAAACCAAATTACATCAGTGAGAGATAGCGAGTTCATGAGCAAAGTTTCATTAGAGAAGGATAAAATCCGAATTTTATTGTTAGAAGGTGTTCACCAGAGTGCATTGGAAACACTAAAAAGCAATGGGTATAGCAACATTGAATTTCTCAAAACCTCACTTCCTGAAGATGAGTTAATTGAGAAGATAAAAGACGCCCACTTTGTTGGTATTCGCTCGCGTACCCAAATTACCGAAAAAGTGGTTAATGCAGCACAAAAGCTTGTGGCTATTGGTTGTTTCTGCATCGGCACCAACCAGGTTAACCTTGAAGCCACACAACGTCGTGGCATCCCGGTATTTAACGCCCCGTTTTCTAATACTCGCTCGGTTGCTGAACTGGTTCTTGGGCAGATTATTCTTCTACTTCGCCAAGTACCAAGCAAAAACGCCAAAGCCCATCGTGGTGAATGGGAAAAAACTGCGGTTGGCTCTTACGAGGCTCGCGGAAAAACCTTAGGCATCATTGGCTATGGCCACATTGGTACTCAGCTAAGTATTCTTGCTGAACATTTAGGTATGCGCGTTCAATTCTTCGATATCGAAGACAAACTTGTGTTGGGTAACTCGGCTCAGGTGAAGTCACTGGAAAAACTGCTTAATACCTCTGATGTGGTATCGCTACACGTGCCTGAAACGCCTCAAACTCAAGATATGATTGGCGAGAAAGAACTGTCGCAAATGAAAAGAGGCAGCATTCTAATTAACGCTTCTCGCGGTACCGTCGTTGATATTGACGCGCTTGCAAACGCATTGGAAAGCGGCCACCTAAATGGCGCAGCAATTGATGTATTCCCAGTAGAGCCTAAGTCTAACACTGAAGAGTTTGAGTCACCGCTTCGCGCGTTCGACAATGTTATTCTTACGCCACACGTAGGCGGAAGCACACAAGAAGCGCAAGAGAACATCGGAATTGAGGTGGCTGGAAAGCTAGCGAAATACAGCGACAACGGCTCTACGTTGTCAGCGGTTAACTTCCCTGAAGTATCGCTGCCCGAGCACACCGGTCGTTCACGACTTCTCCACGTACATAAAAACCAACCGGGTATTCTTACCCAAATTAACCAAGCGTTCGCAGAAAAAGGCATTAACATTGAAGCCCAGTATCTACAGACTAACGCGGAAATTGGTTACGTGGTTGTGGATGTTAAAGAAGACCGTGGCTATGAGGCATTGGCAGAGCTTCAACAAATTGATGGCACAATTAAGACTCGTATTCTCCACTAAGAAGCCTTGTTTGTAGCCTAAACAAAAACGCTGCACTATGTGCAGCGTTTTTTATGCTTATCATTTTACTTCAATACTTTTTACTTCTATTTTTTGAAGGGCCTATTGACCTTTAAACAAATTAGTTCGGCTTAGAAGAAGTTGTAAACTAGGCTAACAGCAGTTTCAGTATCAAGCTTTTCTACGTCATCATCAACGTTGGTGTTGTGGTCTAATTTAAATGAAAGACGCATAGAAAGATTACCGCTAATGGTAGCAGTTAGGGCTGACTCAGCACGTGACTTAGTGTTGTCAGAACCCACTTCTGTACTCACTGTTTGAGTAAATTTAGCAGTATCAGAAATCTTCCAAGAATATGCTGATGATGCACGAACAATCATGCTATCAAGGTTTTCACCGTCTTGAGTTTCAATGAAAGAATAACCCGGACCGATTGAATATTCTAAGGTATGGCGCTTGTTTTGAAGAACCTTTTGGTTCCAACCCGCAGCTACAGTAGCCTGATAGTTAAAGTTGCTGAATCGGTCATCTTCATAAGATGCGAATCCGAATAAACGGTTATCTGGGTTGGCGAGTTTGTAGTTACCCTGCGCTGAACCGAAGAACTTCTGTGCAGAAGTAAATTCAACATCTTCCCCGTCATCGCCTTCTACCGTCTCTTTCTTGTAAAGACCTTTAAGAATGTAGTCGTTACTCCACTTCTCAAGTTCTTGATGCGCTTGAATACCTGCGCTGATAGATGTTGTTTCAGTGTTACCTGATGTAGAGATAAAACCTAGCTCACCTTCCATTGTAAAAGGCTTCACTTCATCGTCTTGAGCGAAAACAGCCGGAGAAAGAGAAATTGCAACTAAAGATGCAAGCACTTGCTTTTTCATTGAACAATCCTATTGATTATCGGTCCATTCGTTGTACGCGATACCTTTTGAACTGCAAGGCGGCACAACACGAGTTTTAAAAGAAGTCGATTAAGTAATGCACCGGAGAAACTGGCATCACAAACAATGGTGCGCAGTGTACATTTTCAAGCCTCTCAGTCAATGCGAACGCGGCAAAAAGCCTAAATTCGACTGTTAATTTACACTAATTGACTAAAAGAATTGATAGACCAGCGCTACCGATGTTTCTGTGCTTAACGCCGCAACATCTTCAGGGGTGTCTGTTTCGTGATTTAATATGAATGATAATTTCATTGCCAATGATCCAAACACATTGGCAGAAAGCGAGGTTTCTGAGCGAGATTTTGTATTTTCTTCGCCGGCCTCTGTGCTAACGAATTGCCTTAATTTTGCACCCGAGCTCCAATGATATTTATACTCGGCAGACGCGCGCACTATAATGCCGTCATTCACAAGGCTCTCGTTATCTTCTTCCGCTTCAATAAAGGTATACCCTGGCCCCACACTATAACGAAATTCGCTATCTTCATTTCGCCATACGCGCTGTGACCAACCCGCAGCAAGTGAAGCGCGATGTTCATAACCGGTAAACTGATCGTCTTCGTAATCGCCATACATGAAGAGGCGTCGTCCCGGCGAAAGCAGTTTATAGTCGAATTGTGCGCTCGTGAAAAAGCGTTGTGCGCTGATATCACGCTCTGTGGTAGGCGTACCACTCTCTTTATAAAGCAGTTCAGCAAAATAAATGCTGCTCCAGTTTTCGGTTTCGTGGTCAGCGTTGACCGCTGCTTTAACGCTGGCTGCAGACGTGTTGCCGGTATTAACTAAAACACCGAGCTCTCCGTCTAATGTAAAACGCGGTATTTCATCATCGGCGTCGGGAGTGAAGTCTGCATGATAAAGCGTTTCAATGAGATCCCTCGCGTTTGCAGATAAACACACGCCAATACAAATGGCACCGACAACAACACGTGGCCGGAAGATTTTTCTAAACATAACTGATTTTACGTCGAGCTTTTATAGTTATTAGATTACGCCTATTTGAGACGCACGTAATACCAATCCTCTGGGGGAGCTTTACTCTGTTTTAAGAATATAAAAGTGCGGTGACAGAACTGATGCACTGAAAGCTCAGTGAATAAGCGACACAATTTTTGCTGTTTCTTGTTCAGCATATTCAATTGAGTTACTTATCACTTCCATGTCGAGACTTACTGTATTGGCTATTTCTGACGTAAAAAGTTCAATGTCAGCATAATTTTCTTTATCAAGTTGACTAAGCGTTACACGACTTGCAATTGCAAGAACACATATATCAACATCAGAAGTATATTTTGCTTCATCGTTCATAAATGATACGGGATAAAAAAGACCAATAGGTAAGTGCCATTTTTCAAGTATGATACCGCTGCAATGTGCAAACGTAAAACCGAAATGGGCCAGTTGCTCAATATGTGGCAAGTCGTTCTTTTTCGCATTGCGGTAATCGTCATAGAGCTTAGGCTCTTTGTTCGCAACTATGAGTTCGCTCAGGTTTTGCAAAATACCCATCACGAAAAAGCGTTCGGCGCCACGCACATTCAGCCGCATGGCTAGACTCTTCGCCACCATCCCGCAATAAACAGAAGCATGCCAGTGCTTGTCTAAATCAATTAGCAATGTATCAAAATGCTTAAAGGCAGTGGTTGCAGTTTCAGCGATAACTAAATTATAAAGGGCCTCGCCACCAATTACATTTATGGCTTTTGCTACAGATTCAATTTGAGATGGGAAACGAAAAAGCGAACTATTGGCCAGGCGTAACACCTTAGCAGTGAGAGAGGGATCGGCACTGATTAGCACAGCGATGTCTTCAATACTCGAGCGAGGGTTGTCTAGCGTTGAGCGCAAGCGCACGCAAATATTGGGTAACGTAAATGATTTCGCAGCATACGAAACATACTTTTCTAACGGCATTAATAAATCTCAAACTCTTTTTTAACGACTTTCAGGCGGCTCATCGAAAAGAGAAAACTGTCGTGCCGCCTCCTCGCCCTTTAGTGCTTGCGCTTTGCGTAATTTTGCTAAAACTGCATTTTTACGTCGTACACAAGCACTAATTATCTTTCTTTTTGTTGCATCATCAACTTTAAGCCAATAAAGGCGCTCTTCACGACTTCTATAGCAGCCTTTACAGTACCCTCTTGGACCAGACTCGCAGACACCTATGCAAGGACTTGGGATTTCAAAAAATTCAAGCTGCTTAGATTGTGCTTCGAGATCCGTCATTTCAGGCTTACCACCCTTAGTCAATGAGCTTTGAGTGCTTAAGAATACCCTGCACTAACTTAAATTAAAACGCATATGGGCGAATCTAGCCAGTAGACATTAGCAGTAATCTAATACACAAAATGCACAAATGCGCGTTCTACTCAATATTGAGTGAGCGTTTTAGCATAGCATGAATATTAGTCAACGAGGGTATATTCGATGGTAGAAACCACGCGCACTTTCTTTATGTGTGGATGATGGCTGTCGCGACTAGAAATACTGAACTGCCCTTGGTTAGCGCGCTTAATTTTGCCCAACGTACTTTTTGAATCTTTGGCAAATTTTTCCGCAACCTCTCTCGCATTGAGCGTCGCTTCTTCTATCATTTCCGGCTTTACTTCGTTTAAGCGGGTAAATACATAGTCGGGCTGAGCGCGGTAGCTTTGGTCTGATAATACAATACCAGTTTTAATTAACTCCCCAATTTGCTGCATAAGCGCTCGCACCTTTTCAACATCATTTGAAAAGACAGTAACGGTTTGAATGGCACTGTAGCGAAATGGCGCTTTTTCACTACTTCCGTATTGTTGCGCCAATTTGTCATTTATTTCAGGCTTTCCAATAGTAATGCTTTCTGCTGATATGCCCTTCTCTTCTAAAAAGTTAGCCACCTGAAGGCTATTCTTTTCAATATGTTCATAAAGTTGAGGTAAGTCATTGCCCGCGTCGACAAATTGAATAGGCCAAATAACCTGATCAGCAATGTATTCTCGCTCTGACAATCCTTTTACGGTTACTACTCTATCCCACGTTTGCATATCGTTCATGGCAGAAGACACCTGAACACCAAGCAAGGACACAGCAACCACCATGCCCATCGCCATTACTATTGCCGCACCTATTTTCATTTGAATCTCCATTCTTTCTGTTTTCAACAGGATACAAGCGAATATAAGCTTTTCGGTTTCACAAAACGACATAAAAGCTGACCAATGGTGGCAAAAAAAAGGCCACTCGAATGAGTGGCCTAAAGAGCCCCTTAAGAGGGCAACGCTTGGGTAGACGGGAGAGTTAACCTTTACGCTGTATCAGGTAATAAAATACCGGAGTTAAGATAAGTCCAAATACGGTAACACCTATCATGCCTGAGAATACTGCCACACCCATAGCTTGACGCATTTCAGAGCCGGCACCGGTTGATACCGCCATTGGCAGCACACCCATGATGAAAGCAATGGATGTCATGAGTATAGGGCGAAGACGTAAGCGACTTGCTTCTTTAATGGCTGAAAGCGCGTCCATCCCCTTGTCTTGTAGCTCTTTTGCAAACTCGACAATAAGAATGGCGTTCTTCGTTGCAAGGCCAACCAGTACAATCAAACCTATTTGGGTAAAAATATTGTTGTCGCCGCCATAAACTTGCACACCAATAAGCGCGCTCAGCAAGGTCATGGGAACAATCAATATGATTGCCAGTGGCAAACGCAGGCTTTCGTATTGCGCAGCCAGTACTAAGAACACTAAAAGCACAACTAATGGGAATACAAACGCTGATGCATTACCCGCTAATATTTGCTGATAGGTGATCTCTGTCCACTCGTAAGTCATGCCAAGTGGTAACGTTTCAGCCAGTATTTCTTCAATAGCTGCCTTCGCTTGGTCAGACGAATAGCCTGGCGCTGCTGCGCCGTTTATTTCAGCGGTGACGTATCCGTTATAGTGCATAACACGGTCTGGGCCTGCACTGTGCTCAATGTTCAAGAATGAGCCAAGCGGGATCATCTCACCTTGTGCATTACGCACTTTAAACTGCGTAATGTTCTCAATATCCTGACGGTATTGGGCATCAGCTTGTACATTTACTTGGTAAGTTCTACCGAACAAGTTGAAGTCGTTCACGTATAACGAACCTAAGTAGCCCTGCATGGTGGTAAACAAGGTATCGATGTTTACACCTTGGCTTACCGCTTTTTCACGGTCTACATCTACATCGAGCTGAGGTACAGCAACAGTGAAGCTGGTAAATGCATCGGTAAGCGCTGGGTGTGCCCACGCTTTGCCTATCACTTCTTGTGTTACGCGTTCAAGTTCTTCAAAGCCTAGGTTTCCTCTGTCTTCAACCTGCAAACGGAAACCACCAATCGTGCCTAACCCCATTACTGGTGGTGGCGGGAATATTGCCACAAAGGCACCTTTTATAGATCCAAAGTTCTGGTTAAGCTGGGCAGCAATGGCGCCACCAGATAGATCAGGCGTCGTTCTTTTATCAAAGTCAGTCAGGGTTGCAAACAACACGCCTGAGCTTGGACTATTGGTAAACCCGTTAATATTCAAGCCAGGGAATGCAATTGCATCTTCAACACCAGGGTGTTCCATAGCAATACGAGACATTTCACGGATCACTTCTTCAGTTCTGTCTAAGCTTGCTGCATTAGGCAGTTGAGCAAAGGCGACCAAATACTGTTTATCTTGCGGCGGAACGTAGCCTGTAGGTGTATTGGCAAACTGGAAGTAAGTGAGTCCTAGCAGACCCGCGTAAAGCACCATGATGATACTGCTTTTACGGATAAGCCCACCCACAGCACCAGTGTAGCGCTTTGAGTTACGGTCAAAGAAACGGTTAAACGGTGAAAATACAAAGCGGCCAAACACTTTATCCATTAAACGGGTTAACCAGTCATTCGCTTTACCGTGAGGTTTCAACAGCAATGCAGATAATGCAGGGCTAAGCGTTAACGAGTTAATTGCAGAAATTACCGTAGAGATAGTAATTGTTAGCGCAAACTGCTTATAGAACTGCCCGGTAAGACCGCTCATGAAAGCAGTAGGTACGAATACCGCAGCAAGTACCAGAGTTGTGGCTATAATAGGACCAGTTACTTCTTTCATTGCTTGTACGGTTGCTTCAAACGGCGCTTTGCCTTCAGAGATATTACGCTCTACGTTTTCGACAACAACGATAGCGTCGTCCACAACAATACCGATTGCTAATACAAGGCCAAACAGAGACAGTGCATTCAGCGAGAAGCCCATTAGTTGCATAAACGCGAACGTTCCCACAAGTGAAATAGGTACTGCAACGAGTGGAATAATAGACGCTCGCCATGTTTGTAAGAACAGTACAACGACCAGTACAACTAACAATACAGCTTCAAGAAGTGTACTAATAACCGCTTCAATCGAACCGCGAACAAATACGGTAGGGTCGTAGGCAATTTCGTATTCAAGGCCTTCAGGGAACGCTTTTGACAGTTCCGCCATACGAGCGCGAACGTCATCTGAAATTTGGATTGCATTAGAGCCTGGTGCTTGGAAAACCGGCACCGCTGCCGCAGGGTTATTGTTAATAAGTGAACGAAGTGCATAAAACTCTGAACCTAGCTCGATACGCGCAACGTCTTTCAGGCGGGTTATTTCACCATTCTCACCCGACTTAACAATAATATTTTCAAATTCGGCTTCATCTTTTAAACGGCCGCGCACATTGATAAGCAGCTGAAATTCGCTGGTACCCGTAGGCTGTGCACCTAGGCTACCTGCCGCCGCTTGCTGGTTTTGGTCGGCAATAGCTGCTGCCACATCGCCAGGGTTTAACTGGAGCGCGGCCAGTTTGTTAGGGTCTAACCACACTCGCATGCTGAATTCACCAGCACCGAACAGGCGCACTTGCCCAACGCCATTGATTCGGGCTAGTTCGTCTTTAACAAACTGATCGGCATAGTTTGAAAGATACAGCATGTCATAACGTTTATCAGGCGACGTTAAATGCACCACCATGGTTAAATCTGGCGAGGACTTTTCGGTAACCACACCTAAGCGCTGCACTTCTTGAGGTAAACGCGGTGTAGCGCGATTCACACGGTTTTGCACCAGCGTGGTTGCTTCGTCTGGGTCTGTACCAATCGCGAAGGTAACAGTTAGCGTCATACGCCCATCACTGGTAGCTTGAGAAGACATATAAAGCATATCTTCAACACCGTTAATTTCTTGCTCTAGCGGCGTTGCAACTGTTTCGGCGATAACTTCTGGGTTTGCACCGGGATAATTCGCAGTTACCACCACGGTAGGCGGCACTACTTCTGGGTATTCAGTGATAGGCAATTGCCAGACAGCAATTGCACCACCTATAAAAATAAGTAGGGAAAGCACGCCCGCAAAAATCGGGCGGCTAATGAAAAACTGCGAAATGTTCATTACTTAAGACCTGCTGTTGCTGTACCTGTGGCAAATGAACCACCAGATAAAACATCCTCATACTGCGCCATGTTTTGGGTTACTTGTGTTGCATTATCAACACGTGACTGCCAGCTAGATAAGTTTGCCAAAGCATCTTCATCACCCATAGGCACTTCGTTAGCGGCAACTTGGGCACCAGGGCGAACGCGCTGTAAGCCATCAACCACAATGGTGTCGTTTACATTCAAGCCGCTTGTGATGATGCGCATGCTACCCACTTTGTCGCCTAGCTTAACCGCACGGTATTCCACTTTACTTTCGTCATTTACAACCAGTACAAACTTATTATTCAGATCTGTGCCGATAGCTTTTTCTTTAATAAGAATGCCCTCTTCATCGGTGTCACCTGCCAATTTTAAGTGTGCAAATAATCCCGGAATTAAACGACCTTCTTCGTTATTAAAAACGGCGCGAACGCGAAGTGTGCCTGTGCTACCGTTAACCTGGTTGTCGATGAAATCAATTTGTCCCCAGTGGTTATAATCAGACTCGTTAGCAAGGCGCATC
This sequence comes from Alteromonas sp. ABH4_453, assembly GCF_056160665.1. Classification (NCBI taxonomy): domain Bacteria; kingdom Pseudomonadati; phylum Pseudomonadota; class Gammaproteobacteria; order Alteromonadales; family Alteromonadaceae; genus Alteromonas; species Alteromonas sp. ABH4_453. Next base: position 413,665 of record NZ_JBSWXP010000001.1, read on the forward strand.
GCTACTGGCTGCTCGCTCACTGCTGTTGAAGCCGTTGATTTATCGGTTAGATAGTTTAGGTAGGTCTGCTCATCAATATCGAAATACGCATATAAACGGTCGGTCGATACGATGCGAGTCAACTCTGTTTGTCCAGCTGTAACAAAGTTGCCTTCGGTGATATTTGCACGAGATACGCGACCTGAAATAGGTGCTTCAACACGCGCAAAGCCACGATTCAAACGCGCTACTTCCAGCGCGGCTTGCGTTTGATTTAAGCTGGCTAGCGCTTGGTTTTTTTCAGCTAGGCGAGCATCTAACACTTCTTCAGAAACCGCCTGGGTTTTACGAAGTTTAAAAGCACGGCTGTAGTTTTGCTCCGCCAATTTAACGCGGCTCTTCGCTTCTTCAAGCTGCGCAGTTAAGCGGTTCACTTCAGCTTTAAATGACCGATTATCAATTAAGAATAACGTTTGCCCTTGTTCAACGTACTCTCCTTCATCAAAAGCGACAAAATCGATATAGCCCGATACGCGAGGTCGAAGTGCAACTATGTGCGGCGATTCTAAACGGCCAGTGAAATTATCCCACTCAGTTAAACGCTGAGTCACCACGGTAGCCACATCAACAGGAACGCCTGCATTTTTGTTTGCGCTCATTGATTGACTTGGATCCTGCTCGTCACCACCGCATGCAGCGACAAGCGCAGTTAGGCTGACTATTGCCAATAAACGGGAAAAAGTATTCATTGCAAGATTCTCTAAAAAGTTAGACTAAAGTTTGATGCCGCGCATTATGCACACCCTCAAACAATAAAAATAATTATATTTTTATATGAAACACATCACATGATATTATGTATTGGAGATCGGGCTAAAAGAGACAACTGCTTTTAAAGATTTAAAAGCATGGTTTCGTAGAGAAACTAAAAATAACCGTATAAAAAGCGTGAACTTAGGAAAATCAACGGTTACAGCGGTGAAGCTGTACCAATGTCGCTCGTCGCATTCATTTGGAAAATAAATACTTTTAGCTATAACCTATAACTAAACTATGTCAGTTAAATTACATAGCCAAAAACGAGGTAAACGGCAGCTTTTTTCATTGTTCGATTGATGAAAGCAGATTGTCCGCAATAGACACCGGAGACAACCATGCGCCCACATGATTTAAACTTATTGATGATTTTTGATGCAATTATGACAGAGGGTGCCATTACCCGCGCAGCTGACAGACTGTCGATGACGCAGCCCGCCGTTTCTAATGCATTGTCCCGCATGCGCACAGCATGGAATGATGAGCTATTCGTGAAAGACGGCCGTGGTATTCAGCCTACCTCTTTTGCTAAAAACTTATGGAGCCAGATTCAGGGGCCTTTAGGCGAGCTTGAAGTTGCCGTGAACCCGACTGACTTTAACCCTGCAACAGCAAAGCGCACTTTTCGTATTGCAGCCACAGACAGCATTGTATCTATGGTGTGGGGGCCGCTACGCAAAGTTATTGAGAATGAGGCGCCTGGTATTAATATCCATGCTATTCCTAATTACGATATGGAAACGGATAAAATACTTAAAGATGCCGAAGCTGAACTGACCTTCTCTAAACACCAAGAGCCCGGCTCTGTAATTCGCTCTGAACATGTGCTTGACCCAAGCTGGGTTGTGGTAATGCGCCCCGATCATCCACTAGCAAAATCACAACTATCGTTGGAAGACTTTGTAGCAGCAGATCACTTGCTAGTGTCAGTGACAGGCGATGTAACCGGCCCAACCGATCAAGCGCTCGCTAATTTGGGCCTCAAGCGCCGCGTGGCAATGTCAGTAAACCAGTTCTACAACGCTACCCCGCTATTAAAAGAGAGCAACCTTATTTGTGTAGCACCATCGTTGGTTATGGAGAGAGAGATTTTCTCAGGTGAACTAGCAGTGTTTGAAACGCCTGTAGAAATTATTAGCTCCCCTCTATCTGTAATGTGGCATAAGCGCCAAGACCAAGACGCTGGCTTGCAGTGGCTTAGGAGCTTAGTAGTTAAGTTTATACGTGAGCGTGTTCAGCGCCACGAGATGCTGCTGTCTCAGTGCTGCCGCAAAGCATATTGTGCCGATACAGTTAAACGCTTTATGGACCAGCGCAATATGGACTGTGAAGAATTTACGCCAGCGCATTTGAATACACAGAAAACACCTGTTGAAATATCAGAGTTAGGATAGAAATATTTACTAAACTTCTAACCCCAGCCGACTCACTCTAACATACGTAGTTTGAAATATGTTCCAGACGGAACTAGTTAATAAAAACCTAATGCAACCGGTGTCAACACTTCTTGAAAGGAATGCTTTTTCTAATCTACACCTGTCGTCCAAGCCATGTAACGAATAATTACTCCAAAATATGATGCACATTCTGTATGTCAAAGTTCTTATATGAGTTAAAGACAACCCAAATACGCCGCTTTATCACTTAATTTTAAAAAATTATAAAATTTCCCTACTAAGCAATTGACACCGGTGTCATAAACCTTGTAAGTTTATGTTGCTGAAATGTTAATGGGAGATAATAATGAATAAGACCGTAAAAACCGCAGTCGCGTTAAGCGTTGCTCACGCACTATCCTCACTTTATGTTTTACCTGTTTATGCTCAAGAAAACGATGAAGAATCAGTAGAGATAGTAGAAGTTCAAGGTTTTCGAAGTGCCGTAATTAAAGCCAAAGACTTAAAACGAGAGTCTTTGGTTGCTCAAGATTCTATTGTTGCAGAAGACATCGCAGACTTTCCTGATTTAAACCTAGCCGACTCTTTACAGCGCGTGCCGGGCATCGCTATTACTCGAGAAGGCGGTGAAGGTCGTCAAATATCACTTCGAGGGATGGGGCCCCAATTCACACGTGTTGAAGTAAACGGCATGGAGGCTCTAGGGTCTTCGTCGTCTCCCATGGACAGTCGCGGGGCTGTAACCCGCTCGCGCGCGTTCGACTTTAACATCTTTGCTTCAGAACTTTTTAATCAAATCGATGTTAAAAAGTCGTATTCGGCTGAAATAGAAGAGGGCGGTATAGGCGGTACTGTTAATTTAAAAACCGCGAAGCCTTTTGACTTTTCGGGTATGAAAGGCGTAGTGGGTGTGCAAGGTGGTACCAACACCAATACCGATAACTTCGATAATCGTTTAGTTGGGATGTTGTCAAACACATGGGATAATTTCGGTGCGCTGGCGTCAGTAGCCTATAGCACGCGAGAGTCTCGCGAATTTGGTTACAACACCTATAGATGGCGTAAAAGAAGCACTTCAAACTACAGTGAAGATCTAGATGCCAATACGGCTCAATTACTCGAAGACGGTGAATTATGGTTTTCAAGAGGCAACCGTTACTCTGTGTGGAATAATCAGCAAGAGCGCTTAGGTATAACGGCGTCTTTACAATATCGCCCCTCTGATGGTTTAAATATTAGCTTAGATTTTCTGCGCGGTGAACTAAACAATACGCTTGATGAGCACCACATTTCGACCGGGGGTTCTAGCAGTACGGCTTTGGGGCGCGTGGAGGAGCTAGAGTTCATTGACAATAACGGCGATAAAGAAGTCGTTTTTGGACGTTACTCTGATACCACGATAAGAACAGAGTCTCGAGAAGATTACAATGAGTCTGTTTTCACTCAACTAACTTTCAGTGTTGACTGGAACATCTCAGAGGATTTCATAGCAAACGTACAAATTGGTACAAGTTCTTCTGACTACGACCAGCCCAAGGTCAACAAAGCCAACCTTATGCGACCTGGCAGCGGTATAATAACCGATTTTACTCAAGACCGCTTTTACGGTGTAAATACTTACGACTTTGACCCTGCTTCCCCTGAAGGCTGGCTAGTTAAAGATTTGTATTTCCAAGAAGACTACATCACAAACGATTTCGACAATGCCAAAGTAGATTTTAAGTACTTCGTTGGCGATACAGGAACCATTAGCTTCGGCGCCAATTATAAAAAATTCTCGAACACGGGCGAACGTAGACAAGATTCAGGTTATGTTCAGAGTAAAGAACCCCCACTTAACAACGGTGTAACCACAATTTCATCTGATGTCACCAACGTTTACTCAGACCACCCAGATCAAGATTGGCTCGAGCTTGATATGGCAAAGATACACGAGTTTTATGGTCTTTCTGATCTTTCATTAGGTGAAGATAAGGTTGTCAGTACATTTGCATACGATGTAGAAGAAGAAACCCAAGCCCTCTATGGTATGTATAGCTGGGATAGTATGCTAAACGACGCCAATTTTAGAGGAAGCGTGGGTCTTCGCTATTACAATACTGAATTGACCTCAAAGGGTATCTCTGGCGGTGAAGATATTATTATGGTTCGCGATTATTCCGGCGTTTTACCAACACTTAATGTGGTTTATGAAGTAAGTGAAGATGTGTTACTTCGCTTTAGCGCAAGTAAAAATCTGACGCGTCCTTCTTTAAGTGCCTTATCAGTGTCCGCTAGAGTATCTCAAGCTACGCTATCGGATGGGGACATCGGCTCTGTCACTATTGGTAACCCCAGCTTAAAGCCTTATTCTTCTGTGAACATTGATACCTCCTTGGAGTCTTATTTTGACGGTGTTGGTTACTTTTCTGTCGCGGTATTTTATAAAGATATCAAAGACTTTATTGTTACCGAGACTGCAGCACAAACAAGAACCCTTGAGGAGCTATCGTTGCCAAATAGCTTATTGCCAAATGGCGGAACGCCAACTACGCAATTTAACGTGACGACCCCTCAAAATTCAGATTCATCGACCATCAAAGGCTTCGAACTCGCTTTCCAACGTGACTTCGATTTCTTACCTGAGCCGTTTCAGAACTTTGGTCTAATTGCCAACTATACATGGGCTGACGGCAACAGTACGTATCGAAATGTGCAAGGAAGTGGCGAGGATCAAGTTAAAGCCTTTCAAGGCCTATCGAAAAGCAGCTATAACTTAACCCTTTATTACGAGACTGACGAATGGGGAGCGCGCGTTTCAGCAGCCTATCGAGATAGATATATCAGTAGTGTAGAAGCGGGCCTTGGTGATGAAGATGAACGCGGATTCCACGAAACAACCTACGTGGATTTCTCAGCATTCTATCAAGTAAACGAGTCGCTGAAGTTGAATATTGAGGGCATCAACTTAACGGACGAACAGGAAGTACAATATAGTGACTCCAGTGACCGTCAGTACAACACAACGACCAGCGGAAGAACATTTATGGCAGGTGCTACCTATAGATTTTAGTTAGCTATAAATAATTAACGATGACAGGCGCCTTGTTTTCCGGCGCCTTTTCTATTTGTAGTTTTAGTAGAGCTGTTGATTTATGCTTCCCTTTTTGCATCTCTAAACCGCACTACTTTTTTCGCAACGAACGCTAAAGGCCCTTCCAATGCGCTACCCTTTGTTTTACTTCATTATGCTACTCACTTCTTTATTCACTGTGTCGTGTAAAACTTCCCACAGCAAAACGCACAATGCGTCTGCATCAAGCCTTTCCCTAGCAGACGCAGCTCCTGCGCCAGCATGGCTTGCGGGCGATCATCATATCCATGGTAAATACAGTGCTAGATGGGACTGGAGCACGACTCCACCCACACCTATATTACGGGGCGATGCGCAGTACGCCACTGCGTTATACGCACAAATGGCGAGGCATCATAATTTGAGCTGGATGGTGACCACAGATCATGGTGGTCCTGGGCACAGTTCCGTTAACTTAGAACACGCCTATCCAGAGCTTGTCGCTTCGCGAAAAGCGACACCTGAGGTGTTACAGTTTTACGGCATGGAGTTCGACACACCTGGCGCTCGTCACTGCAGCTTAATTATTCCTTATAGCGAGACTGAAGCAGAACAGCTTTTCTGGTTAGAGTCACAGTTTAATAGAAGGGAAATTGAGCCTGACACCGCCTCTAGAGATACCGATGAGTTTATGCTTAAAGCGCTCAGAGCAATGCAGGAAGAACAAAAACCACCTATTTTGATTGTAAACCACCCAGCTCGCTTGGCTGAAAAGCTCTCTGGTTTTAAAAAAGTCACGCCTCAAAAACTAAGAAAATGGCAAGACACTGCACCTGATGTCGTTATTGGCATGGAAGGCGCACCCGGCCACCAAGCCAACGCACTCAACCCCGACGGCTCCATTCGAGAGAGTGGATTAAGGGGCGGATATAACGACTTTCCAACAATGGGTGGTTTTGATCAAATGACGGCCGTGGTCGGCGGCGTCTGGGACAGTCTGTTGAGTGAAGGCAGACGCTGGTGGATAACAGCCACTTCTGATAGCCATATGCACTACACAGAGGGGCGAACCGACTTTTGGCCTGGTGAATATTCAAAAACCTATGTGTTCGCGAGAAAACAGTACAACGATATAATGCAGGCGATGCGAGAAGGGAAAATGTTTGCAACTACCGGAGATTTAATTGATTCACTTTCGGTTAAAGTCAGTAATAAAAAGGGCCAATCCGCAGATATTGGGGAAACCATAGAAATAAAATCAGGCGAAACAAGCTCTATAGAAATCAAATTTCGCGACCCTGACACCCTTAATTTTGGCCGTCAAAACCCAAGTGTAGAACGGGTAGACGTGATTATTGGCATGATCAATAGCGACGTTGCTGCAGCGCCGTCCCCAGTAGTTCATCGCTTTACATCAAAAGACTGGTATGTGGATGGACAGTTTCGTACGATAAAAATGGACATTGAAGCGGTAAAACACGCACAGTATGTTCGCATCAGAGGTACTAATAATAAGAATGAATTGGAACCACAGATAGACACGGCAGGAGAAGATCCCTGGACTGATTTATGGTTTTACAGCAACCCTGTGTTTATTAGCGTAAAGTAATGATTTAGCGGCCGACACGCACCAGTATTAAAGGTACGTGCAGTTTGACTATTTCTGAGTGGTAGATAGTGAGGGCGGGAACTTGCCCTCTCCCCAATTCGAAGGCTTTGCTGCCATCTTCAATCTTAATTCTCCCCCTTTTATTACTTCAGAGTGGTTTATCCACGTGTTGTGAAATGGCTTGCTATTTAAGGTGGCAGAAACGATATACCGGTTTTTTTCGCTGTAATTTTCTGTGATCACTTTAAAGGTATTGCCTCCTTCAACATGCAACGTTGCCGACTTCACTTGCGGAGAATTAATTAAATAGTAAGGCTGCCCTGCATTTGGAAAAAGCCCAATCATATGAAAAGCAAGCCACGACGACATTGCTCCAGAGTCATCATTACCAGGTAGGCCATCGCGCTTGCTAGAATAATGCTCTTGGACTATTTTGCGCACCCTGTCTGAACTCAAATGAGGTTTTCCCAGCCAGTGATATAGCGTGGGCGTCAAAAATGAGGGTTCATTAGCGACGTTGTAATAATTGTGCTCAAAGAATGTGTTCAAGCGAGATTCAAAAGCGTCGCTGCCGCCGCTCTTCTCTATGATTGCAGCAATATCATGCGGAACATAAAACGAGTATTCCCACGAACTCGCTTCGTAGAAAAAACCGCACCACCAGCACACGCAGTTAGGCCAGTCTTGTGCAATAGGCGTATAGCTAACGCGCGTGGCCACACCATCTTTAATGTCACACGGAATTTCGTCTATCCATTTTCCGTTAACATCTTTTGGCATAATAAAACCACGTGCACCATCATGTTCTATATTGCGCCACAGGTTTTGCCAATTATTGGCCTGTTCTATAAAGCGATAATACTCCCCCATTCGATGCAACCCTTTAGCCACCGTAGCCAGCGCGAAATCGTTATAGGCGTACTCTAATGTTCTGTTTCCCGCGCGCACATAATCAGTAGAAACGTAGCCGAGACGATTGTAGTCTGGCAAACCACCGCGCCCCTCTTTTTCACTGTTTCCACCCGGTGCAACAGTGGCATTTTTAATCATAGCTTTAAGGGCAAGGTGATAATTTACCCCTCTAAGATTTTTAACGTAGGCGTCGGCAATGACAATATCCGCATTAGAGCCCCCTTGGGTGCGGCCATTAGTATTTCCACTTCGCCCCTCTGGTAAATACCCATCATACTTGTAGATATTTAACATGCCGTTGATGATATCGGCTTGGCGCTCGGGATCGATGATTGTAAGAAGGGGGGAGGACGTGCGAAACGTATCCCAGATAGCATAAAAATCGTCATAGTATGGCGTGGCTGTCCACAAAGGGTTTTCCCCTGAGCGGTCTACAGGCATTAGCATTGTGTGATAAAGGCCCGTGTAGAACATCTTCCGTTGTTCAACACTCGCTGTCGAATCCAATTCGATCCTAGACAGCAACCTCTCCCACTTCTGCTCAGTTTGCTGACGCACTAAGTTAAAGTCCCAGTGCGGAATATCATTTCTTAAATTTTCCGCTGCTTTAGCTTCACTAATAAACGAAATGCCTATCTTCATCTTCACCGTTTTTCGCTGATGATCACTGAAAAAACAAAGCACCCCTGTTTTCTCGCCGGAATCAAATTGCTCTTTGACAGAGGGATATAAAGTCTCTCCTTTAAATGTGCTAAAACGATCACAAGGTTGGTCTAATTCTGCGTGATAATACACAGTATAGGCATTACCATTGTTCCAACCACCACGTATGCGACTATATCCTTGAATTTGAGTGGAAGATAAAACTTCAACCTCTGACCCGACAAACTGCTGCGCTTCTCGTGCATCTGGCACCGGGTTTTCCCCTAGAAAAAAGCCTCCATCAATTTTTATTGCATTGTGAACTGTATCTCGAAAGGTGTACTGATGAAACGCGGCGCGCTCAGCAGTGGTCAGTTCTGCTTTTATATCCCACTTGGTCAGCACTGTTGCATAATAGCCCGCTTGAGCCTGCTCATTCGTGCGTAAACTGCTCTGCTCGATTGACTCGACATTGCCCGAAAACGGCATCACGGAAATGTTTCCATATTTGGGGCCGCCACCGGTTCCGCTAACATGCACTTGGCTAAAGCCGACCAACGATTTTGTCAAATCCGGATCGTAACCACTATTACTATGGGTACCAATATCAGGCCCAGGCTTTACCATTCCAAAAGGTGTACTAGGGCCAACAAATACATTTCCCAGGCCCTCAGAGCCAATAAGCGGATCAATGTATTGATGATAACTACTATCCTTCGCGTACCCTTTCGATAAAGGTAAGCAAAACAATGATAATAACGTCGTTCTTAGCAAAAGCTTCATCGAAACAACTTTTAAGTACTTATTAGACAAAACAACCACCTGTTAATTAATTTCTTATCTACGTTTTTTTAACACGCTGTTGACACCGGTGTCAAATTTCAGGTAACGTCTAAACGACCATAAGTATTTATCATTAATTTTAGAATCAACACCATGAAATTATTACAAAAATTCCAAATTCAACAAATAGTTACGTTTTAGAAAGACTTGTTTTAGGGCGTAGTCGATTTTTTCCGTTTATTTTTAGCGGCGCTCGACAACCCCAACAAAGAAAAAAGGATTGTTAGCTATGTTTGCTCCGCTATCCAGACGAAAATTCATCAAAACAGCACTATCGACGATAGCTGCAACCTCGTGCTTCTCACACGCTTTGAATGCAAAAATGCTCACTCAATACTACGAGCAATTTAACGCAACACGAAAACCGAGTAAGCGTGAACCTCCCCAAAAAGGTAAACGTTTCAGCGTAAAGGACTTTGGTGCAACAGGAAACGGACAGTCATTAGATACTGGCGCCATTCAAGCAACCATTCAGGCTGTAGTTGACAGTGGCGAATCGGGCGTGGTTTGGTTTCCAGCAGGTATCTATTACTCAGGAACACTTCACCTGTCGAGCAACATAAGTCTAGAGCTAGATAAAGACGCTGTTTTGCTCGGTAGCACTGACATACGACACTATGAAACTGACGATGGTAAGGTTCATGCGCTAATCGAAGCACACGATTGCGACAATATCGGTATATTTGGCCAAGGAACTATCAATGCTCAAGGCCGTAAGTTAGCATTAAATATAAATCGGCTTCATCACGCCAAAGAACGCATTGAAGAAGATTTTAATGCCCGTCGAAACCGCTCTCGCCATCGCCCCAATGTAATTGCAATGCATTCGTGTAACCACATAAAAGTTTACGATATAACTGTTCAAAACGGCGCATCATGGGTTCAACACTACGCAGCATGCCGCGATTTACACATTGACAATATTGTGGTTCAAAGCGACGCATTTTGGAACAACGATGGCATTGACATCAATGACTGTGAGCATGTCCGCATTACTGGCTGCTTTGTTAATGCTGCCGACGACGCGATTTGCCTTAAATCCACAACCAAGAAAAATATGCGCAACAACGATATTTTCATTGGTAATTGTACACTGCGTTCTAGCTCTAACGGCATTAAATTTGGAACGGAAAGTCAAAATGGTTTTCACAATGTAAAAATTGAAGACATTGTTGTATTTGACACCTACAGAAGTGCAATAGCGCTTGAAACTGTAGACGGCGCAATTCTCGAAAATGTCAGTGTGAAAAACGTAGATGCAAAAAATGTGGGATGCGCTATTTTTATACGTCTAGGGCAACGCAATAGAGACGTGCCTAAAGATACACCGCTAGGCAAAATAAAAAATGTGGTGATCAGCAACGTAAATGCGGAAATTAGTTTTGATAGAGCCGATATTGACTACGATTTGCGAGGGCCTGGGTTAAACGCGTTCTTCAATCCTATCCCGGCTTCAATTACGGGTTTACCGGACGCGTTTGTAGAAAACGTTATTCTTGAAAAGATTACCATTAGCTATCCTGGAAGAGCCAACAAAGGTTTAGCATACCGTCCCCATGACCAACTATTCCTAGTACCACAAGTACGAGATGCTTACCCTGAATATACCATGTTTGGAGAGCTTCCTAGTTGGGGACTCTTTGTAAGACACGTAAAAGGTATAACGCTCAAGGATATTTCACTTAAAACCCGAGCGTATGATTTTAGACCTGCAATGGTGTTTGATGATGTAAACGGCGTAAACCTATCTAATGTGGCACTGCATGCTGATAACGACATTCATCTGGTGCAGCACAATGCCAAAGAGGTTAAAACGAATCATCTTTTGGCCCTAGATAAAAGCCAACAGTTGGCTCCTTTATCTTCAAGTTCTATTCTTTATTCGAACGACTGAAAATAGAGATATTGCGCAAAATTTACTAATGTAAATAACAAAAAACCCGCTCGTTGAGCGGGTTTTAATTAATTCGCGAAAAAGACGTTTACTTCTTTTTCTTCGCTTTCGGGTTTGGCAGGTCGGTAATGCTTCCTTCGAAGATTTCAGACGCAAGACCAATTGATTCGTTAAGCGTTGGGTGAGCGTGGATAGTCAATGCAACGTCTTCAGCGTCAGCACCCATCTCAATAGCTAGGCCGATTTCGCCAAGCATTTCGCCCGCGTTGGTACCTACCATAGCACCACCGATTACGCGGCCCGTTTCTTTTTCGAAAATCATCTTGGTCATACCGTTAGTTGCATCAGATGCAATTGCACGGCCTGAAGCAGCCCATGGGAAGGTTGCTGTTTCATAGCTTACGCCCTGCTCTTTCGCTTCTTTTTCAGTTAGACCAACCCAAGCAACTTCTGGCTCAGTGTACGCTACTGAAGGAATAGCACGTGGGTCGAAGTAATGCTTCTGTCCAGCAATAACTTCTGCAGCAACGTGACCTTCGTGAACCGCTTTGTGCGCAAGCATTGGCTGACCTACAAGGTCACCGATTGCGAAGATGTGGTCAACGTTAGTACGCATTTGCTTATCAACGTTGATGAAGCCACGCTCGTCAACGTTTACGCCAGCTGCATCTGCGCCAACTAGCTTACCGTTTGGCTTACGACCAACAGCAACAAGTACTTTGTCGTAGCGCACTGGCTCAGCAGGTGCGTTCTTACCTTCAAATGTTACGTACAAGCCATCGTCTTTTGCTTCAACCGCAGTCACTTTGGTTTCAAGCATGATGTTAAACTTGTCTTTGTAGTCTTTCATGAACACTTTCATGATGTCTTTGTCAGCTGCTGGAATTAGCTGATCTAAGAATTCAACTACATCAATGTTCGAGCCAAGTGCTTCGTACACAGTACCCATTTCTAGACCAATGATACCACCGCCTAGTACTAGCATTTTCTCTGGAATGTCTTTCATTTCCAGTGCGCCAGTTGAGTCGATTACACGATCATCTTCTGGGATGAACGGTAGGCTTACTGGCTCAGAACCCGCAGCAATAATCGCTTTCTCGAAAGTAATAGTAGTAACGTCGTCACCATTTTTTACTTCTAGGGTGTTTGCGCCTGTAAATTTGCCGAAGCCTTGTACATGCTTGGTTTTACGCATTTTAGACATACCGCTAAGGCCATTTGTTAATTGCTTAACAACGCCGTCTTTGTATTTACGGATTTTATCTAAATCGATGGTAGGCTCGCCAAACGATACACCGTGGCTAGCAAGGTGCTTCGCTTCTTTCATTACTTTAGCAACGTGAAGAAGGGCTTTTGAAGGGATACAGCCAACGTTAAGACAAACACCACCAAGCGTGTCGCGTGAGTCTACGATAACTGTTTCAATACCTAAGTCAGCCGCACGGAATGCTGCTGAATAACCGCCAGGGCCGCCGCCCAGTACCACCAATTGCGTTTTAATTTCGCTCATTGTGAACCTCAATCCTGTTCTTGTAGGGTCATGCTATTACTTTTGTGTAATAGCATAACCTAAATGCCACCAAATGGGCTTATAAAATCGTCGAAAATGTTACTGATATTGTAAACTTTTTCGACCTTTTATTTAAAGTATGATTCTGCGTAAGTCAGTTAGGTTTGCAGCAACCTCAGTAGAGAATCTTGCACCTACCGCACCATCGATGACTCGGTGGTCGTATGACAGGCTTAGCGGCACCATTAAGCGCGGCTCAAACTCTTTACCATTCCACTTAGGCTTCATCTCAGACTTAGACACACCTAATATGGCGACTTCTGGTGCATTTACAATAGGCGTAAACGCCGTGCCACCAATACCACCTAGACTAGAGATAGTGAACGTTCCACCCTGCATGTCGGCCGCTTTAAGCTTGCCTTCACGGGCTTTCTTAGATGTTTCAATAAGCTCACGAGAAAGCTCTTCAATACCTTTCTTATTCACGTCACGAATAACAGGTACAACAAGGCCTCCCGGTGTTTCAACCGCAATACCAATGTTGATGAACTTCTTGATGATTAAGCTTTCGCCGTCGTCAGACAGTGATGAGTTGAATACTTCGTATTTCTCAAGCGCTTTCGCTACCGCTTTCATAACGAATACTAGTGGCGTGATCTTAAGACCAGACTTAATTTTCGCGTGGTAAGCGTTTTGCTCTTTACGGAATTCTTCAACTTCTGTGATATCTGCTTCGTCGAACTGCGTAACGTGCGGGATAGTCGCCCAGTTACGGTGTAAGAACGGACCAGAAATCTTTTGAATTCGAGAAAGCTTTTGTTCTTCAATCTCACCAAACTTGCTGTGATCAACAGGCTTAACCGGCACGATTTGAAGTACGTTGTCGCCCACAGGCGCACTGCCTGAAGCTACTGCTGTGCGAGGTTTCGCGAGCTCAGCTTTCACATAGGCTTGAACGTCTTCTTTCAAGATACGGTTTTTAGGGCCAGAGCCGTTAACTTGAGTCAGGTCTACACCAAACTCTCGGGCAATACGGCGAACCGAAGGAGAAGCATGTGCTTTACCTGTATTCTTGGCTTCTGGCGCTGGAGGCACAGGAGAGCGACCTTGCGAGGCTTCCTGCTGTGACGCTTGTTGAGTCTCGTCTTGCTGTGAGTCTTGTTTAGTCTCTTCTTGTTTAGGCGCTTCAGCAGGCTTTTCAGCTGCACTTGAAGATGAACCACCGCTGGTCTCAAGCTTAACAACCAAGGTGCCTTGCTTAACTTTGTCGCCCGCTTTGATAAAGACTTCTTTGATCGTACCTGCATGTGTTGAAGGCACATCCATGGTGGCTTTATCAGTTTCTAGCGTGATAAGACCGTCTTCTTTTTCAACGGTATCGCCAGCTGATACAAGTACATCGATGACGTCAACTTCACCGTCTTCACCAATGTCTGGTACAGCAACTTCGATAGTCTCGCTACCTGCAGACGCGGCTGGCGCTGATTCTTGCTTTGCACTTTCCTGTGCAGCCGGTGCAGACGCTTCAGAAGAAGCATCGCTAGACGCCGATTCACTTGAAGACGAGTCTGAACCCGCTACTTCAAGTTTAATAACAACTGTGCCTTCTTTCACTTTATCGCCAGTACTGATAAATACTTCTTTCACCGTACCTGCGTGTGTTGAAGGAACGTCCATGGTTGCTTTATCGGTTTCAAGGGTAATTAGCCCATCTTCTTTTTCAATGGTGTCGCCCACTGAAACCAATACGTCAATTACGTCTACTTCGTCGTCAGAACCGATATCCGGTACCGCAACTTCAATCACTTCGCTGCTGCCAGACGCAGCTGGCGCTGCCTCTGACTTGCTTTCGCTTTTTGGTGCTTCTTCTTGCTTAGGTGCATCTTCTTTAGAAGATTCATCTGAAGCGTTTTCTTCAGACGCGCCTTCATCGGCACTGTCACCATTGGCAACTTTCATTTCACCAATCACATCGCCTTCTTTGATTTTATCGCCTACTGACACAGACAGGCTTACAATCTCACCTTCAAACGGTGCTGGGATGTCCATTGACGCCTTGTCACTTTCAACAGTAACAACGCCTTCATCAGCCTCAATGTTGTCGCCTACGGCAACACATAGCTCGATAACTTCAACTTCGTCACCGCCTACGTCGGGTACGATAATCTTTTGAATATCTGACATATGTAAAATACCTTATCTGGCTTACGCGTAAAGTGGGTTAAGTTTTTCAGCGTTAATTTCAAAACGCTTAATGGCTTCTGCTACCACTTTCTTCTCAACGTCACCGCGCTGAGCCAATTCGTAAAGTGATGCCACCACAATGTATGACGCATTAACTTCAAAGTGAGTTCGCAAGTTTTCACGGCTATCGCTTCGACCGAAACCGTCTGTACCTAGGCAGCGGTATTCAGTTTCGATGAACGCGCGTACTTGGTCTGAGTAGTTCTTCACATAGTCAGTGGCAGAAATCGCAGGACCTGCGTCTTTCGTAATTACCTGACCAATGTAAGGTACTTTTTGCTCAGCTTCTGGGTTTAGCATGTTCCAGCGTGCTACGTCTTGACCTTCACGCGCTAGCTCGTTGAACGAGGTCACTGAGTAAACGTCAGAAGACACGTTGTAGTCTTCACACAGAATCTGTGCGGCTTTACGTACTTCATTCAAGATAGTACCTGAGCCCATTAGCTGAACATTAAGCTTAGACTTGTCGTTTTCAACACGCTCTAACTTATAAATACCCTTAATGATTTGCTCAGCAACATCATCACCTTCTGGCATAGCAGGGTGCTGATAGTTTTCGTTCATCAATGTTAGGTAATAGAAGATATTTTCGTTGTTACCGTACATGCGACGTAAACCGTCTTGAACGATAACCGCTACTTCGTACCCATATGTTGGGTCGTAAGTAATACAGTTTGGAATTAGGTTAGCCTGAACATGTGAATGACCGTCTTGGTGCTGTAAGCCTTCACCGTTAAGTGTGGTTCTACCTGCTGTTGCACCTAATAGGAAACCACGCGCTTGGCTATCGCCCGCTGCCCATGCAAGATCACCAACACGTTGGAAACCAAACATTGAGTAGTAGATGTAGAACGGAATAGTGGTAGCGTTACACGTTGAGTAAGACGTACCCGACGCAACCCACGACGCCATTGCACCTAGCTCGTTAATACCTTCTTGTAATACCTGACCTTTCTTATCTTCGCGATAGTAAGCGACTTGGTCGGCATCTTGAGGTACGTATTTCTGGCCTTCATTGGCGTAGATACCTACCTGACGGAATAAGCCTTCCATACCGAATGTACGGGCTTCATCAGGAATAATTGGCACAATACGCTTACCAATTTTCTTATCTTTCAATAGCGCGTTAAGCACACGTACAAACGTCATGGTTGACGATACTTGACGGTCACCTGAACCTTTTAAGATGGCGTTGAATGCACTTAGCTCAGGAATTTCAAGCTGTTCTTCAGCCTGTTCACGGCGAGAAGGCAAGTAACCGCCTAGAGCTTGACGACGCTCGCGAAGGTACTTCATTTCTTCGCTGTCTTCGTCGAACTTGAAGTATGGCAGGTCAGCAATTTTCTCGTCTGCTACAGGAATATTGAAACGGTCGCGGAACGCTTTGATTGAATCAACGTCCATTTTCTTCACGTTGTGTGCTACGTTTTGTGCTTCACCAGAAGCACCAAGACCGAAGCCTTTAACTGTCTTCGCAAGAATTACCGTTGGACGACCTTTCGTATCGATTGCTTTTTGGTAAGCCGCGAATACTTTAACTGGGTCGTGGCCACCACGGTTCAAACGCCAGATGTCATCGTCAGACATGTTCGCTACAAGCGCCGCAGTTTCTGGGTACTTGTTGAAGAAGTTTTCACGGGTGTACTTGCCGCCTTTGGCTTTACAGTTCTGGTATTCACCGTCTACCGTTTCACCCATAAGCTGAATTAGCTTGCCAGATTTATCACGAGCTAATAGCTCATCCCAGTAGCTACCCCAAATAACTTTCACTACTTCCCAGCCAGCGCCGCGGAACGTACCTTCAAGTTCTTGAATAATTTTGCCGTTACCACGTACCGGGCCATCCAGACGCTGTAGGTTACAGTTGATAACAAACGTTAGGTTATCTAGGCCTTCACGAGACGCAAGACCAATTGCCCCCAAGCTCTCTGGCTCATCACACTCACCGTCACCCATGTAGCAATATACGCGCTGACCTGAACAGTCTTTGATACCACGGTTAGTTAGGTACTTAAGGAAGCGCGCTGTGTAGATAGCTTGAAGTGGACCAAGGCCCATAGATACGGTTGGGAACTGCCAGTAGTCTTTCATCAAGTGAGGGTGTGGGTAAGACGACAGACCATCGCCAGCACACTCTTGACGGAAGTTGTTTAACTGCTCTTCAGTTAAGTTGCCTTCCATATATGAGCGCGCATAAATACCTGGAGAAATATGGCCCTGAGCGAAAATAAAGTCGCCGCCTTGGTTCTCGTTAGGCGCTTTGAAGAAGTGGTTAAAGCCAACATCGTAAAGCATAGCCGATGATGCGAAGCTACCAATGTGGCCACCAAGCTCTAGGTCTTTTTTAGATGCACGCAATACAATCATCAATGCGTTCCAACGAATCGCCGCACGGATGCGCGCTTCGATGGTCAAGTCACCAGGCATTTTTGGCTCTTGCGCTGCTGGGATAGTATTGATGTAGGCAGTAGTTGCGTCATACGGTAGATGCGCTCCGCTGCGACGTGCTTTATCAATAAGTTTTTCGAGTAAATAGTGGGCGCGTTCTACGCCTTCCTCTTCTAAAACCGACTCAAGCGCATCAATCCACTCTTTAGTTTCTTGAGGATCTACATCTTGGTGCATCATATCAGACATGGTGCCATCCTATTTTTTGCTTATATAGAAAATCCTCCCTTAGCATTGCCTCTACTCTTAAAGGCGCTAAAAGAAGGAAAACTAAATTACGTTGTACTCACAGTGACCCAATCTGGCTCACCTGCTTTTGCAGTGGCACAGGAAAAACCTGACCGGCCTCTGCGAATGAATAGCTATCTAGCCCTTATCTTATGAAAGGTCAGACTAGTAACTAAATCTCTAATCGTCGCAATGCGCGCTGTACGCGGGTATCGCGTTGATTAATGGTTAATAGCGTTTTTTCAATAAACGCCAAATGCGTATTACATGCCTGACGCGCAGCTTCAGGGTCGCGAGAAGCAATGGCTTCTACAATTTCACGACGCTGCTTAGCAATGTCTTCCACCGCTTCAGGGTGCGCTGCCAGCATGTCAAAGTTTCGTTCAATATTGTCCACCAGCATGCTTTGCATGGTGCTCATTACGTGCAACAACACCATATTGTGTGATGCTCTTGCCATAATGATATAAAACTGTCCTAGCGCCTCAGCTTGGGCACGCTTGCTTTCGTGCGCTTTCGGCGTAGGTACGTCGTTCAATGCTTGCTTCAATGCGTTGTAATCTTCAGGTTGACCACGAAGTGCCGCGTAATAGGCCGCCATGCCTTCGAGGGCGTGACGAAATTCAAGCAAATCAAATTGAGTTTCAGGGCGCTGGCTGACTAAGTCCATTAGAGGGTCTGTCATGGCAGAATTAAGGTTGCGATTAACAAACGTACCGCCGCCTTGCTTACGTTCTACCAACCCACGTGCCTGTAAATTACCAATGGCTTCCCTAAGCGAAGGTCGCGATACATCAAATTCAAGCGCAAGCTCTCTCTCTGGCGGTAGTTTCTGACCAGCCAATAACGTACCGTCGAGTATCATTGACTCGAGTTGCTCGGTAATCACATCAGAGAGTTTTTTTCGCTGCTGCCGCATGCGCTCTACGTATCCTTCTATTTAAACCGTGCTCTATAACAATAGCGACGTTATAAGAGCGGTGAATGTAAAAAATAATCGTGGAAAATTTAAACACAAACACAATTGGTAATACCATTTTACCTATCTAGTTTAAGGCAGATCGATTTCGAGGTAAATACTCACAAGCATAGCAAAGCATTTACCTTTTGCTGGCTGTTAAGCTTTATTGTTGAATTTGTTAAGAAAAATCAGTAACCGCAAACTGGTCTGATGAGGAAGAGATGATGCTGTAATACGGGCAAAGCGTCTGATCTACATACAATTAATAAACAGACCAAACGCCCTTCTAAGCTAAGTAGACTAGTAAATGTTAAAAATAATGACTATGCCAGACTGCCTACAAGCGTAAGTGCTGATGTTATTACAAGCAGAAAAATAACATTACGTTTTGCTAACTTTACAAGTACCTTCGGCTCTATTGCTGCATTTTCAGCCTGCAATTGTTGTTCATCAGGCGTGAGAATCTCAGCTTTTGAAGAAATTTGTGTAAGCACGTCGTATGCAGGCACGTCAAATTGGAGCGCGTATTTTAACCATTCAGGCAAGGCGCGTGAAAAATGTCCCATCATCAGCATGCCAAAAGCGGTAACGCGAACAGGAATATAATCAAGCGCAAACATCAATCTTCCCGCAGCGGCTTTTAAAGGGTGATTTGAATCACACAATGCCTCGGTTGTGCTTCGACTCAAGCTGTAAAACAGCGCGCCAGGTGCGCCAAAAGCAATAAACCACAGCATCACAGCAGCATAGTGCTGGTAATTAAGCCAAGTAAGGTGCTGCCCAAAGCTTTTCCCTTCTGTACCTGCGCTACCATCGCTTTCGCTTTGATTTGCGCAATGCCCTAACTGGTCGGTATACATACTGCACGCCTGAAGGTCACCTCGGTCAGCAGCATTCAAAAAGCTCTTGTAGACGGCTCGCAATGCGGGACAGCCAATACAGATGAACAAAATTATGCTTTGCTCTATAAACGTGAGAAATGCGCCAAGTACCCAGTATTCAATTGCTCCCAGCACTACTGCGGGAAGTAAAAGATAGAAATAAAGTGCTGTGGATGAGACCTTTTTACTCCCCTCCTCACCTTCATTTCCTTCTTGAAACTTAATCAACCCTTTATCTTGAAGAAAAGCACGATATTGAGCGGCATACTTTTCAATATGCCAATTAGGTGTTTTTGTTATCAACCGCTCGAGGCTGAGAACTAATAGCAAGCTCATTAACATCATAGGTATTGAGTTTCCTTTTTTCCTGGCGACATGGATTAATCGGCCTTCTTTAAACCAGTAACGCGCATTCTGTATCTTGCCCAATCAAAAGCAACACCAGGGTCGGTTTTTCGCCCCGGCGCAATATCATTATGTCCTACGATACGCCCTAAAGTGATCCGAGGATAGTACCGAGTAATAAAATCAGTGAGTTCACCAAGGGCCTGATACTGCGCATCGGTAAAAGGCAGCGTATCAGTGCCTTCCAATTCAATGCCGATTGCGTAATCGTTACAGCGACTGCGGCCTTGAAAAGTAGAAATACCTGCGTGCCACGCCCTTTGTTCGAAAGGCACAAACTGCTCTACTTCACCGGTTCGATAGATCACGCAATGTGCTGAGACCCGCAAACCAGCTATTTCTTTGTAGAAAGGGTGATCATCTGGATTGAGTGTGCCGATAAACAATTGTCGTATACCCGGCGTACCAAATTGTGAAGGCGGCAACGAAATATTGTGAATCACCAATAGACTGACATCGGTATCGTCAGGACGAGCATCATAATGTGGACTTTGGGTGTACTTCGCTTTGTTATAAAGCACCATAGTATTTGCTTCGGTAATTGATTTTCTATTTTATAGCCTACATTGTATAGGTTTATAAGTGTATAGGGCCGCAAGCGCAATGTGGCGTTGCTAGCTCGATATTTTATGCCACTGCTTTAATCGGCAGCTTTTACAAGAGCGTAATTGGAAAACAGTGCATCGCTATTATGCACAAGGCAATTATCAATAAGGTAAAAACATGAATGAACAACAAGACCCGACAGCGTCAACGGGCAAATGGATGGTTGCCCTTGCATGGATTTGCGGTTTCGGTTTACTTGTTTTTGTCTTCTCTGACTTACTTGAAAAACAAATAAACCCGAATAGCGAGCCCACGTCAGAACGCATTGGTTCACAAACCGAGGTACGCCTTAAACAAAATCGTCAAGGCCATTATGTAACAACTGGCTATATCAATGGTGAGGAAGTGGTATTTCTTGTGGATACCGGCGCGACCGACGTGGCCGTACCCGCTCACCTGGCAAATAAACTACAGCTCAAAGCAGGACGTGAAGGATTAGCCAGCACAGCCAATGGTGTTGTGAGAGTTGCCGAATCGACCATTAATACGTTGCGCATTGGTGAAATTGTGGTGCGCGATGTAAAAGCAAACTTAAACCCCGGTATGCAAGATGACCATATACTGCTTGGAATGAGCGTTCTTCGCCAATTAGAGTTTACTCAGCGCGGAGAATGGTTAATATTGCGTACCCTTTAAATACAAAGATAGCATAGATCATAGCGATGAAGATGACATCACCAGACATGCAAGCGATTCGAGAGCAAGTATCAAACACGCTTATTGAAGATCTTGGCGGCGAATTAAATGCCGTAAACGACATTACCGCGAACCTGATAGATGAAAGTGTAAACGCCAAAGCGACTATTATTACTCGCGAACCTTGCGTGGTTTGTGGAGTAGCTTGGGCTAATCAAGCATTTGCGCTTATTGACGAGTCGGTGTCGCTAACTTGGCATGTAAAAGATGGCGACAAGGTTGAGGCTGACACGGTATTAGTTAGTTTAGAAGGCTCTGCTCGCGCTATATTGACTGCCGAACGTACGGCACTTAACTTTCTGCAAACCCTGTCGGCAACCGCCACTGTTACTGCCTTTTACGCTAAGTATTTAGATGGCTCCAACACTAAAATTCTCGATACCCGCAAAACGTTGCCAGGTTTGCGGCACGCACAGAAATACGCGGTGCGTTGTGGTGGTGGTCAAAACCATCGTGTGGGTTTGTTCGATGCATTCTTAATTAAAGAAAACCACATTTTTTCTTGTGGCAACATCGAAAAAGCCGTGAGTCGCGCAAAAACCATGATGCCGGGCAAACCTGTTGAAGTTGAAGTTGAAAATATTGCAGAACTTGAACAAGCGCTTTCAGCAGGTGCCGACATTGTCATGCTGGATAATTTTTCTAATGAACAGATCCAACAGGCAGTAGCGCTCAACAAAGGTCAATGTAAACTGGAAGTATCAGGAAACATTACTGATGAACGACTGGCGTCTCTAGCTAAGCTAGGTGTAGATTACATTTCATCTGGCGCGCTGACTAAACATGTTCAGGCGATTGATTTGTCGCTGCGTATTAACTTGTCATAATAGAATGAGTCAAAAACAAGTACTAATGCGCTAATTGAGTGTCAATATCTTAGTTAATCGTGAGCACAGAAAACGTGAGTTGTAGTATACCCATAGATACGACAACTCGCTCATATCTTCAGTTATTCCAGCTAATGTTTCTTTGTGTATAGATAGGCATACATAGCTAAGTCATTAAGATTTATACGAAAGTTTAAGCTAACAGGCCTGCCATGGTCTAGCGAACCATGTCATACTGGAAAAGCTAGACATACGTATATTTGCCTATACTTGTCAGTGACAAATAAAATTCTATACTGAGTATCAAGTACCAGGGGCGTTAACAAGGACGACTCGGGTATAAACGTCAATTTGAATTAGATTTTAAACTTTACGTGTTATACACGTCCCGGAGAAAAACCATGATGAACATGAATTCTAAAAACCAAAAAGGTTTCACCCTAATCGAACTAATGATTGTTGTTGCAATCATCGGTATCCTTGCAGCAATCGCATTGCCTGCTTATCAGAACTACGTACAGAAAGCGCGATTTTCAGAAGTATTGAACGCCTCTGCGGCAGCAAAAACAGCGGTTGAAATATGTTATCAATCTACTGCAGCACTAGGCGAATGTGATGCAGAAGCTAATGGCGTCCCAGAAGAAATTACGGCGACCGCTGATGTAGTGGGCGTAAATACAACAGATGGCACAATCATTGTTACAACTCATGCAGACTACTCCTTGGCAAGTGTTACGGTTAACTTCGTACCGACCGTGGCAGGAAACGCTTTAACTTGGGCTATCCAATGCTCGGATGTAACACTCTCAAATAGCTGTGTAGCAATTCCGTAAGTCTTAAAACTTATAAAGCCCAGCTATCGCTGGGCTTTTTCGTTCTAATCGGAGCAATGTATGCCTAAAGCAGCATCAGTTTTTACTTGGCAAGGTAAAGACAAACACGGACAGTCTCGAAAAGGCGAAATATCTGCGATTACGATTTCTGAAGCTAGAAACTTACTGCGAAGACAGGGAATTTCAGCCAATAAAGTAAAGAAGCTCAGCAAGCCCCTATTCGGTGCACGTGGACAAAAAATAACCCCCGCAGATATTTCAGTAATTTCTCGTCAAATTGCCACAATGTTGAGCGCGGGCGTTACGTTAATTCAATCTTTAGAAATGATTGCCCAAGGCCATGCTAAGCAATCAATGCGTAAATTACTTAGCGAAATAACCGATGAAGTCAAGTCAGGTAATCCATTATCGTCAGCACTCAGAAAACACCCTCTTTATTTTGACGATTTATATTGCGACCTGGTTTATACCGGCGAGCAGTCGGGCGCACTTGAAACCATTTACGATCGCATTGCGACCTATAAAGAGAAGGCCGAAGCACTAAAATCAAAAATCAAAAAAGCGATGTTTTACCCTATCGCCGTTTTGGTTGTTGCTTTTATTGTTACGACTATTCTTCTTATTTTCGTTGTGCCCCAATTTGAAGAAATCTTTAGCAGCTTTGGCGCTGAGCTGCCAGCATTTACACAGTTGGTTCTGGCTATTTCCCGGTTTGTGCAGGACTACGGTATTTTTATCGCCATGGGCGTGGCCGCTGCAGGCTTTATGTTTGTGCGAGCACACAGACGCAGCCAAAAACTGCGCGATAGCGTAGACCGCAATATTTTAAAAATTCCTGTTATTGGTGAAATACTTAAAAAAGCCAGTATTGCCCGCTTTACTCGTACCCTTGCAACCACCTTTGCGGCAGGCGTTCCGCTTATCGGCGCGTTAGAATCCGCGGCAGGGGCATCCGGCAACGCGGTTTACCGCGAAGCAATTTTGTATATACGAAAAGAAGTGGCGGGCGGTATGCCTATGCACGTTGCCATGCGAGCGACACAAGTATTCCCCGACATGGTAACCCAAATGATTGCGATTGGTGAGGAGTCGGGCGCTGTTGATGAAATGCTGAGTAAAATTGCCACTATTTACGAAGCTGAAGTAGATGACATGGTAGACGGGTTAACCAGCTTGCTTGAACCTATGATCATGGCGGTACTTGGCGTGGTAATCGGCGGCTTGATTGTGGCTATGTACCTGCCTATATTCCAAATGGGTAACGTGGTATAACGTGGCTCAGCACCAAAAGAACGAAAATCAACAATTATAAGAACCACATACCATGGACGCGATAATTACGCTTAGTCAGCTTTACCCTGCCGTATTCTATACCCTAGTCTTTTTTGTAAGCTTAATGGTTGGCAGTTTCTTGAACGTGGTGATTTACCGCTTGCCTATTATGATGGAACGCAGCTGGCAGCAAGAGTATGAAAGCTACTTTAGTGATAGCGCAAGTGGCGGTGAAAATAACAACGCCAGTATACCTGCCGATGTTACGACACCCGCAACTGCGGAAGCTTTCAACCTAGTAAAACCAGACAGTACCTGCCCAAGCTGCGGCCACAAAATTCGCGCATGGGAAAATGTACCTGTTATTAGCTATCTGTTCCTTAAAGGTAAATGCGCTAAGTGCAAAGTTGGAATATCCGTTCGTTACCCGCTTGTTGAGCTGTTTACGGCCATAGCCTGTACCTTCGCTGCGTATCAGTTCGGCGTAACTTCACAGGCGCTTTGGGCGGTCATTTTCACTTATATACTTGTTGCGCTGCTATTTATTGACTTAGATAAAATGCTGCTACCCGACCAGTTAACCCTCCCACTGCTGTGGCTAGGCTTACTGTTAAGTACACAAAACATATTTGTTGGCACTACCGATGCCATTATCGGTGCAGCGGCCGGTTATTTAAGCTTATGGTCTGTCTATTGGCTATTTAAATTAGCTACGGGCAAGGAAGGCATGGGCTATGGCGATTTTAAACTACTTGCAGCGCTTGGCGCATTTACTGGATGGCAAGGGCTACCTGTCATTATTTTGCTGTCTTCATTTGTTGGTGCCATTGCAGGGATACTTATTATGGTTATTCAAAACAAGGGTAAATCGTTAGCAATTCCTTTTGGCCCCTATTTGGCCGTGGCAGGCTGGCTGACGCTGCTTTACAAAGAAGAAATCATTACTGCCTATCTTAATGCAGTGCTTTAACTAAAAGGCGTAACGATTATGGATAAACGACAGACTTTCGTAGTGGGCCTTACCGGCGGTATAGGCAGCGGTAAATCGGCTGCAACTGCCATTTTTGAAAACCTTGGTATTGACATTATTGATGCTGATGAAGTCGCACGAGAGGTAGTTGAAGTTGGTTCAGAAGGCTTACAGCAAATAGCCGCGCATTTTGGTGAAACCATTTTGCTAGAAGATGGTAGCCTTAATCGCGCCGCCCTTCGCGAAAGGGTGTTTGCCGCTGAAGAAGAAAAAATTTGGTTGAACAGCCTGCTGCACCCGCTTATCCGCTCTCGTATGCAGCAGCTTATTAGTGAGTCGACCTCATCCTATTGCATTTTGTCTGTACCCTTACTTGTTGAGAACAAACTAACTGAAATGTGCAACCATGTTGTGGTGGTAGATTGTCCAGAAACATTGCAGCTTGAACGGGCGTTAAAACGGGACGGCAGCACTGAGCAAACCATAAAAAGTATTATGGCTTCGCAGGCCTCACGTTTAGAGCGTATTGATGCGGCAAATGACGTACTGGATAACAGCACGACCTTAGAAGCACTTGCCAGTCAAATATCGACTCTACACCAGAAACTACAAAGCCTTGCTTCAGCATAAGCGTAAGTGGTTTGCAAAATAGCAAACCGCTTATACATCTCTCTTTATTATCTACCTTTCCTGTTTCGCGTATCTGGCTTTCTCTTGTGTCTTTCTCTCAAGCCTTACCATTCTTTTCTTAACATTCCTTTTCTTACCCTCCCTTTTCTTATAACAGGCCCTTTCGGTCAACAGCGCTACTTTTTGAAACTTTTTTAACCAAATAGCGTCAAAGTAAGCATTTGTCGAACAAGTAGACTTGGCTTAAATGCCTTGATGCTTTAGGCTTGCTGTAATTCGCCGTACTACAAGGTTGTAGTGTCGTTTCTCTAAGTCTATGTGTTTTAAGGGGTTCCATGGGTAGCGCTGTATTCGAGTTTCCACTAAAGGAAAAAGTACGTAACTATTTACGTGTTGAGCAGCTGCTTGGTCAACTTAAAATAACGGCTAAATCAGAACACACACATCTTCAGCTTGTGTTTTTTGAGCAACTTTTCGCGCTTCTTGATCTAATAGAAAGGCTCGACCTTCGTTCAGATCTCACTAAAGATCTTGAAGCTCATGAAAAGAACTTAGTCTACTGGTCGAAGCACCCTAAAATAGACAGTACAGCGTTAGAGCAAGCGCTAAAAACCGTACTTACCTTGAAGCAAAAGCTGAAAACAGATCGGCGTTTTGGAAGCGCGCTAAAAGACGATAAACTTTTAAGTGCGATAAGACAACGATTTGCTATACCTGGCGGCGCATGTAGCTTCGACCTTCCTAATTTGCACTTTTGGTTACAGCAGCCACTTGAACAGCGTCAAAACGAAATTGCACAATGGTTAGAGACTTTAGGGCTTCTTGACGATGCAATTGCGGTTAGCCTGTCGTTTATCCGCGAGCGAGGTCAGTTTGTAAATGCAGTGGCCGAGAACGGCTTTTACCAAGGCGCTGCGGAAGATAAAAACGAACTGATACGCGTAAAATGCAGTGTAGATGACGGCTACTACCCAACCTTAAGTGGCAACAAATACCGTTACGCCCTGCGCTTTATGTTGTTTTCCCCGCAAGAAGGCCAAAATAGTGCAGTTGAAAACGATATTCAGTTTCGGTTAGCGGCCTGCTAAACTTCGCTTCTATTAAATAATTTTCGTCTTAGGTACTGTCTTTTTTCATTTTTCATAGATTGTGCCGCAAAGACGTATTTCACTGGAGTCTATTATGGAAGTGAAATGCCCTATTTGTGCCAAACAGGTTGTTTGGGCACCAACTAGCGAATATCGCCCTTTTTGCAGCAAGAAATGTCAACTTATTGATTTAGGCGAATGGGCTGCAGAAGACAGAAAAATTGCGGGAAAACCAGCTGAAGATGCCACACCGCAACATATTGATGTGGAAGAAATAGAGGCGATGTTGGCACAGCAATCTGACGACTTTTTCAAACATTAACGAGCACGTGCACCATCATAGTGATGGTGCATTAGGTTAACGAATATTGTACTTAAGTAACAGTTTCAAGCTCGGCCAATAAACCATCTATCTCGCACGCACTCATGCAGTGCCCTGCCTCCCACAATTCAGCTAGCCGCGCTGTAAGCCTGTCCATTTGCAACTTTTGTCGTGTGAGCTTTGCTAGTAGATGCTCAATTTCTTTATTTCTCTCCTTTAGGTGCTCCATAACTTGTTGATGGTCTAACCCCTCACCATTGGCTAAAAGTCCCGGCAAATCATCTAGTGAAAAGCCCAAGCTCGTAGCAAACTTTATCACTTTCAAACGTTCAACAGCTTGGTTATCGTATAATCGATAACCCTTAGCGGTCCGAGGCGCTTTAGGCAATAGGCCTTTTTGTTCGTAAAAACGAATGGTGCTGGTTGGCAAATCAATTGATTTTGATAGCTCTCCAATGCGCATAACAACTCATCTCTATAATTTATACTTGACCTTAAAGTTAGCTTTAAGCTTAAAGTAACGTCAACTTTATTTGCAACGCGAGAACAGTTTTATGCCATCAAATGCCTTTACCCCTTTTACCTTACCCAACGGCAATCTTATAAAGAACCGGCTTGCTAAGGCTGCAATGGAAGAAAACATGGCAGAGCCACACCAGCTACCAGGAGAAGCATTACGCACGCTTTATCGTGCGTGGGCTGACGGTGGTGTTGGTTTAATCATTACAGGTAACGTGATGGTAGACCACATGGCCATGACAGGTCCAGGTGGACTAGTGCTAGAGTCACATACACCACTGTCACCTTTTGCAGAGCTTGCAAAAGAAGCGAAGAGAAACAACACCCGTTTATGGATGCAAATAAACCACCCTGGGCGTCAAGTATTCAAAAAGATGGGCGGAAAAGTTTTATCACCATCGGATGTACCGCTAGATATGGGTAAACACTCAGCTTTATTCGAACAACCGAAAGCCATGACAGAAGATGAAATTGAAGATGTAATAGCACGCTTCGTTACAACCGCTACATTGGCTAAAAGTGCTGGCTATGATGGCGTACAAATTCATGCTGCTCACGGGTATTTATTGGCTCAGTTTTTGTCACCACTCACTAATAAAAGAACGGACAGATGGGGAGGTTCTCTAGAAAACAGAGCACGACTTCTACTTGTCATTGTAGAAAAAATACAGCAAGAGTGTGGGAAAAACTTTGACATTGCAGTGAAACTTAACTCTGCGGATTTTCAAAGAGGCGGGTTCGATGTTGATGATGCTATTGACGTTGTTACCCTTCTCGAGTCATTGCAAATTGATTTGGTTGAGCTATCTGGAGGGAGTTATGAGTCACCTGCTATGCAGGGTCGAACGGCAGACGACAGGACACTGTCTCGTGAAGCTTACTTTCTTGAATTTGCGGCCCAAATCGCAAAAGCAACAAAACTTCCAGTAATGACAACCGGTGGGATACGAAGACTTTCCATTGCCGAGAATGTAATCAGTAGTGGCGTTCAAATGGTCGGTATTGCTAGCGCACTTGCTTTAACACCTGACCTGCCTAACCAATGGCAAAGCTCGCCTCTTATTGAAGGTGTCATACCTGTGGTGAATTGGAAAGATAAAACATTGGCTGGTCTAGCGACGATGGCACAAGTGAAACGTCAGCTTCGCAGAATTGGACATGGTAAACCAGCTGTTTCAAATGCCAACCCAATCATTTCTTTGTTGTTAGATCAGTTAAGGTCAGCCAGGTTGACCAAACGTTATCGTCAGCAATATTCAAGGGAAGTTTCTGAATAATCGCTGAAAATGCTGGTTAGGGCTATTTTCGAAAGCCACAGTCTCATGTAGTATTTCATCACTAATCGATGACTGTGGCACATCATCAATTGTGTTACGTATACTGATGTCATGTTCGCTCAACGATTTCATTTTTAGTGCTGCTCTAATTTGGTAAGCACTGACTTCAAAGGAAATTCAATGTTTAAATCAATTGCACTTGTTGGTGGTACTCATGGCAATGAGACCAGTGGTATTCAGCTTATTCGAAACTGGCAGCAATTTGGGCTACCTTCGCGATTTAATGAGCTAAATATATCGTTGAACATTGCCAATGAAGCGGCCCTTGATGCGAACGTGCGTTTTGTAGAAGAAGATTTAAACCGTCAGTTTACCTTTGAGCGTTTATCAGATAACAGCACCGCTAAAGAAGCCGAGCTTGCTAAATCGCTAAATGAGAAACTTGGCCCAAAGGGCAAGTCAAACACCGATTTTGTGATTGATATCCATAATACCACCAGCGAAATGGGCGCTACGCTAATCATTTTAGAAGCGGATGAGTTTCACATTCAGCTAGCACGGTTCGTTAAGCAACAAATGCCTGAAGCAAATATTTTGGTGGAAGACGAAAAGCCTTATCTGGAGCACGGTTATTTATGTACCACTGGTAAGAAAGGCGTAATGATTGAAGTGGGTGGTCAGCCACAGGGGGTGCTGAGAGAGGATGTTTACCTTCTAACGCAAACCATGGCCGAGGCCATTTTAGATTTTTGTGTTGCTTATAATAATCAAGAGATAAAAACAGACGCATTGCCAGCGTGTGAAGCGTTTCGCTTAGGTGAAAACGTCGGCTTTCCTTTAGATAGAAATGGCGCACGTACCGCGATGATCCACCACTCATTGCAAGATAATGATTTTAAACCCTTGCTACCAGGTTCTCCCATGTTTAGAACCTTTGATGGAAAAGATATCCCGTGGGATGGGGAAAAAGAAACCTATCCGCATTTTATAAATGAAGCGGCGTACTTTAAGCTGGACGTTGCGTTTGCTACATCTGACCGTATCACCCTTTAGGCAATACAGGTTGGTTACTCTGCAAGTTTCAAAAGTTAACGCCGAAACCAACTGGCGATATCAAAAAAACGCTTAAAGCATTAAATAGAAAAATGCCGGTCAGAGACCGACTGGCATTTTTGTTGTAAGGTAGGCTTTCTCGCACGTCAGCCTAAGTTTCACGGCTCGCTCAACTTAAAGAAATGAACATAGGCGGCACCTGAGTCAGAGTATGTTAAAAAAGCTCTATCTTCGGCTCTCGCGCCTCTTCAAACTCATTCTTTTCTTCTGGCGAAGATTCATTAATATCAAAGTGGATTTTACGCTGGTCTTCCATCACATATTTTTCAAACATTTCTTTAGTGCTTAAATTAAACGACTCATCAAAATGCTCGCGGTTATTAATGTAAGAAGAAAACTGTCCAAACAGACTAACAATGGCGTCTTGCTCTAGCTTCACGTGTTCGGTGCGCTGGCGAATAATATCTTGGAATTGAATTTTTGCGATTGCCCCACTTACTTTAAATGCAACCTCTGTTGCACTTTGCGAGAAGCATGCCAGCATCTTGGGGTTAAGATCTTCTAGTACACGATAGTGTGCAGTTATATTTTCCAGCGACTCAGAAAACCCTGTTAGTAATTCACACGTATCGTTCGCACGTGTTGAATTAAGCATTTTTTCACCTTGAACATGTGCAGCATCCAGCGCTGATTTTATGCCCGACTCTATTTTGTCAGCCGCTTCTGAAGACTGTGACGATAGAATGCGCACTTGTTCAGCTACCACGGCAAACCCGCGCCCATATTCGCCAGCACGCGCTGCTTCAATTGCCGCATTGAGCGCTAACAAGTTGGTTTGGGACGCAATATTTTTGACAAGTTCGGTAAGCTCTTTAAGATTTTCAACCTCACGCATTACCCCTTGAATAGCTTCAGTATCTGCAATCTGTTGCGCTCGCTGCGTGCTGATCATTTCTTTTATATTGGAGAGGCGCTGAGCTGCAATTTCAAATTCGTCCGCACTTTTTTCTTTACAGCTTATGGCATTTTTCTGACCTAATTCAACATTATCTATACTGTCTTGAATACTGCTTTCAATTTCATACAGCGCTTTCATCAACTCCATTGAAGCGTCTTCAGTTATTGCACTTATGCCGTCCATCTGGCCTTTCAATATGGCCACGTAGTCATTAACCTGAGTATGTGTTTCGCTTAATTGGGAGGAGGTTTCCTGCAGATAACTCTCTTGGCTTTTGAGCTTATTCGTAAACACCTGGTTTTGTCTGCGTACATACCATGGCATAAAACTGGCCATTCCTAAGATAGTCATTAAGACACCAGCGTGAACGCCCATTAACTCAAGAGGAATGCTCAAAGACCCAACAATTCCAACTAATGCCACGCTCAATAGGCCGCCCCAAAGTAAAAGCGAATCCTGCATGCTACCTGTCTTTTCCTTAAGCACTTTTACTTTCTCAGCGAGCACTGTTTCGTAATACTGCTTTGCTTTTTCAAGTACTTTCATGTCTCTACCTTATGCAGCTGGTACCAACTGCTTTACTACACCTAACAATTGCTCTGGCTCGACGGGTTTGACAAGCCAGCCTGTAGCACCAGCAGCTTTCGCTTCTTCTCGACGACTTTGCTGCGATTCCGTAGTTAACATCAACATGGGGGTAAATCTAAATTTCGATTGCTGCTTCAATGTTTTTATTAGCTCGATACCATTCATACCTGGCATGTTTAGGTCAGTAATAATCAACTTGGGCGATATTGATTCAAGCGCTGTCATAGCCGCCTCCGCACTTTCTGACTTTGTTACCGTATAGCCTGCCCGCTTTAGCAGCATTTCCATACTCATCAGCATTGTTGCTGAATCATCTACTAAGTGTATTGCGCTCATTGCATTACCTCTTGTTTATAGCCGATTAACTGTTTACACAATTCAGTATAGTCTCGAGCTCCACGACTGTGAGGCGCATAGGCAAATACCGGCTTTTTTTTTGCGAATGCTTCGGCTAATGTTATGTTTTTATGTATTGGACTAAGCACTTTATTTCGACCATAGCGGCCGTACCAGTTGCTCAATTCTTGGCGATGTAGCTTTAAGTTTTGCTCTACCATTACCGGCAAAATGGTTAAGCTTGTCGCTCTAAACTTGCGCTCTGCCATGGCCTTGCGACACGCATTTAACAGCTTTTGTACACCGTCGCTTGCAAGTGGCATTGGCGTAGCAGGTATAATGATATCCGTAGCGGCGGACAGTGCTGCCATTAGCTGAGAGCTTAGCGTTGGCGGCGTGTCGATAATAACGATATCGAAATACGTCGATACTTGGTCGCTATCGCACCACAAACGGATAGCGTCTAATGCAATATCATCGTTAGTGTTTGCGCGCGTGGTGTCGACATTGGTGGCGTATATTTTTTCACTACATTTAACAACCGAAGTAAAAAAGCCTTTAAGAGGCATGGTGGTTATGATGTTTTGCGACTCAGTGCCAAGCGCCGTCAAGCCTTGCATCACGTGCCCTTGATTATCTAAATCCAGAACTAAAACACGGTTGCCATGTTGCGCCAAACCAAAAGCAAGGTTGACCACTGTAGTAGTCTTTGCTGTCCCACCTTTGCGATTCGCAACCGTGATCACTCTCATTCACACCACACTTTATTGTTGTCTGATTGAAGCATTTCTACTATCCAATATAGTTCTGACGATTCGGGCTGTACACTAACCTTTGGTCGTAAGCACAGTAGCACTTGGAAAACTGCAGTATGTGCTGTTGTTAACGTCTTCAAGTTCAACTGTCGCGAGGCGTCCTCTGTCAGCCAACTAAATAGGGTTTCGGCCTCTTCAATTTCACAATGCCCAGTAAGCACTGCTACTTTTTTCTTGTACGTTACAGGCATGTGGATAAAACCTCCTGCACATTAATTATGAGCAATACCCTTCCATCTCCAAGCAATGCTGTACCTGAGAAATGGGAGTAGCCAGCAAGGACGCCTTCAAGGGGTTTTTGAATAACGTCAATACCTTCATGAAACTTATCAATAATAAGTCCAAACTCGCCCTGCGGCGTTGACACAACTAATACCGAGTGTTCCTCTTTACCGTCGTCAGGTTCGAACCCGAGCGCATTTCGCAAATTACAAAGCGGTATTAATTTATCGCGTATCACCAACACGTTTTCATTGCGAATTCGCTGAATGTCCTGTGTAGGAACTTTCACCGTCTCTACTACCGCATCCATACTTACGCCAAACATTTGATCGTTTACTTCAAACATCATGACGCGATTCACTGACATAGTCTGAGGAAGAAGCAACTTGAACGTAGAGCCTACGCCAACCTCACTATGCATCTCTATAGTACCGCCTGCCTGACTTACCATGGTTTTTACTGCGTCCATGCCCACCCCTCGACCGGACAGGTCCGACACTTGTTCACTGGTAGAAAACCCTGCGGCGAAAATCAGCTGAAGTGCCTCATTATCATCTATGCTCTCAAGCTGAGATTCCGTTATTACGCCTTTTTGAAAAGCGAGAAGCTTAATTTTATGGGGATCAATGCCCTTTCCATCGTCACGTATTTCAATAATGACACTGTCATCAAGGGGAGTAGCAATTAAATCAATACGCCCAGTTTCAGGCTTTCCCGCCTCTATTCTGTCTTCGGGTGATTCAATACCATGGTCAATGCTATTGCGCAGTAGATGAATGAGAGGCTCAGATAAAGACTCAATTAAATTTTTATCGAACTCGGTGTCTTCACCCTGCATACAAAGTTCGATTTTTTTGTCGAGTTTTCTCGATAAATCTCTGACCAACCTTGGATAGCGCTGGAAAACATGAGAAACCGGCACCATTCGTATCTGCAATACTGCACTTTGCAATGACTCGGTTAAACGATTAACAATTGAAAAATGCGCTTTTATCTGTTTGCTAAGCTTTTTACTTCCACCTTCTTCTTCAGCTTGCTTCGCCAAATAAGGAAGTGAATTTTTTGCAACCGTTAGTTCGCCGACTATGTCCATTAAATAGTCAATTTTGCTTTGGTCGACTTTGAGCATCTTGACGGCTTGTCGTTCAGCTTTAGCCGGTTGAGAAGTCTCTTCTTCTGCTGTCTGCGTCTCTATTTCGTTTGTCGTGTCGGTAGTTTCAACAACAATGTCCTGCTCTTCAGCGGTGTCGTTTGACGCGTCTTCTATCGCAACATTAATTGCGCTTATTAGCTCCGCTTCATCGCTGAATGTTTGCTTTAGCACATTGCCGACAAGCATCGAAATTGAAGGAAACATAAATTCTGCGTTATAGCCTTCAGAGTTGATCAATGCTAATTGTTGCGTTAATAACTCTTTTTCATGTGGTAATAAGCCCTCTTTACCAGGCTCAATAGCACCGCTGGCCGGGTCGTCCACAGAGCCCTCTGGACCGCCGACTTGTTTGTCGTCATCAAGAAACGTAAGATCGTGATCAGATGATAGAAATGACAACACCGCTTTTGTTGGCATAGCGTGTGTTTGCGACGCTAGTAAAAGCCCAGCGGTCGACTGCAGCATATTGGTATCACCAGTCTCACGAGCCGTTTTTAAAGCCTCATTTAACGCTTCATCATTAAGCTGCGCCACGCTATCGAGAATCTTGTCTTTACAGCGATATTTAAGCGCCTGCTGAGTAAGCTTATGTAGTTTATACTGACCTTCATAATAGGCCATATGCGTCACAACAGCGTCTTCGCTCGCCTCGCCAAGGGCCGTTATTTTTAAAACACATTGATAAACATCGGCATCAGCGGCCATCGCGGGCGCGTTGATTTCGAACGCGCGCAAACCCGGCAGCGCCAGTGCGACATTCACAGGGTCCTCACCGCGAAAAAAGCAACCTTCATCAGGCGTATATTCCATGACATACAGTTCCGATGATGCGCTTTTCGATAATAACGCTATATCCGCATTGTCATCGAACGCTTCAAGCGCAGTGGCTACTGAATCAACGATTTCGTTGGTACTGCTATCAGCGTGAGTGACAGTGTCTTGCTTAGCTGTATTTGCACCAGCTTGAGATGGGTCGATGAAGGCTCTCAGTTGTGCACTTAAATCGCCAGAGATTGGCTGCCATTCAGCAAGCTTTTGAGTTCCATTTTCTAGCTCATCAAACCACATAGATATCTGGTCTAGCGCCTCGAGAAGTAGGTCACCAATTTCGTCGTTGTAATCAACCTCTTTAGATCGCACGCTGTCTAGCAAATCTTCCGCGGCATGAGCCAAACGCGTTAGTGGTTTTATATCGAATAAGTCTGACGAACCTTTGATAGTGTGTAAATCTCTGAAGATTTTGTCCACTTTGTCCGATGATGGGCCAGAGGCCTGTATCTCAATAAGTTCTTGGCTTGCAGACTCTAGGTTCTCTCGAGACTCACCGATAAATACGTCGAGTAGTTCACTCATTAGCTACCTCCTAATACCGCGCTAACCACAGACTTAAGTGAGTCAGCGTCCACAGGCTTAGTCATGTAGAAATTTGCACCGCATTGATAGGCTCGTTGCGCGTCTTGAGTCGCAGACTCTGTACTTATCATGATGATGGGAACAGCGCGCAAAAGCTCGTTTTGCCGTATTTCTTTACAGAGTCGGTAACCGTCCATTTTCGGCATATTCACATCGACCAAAAACAAATCGATAGGTGTGCCAATGGCTTTTTCCAGCGCTTCCACACCATTTTCAGCTTCTTCTACGACGCGATCGTCCGAAGATACCAGCATTTTATGAAACATTCTGACTGTAGACGCATCGTCAACTATCATTACCGTTTTCATGTTACGCCCCTCCTGCAAGTGGCTTTTGGTAGGCAATAACATCACCGAACTTACGCACTTTAAACATAGACGATATACGGCTCATTGACTCACTATGACCTAAAAAGATGTAGCCTCCCGGCTTCATCGCATCAAACAATACATGTGCTGCTTTTTTGCGCGACTCATCGTCGAAATAAATGAGCAGATTTCGGCAAAATACCAAGTCAAAATGTC
Source organism: Alteromonas sp. ABH4_453 (assembly GCF_056160665.1). Lineage (NCBI taxonomy): Bacteria > Pseudomonadati > Pseudomonadota > Gammaproteobacteria > Alteromonadales > Alteromonadaceae > Alteromonas > Alteromonas sp. ABH4_453. Next base: position 449,588 of record NZ_JBSWXP010000001.1, read on the forward strand.
GAAACCCCTTCATGTTTGTACCTGATAGAATATTGGCTAGCGAAAATGAAACCGATTCTCTTATGTCGTCACATAGCTGAAATTGGCCGTTGGTTTCTATGAAGTACTTTTTTACCAACGCGGTTGGAATGTTCTGCACCGAGCGCTTTGAATAAAGCCCTTTTTTAGCAGACGCTAGAACATTGCTGTCAATATCTGAAGACGCAATCTCTACATCTCGATGAGCTAGCCCTTTCCAGTTTTCTATAAGATGAATTGCTATAGAGTACGGCTCTTCGCCCGTACTTGAAGGCACCGACCAAATCCGTAAGTCTTCTCCAGGTGGGCGATAACTATCGAGCTCATCCATGATATAGCGTGTCATTGCATCAAATTGGTACTCTTCGCGGAAAAAGTAGGTTTCATTCACTGTCATTGCGTTGACTAGGTTTTGAAACTCTTCACCCGACGCTTGGAACCGCATAAAGGTAAAATAACTTTTGAAGTTAGTGTGCCCCGTAGCTTTCATTCGCTCGTGTAGACGTTTATCAACAAAATAACGTTTCGAATTTTCAAAATGGATCCCGGTTTTTCGGTAAAACATCGACCGAAAGCGCTCGAAATCAGCAACAGCAATTTTTTCCAACGTTTCTGGAGTCATTACGCACTCCCTAATTGATTTCGAATTAGGCTAATGACAAAAGAAATGTAGGCATGATTAGGAAAACGGCTTTCAACAGTTTGCAATATTTCATGGGTAGAGCTATCAGATACTTCTGCAAGCTTGTCTAAAGCTGTACCCACAACATTTTCATTGTCGTCATTAAGTGCAATATGATGCAGCCAATTTAACGCATCGGGGTGTGCTACTGCGCCAATAATGTCTACACAAAAAATACGCGTATCTGGGTCATCATCTTGCATAAGTTTATGCACATTGTGTGCGAACAAATCAGGGTTTTGTTGCATAATTTCAATAGCACCGTTACGCAATTGTACTTGTTCGCTCTTCAACATGCCTATTAGTTGAGATGCATCGGCATCCGTCATATTGTGCTCAAGCGCACTAAATAATGCTTCGATAACGGTAGGGTCATTTTCTGCCGGTAGTCGCGCTAAAAAGGCCTTGTGCGCATTTTCTTCACCGCTTAAATCCCGCACGGCCCAGCGCCTTACGCTGCTGTCTGGGGAGGCTAAATCAGCTACCAGCTGCTGTGGCGTTCGTTGAGCACTGCGCTTTTCTTCTTGTTGAATTACTATGTCGTCACTGGCGTTTGATTTCTTTTTTAAACCCATAACACTTGCTCCTGTTATCGACAAAGTGCATTCAACTTTGACACTATTTTAGGACTGTCTAATACATGACTAGCGCAGCCGGCCTCTATCAGTTCTTTTGGCATACCGAATACAACAGCTGTTGCTTCACTCTCGGCAATTGTTGTAGCACCACCTTTGTATGCTTTGCTCATTGCAGCTACGCCATCGCTGCCCATTCCAGTTAGCTGTACACACAGCATGGCGAGTGGTTCATAGCAATTCAGTGCGCTATCGACCATACGATCGACACTGGGGTGCCATAAAAAGCTGGGACTCGCCGGTACAGGGCGAACGTGAATATCCGCACCCGCTTTGGAAAAAGCTAAATCAGCATCGCCCTTCGCCAAGTAGATTTTGCCCGCTTCAAGAATCATTCTTGAGTCAACTTCGACAACTGTTAGCGGACTTAAGCCATCGAGTCGCTTGGCCAATGCTTGGGTAAACGAAGCTGGCATATGCTGTGAAATCACAATGGGTGCTGGAAATGTGGGCGATATATTCGTTACTAGGTGTTCCAGCTTTCGCGGCCCGCCAGTTGAGACGCCTATCATTACAATTTCAAAGGGCGTGCTTTTATTGTTCCTCACCACACGCTGCTTTACGACGGGGGGCGCCTTGATAGTGGGGCGCTGTGCCCTTCCCGTCTTTGCTAACGCATTTATTTTGTTGATTAAAGGCGTTTCGATGTCGGAAATGTCTCGGCTAACAGTGCCCCCTGTTTTCAGTACAAAGTCGCTGGCGCCTAATGCTAATGCTTCAAGAGTAATAGCCGCACCTTTTTGCGTTAGCGAAGAAACCATAATAGTAGGACATGGATACAAGTTTCTTAATAAGGCCAAACATGTCATACCGTCCATCACAGGCATATTAATATCAAGCGTTATACAATCGGGTTTAAACTCGACCGCTTTAGAAAGGGCTTCTTCACCGTTTCTTGCAACCTGGACAATGAACCCCTCTTTTTCAAACAATTGAGTAAAGAGTTTGCGCATTAACGCAGAGTCATCCACCGCAAGTACCTTTACCGACATAGCTTCTCCTATTAATCAACCAAGTAAGATAGCCTACTTAACTAGCATTGCGCCTGCGCTTGAGCCACGGCGTTATCATTTAACAAAACGTTCGGCTCTATAATTTGAATAATGCGCTTTTCGTCGTTTAATTTTATTAATCGACTTAAAAATTCAGACTGCATTTCTGACAACGAAGGCGCTGTTTCAATGGTTTGCTTGACCACAGTTTTTACCTCTGCTACGCCATCAACAATGAAGCCAGTGCGCTGCTTATCCTTCGTTAACACAACAATTCGCTGCCGTTCAGATGATTCACTGCTTGGAATGCCTAGACGACTTCTTAAGTCGATGACAGGTAGCACCGTGCCACGCAGATTTACAATCCCTCTTAAATAATCGGGGGTACTTGGAATGCTCTCTAGCTTTTCAGGTACTCGGGTTATTTCTTGGGTGTCATCAATGCTTACGCCATATTCCTGACCATTAATCCAGAATATGACGTATTGCTCGCAATCATCTTCATTGATGGCGCCCTCGTTATTCTCGCTCATCTGTGACTCCTGCTTTATGCCTTCATCCAGCGAACTCAACGCTGTCATGAGCGCTCGGCTGTAGACATTGTTTAGGTTTATTATAGATACCAGACGCTTGCCGCCATCGCTTCTGTACACTGCTTCAAGAACCCCTGACTCAGCGCCGTCATTGCAGACAGAAGGCACGGTCTCTAGTTCGCTTTCAGAAATGGAAACCACATTGCTTACTTTGGCAACAACAAACCCTACGCTGCCGAAGTCGCTGTTCTGAGCAATGACAATACGTGAGGCCTCATTAATTTGCGTATGGACCATGCCAATGCAGTTTGCTAAATCGACGATGGGAATTATTCGACCTCGCAAATTCACTAGCCCTAGCACTGATGGTGCACTTTCTGGTAGTTGAGAAATTTCACTGGGTACACGAACAATTTCTTCTACATCTTGTAAATGAAATGCGAACTCTTGATCTTCAAGAGAAAAGCAAACCAGTTGCTGCAGGCTATGATCATCTGATTCAACAATCTCGTCGTCACTGTCTATGTGATGCATTCCCGACAGTTGCATCGTATTACCATCCTGCTTTGTTACCGCTTGTGCTCTGGCTAAAGACGAAACATCGAGTATTTGTTCTACTGGCTGGTCATCTTGCTTGATAATGCCCTGCATGTATTCATAGGCGATAGATTCGGTCATCGATTTTTTATCAATTACCGTATCATTTGGCACCCCAAATACTTTCAGTACTCGGTCAACCATAAACCCAACGCTACCGAGTTCCGATTCTACAACTACCACGCGAGTCACATCGGTAATTTGTGAGCTTACACCCAGCAAAATCATGCTTAGATCATATACAGGTAAAACATTGCCTCTTAGGTTGGCTAACCCAATCATTTGAGCAGGTCCAAGTGGCACCGACACCACAGTAGGAACCCGTATTATTTCGCCTACAGAGTGCATCGGAAAAGTAAAACGCTCTTCATTCACAAGAAAGGAAACGAATTGCTGTTCACCGTCACTCGTGTCGTCCTGAAGATTTTCGGTACTTTCTACATTTGAAACATCAGTCATAAGAAAGACTCCTCTGACAAGGTGAACCGTTAGCCGTTTTGCATTTCATCTGCTACCGAGGCAATTTCTTCGATAGATTTTGCAAGGATTTCCATGCCTTTACTCTGTTGCTCAGCTGCATTGAGTGCTTGCTGACAGTTGCTGCTTGCCTGCTCGTTGGCAGCGGCTATCTGTTCGAGGCCTTTCTGAGCTTGTGTTACGCCTGCAGCAATTTCCTCACCGCGATCCTTCATCGCTTGGTTATACTCCACTACCTCTGAAATATCGGCGGCTACCCTTTCAACGTCTTTGGTTGTTTGTACCGCCTTCATCACTTCTCGTGATGCGCTTTCAGCTACGTTGGTTAGGTCCGTTTTAACACTAACCGTTTGGTCTTGAATGGCTTTTATGAGGTCTTTTATTTGTTCTACATTTTCGGCTGCTTCGTCGGCTAAGCTTTGAATGTCAGCTGAAACAACCGCAAAACCTTTACCATACTCACCCGCTCTCGCTGCCTCGACAGCGCCATTTACCGCGAGCATGCTGGTTTTAACCGAAACCGTTGTAATAGTATCGATGACCTTGTCAATTTGGCGAGTCATGGATTCCATCTCGTTAATAGCACTTACATTCTCTTTACTGGTTTCAAGTGCTAAATTGATACCACCTACCATGCCTTCGATAAGGGCACGGTTCTCTTTCAAGAGTGCCGTTATTGCATTACCTTTTTCTAGTGCTACATCGCACTGAGATGACGCCCTATCAACACCCTCACGCAATAAGTCAATATTACCGACGGCTTGATCTACCGAACTCGCTGCTTGTTGCGACCCATTGTTCACCTGAGTTAGCGCTGTCATAATCTCGCCAGAGGAGCGATTAATCTCTTCTAGCGTTGCCGATAATTCCTCTGCAGAAGATGCCACTTCTTCAGCGCTTTTATTTATATCGGTGCTATTTTTTAACTCTTCGGTTATAAGCTCTAACGACTGAGCTGCTTGTTCCGCCTGTGATAATGCAACGCTCTGTTCAGATACGTTGGAAGATACTTCTTGCGCTGCCGTAGATTGTTCATCCGCTGCGCAAGAGATAGTTTCAGAGCCTTGTTGAATTTCTTTGGCTGCGCCATCCATCGATTTAACTTGTGCTTGAAGCTCTTCAGCTCCATCAGCAATCGATTTCATATCATCTTTGATAGTGACTAATTGCTCGGTAACAGCTTCACCTTTAGTAACCTCTTCAAGTGCGGCTTCTGATGAAGACTTAACAGCATCAGATACTAGATTTGATTGTTCCTGAATTTTTTCAATTTGCTTAGCGATGTCGGCAGCGCTTTTGTCAGACACCTCAGCGAGGGCACGCACCGTGTCAGCCACTACAGCAAAGCCCTTACCATGCTTACCGGCACGACCGGCTTCGATAGCAGCATTAAGGGCAAGAAGATTGGTTTGATCAGCAATGCGCGTTACTTGTTTAACGGCCTCGCCAATGTTAGAAGCCTGTTGTTCTAACTCGCTCATCATCACGACCGAACGAGATTGATGTTCTGAAGCCGTTTTAACGCTGGTCATCATGGTGCCCAGATCTCCGACTACACGTTCTAAAAACGTTTGTAGTTCATTGGTTTTATCCATGGTTGCGCCTGCAAGCTCAAGCTGCGCAACCAGGCCGCCCGATATTTGCGTCACAGCCGCTAAGCTTTCTTGGCTGGCACTACTTGATTCCTCAGCCCCCGCCGCTATCTCGTTTACCGCAGTTGATAGTTGATCTGTTGCGCTAGAAGCTTGATTCACACCGCTAACTAATTCGGTCGTAGCGGATGCCACACGCTCCGCGGCTTGTTGCTGCCTTGCCAGCGTTCGTGCTTTTCGGCGCTGCTCTTCAGCTTCTTTTCTCATTTTCGCATCCACTTGAACGGTAGGTGCAGCGACTGGGTCTGATGTTTTCTTGAGCGCCATAGTTAACCTCGATATATAGATGGCAATAAATCACCTGTTAAATATCGGTTAAAATTCACCCCCTTCAAGTATAAATCAGAATACGTTTATATGAAGATGAGTACGCAACACAACCACTTACACCTGCCAACCAAAAAATGTCACGAATGTCTCAAATGCCGTTAACAACTATTGTTTATATAAAAACAAAAGCTTATATATCAGAAAGTGTGCAAGGCGAGAATGGCAATTTTGTCAAAGTACAAAAGTCTAATAACCTGGCTAGAGGCGTGATTTTTTTCGAAGAGAGAATGTTTGAAAATGAGGAGTTTATACTTCGGTATAATAAAAAAGCGGCCAATTGGCCGCTTTGATTTGTAGCTATTTAGATCGCATTCACCGCAGTGCGCTAATAATAGGAACGTTAGCTTCTGGAAAGTCAGAGGCGTTAAGTGCTTTCACATTTACCCATCGAGATTGTTGACCTTCTTTGCCATGGGGCTCGCCGGTAAAATCACACACTCGATGAACATCTAGTTTAACTTGCTTGTCGCCATAATCATGGGTGATCACAATCACAGGCTCGCTGCGGTTCACAATAATCCCAACTTCTTCAGCAAGCTCTCGCTTCAGCGCCTGGAGAACGGTTTCACCCTCTTCCACTTTGCCGCCAGGAAACTCCCATTTTCCGCCTTGGTGAACGTTGTCTGGGCGAAGGGTAATAAAAATTTCATCGCCGCGGGCGATAACGCCCACAGCAACATGTACAACTTTCATTACTTAAGCTTACCGTGACACTGCTTATACTTTTTACCAGAGCCACACGGACATGGGTCGTTACGGCCTACTTTCGCGCCTTCGCGAACTTGGGTACGTACTTTGTCACTTGCTTCTTCAGGCGTCGCACTCGCTTCTTCGTGCTCAAAGTTCTTAGGCACATCGTCAGCTTGACGACGTTGCTCTTCTACTTTTTGCACGTCTTCTTCAGCTTGTACTTTTACACGCGCAAGAATAGTGATTACTTCAACTTTAAGCGCTTCTAGCATTTGCGAGAACAAGGCAAATGACTCACGCTTGTATTCTTGCTTAGGGTTCTTCTGCGCATAGCCACGTAGGTGAATACCTTGGCGTAGGTGATCCATTGCTGCCAAATGCTCTTTCCAGTGGCTGTCTAGGTTTTGAAGCATTACCGCTTTTTCAAACTGGCGTAGTACTTGTTCACCTACCACTTCTTCTTTTTGCTTATAAGCGTCAACGACTTCGCCAAGAATGCGCTCGCGAAGCTTCTCTTCGTAAAGCTTGTCGTCGTTTTCAAGCCAAGTCTTGATTGGCAAGTCTACGGCGAAGTCGGCTCGCATGCGCTCTTCAAGGCCGCTTACATCCCACATTTCTTCAAGAGATTGTGGCGGAATGTACTCATCGACAACGCTTGAGATAACATCTTCACGAATAGCTGCGATAGTCTCGCTAATATCACCTTCATCTAGAAGCTCATTACGCTGCTCGTAAATAACTTTACGCTGGTCGTTGGCTACATCATCGTATTCAAGCAACTGCTTACGAATATCGAAGTTACGGCCTTCTACCTTGCGCTGTGCATTTTCAATGGCGCGCGTTACCCATGGGTGCTCAATAGCTTCACCACGCTCCATACCCAAACGCTTCATCATATTGCCCATTTTTTCAGAGGCAAAGATACGCATTAGTGCATCGTCTAATGACAGGTAGAAACGGCTTGAACCTGGGTCACCCTGACGGCCCGAACGACCGCGAAGCTGGTTATCGATACGGCGAGACTCGTGACGCTCTGTACCAATAATGTGTAAACCGCCTGAGGCAAGCACAGCGTCATGGCTTTCTTTCCATTCGCCTTTGATCTTCTCGATTTGCGCTTCAGTTGGATTTTCAATTTTCTCTACTTCTGCCTGCCAGTTACCACCTAACACGATATCGGTACCACGGCCTGCCATGTTAGTCGCAATCGTAACCGCACCTGGCTTACCAGCCTGAGCAACGATATCCGCTTCGTGTTCGTGGAACTTAGCGTTAAGTACCTTATGAGGAATTTTCGACTTCTTAAGAATGCGAGAAATAAGTTCTGAGTTTTCGATAGACACCGTACCCACAAGCGCAGGTTGCCCGCGTTTTACGCACTCTTTAATGTCTTCAACAATGGCTTCGTATTTTTCTTCTGCCGTTAGGTAGATAAGGTCAGCCATATCTTTACGCTGCATAGGGCGGTTGGTTGGGATAACTACCGTTTCTAAACCGTAAATATGGTTAAATTCGAAGGCTTCTGTATCTGCTGTACCTGTCATACCCGCAAGCTTGTTATACAAGCGGAAGTAATTCTGGAAGGTAATTGACGCAAGGGTTTGGTTTTCGTTTTGAATACGAACCCCTTCTTTCGCTTCTACTGCCTGGTGTAAGCCTTCAGACCAGCGACGGCCTTCCATCGTACGACCGGTGTGCTCGTCAACAATAACGATTTGATCTTCTTTAACGATGTAATCTACGTCTTTCGCGAACAGCTTGTGCGCACGAAGCGCAGCGTTAATATGGTGAAGCAGTGAGATATTACCAGCAGCGAACAGCGACTCACCTTCAGGCAATAAGCCTTCTTCGTGAAGTATGTCTTCAACGTGTAACTGACCGCGCTCGGTAAGGTGAATTTGCTTTGCTTTAAGGTCAATCGTGTAGTCACCATCGCCCTCTTGGCCTTCTTCATCTTCTTTTTCTTGCTGAACAAGCTTAGGAATGATGACGTTAATACGGCGATATAACTCTGAGCTATCTTCCGCCTGGCCAGAAATAATAAGTGGCGTACGGGCTTCGTCGATAAGGATGGAGTCAACTTCATCCACTACGGCATAGTTAAGCGGGCGCTGAACACGATCTTGAGGGCTAAATGCCATATTGTCGCGCAGGTAATCAAAACCAAACTCGTTGTTGGTTCCATAGGTAACGTCTGCTTGGTAAGCGTCGCGCTTTTGTTCAGGTGACATGCCCGGTACGTTGCAGCCTACACGCATACCTAAAAACATGAATAACTGATTGCTCCACTCAGCATCACGACGCGCCAGGTAGTCGTTCACGGTAACAACGTGAACACCTTTACCTGATAAGGCATTAAGATAAGTTGGCAAAGTAGCCGTAAGGGTTTTACCTTCACCGGTACGCATTTCCGAAATTTTGCCTTCGTGCAGTACTTGACCGCCAAGCATTTGCACGTCGAAGTGACGCATACCGTAAACACGTTTACTGGCTTCACGTACCGTAGCAAAGGCTTCAATAAGGATGCTATCCAGGCTTTCACCTTTTTCGATACGGGCTTTAAATTCGTCTGTCTTAGCCTTTAGCGCCTCATCGGAAAGCTTTTCAAATTCTGCTTCCAGTGCATTAATGGCATCTACGTTTTTGCGTAATTTTTTTAATAATCGGTCGTTTCTACTACCGAATACTTTTCGAAGGATGCTTGAAAACATTAGCTTTTATATTCCACTACTTGTCGAGGCGCCGCACATCGTGCACAGCTAAATTAAACGTATAAAACACAATATTAAATGCGTTGTGTTCTGCGATGTTCTTAAATTATGCTTCTTCGCTTCAAATGACCTAACTAACAAGGCATCATCAACGAGAATTACCTGGCTGCTACCTTGTCTACTTTTTGTAAACGAAAGGCAGAGGATCGATTGGTTTTCCGTTTCTTATTACTTCGTAGTGGACATGAACGCCAGTTGAGCGCCCCGTATTGCCCATTTTTGCAATTGGCTCCCCTTTGGTCACCACATCGCCTATTGAAACAGTAAGGGTGTCGTTATGCCCATAGCGGGTAACATAGCCATCACCGTGATCAATTTCTACTAGTTGGCCATAGCCATAGCGCTCACCCGCCCAGGTCACAATACCTGCGGCGGTCGCTACTACGTTTTCTCCTGCTTTACCTGCGAAGTCTAGCCCTTTATGCATGGTAGGTTCGCCGGTAAACGGGTCGGCCCGCATACCATAATAAGAAGACAACCACCCTGACTCTATCGGACGACCAGATAATTGGCTCTGTTCGTTGATATGGTGACCCCTTACCAAACTTTCAAGCATAGACAACTGTTGAGACTTCAAATCGAGTGATTGCTCTAGTTTGGCTATTTCGTGAAGGATGGGATCGTCTTGAAGGTTATCCGGTATCGATACCGGTACGAAAGCGTCCAGGTCAGCCGCTGACATACCTAATTCTGTTGCGATTTGCTTGCCCTTCTCGTCAAGTAGCGACGCCTGAGCAGACAACTCTGCAACATGAGAAAGCAAGGCTTTTAGTTTTATCGTGGTTTGTTGTTTTAGCGCTTCAACGTCTTTTTGTTTTTCGCTGACTTCAGTTTGCGCTAAACGAACCCGTGCAACATCTTCCGACACAGATTCAGTAGAACGGCTCGACACTAGCATAAAAATAGACGAGAGCACGGTCGCGCTCACGAGCGTACGGACACTAATGCTGTGCCTGTAACGTTTGTTTTTACCTGCTAATGTGATTGTTAATTTCATACCACGAAGAAAATTGCTGTTTCACGCCATTCTTTTTCATATTACTTTATAACACTATGAATGTGTTTTTAGCCAAAGGCGACAACCTTCAACTTATGTTTTTTTGTCAAATGGGTGAAATTTATATTAATTATTCGGCTACTGTATCATTTATTACAGTAATTGCCATATGAAAAAAAGCCGCCCGTTAGGCGGCTTTTCTAAATTTCTACGCTAACGCCGGTTGAGCGTAGCGAATTGGTGCCGTTTCCTGCGAGTCGTAGGTCACAAACTCCCAACACTCTTTCTGTGCCAAAACGGCATTTAAAAGTTTGTTGTTAAGGCCGTGCCCAGTTTTATAAGCACGCAGCTCACCAATTAAACTATGACCGCCAAGGTATAAATCACCAATGGCGTCCAAAATTTTGTGCTTTAAGAATTCATCATCGTAGCGTAACCCTTCAGGGTTAAGTACGCGGAACTCATCTAGCGCCACAGCATTTTCCATGCTTCCACCAAGCGCTAGATTATTAGCGTTCATATACTCTAAATCGCTCATGAAGCCGAAGGTACGAGCACGGCTTACCTCATTAACATACGAGCATGAATCAAAGTCCATAACCATGTGCTGACGAGTTTGACTGATCACAGGGTGGTCAAAGTCGATTTGAAAATCAACACGGAAGCCATCGTAAGGTACTAATTCGGCCCACTTATCGCCATCTTCAACACGAACTGGCTTTTTAATACGAATAAACTGCTTAGGCGCGTTTAATTCTTCAACACCTGCAGATTGAAGTAAGAATACGAACGGGCTAGCACTTCCGTCCATAATTGGCAGCTCGTTACTGTCTACTTCAACAATGATGTTGTCGATACCTAAACCCGCAAGCGCAGACGCTAAGTGCTCTACCGTTTGGATAGTTACACCGTCTTCGTTGTTTAGGCACGTACACAGCATGGTATTACCTACCGCGTTCGCACGCGAAGGTATGTCAACATGTGGTTCAAGGTCAACACGCCTAAACACGATACCCGTGTTTGCTGGCGCAGGTCGGAGAGTCATTGTGACCTTTTCCCCTTTATGAAGCCCAATTCCGGTCTCTTGTACCGATTGCTTGATTGTACGTTGTCTAATCATCTGCTTAAGCTTTTACCTGTTAAAAAAGCGGGCGCGAATTATAGTGAGTTATTACTCACATGTCAAAAAACACCCGTTCTGGCAGGTTTCACCCTGTCAGATTACGCATTTTTTCACCCTATCCACGCGAAATTTATCACGTTGTGTAAATACACCTTACTAAGTAAGACAACACAAACGTAAAATAATTCCCTTCCGTTTCAGGCAGCTAAATTAGTCTGCCTGCTTACGAAGAAATGCAGGAATATCTAAATATTCCAAATCATTTTCTGGCTGTGCACTGTCGTCGGCCTTTAGCGCCTGATTGCCCTCTGTACCGCCTACTGCAGAACGTGGTTCACTTGATTGCGTGTTACCGTATTCTTTTGCAGGCTGTGTTAGGCGAGAGCCTTCTGAGCTTACTAGCGAAATGTCAGGCTTGCGCTCTGCGCCAATACCGGTTGCTACAACCGTTACGCGAAGCTCGTCTGTCATTTCCATATCGATAACTGTACCCACAACCACTGTGGCGTTCTCTGAGGCAAACGCTTTAACGGCGTTACCCACAGTTTCAAACTCGTCGATAGCGAAATCTGGACCCGCAGTGATATTTACAAGAATACCGCGCGCGCCTGACAAATCGATATCTTCAAGAAGCGGGCTGGCAATCGCGGATTCAGCAGCTTCTTCAGCTCGGTCTGGACCGCTTGCAGCGCCACTACCCATCATCGCTTTACCCATCTCAGACATAACGGTGCGTACGTCTGCAAAGTCAACGTTAATTAGACCAGGACGGGTAATCAGTTCTGCAATACCTTGAACTGCACCACGTAACACATCGTTTGCAGCGCTAAACGCTTGTAGAAGCGGCGTGCCTGGGCCCATTACTTTAAGTAGCTTTTCATTAGGAATGGTAATTAGCGAGTCAACGTTGTTAGACAACTCAACAATGCCCTGTTCCGCAAACGAGGTGCGTTTTTTACCTTCAAATGGGAATGGCTTGGTAACTACTGCTACCGTAAGAATGCCCATTTCACGCGCAATCTTTGCCACTTCTGGCGCTGCGCCCGTCCCTGTACCACCGCCCATACCGGCAGTGATGAAAACCATATCAGCACCGTCTAGCGCCTGACGAATGGTTTCTCTGTCTTCTTGTGCTGCTTCACGACCAATGTTCGGATCAGCACCCGCACCTAACCCTTTTGTTACACTTGAGCCAATTTGAAGTGTAACGTCTGCACTTGAGCTGCGAAGCACCTGTGCATCGGTGTTAACTGCGATAAATTCTACGCCTTCAATGCTTTGAGACACCATGTGCTCAACGGCATTGCCGCCGCCGCCACCGACACCGATGACTTTGATTACGGCTTCTTCGCCGTGACTATCCATTAATTCGAACATACTTACTCTCCGGTTGTACGTCTTTTAAACACTACGCCAGGTCATTCCCTTAGGCTAATTGCTTCCTGCTAGCCTTAATGCCGTAGCTATAGCGCCCCCAAAATAAAATTAAAATTCACCTTTAAACCAGCTTTGCACGCGATGAAATAAGCTTTCACCGGTCTTCTGCGTACTGGACTTCTTATTGTCAGATTGTACTTTGCCATATTGCAGCAGTCCGACGACTGTCGCAAATCCAGCGTCATCAACGTATTCAGACAAGCCTTTTACGTTGATGGGTTTGCCCACGCGCACGGGCATCTGGAAAAGTTCTTCGGCAAATTCCACGGCACCTTCCATCTTAGCGGTACCGCCTGTAAGCACAAGGCCTGCAGCGATTTGCTCTTCCAGACCGCTGGCACGAATTTCATCATGTACCAGCTCAAAAAGCTCTTGATAGCGAGGTTCAATTACCTCAGCTAACGTATGACGAGACATGACTCTAGCTGGGCGGCCGCCTACGCTAGGCACTTCAATGCTGTCTTCCATACTCACCATATCTTTCAATGCACAGGCGTAATTCACCTTGATTTCTTCTGCATTGCTAATAGGCGTTCTAAATATTTTAGCGATGTCGCTAGTAATTTGATTACCCGCAACCGGTATTACCGCCGTGTGGCGAATAGCGCCATCGGTGTAGATAACCATATCCATAGTACCACCACCGATATCAACCACACATACGCCAAGCTCGCGCTCGTCGTCAGTGAGTACCGCATAACTTGATGCCAATGCTGAAAAGATCAGCTGATCGGCATTAAGTTCACAACGCTCAACACACTTCACCATGTTTTTCGCCATATCGTCGGCACAGGTAATAATGTGAGCATCCGCTTCCATTCTTACTCCTGACATGCCGATAGGGTTCTTAATTCCTTCCTGCACATCTATAGTAAATTCTTGTGGTAACACGTGTAGTAGTCGACGTTCTGCTGCAATTGGCACACTGCGCGCTGCATGAATAACGTTATCTACGTCTTCTTGTGTTACTTCCTGATTGTTAATCGGTACCATGCCATTTTCATTTTGGCACTTAACGTGTCGTCCCGAGATAGACATAAAAACTGAAGACACACGGCAATCTGCCATTAACTCCATCTCGTTTACTGCACGCTGGACAGATTTAACCACCAGGTTCAAATCGTTAACGCCGCCTTTATCCATACCTTTCGATGCATGGGTGCCCACGCCAACAATACTGATTTGATCATCTTCTAGTAATTCACCCACCACAGCCTTTACCTGGCTGGTGCCGATATCTAGTCCTACAATCAAATTGCGTTCAGCAGGTTTTGACATGGTTTCCTTAACTCTCTTCATCTGTGGCGCTGTCGTCTTTCCATCCGACTGCTACGCCCGTGTCATAGCGAAGGTCGACGTATTTCACCGCCTTCTCTTGTTGCGCCAGAAGTGGATAAACATCAATAAAGCGTTGTAGCCTATCGATAAACTCCTGACGTCCTAAATTCAATTTGATGCCGTTTTTTAACTGCACCTGCCATGCAAATCGTTCGCTTAAGGATAATTCTTCTAACGTCATATCCGTCGTCGCAATCAACGCGTGCATGGCGTTGTAGCCTTCAAGGGCGGTTTTTTCACTGCCACCCGGGCCGTAAAGGCGCGGTAAGTCTAACTTCACGCCTTCGTCGTTAAACGTATCGCCATAAGGGTTTAACAACAAATCTTCATTCCATTGCGCAACTGGCTGCTGCTCAACCAAATAAATTTTTAACGTATTTGGCCATTTCTTTCTTACTGACGCGCGATAAACCCAAGGCTGCGCTTCAACAAGCTCAAATACTTCGTTGACATCAAGCGCGAAAAAGCTTCCAGGCTGTGCCTTGCGTATTAACCGCTCTAGCTTGGTAATATCGATGTGCTGATAATCACCAGAAAAATCGATAACCTGCACCGGCATTTGCTGTTCATCCTGCAAATACTGGTTTGCTTTCAGTCCACCAAATACTAACCCTGCAATAACAAACAGTAAGAAAGCGACGCCGCCCCACACTGCTGTTTTACTTTTGCCGCTCTTTGCAGAAGCGGGCTTACCTTGATTAGTATTGGTATCTGCCACGTTTACGCCTTGTTTGCAACGTCATCAAAACTGGTAGAAAGAATACTTAGTACCAGTTCATCAAAAGTTAATCCTGCAACTTTGGCTGCCTTAGGCACCAAACTTTTTTCTGTCATGCCAGGCACTGTGTTCGCCTCTAGCAAATAAAACTGCCTTTGGTTGTCTTGCATAACGTCAATTCTACCCCAGCCGCTGCCAGAAATAGCATCAAAAGCACGGGATGCTAATTTTGCTAGCTGTGCTTCTTGCTCTTCGGACAAGCCGCTCGGGCAATAGTATTCTGTTGTATTGTCCTGGTATTTCGCAGCATAATCATAGAATGTATGTGGAGTAGACATGCGAATAGACGGCAACGCCTGTCCCTGCAATACAGAAACAGTGAATTCGGGGCCATCTATATACTGCTCTAACAGGACTTGATTATCGTATTTAAAGGCGTCCTGAATGGCAGTTTCGAGCTGTTTAGCGCTTGTCACTCTCGCCATGCCAATACTCGACCCTTCTCTGGCCGGTTTTACCATGACTTCATTCCCCAATTTATCCATTATAGCGCTGCACTTACCAGCTTCAAAGTGCCTTTTATCAGCAATTTCATATTTTGCGGTGGGTAGGCCTAAACTTTGCCACACTTGCTTAGTATGAATTTTATCCATTGCCAGCGCCGAGCCTAAAACGGGGCTTCCCGTGTAGGGAATTTTTAGGAACTGGAGGGCCCCTTGCATAGAGCCATCTTCACCGCCACGACCGTGAAGCATGATAAGTGCTCTGTCGACGTTGAGGTCGATAAGGTCGGTCAATGGTCGCTCTGCTGGGTCAAACGCGAACGCATCTACGCCTTGTCGTAACAAGGCATTTAACACCGCATTGCCCGAATTAAGCGATACTTCCCGTTCGGCAGAGTCACCGCCGAGCAGCACAGCTACTTTGCCATACTCGCTCGGCGAGTGGGTTTTCTGTGAGTGAATACTTACTGAAGGTGTAAACATCTTATTCCCCTTCCTTTGCAAGTGTGAGCGGCTCAAGCGCGTGACGAGCTAAGAGCTTAGCAATTTGTCCAATATTGCCCGCGCCTTGGGTCATGACGATGTCGCCATCTTGCATGATGTTCGCCAAAATAGCTGGTAAGGCGCCTTTGTCACCTACGTATACAGGCTCTATTTGACCGCGCTGACGAATGGAGCGGCATAGCGCTTTACTGTCAGCACCTTCAATAGGCTGTTCACTGGCCGCATATACATCCAGAAGCAACAGTGCATCAACGCTCGACAGTACCTCAACAAAGTCTTCGTAAAGGTCGCGGGTACGCGTAAAGCGATGAGGCTGGTAAACCATAACCAAGCGCTTATCAGGCCAGTTTGCCCGAGCAGCAGCGATAGTCGCTCTCACTTCGGTTGGGTGGTGACCATAATCATCCACCAAACACACCTCGCCTTTACTGGTAGCAAACGTACCTAGCTGCTCGAAACGACGGCCTATGCCGCCAAAACTAGCTAGTGCGCGAATGATAGCGTCGTCATTTACGCCTTCATCCGTTGCTACCGCGATAGCAGCAAGGGCATTAAGCACATTGTGGTTACCGGTGAGGTTCAGCGTAATATCTAACGGTTCGCGTTCTGGGCGAATAACCGTAAAATTCGCTTTACCGAATGACAGTGAAACATTTTCTGCGCGATAATCATTATGTGATTCAAAACCGTAGGTCAGAATGCTTCTGCCTATACGAGGGCGAATTTCTTGAATGTTCGCATCGTCACCACATACGATGGCTTGACCATAAAACGGTAGGTTCGACAAAAAATCAACAAAGGTATCTTTCACCTTTGAGAAATCGCCGCCATAGGTATCCATGTGATCCGCTTCAATGTTCGTAACCACCGATACCATTGGCTGCAAATGAAGGAAGGACGCATCGCTCTCGTCAGCCTCGGCAATTAGATAACGACTCTTGCCTAACCGCGCGTTTGTACCGGCACTATTAAGCAAGCCACCGATAACAAACGTAGGGTCATACTCCGCTTCTGCGAAAATCGTTGAAATCAAACTGGTTGTGGTCGTTTTGCCGTGCGTACCTGCCACCGCTATACCGTGGCGAAATCGCATCAACTCAGCCAGCATTTCAGCGCGTCGAATAATCGGAATGCGCTTTTCACGAGCCACGATAATTTCTGGGTTTTGCTCATTGATGGCACTAGACACCACAATAACGTCCATGCCTTCGACATTTTCCGCACGGTGGCCTATTTTCACATCAGCGCCTAATTCGCTTAAGCGCTGTGTCATTGGCCCTTCTTGAATATCAGAGCCAGCAATTGCATAACCTTCGTTTAGCAATACTTCGGCAATACCACCCATACCGGCACCGCCGATACCAATAAAGAATATATTTTTAACCCTGCGCATTTGCGGGCTTTCAAATGGGGTTTTAAAAACCATTAGTCCCCTACTCCTACCACGCTTTTTACGTGGCTTACTACATTTTCCGTGGCATGAGTGCTTGCACATGTTTTTGCTACAGCGCCCATCTTTAAGCAGTCTTCAGGGTGTTTTATCCACTGACGCACCGCCTGCCCCAAATTTTCTTTCAATACAGATTGAGCAATCATTAGTGCCGCATTTTGCTTCACTAACGATTGCGCATTTTTTGTTTGGTGATCGTCAACCGCAAAAGGTAGCGGTACGAAAATCGCTGCACGCCCAGCAGCTGCAACCTCGCTCACCGTGAGCGCACCAGCTCTACATACAATAAAGTCTGCCCATTCATAAGCTGCGGCCATATCATCGATAAAATCACTTACATCAACTTTCGCCATATCAGCGCCCACCGACGTGTAGGCTTTGATGACACCTTCACTGTTACCTTTACCGCACTGGTGTTTTATTGATAAACCTTCTAGCACACCGCAAGTTTCTGGTACGGTTTCATTGAGAATTTGCGCGCCTAAACTGCCGCCTACAACAAGCATATTAAGACCTTGCTTATGCTCTGTGGTGTTTTCACGAGCGTCTGCGTCAATGTCCACAGATTTGGGCTTCACCTGCCAAATTTCATCACGAACAGGATTGCCCACAGTATGCACCTTAGTAGCGCCACCTGAAAATTGTTCTTTGGCATCGTCAAAGCCCAGAAGCACGCGACTTGCGAATTTACTTAGAAGCTTATTGGTCATGCCTGCCGCTGCATTTTGTTCATGCACAATAACGGGAATACCTAAGCTTTTTGCAGCAACGCCGCCAGGGCCGCTAGCGTAACCACCAAATCCGACAACGATATCAGGTTGAAGGCGCTTTATAATTCGCCTTGCAGAAAATAAGCTTTTAACTAACGCAACAGCACCTTGCAGACGCGCAGATATGCCTTTACCACGAAGCCCTTTTACCGGTATGAAATGGATAGGAATATCGTGCTTAGGCACAACTTGCGCTTCCATTCGCTCGGCGGTGCCTAGCCAATGAATGTCCCAACCTTCCTTTCGAAGCGCGTTTGCCACTGCAAGTCCTGGAAAAACATGTCCGCCTGTACCGCCAGCCATAATTAAGCAACGCTTAGCCATTATCAGCCTCCTGCGATACCCGCGCGAGTATGGCTTTAATGCCGGCTTTACCTTCATCTTCTGCACTTGATGTTTTTGCGCTAGGTTTAGCTTCAACCGTCGCTGTAGAAAAGTCTGTTTCATCTGTATTGCTCTCTACACTCGCTCCACCTTCGGCATGTCCCTCTCTAGATTGCGACGCGCCTGCAGGAATAGGCTTTTTACGACGAGCCTTGCTCATACCGGACTTGCTGTCGCCCCGGCCAATCGCCTGTACACCATCAACCCGTAATTCAAAATCGATACGAAGTAATATGGCTACTGCTACTGACATGATGATAAGTGACGAGCCGCCGTAGCTAACTAACGGCAGTGTTAACCCTTTTGTTGGCAGAATACCTGCGCTTGCACCAATATTTACCGCCGTTTGGAAACTGAACCAGATGCCTATGCTGTAAGCCATGTAACCATCAAACGCTCGCCCTTTTTCAAGTGCCTTATTTCCAATGCTCAGTGCACGCAACACCATCCACAAAATGAGGCCGAGTACTGCAAGCACACCAACAAAGCCCAGCTCTTCCGCCAAGATGGCCATAACAAAGTCAGTGTGTGCTTCGGGTAAGAATTCCAGTTTTTGCAAGCTATTGCCTAGGCCTTGCCCAAACCAGTTACCGCGGCCATAGGCCATTAAAGACTGGGTTAGCTGATAACCAGCGCCAAACGGGTCAGCCCAAGGGTCTAAAAAGGAGGTAACCCGTTTCATTCGGTATTCTTCAAACACGATAAGCGCTACAACCGCCAATATGCCTGCAAACACCAGTGCGAAGAACTGCCAAAGTCGTGCACCCGCTAAAAACAGCAAGCCAATGGTGGTGGCAAACATCACAACGACGGTACCTAAGTCTGGCTGTAGCAGTAATAGCATCGCTAACGCAAAGAACACGACAAGGGGTTTAATAAATCCTTTTAGATTTTCGGTCACTTCTTCGTAGCGGCGAACCAAATAACCCGCCAAATAGGCAAAGAAAAAGAGCTTAGCTGGCTCGGCAGCTTGAATGGTTATAGGCCCAATCGCTAACCAACGGGTACTACCATTCACGGTTCTTCCCACTACCAGTACTGCTAACAATAGCGCTATAGCCGCAAGCAGAAGATAGGGGTTTGTCATTCGCCAAAACTGCATGGGCAAATTCAGCACTACCATAGCGGCAATGATGGCCCCAACAATGTAAATACCGTGGCGAATAGCAAAATAGAAGGGGTTGTCGTGAAGCCTATCGGCCACCGGCATCGACGCCGAGGTGACGATAATAATGCCAATACTCATTAGCGCGAGCGCAATTAAGATAAGCGTCACGTCATAGGGGTGCGTTGCCGAAGGTTGTCCGTCGTGCTTCACGGCAAATAACGCGCTAAGTTTGGTAGAGGCAGCAATCATGATGTGGCCTCCACAGCGTCGTCGTTCTTACTGTGTAGATTAAGTAGGTGGTGTACATCTTGTTTAAACACGTCACCGCGATGCATATAGTTCTTAAACATATCTAAACTTGCACACGCAGGCGAAAGCAGCAAAACATCACCAGGGGCAGCAAGTCTTGTTGCTGCTTTTACGGCGTCTTTCATCGTTGCCACACGAGTTGTATGCGCAAAACTCTTTTCAAACAGGTGTGCATCTTTGCCCAAAGCAAACACGTGCGATACATATTTAGTTAGATAAGGCGAGAGGCTGGCTATATCAGCGCCTTTAGCGTCACCACCTGCAATAAGAATGAGCTTCCCTTGTATAGTCGGGGCTAACCCTTCAAGGGCAGCTACCGTGGCGCCAATGTTGGTTGCTTTGGAATCGTCGATATAGCGGATGTCGTTTACGCGGGCTATTTCCACACACCGATGTGGTGCAGATTTAAAACTGCGTAGATGTTTAACCGCAAGCGCTGGCGAGACACCTAGCTGTTGGCATATGCCTAATGCAGCCATAGTGTTTAGTACGTTGTGCATGCCCGCCAAATGAATATCGCTAAGGGCAATAAGCTTTTCACCGTTAAACGTAATAAACAGGCTTTGCTTATCGCTTGAACCGTCATTTTTATCTTCAAAAGCGGCAATTGCAAACCCTGTAGACGACTCCCCTAAACCATATTCAATGAACTCTTGTGATGCTAGCGGTTCTTCAGGCGCCACAAACTCACCGTCTCGCCACACAACCGCAGATTTCGCGTTATCAAAAATGCGATGCTTGGCATCGATATAGGCTTCAAGGGTACCGTGACGGTCTAGGTGATCATCGGAAATATTAAGCACAGTGGCAGCTTCAAGCACCAGGCTAGAGGTGGTTTCAAGTTGAAAACTTGATAGCTCCATTACTACTACATCTGCATCACTTTGTAGCGCTTCAAGTACAGGCCGGCCCACGTTACCCGCTTCAATACTTTTTACCCCACAACTTTTAAGCAGATGGTTCACTAATAAAGTAACCGTGGTTTTACCGTTAGAACCGGTTATGCCGACTACGCGCTTAGTTGGCGCAGTGCTATTTTCAGGTGTATTTAGGCGGGCAAACAGCTCAACATCGCCAATGACCTCTACTCCGCAAGATTTTGCCCAGGCAACTTGTTCAATATCAGGGGCAAGTCCTGGGCTTAACACCAAGGTGTCTACACCATCGAAGTAATCTTTACTGAGGGCATTGCAGGTGACCTTCTCTGCCATAAAAGCTTGCATGCCAGAGTCGAGATCACCATCAAGATCAGCAGGTGCAGCAAAATTAGCACGTGTATCAAACGCTTTGACCGTTGCCTGCTTTTGCAACAAAAAGCGCACGCAAGCCTGACCTGTAACACCTAGGCCACCGACTACATAACTATGCTCACGTACGTTATACGACATTACGATTTTTCTCTTTACCGCTTATCTAAGTTTGAGGGTAGCAAGACCCACCAACACCAAAATGATTGAAATGATCCAAAAACGCACTATTACGCGCGGCTCTGGCCAGCCCTTCAATTCATAGTGATGGTGAATAGGCGCCATACGAAAAATACGCTGGCCACGCAATTTGTAAGAACCTACCTGAAGGATGACCGACAGGGTTTCCATAACAAAAACACCACCCATGATGATTAACACGAGTTCTTGGCGCACTAATACAGCTAACACACCTAGTGTGCCGCCTAGCGCTAGTGAACCAACGTCACCCATAAAAACTTGTGCCGGATAGGTGTTAAACCATAAAAAGCCTAAGCCAGCCCCGACCATGGCGGTACACACAATCACCAGTTCGCTGGTGAGCGGAATATGAGGAATATTCAGGTATTCAGCAAAGTTCGCATTACCTGTCACATAGGCAAAAATGGCAAATGCGCCTGCCACCAATATAGTGGGCACAATGGCAAGTCCATCCAATCCATCGGTAAGGTTTACCGCGTTACTTGTGCCTACAATGGCAAAGTAGGTAATAATGATGAAGAACGCACCTAACTGCGGGAACACTTCTTTGAAGAAAGGCACCAGAAGTGAGGTTTCAGCGCTTATTGTTGCACTGCTGTATAGATAGAATGCGACGCCTAACGCAACCACAGATTGCCAGAAATATTTCCAACGGGCGATAAGCCCCTTCGAATCTTTGCGGATCACTTTTCTGTAGTCGTCAACAAACCCGATAATACCGTAGGCCACAACCACGGTAAGGGTTACCAATACATAACGGTTAGTCAGGTCAGCCCAAAGCAGGCCGCTTACTACAATTGCTGCGAGTATAAGTAACCCGCCCATAGTGGGCGTGCCTGATTTTGATAAATGGCTTTGCGGGCCATCGTCACGTACGGTTTGACCAATTTGCATACGCTGTAAATAACGAATCATCTTAGGGCCAATTAAAATGGCGATAAGTAATGCGGTCAGCGTGCTTAAAATTGCACGAAGGGTAAGGTATGAAAATACGTTAAACCCTGAATCGAATTGTGTCAGCCAGTCGGCTAGCCAAATTAACATGCTATTCGCTCCCGACGGCTATCGTGCTTTCCCAGCGCAGAGACCTCTACCGCCTCTACCACACGTTCCATTTTGGAACTGCGTGAACCTTTGACTAAAATTGAAATATCGCGCTGCTGCACTAACAAATCACTCTCCATTGCGGCCAACAAACTTTCAACATCGCTGAAATGGCCACCGTTTTCATTAAACACAGCACTCGCTGATTGACTCAAAACACCCATGGTATACAGGTAATTTATTCCTTTTTGCTTGGCGTATTCCCCTACCTGCTCGTGGTAAAAACGCGCTTTTTCGCCCAACTCTTTCATGTCGCCTAGAACAAGAACGCGAATGCCTGAAAAGCTACTTAGTGTATCAATGGCCGCATTAACTGACGCCACGTTGGCGTTGTAGGTGTCATCTAATAGGCGAACTTGTTCAGTAAGTTGTTTTACGTTCAAACGGCCGCTAACTTGCTTCATGGCAAGTAAGCCGTCGCGCACATTTTCTAACGTGGCGTCAACTTGTAGCGTTAGAGCAGCAGCAACAAGGGCATTACCCACATTGTGGATACCAGGTATTGTTAGCTGTATAGACATATCACCTTGCGGGCAAACCAAGTGAAATGCGGCGCAGCCATCTAATCCAATGGTGATATCTTCTGCTCTAAAGTCAGCATCGTTTTTCTGCTGCGGCGAAAACGTTAGCGTTTTGGTCTGTTTAAGTTTGCCCTGCCAAAATTCGGCAAACTGACTATCAACATTGACTACCGCCACACCGTCACTGCCTAGGCCTTTAAAAATTTCGCTTTTGGCGCGCGCCACGCCTAGCAAGCTGCCAAAGCCTTCTAGATGAGAAGCGGCAGCGTTTACGATAGTGGCTACGTCCGGCTTAACAAGGTTCGTGGTATACGCGATTTCACCGATATGATTTGCACCTAACTCCATAACCGCATATTCATGCTGAGGCTCTAGGCGTAGAAGGGTTAGCGGCACACCAATATCATTATTGAAGTTACCGTTTGTGGCTAATACATTACCTCTTCGCGCCAAAATAGCCGCGCACATTTCCTTTACGGTGGTTTTACCACTGCTTCCGGTGATGGCAATGGTTTTAGGCGACACATGAGCTTTCACTGCCGCACCTAACAGACCAAGCGCTTCTTTGGTATCTTCAACCATGATGACAGGTAACGAGGTTACTACGTCTTCACTGGCAATAACCGCACTTGCTCCCGCTTTTTCGGCGGTTGAGATAAAGTCGTGGCCGTTGAAATTTAGGCCTTTCAAGGCCAGATAAACTGCACCATCTTCTAGGGTGCGGGTATCGGTACTTACTGCAGACACTTCAGTGTCAGCAGCGCCTTTTAAAAATTTTCCATCAACCTTTTCGGCTATCCATGACAGCGTTGTTGTTATCATTTGCTGTACTCCTGTTGCAGTCGCGCCACAACTGCACGTTCGTTATAGTTAGTCTTTTTGTCACCGATAATTTGGTAATCTTCATGGCCTTTCCCGGCCACAATGATGATGTCGCTTTCATGCGCGTGCTCAAGGCAATGACGAATAGCTTGCTCGCGATCAGGTATAGACACGGCCAGCTCACGGTTCTTCAAACCCGCAATGATATCCTCGGCGATAGATTCCGGTTTTTCACTGCGACTGTTATCTGTGGTGATTACAATAGCGTCAGCACCAACCTCAGCAGCCTGCGCCATTAACGGTCGCTTGCCTTTGTCTCTATCTCCACCACAGCCAAACACACACCACACTTTGCCCGTTGTATGAAATTTGGCGCTTAACAGCACTTTCTCCAGAGCGTCTGGCGTATGCGCGTAGTCCACCACTAAGTTTGCCGCACCCGTTACAGGGAAAACTTCCATTCGCCCGGGAACGGGCGTGATTGCATTTACCGCGTTAACCACGTCATCAAAACGCTCACCTTCAGCGAGTAGCGTGCCTACAGCGCTAAGTACATTGCTGATATTGAACTTTCCAAATAGCGGTAGCGAAATAGCAGCGCTTCCCCACGAACTCACTAGTTCGAAGCTACATCCACCTGCATGATAAGAAGCATTTGTGGCGAAACAATGGCGACTTTGAGGATTGTTATGCTCTCGCAAGCACTCACTTTCACCGTTTTCATCCAGACCATTTTCGGCTATACCTGTCCAGATTCGTGTAATCGCCTTATCTGCTGCACCATCCCACTTCTTACTTTCATGATCATTGGCGTTTAATACAACAGCATTTAAACCTGGCTGTTGAAGCAGCAAGCGCTTGGCTTTACCGTACTCTTCCATGGTGCCGTGATAATCGAGATGATCTCGAGTAAGGTTAGTGAAAACAGCGATATCGGTTTTTACTGTACCAAGCCGCCCTTGAACCAATGCGTGAGAACTTGCTTCGAAGGCCGTATGGCGCACGTTGCTTTGCACAAAGTCTGCCAACAAATACTGCATACGTATGGCATCGGGCGTAGTATTTGCTGCCGGCGTGTTCGACCACTGAGTTTCATCGCCTTCAAACACACTGCTACCTAGCGTTCCGATGCTTCCACTACGTGTGCCTAACGCATCCTTAAGCTGAGTAAGCAATTGAACTGTAGAGGTTTTTCCGTTTGTTCCTGTCACTGCTACTGTCGTCATTTTCTGGGCAGGGTAGTCGTAAAATGCCGCAGCTAATGCAGAGAGCATTTGCGGTAAATCATATAGCGAAATGATGACGCTGTGGTCGCGCATTTCCATTTGGCCATGGGCACTACTGTCTTCAGTTTGCGCCAGAATTACACGGGCCCCTAAACTTATTGCCTGGGGTATAAAATCTCGACCATCGCGTTCGTGGCCTTTCACCGCAACAAACGCTAAGCGTGTATTCACTTCTCGGCTGTCCAGCGTTAAACCTTCAATGCGAATATCGGGGGCTTCTACACCAAATTTCGCTAACAAGGCTTTGATACTTTGAATAAAGGCACTAACTACCACTTTGACCTCCTTTCAATAAGCGGCTAGAAGTAACCTGCTTGTCATCGGGCGTTACGTTTAGCATGTGCAGTGCACCACCCATAATCGATGAAAAAACGGGTGCTGCTGTGTCCCCTGCGTGATACAAATCACCGCCGGGTTCGTTGATCAATACAATAGTTACTAGCCTGGGGTCAGACACAGGTGCGATACCGGCGAAAATGTTGACGTACTCTTCACCGTACCCGCCAGCCACCGCTTTTCTGCTGGTACCTGTTTTGCCAGCGACTCGATAGCCCGGAACCGCTGCTTTTATTGCCGTGCCGCCACGCTGGGTAACGCTTTCCATCATTTGAACAATGGCTTTCGCGTTTTCTTCGCTTATCACCCGCTCTGATTGAGCTTGCCAAGAAGGTTGTTCAGGTGACTTGATGATATTTAACGGTGTTTTTATACCGCCGTTTGCCAAAGTCGCGTAAAGACGCCCCAACTGTGCTGTTGTCACAGATATGCCGTACCCAAACGAAAGCGTGGCTAATTCAAACTCAGACCAGCGACTGCGCTCATGGAAAATACCGCTACTCTCACCCGCCATATTCAGCCCGGTATCGCTCATTAGGCCCATGTTGTAATAGGTATCAAGCAGGAACTGTTTAGGCACAGAAAGGGCCAACTTAGACGTCCCCATATTTGAGGAATGCTGAATAATTTCTTCTAGCGTTAGTTCGCCATAGTTACGCGAGTCTTTTACTAGGCTTCCGCCTAAACGCATCCAACCTGGGTGTGTGTTTATTGAATCTTCAGGCTCAATTTCACCGAATTCTAATGCGGTAAGCACTGCGAGTGGCTTCAATGCTGAACCCGGCTCAAACGCATCAGTAATTACCCGGTTACGCATTCTGTGCGCAGAAATATCACTTCTATCGTTAGGGTTGAACGATGGTGCGTTCACCATAGCTAAAACATCACCGCTTTTTACATCAATGACAATGGCGGAAGCCGAACTTGATTGATAGTAAATCATGGCTTCTTTAATTTCTTTGTAAGCAAGTGCTTGAATGCGCTGGTCGATAGTCAACTCTAGGTCGCCGGCTTTTTCACCAGATTTTGTTTCTAAGATTTCAACCTGGCGTCCTTTCGCATCGCGGCGTATTTTTCGCGAACCCGGCGTGCCCGTTAGCCACTCATTATACATGCGCTCTAAGCCTTCAACGCCCGTGTCGTCAACATCGGTTACCCCGATTAACTGCGCTGAAACTTCACCCGTAGGATAATAACGGCGGCTTTCACGGCGAAGATAAATGCCTGGAATGTCCAGTTTATCGACGTACTCAGCCATGGCCGGAGACACCTGACGCTGCAAGTAAACAAAGCGACGTTTGGGGTTTGCCACTTTTTCTTTGAGTTCATTTACGTCTTGGCGCAGTACATCTGCCAGCGCTTCCCAGCGGCGTTCTTCTTCAAACCCGTTGTTTTCGTGAATAATTTTTGGGTCAGCGTAAATGGCGCGAACAGGCACACTCACCGCGAGTTCAACGCCATTTCTATCGGTAATAAGCCCTCGATAGGTCGGCATGTCACGTGTTCTTAATGTGCGGTTGTCGCCCTGTTGAATAAGTTCGTCTGGCTCGATAACTTGAATGTAGGCCGCACGGGCAGCCAACACGCCGAAAACAAGCATGATTACGACAAGCACAACCACAAAACGCCAGTGCACCAAGCTTGGTGTTACATTTTGTTTTGCGCCTGTATTTTTGCGTTTACGAGAAAGTGCAGATGTACTCATTTTAGCCTCACCACTACTTCGTCATCTGCCGTGGCACGGTACATTTCTAGCTGTTTTTCAACCAAATTTTCTATGCGGTTATGCTCGGTCAACGCGCGTTGCTCAAGCACGAGGTTACGCCACTCGACATCAAGTTCGTCCTTCTCTTGCATAAGGTCTTCAAGGGCGATGACTTGCTGTCTGTTGTGGTGACTGCTAAGCGTTACCGCCATAGCGCTTGTGATAACCATTAAATACAACAAAACCCGCAACTTGTTGCGGGTCAAATCTGAAACAATGATAAGCAGTAATTTAAAATTAGTGCTGGCCTTGTCTGGCGCGGCTTTGGTCATAACTTTTCTGCCACACGTAATACCGAACTGCGAGAGCGAACGTTGTTCGCAATCTCCTGTTCCGAAGGTTTTATTGCTTTACCTAGCGCTTTAAGCACCTTATCTGCATCTATTTCAGCCTGAGTTATTGGCAAATTATGTGGTACCACTTTCCCTTTACTTTGATCCTTAATGAAGCGTTTTACTAAACGGTCTTCAAGCGAGTGAAATGAAATAACGGCTAAGCGGCCTTCTTTTGCTAACACTTGGGTAGCCGCTTTAAGGCCAACACGAAGTTGCTCAAGTTCCGCATTGATATAAATGCGAATACCTTGGAATGCGCGGGTTGCAGGGTGCTTGAATTTGTCTTTTACAGGTACAGCTTCATCGATGATCTTGGCAAGCTGTGCAGTACGGGTAATAGGTGTATCTATACGTGTGTTCACAATAGCGTGAGCAATGCGCTTGCCGAACTTTTCTTCGCCAAACTCTTTAATGACCTGTGTAATGTCTTGCTCTTCTGCGCTAGCCAACCAATCGGCAGCACTTTGTCCACGAGAGGTGTCCATACGCATGTCGAGTGGGCCGTCACGTAAAAAGCTAAAGCCACGCTCTGCATCGTCAAGTTGTGGTGAAGATACGCCTAGGTCCATGAGTACGCCGTCAATCTTGCCGGTTAGCCCTAGCGCTTCGATTTCTTCAGCCATATCACCAAATGGTGAGTGGATAATGCTAAAACGCTTATCATCAGCGAAGCATTCAGCCGCTTTAATCGCTTGTGGGTCGCGGTCAAAGGCGATGAGTCGCCCATGTTCACCCAATGCTTCTAAAATATGCGCTGAGTGCCCACCACGTCCAAACGTAGCATCAATGTAGATACCGTCCGGTTTAATCGCTAAGGCTTCAATGCATTCATCAAGCAATACAGAAATATGTTTAAATTCGCTAGGCTGTGTCATAGAGAAAAGTCCTGTAATCGTTCGGTAAGTTCAAATTCGCCTTTGCGTTCGGTGTCTATATCAGCTTCAACTTGTTGTGCCCAAATATCGGCATCCCAAATTTCGAATTTGTTTAACTGACCAACTAACATGACTTCTTTTGAGAGTTTTGCGAAACTTCGCAGTGGGGTAGGAATAAGAATACGTCCGCTTTTATCCATCTCACCTTCAGAAGCATATCCAAGTAGCAATCGCTGCAAGCGACGTTCGGCCGGAACCATGCTTGAAAGTTTTGAGAGTTTTAGCTCAATCTCTTCCCATTCGGGAAGTGGGTAAAGCAGCAAACAACTTTGTTGTGTATCGACAGTGCAGACCAGTTGTCCCTGACAATCATCCAGCAGCGACTGACGATACTTCGTCGGTATAGCCAGTCTGCCTTTTGTATCCAGATTGATTGCGTTAGCGCCGCGGAACATTCCCCTAGCCTTTTATTATTTGCTCTTGGTTTTCTTGTTTTTTGAGTACTAATCTGCAAAGTGATGATGATTTGATCCACAATTCGCCACATTTACCCACTGAGTTACAGTTTAGGTACCAATGATCCCCACTGTCAAGTAGAAAAAAGGCGTGAAAGCCGCATAGACACTGGGTTTAAGCTGTCTTTATATACAGTTGTTTTAGGAAGTGTATGATTAGGCGTGCAAAAAAGATTAAAAAATATTCAGGCGGAGAAAATTAAAGTTCAAATTTATCGATGAACGGCTGTTTTTAACAACATTGAAGACGCTGGTTAACTTAAAAGCGATTTATAGGTACAAACGCAAGAAATGAACTACCAACCGCAGCTGATAGTTCACTGTTAATAATTGCTAGCTATCAATAATTGATAGCTGACTTGCTTTAAAAGCGGTAAGAAGCAGTAAGTGACGCGACATCACTTTCAATATCACTGTCGATATCTGTTTCATAGCTTGCTGATAGTGAGAACTGCTCATTTACCCAGTAATCTAAGGCCACTCCTGCTGTTTTTAAGTTGTCAAAGCCATCTGGCGCGTTGGTGTAGCTATAGCTACCTTGAACACTTAAACCTGGGCTAAAGAAGTAACGCGCACTTCCAGATAATACGTCAACATCGTCGGCAATATATTGGGCGGTGAAGTCCCAACCAGTCCCCCCATTGCCTACTGTGGTATAGCGAGTGAAAACTAGAGGTGAAGTTTCATTCTCGCTTTCGCTGTAGCTATTTGTACCGTCATTAATTTCGTAGCTGGCGCGCTGATAAATTACCCCTGCGCCTATTTGCCACTGACGTGACAAGTTAAATCCTACTTTTAAATCGATATTGGTGTAATCCTCATCACCAAAGTCGTCGTCAAATTTACTGTGGGCACCTTCAATGGCCAGCATCCACGTGTCGTCGAAATAAAAGGTGGTACCTAAGTTAAACACATCGATACCGTCTAAATTAGCGTACCCACCAGACAGACTTGATACACGCTGCAGATAAGGGTTAATAAGGTAAGCGCCGCTGTTACCACTCACCTCGTCAAGGTAGCGCACATATCTAGCACCGTAGAGGTTGTCATCTACCCCTTCAAGATC
Organism: Alteromonas sp. ABH4_453; assembly: GCF_056160665.1. Classification (NCBI taxonomy): domain Bacteria; kingdom Pseudomonadati; phylum Pseudomonadota; class Gammaproteobacteria; order Alteromonadales; family Alteromonadaceae; genus Alteromonas; species Alteromonas sp. ABH4_453. The sequence continues at coordinate 479,679 of NZ_JBSWXP010000001.1, forward strand.
GACAGCGGTAACCTGTACTTCGTTTTGTGTCGCTGCATGCGCTGCTGATACTGCAAATACTGAAGCCGTGATAAGTGATAGTGCAGTTAGCGTTGTTGAAAGTTTATTAGATTTGATGTTCATGTCTTTTGTCCTTAAAAATGTGTTGGGAACGACGTGTAAAACCACTACGCATAAGATAAGGCATTAAAACTTAACGGTTTCTGAACGAAACATGACGAAGTCTGAACGTGAATTTTAGGTACAAAAAAACCCGCAACGTTGCGGGCTTTTAAACTTAAAAAATGAGGGAGCGATTAGGCGTCTGGCGTTGCTTCGGCTGGCGCTTCTTCTGATTTAACAGCAGAAAGCTGCATGTTGCGAATTGGGTTTTCTGTGTCGTTAGAAAGCTCAACAAGGCGGTTTAGCTGACCAACTGACATCATTACCGCGTAAATTGCACCTAGGAAGCCTTGTTTATGTAGCTCAAGCACTTGCTCTTCAGGTAGCTCAAGAAGTTTCTTCTCGTTAATGCTCATCATGCCTGTAACATTGCGCTGCTTACCGTCTTGGTAAGTAAGGCGAATTTGAATTGGGTCAAGTAGGTCTAATTCAACAACTTTCGCTACAAAACGCTGTGTTAGCATTTCGCTATTCGCAAGGTCTGCTAGGAATTTCTGACGGTTATCTAGGAACTCGCTTGCTTCACCCGCTTCAGTGAATAGCGCTTGGCCTTCATCAGAAATAAGGTCAGAGTTTTCATCAATGTAAACGCCAAGCTTGTCGCCGTCTGGACGCACGTCGAATGGATAGCGAAGGATGTTCATTGGAACGTGAGGGCCTTTCCAGCTGTCGCCAGTTAGAAAAAGGTTTTGACCTTGTTCCATACCAAGCATAGTCACAACGTGGTGACGCTTAGATGCAGTGTCTTCAATGAACACTAGCGGCATTGTTGCAGCTAGTTGTGCAAATTCACGAATGGTTGCTGCTGCAAGATGTGTATTTTTCGCAAAGCTGAAAGATGTGTTTACCGCAACCTTTAGGTCTTTATGCTTTTCTTTATCTAGCGGTACAAAATTAATAGCCATATTTATTTCTCATACTTGTTAGCTGTGGCCCCGGCTTGATTATGTGAGAAGAGCGGGTGCCACTAAAAAAATTACGTCGGCCGCGCTGATGCACAGTAGTCATCGATAATTGGCGGAGCGCTTGGGAGTATCCCGTATTCGCGCAATGAAGTCACGCAGTCTTCACCATAACAAGTTTTAAATTTTTATTGCAATGTAAACTTGAAGTAAACAGCACAAGCGCTCTAAAAATGAGCAATATCGAATATTTTATGTGTTAACGAGAGCAATCTGAGGTAAATGCATAGCAAGTAAAAGCCTATTGTCGTGGTAGGCATTATCCTTTAGTCTCGTACTGCTATTAAGTTCGCCGTTGTTGACCTAAGCGATAAAAAACAAAATAAGGATTTTCTATGAAGGGGCGCTTCCCACTTTCATCTTGCGCATTATTTATCTCTGCGCTTTTTGCTTCACACTCTGCATTTGCTGACACATCCACGTATTCAGCATCTGAAAAAGCTATCAAGATAGCACAAGAAACTATTATTGTAGATGGTCACATCGATGTACCTTATCGCGTAAAGGAAAAGTGGGTTGATGTCACTAAAGCTACGCAGGACGGCGACTTCGACTACCCTCGTGCAGTATCTGGTGGCTTGAACGCCCCTTTTATGAGTATTTACGTGCCTGCCAGCTTGGACAATTCGCCTGAATCTACCCAGCTTGCCCATGAACTCATTGACTCGGTGGAAGCCATTGTTGCCCGTGCACCTGATAAATTTGCCATTGCTAAAAGCCCTTCTGACGTAAAAGCTCAGTTTGAAAAAGGGTTAATTTCATTGCCAATGGGTATGGAAAATGGTTCTCCTATTCAAGGGGACTTGGCAAATTTAAGCGCTTTTTACGAGCGCGGCATTCGCTACATCACCCTCGCTCATAGTCAAGCTAACCACATTTCTGACTCTTCGTATGACCTGCGCAGAAAATGGAAAGGCCTTAGCCCGTTTGGCAAAACCTTAGTGGGCGAAATGAACAACATTGGCATCATGCTAGATATTTCCCATGTGTCTGACGACGCCTTTTACCAAGTTATTGAGTTAACAAAGGTACCCGTTATAGCATCGCACTCTTCACTGCGCCGCTTTACCCCGGGTTTTGAGCGCAACATGGACGATGAGATGATCAAAAAACTCGGCGAGAATGGCGGTGTAATTATGATTAACTTTGGTTCAAGTTTTGTGTCTAAAGAAGCCGGAAAGTGGCGTAGTGGCCTTACCGCTGCTCGCAAAGCCTTGGTTGAAAAAGAGGGTGAAGACAGCCCTAAGCTAGAGAACTTTGAAGAGAATTATCGCAAAGAAGTGCCTTACCCTTATTCAACCCTAGACGAAGTGCTTGACCATATCGATCACGTGGTAAAACTGATTGGCGTTGATCATGTAGGTATTGGTTCAGACTATGACGGTGTAGGTGACTCACTCCCCATTGGCCTTAAAGACGTGGCGAGTTTTCCAAACCTAGTACAAGGATTGCTGGATAGAGGATACAGCCGTAGCGACATCGAAAAGATATTGAGCGGAAACCTTTTACGTGTTTGGCAAAAAGTGGAAGTTTATGCGGAAGAGCACGCGGAAGCGCACTAATCTCGCAATGCTTTAAAAATGAAGCGTAGGGAAGCGTGTTATCGCTTCCCCATGCTTTATCTACGCTATTGTATTTTCAATTCTATTATCTTTTGCGTGACGCAATTAAGTAAAACGCGCTTGGCAATACCAAAAGCGTTAATACCAGTGCACTCGCCATACCGCCTACCATAGGCGCCGCAATTCGCTGCATTACCTCACTTCCGGTTCCAGTGGCATAAAGAACAGGTAATAAGCCCACAATAATAGAAAGCGATGTCATCATGACTGGGCGAAGTCTTGCCGAGGCGGCATGGACAATAGCCTTTTTCACAAGCTCATCTTTTTTAATGTTGCCATTTTCTGTTGCGTGCTTAGTAAGCGCATCTGATACATATTGGTTTAGATAGACCAACATGATAACGCCTATTTCTACCGCTACACCAGCTAAGGCAATAAACCCTACGCCTACCGCCACCGACAGATTAAAATTAAGAAGGTAAAGCAACCATACACTGCCCACCAGCGCCAACGGTAAGGTAGCGAGTATGAGTGCCACATCGCGAAGGCGTTTAAATGCCAGATAAAGCAAAAGGCAGATAATGGCTAACGTTAGCGGTATAACCACCGACAGTTTTGCTTTCGCGCGCTCAAGGTAAGCAAACTGCCCCGCCCACGTGATGGAGTATCCAGTGGGTAAATCTAGATGCTCTGACAAATAGCGTTTCGCGCTATCTACATAGCCCCCTAAGTCAACGCCCGTGGCTGAGTTTGACGATATATCAACATACACCCACCCATTTAATCGGGCATTTTCGCTTTTAATTCCGGCTGGTCCGTCGTCAATACGCACGGTTGCCACATCGCCAAGGGTAATGTGAACACCGCTTGGCGTAACGAAAGGCATGGATGCTAAAGATTCAGGCGTATCGCGGTAGTGCTGTGAAAAACGCATGGCAATAGGAAAACGCTCACGCCCTTCCACTGACTGTGTAACTACTTTGCCGCCCACTGCCGAAGCTAGAATACTGTGAACATCGTCTATCGTCATGCCGTAACGCGCTGCCAACTGCCTGTCGATATCGATATAAACATAACGACCACTTACCACCCGCTCAGCGTAAACTGATGCTGTGTTGGGCAGGTCTTTAAGCAGTGTCTCTATATCCTTTCCGATGGCTTCAATGCCCGCAAGGTCAGGCCCCGCAATCTTGATCCCAACAGGTGTTTTTATCCCGGTTGCCAACATATCGATACGGGTTTTAATTGGCATTACCCACGCATTGGTCAGCCCAGGAAATTGCACCAGAGCGTTAAGCTCTTCTTTAAGCTTTTCAGTGGTCATGCCCGCCCTCCACTGGGCTTTCGGTTTAAGCTGAATGAAGGTTTCAATCATCGTCAATGGTGCAGGATCTGTAGCCGTATCTGCGCGTCCAATTTTCCCGAATACCGTTTCAACCTCGGGCAAGGTTGCAATAAGCTTATCCGTCTGCTGTAAAAGCTCTCTGGCTTTACCCACTGAAATGCCCGGGTAGGTTGTAGGCATATACATCAAATCGCCTTCGTCCAGTTCGGGCATAAATTCACTACCTAGTTGGCTTAACGGCCAGTACATGGAAAGTAACAAGCAAAACGCTCCCGCCAAGGTGAACCGTGGGTAATTAAGCAACCGCATCAGCAATGGTTGATACACACGCTCTAAAGCTCGATTTACCGGGTTCTGGGCTTCAGAACGTATTTTCCCGCGTACGAAATAACCCGCCAGCACAGGAACTAAAGTAATTGCCAGCGCCGCAGCTGCTGCCATGGCATAGGTTTTGGTAAAGGCGAGAGGCGCAAAAAGACGCCCTTCTTGCGCTTCTAGTGCAAAAACAGGAATAAAGGATACGGTTATTATTAGGAGCGCAAAGAATAAAGCTGGGCCAACTTCGGTGGTCGACTTAATCACCAGTTCCCAACGTTTAGCTGCCGAAAGCTTTGCAGATGTTGGCGCAGAGGCTGGTATAGATGTTCGCGACTGGGCACTCCCTGACCCCTTTTGACTTGCTGAATCCCTTTCACTTGCTGAATCCCTTTGACTCGCTGAGGCTTCCTGACTTGCTGAGCCCCCTTGACTTAAAAAAGCAGTATGCTGATGAAGGTGCTTGTGTAAATTTTCAACCACAACAATAGCGCCGTCCACCATTGCACCAATAGCGATAGCAATGCCACCTAAAGACATAATGTTGGCATTAAGTCCCTGCAGCTTCATTACGATAAAGGCGGCGAGAATACCAATAGGCAAACTGATTAGCGCAACCATAGATGAACGTATGTGAAACAAGAAGATAGCGCATACCCAACCAACAACCAGCAATTCCTCCACCAGCTTATTGGTGAGGGTATCGACGGACTTATTAATAAGGGTGGAGCGATCGTAAACGGGGACTATGTGCACCCCTTCCGGCAAGCTCGCTTTTAGTGAATCCAGCTTAGCTTTAACCGCATCGATAGTGGCTTTTGCGTTTTCGCCATAGCGCATCACTATAATGCCACCCACGGTTTCGCCATTCCCGTTTAGTTCTGCAATACCGCGGCGCATCAACGGGCTTTCTACCACTTGTGCTACATCGTTGATCGTTATGCTAACGCCGTCTTTGATAACGCCTGTAGGCAACGCCTGTATGTCTTCAATGCCCTGAATATAGCTTTGCGCACTAACCATGTACTCTGCCTCGGCCATTTCAATAACCGAAGCGCCTGACGCGCGGTTACCCCGTTTAAGGGCAATGTCTATCATGGATGGCTGAATGCTATAAGCACGTAATTTTTCGGGGTCGACAATAACTTGGTATTGTTTAACCATCCCTCCAACAGACGCAACTTCAGATACGCCTTCAACTGACTGAAGCTCAAACTTTAAAAACCAGTCTTGCAACGCCCTTAACTCACCAGCATCTAGCGCATTTGGCTGACTAGCATCGTTTTCCAACGCATAAATGTAAACCCAACCTACCCCTGTCGCATCTGGACCTAGCTGGGGTGTCACGCCTTCTGGAAGTTGCGAAGACGCCTGGCTTAGGTATTCCAGAACACGGCTTCGAGCCCAGTATATGTCTGTATCGTCATCAAAAATAATATACACGTAGGCATCGCCGAAGAATGAATACCCTCGCACCGTCTGTGCGCCAGGCACTGACATTAGCGCAGAGGTGAGAGGAAACGTCACCTGATCTTCCACCACTTGCGGCGACTGACCGGGATAGTTTACTTTCACTATAACTTGGACATCAGATAAATCAGGAATAGCATCAACGGGGGTGTTTTTCACCGCCCAGACACCCGCAATACTGAGCATAATAGCGCTCAGCAATACCAGTATTCTATTGTTTACCGACCAGCGAATTACCGATTCAATCATGGTGCATATGCTCCTTATGATTTATCGATTTTTGTTCTGCCGACTTATGCTCCATCGATTTATGAGCCATTGACTTATGAACTGTTGACTCGTAAGCATTGCTTTGCGCTTCATCGCCCTTCAGAATGCCTGCATCATGTTTATGATTGCTGTGACCTGAGTTATGCACCATGCCCTTGTCCACCGCATGTTCACTATGTTTACGCATATCAATAACCGTGAATTCTTCGCCAGTCACAAAGGTGAACATGATGTTGTCACCTTCTTTGAACTGAGATAAGTCAATATGATTTGATACCGCAAATGACATTGTCGCAGGTCCCCGTCCCCATTTTTCAATCGGCCCGCGAGCGATCACTAACTTTGCGTTATTCGAAGCGCCATTCGTTTCGGTGTCAGCCGGCAATTCAATTGCCTCAATAGTACCTGTTGTCGTGGCCTGGTGATCGGGCGCTTTCATTCGCTTAAAGTCACTGCTTTTCGACGACTCTGAATCAATCAAAAACTGTGCTGATACCACAACATCATCCTCTGGCAGCAAGCCTTCGACTACTTCAAAATGTGTACTATCGCTTTGCCCCATTGTGACGCGTACCGACTTAAAGTTGCCATCGCCATCACTGATTACTACTTTTGCGCCCTCAGCAGTGCGAATAACGGCACTGCGAGGAACCAGTAACGCAGCCTTACGTTGAGTAGGCTTTATTCCAACGTGGGCAAACATATTGGGCTTTAACGTGTGGTTGTTATTGTTTAGCGGTATGCGCACTTTCAGGGTTCGCGTTGTTTCTGACAAAGACGGATAAATATACTCTACGTGGCTTTCCCATTTAGCATCGGACCCATGGTCCATTTCGTCGAGGGTAACCACAGCGCTATTATGAGGCGCTATAATTTGCGCGTATTTTTCTGGCACCTCAGCAATCACCCACACCGAATCTAGCTGTGCGATGCTCATCAAGGTTGTCCCGGGCTGAACGTAAAATCCTTCCCTGATATTCAGCGCTTCTACCACACCGCTTTGCGGCGCGTTAAATGTGACGGTTTGTGTTACTCGTCTAGTTTTTTGCAATGCTTCAATAACGCTCTTTGATAGCCCCAGAGTTCTTAGGCGCTCGGCTGCGCCATCAATTAAACGTGCGTCTCCCCGCTTAATGGCTAAAACGTATTCTTCTTGTGCGCTAACTAGTTCTGGCGAGTATAGGGTATAAAGTGCCTGTTCTTTTTCCACTTGCTCACCTTGGGATTTAATGAAAAGCCTGTCGACCCAACCTGATACTCTAGGGTGGATGTGCACAATACTCTCTTCATCGTAGGCAACGTTACCCACCGCCGTTACAGTCTGTTGAAGTGTTCCAATGGTAACAGGCGCAACTTTAACCCCCATATTTTGCTGTACATTTGGCGGAATCATTACGGTTCCCGGCGTGCGCTCATTGCTTTGCGCTGATGTTGCTCCATCAATGGCGTATACCGGTACCAAGTCCATTCCCATCGGTGACTTTCCCGGTTTGTCACGGCGATAGCTGTCGTCCATAGGCGCTACCCAATATAACGGGGTTTTCTTTACGCTTTGGTCACTTTCATCACTACCGAGCTTAGATAAAAATGATGTGTCAGGCGTAAATAGTGTGACTAGACCAAAGGTAAATAGGCCGCCAACTAGTAGGCCTATAATCAAACCTTTTACAAGCGTACTGTTGAAAGCTGTGTTTTTCGTTCGAGTGTTAGAGTTTGATGGAGACGTCATATTTACTGCTCTCTCTGAGAAAGATGGGCGTTGGATGGCAGATACAAATAAGCAAGTGACGCCAGTGTCTTGGCGCGCTCGATGTCGATTTTGAGTAAATCATCCTGAACCTCTACTTGCTTGAGGTTAGCATTGACAACATCACCGATATCACCGGTATCCGTGGTGTAAGCTGTCAGTTCAGCTTCAGAAAGTTGCTGTGTTTCACCAATTAATGCCGTTTCATAAAGCGCTCTGCGCTCACTTAACGCCGACAAGCGAGATTTAAGCACCTCTGCATTCGCGGCAAGCTCGTTCACTTTCAAGCGGAAATCCGTCTCGGAAGCACTCATTTTGGAAGCCGCCGCGGCTATTGAAGCATCTTGACGAGATTTATTGAAAAACGGGAGGTCTACCTGAACTCCCACTGACACAAAATCAGCGCGGCTTGCGCCGTTTTGCGCGTCTTGCCTGTACCCATAGCTCGCTTCAAATGCCCACTGAGGCTTAGTTTGCTCTCGCGCTATGTTCACATTTTGCGCTTCTATCTGGGTTTGAATTTGAAACAGCATAGCCTCAGGATGATGCTGTAGTATTGAAAAAGGCTCACTGCTCTCGATAACCGTTAAGAACGAAGAAAGGCTGAGGTTGTTGTCGTTCAAGATAGTATCGATCTCGAAGCGCTTTGGATAAGACGGCGTTGACCCTTGTGTTGATTGAGCCAGCGGTGCGCTTACAGAGTCATCTAGCGGCATGATTACAGAAGCATCTAGCGGCGCGCCGAACCATTTTGAAAGTGCCGCTCTCGCTTCATTTTTCTGCTGATAGGCCTGCACGTATTTGTCGTCTAGCGACAACAATGCCAAGCGCACTTGCAGTATGTCTTGCTGCGCCGCTGCACCAACGCCTTGACTGTATCTGGAGTCAGTAAAATCGAGTAGCTGTGTAAGCAATGATTTCTCTTTGTCCAATAATCCAATGCGACGTGTTGCATAGACCCAGTTTAACCAGGAAAGCGTGACTTCACGCTTAAGCCACGCCTTTCTAGCTTGGCTCTGTACCGATATTTGGTCAGCCATAACCTGAAACTTTTGCTGGCTGTAAAGGTTTTCATTGCCTCGCGGTAACTGTTGCTTCAAACCTACTTTAAATTGAGTCATAGGCTCTTGGTCAAACGCGAAGCCGTCGGTTGGCAAGTTTTGTACAGACGCTGAAACCTGAGGGTTTACCCAATATGATGAGGCTTCGGCTTCTGCATTAAAGCGATCCTTTCGATGCACATTCCCTTTGAGTAAGGGGTCGTGTTGAATAGCTAACTGCAGCGCTTGTTCTAGGCTCAAAGTCTGCGCCTTAACAGGCTTATTAGTCATCAAACAAAAAGAAAGCACAAAAAATAAGGCGAACAAGGCGCTTATTTTATCAAGCCTGGCAGTGCCCACTTTTTTATGTACCGAATAGTTGCTCATGTATAACATCACTTTTTAGGTGTAAGGCGTGTTAGCGTTGCCCGCTCTTCGCTAAATTTGACAAAGAGAATTAGCAAAAAGGCTTACCACGCGTTACATAGATAAAAGATTAGAGACATCTCAAAACGATTAGACGACGTCGTTACATAAAAACGTCTCTGCTGCGAAATAAATCCGCGAGATAGATCTATGCTGTGAAAAGTGATTTAGGTGGGCGAAACTGCCCGAAGTGAGGAGGTGTACTCTGCCCTAGAATAGGTGCAGCTGCAGCCATTCTTGCTACCGATATTTCGGTCTCGACTGTAGGCTGGATAAGCGCACTAGCGCTAATATTAAAACAGTGATCGGCTGGGCAATTACATTCGCCTTTGCAGCAAGACATGTCGCTCTTCTGCGATGCTTTCACGCTATTCACGCCTGCATCGCTAATTTGTACGCCATCGATTTCGGCAGGCTCGCTCATGCTGGTTTTAGCACTTAAATCTGCATGTTGTGATGACACCTCGTGGTGCTGACAATGTGTATTAGCAGACTCAGGTGATTGAACTTGATGCTTAGCATGAGGTGAATCAGATTGCGGCGTCATCGCCGACTCTGAATGGGCATGTTCATATGAATGTTCAATAGATACAGCGCGACCTGACGACACAAGGGCCATCATAAAAAACAGTATAATAAACCACGAACTTGCATTCGCCGACTTATACCGATTAGGCATTAAAATAATCCGAAACATTTTCAAATACTGTACTCAGAATATTGCTGTATCGACTTAGTATTCGCTAGAATAATAGCGTGATGTCACCGAGCAGTAAAGGCAAGGGAGTGTTTCATCACGCTTAAAAACTTATTCAAACTGCGACAAATAATCACGCAACATCAGGCCCATAGTCGAGAACAGCGGGTTTACCTTAGGTACCGCACATTCTTCTTGCTGATTAACCATACTTGCGTTGAAATTCATTTTATTGAGCAAGTTTGTATCCACAACTAAATCGGCGTGGCACAACCCGTACGATTCATCGATAACGAAAAAGGTATTCGGACCTTTACTTGCTTCCATTAACTGCTCTATGCCATGAATAGGTGTAGTTACATCAGCTTGAGAGTGAGCGGCAAATAGTGGCACTTCAATTTGCTGTCCTTCCTCGACTTTGTCCCGAATGATGTTTATTAAATCCATCAATTCCAACCCTGCTAAACCTGCCACGTTGGGGTATTTATAAGGATTAGGGCCATGAGTTTGATAGGTTCCATCAATAATTCTGGCTAAAAGTTTAATGCCCCAAATTCGAGACATACTTTCAGCGTTGTCAGATAACGCAAGCGCACCAGAAAATAACATTAAACCGTCGATGTTGTTTACATCATTACTAGCTTCATCAAGATAGTGCTCTACCGCTAATGCACCACCTGTAGAAAAGCCGCCCACAAGTAGAGTATCACCCATGCTATCAGCCAATTTAATGACTTCATCAACATGCCCCTGCCAGCGCTCAGCTAAATCCCAGTCAGACATGTCATCATCGGCGTCTCGTTTACCATGCCCAGGCAAAAGCGGCACTACTACGGTAAAACCTTGTTCAAACAAGATGTTGGCTATTTCACGCATGAAGAAAGGTGAATCGCTTAAGCCGTGGATAAGCACCGCCACCTTGCTGCTTGATTTGTTGGTCAGCATGAAAGGCGAGTTGCCTTCGTTGCGTAATACATTACTGCATACAGAAAAGCGATTGAGTGCCGTCTCTCTACACGGCAAGGTTTGACCCCATTCTTTTTCGTAAAATGCTTTGAACTGATTTTGCAGATCTGAAAAACTTCTGCTTTTCATTTCGCTTGTATCGGGTATCGACACATTTGCAGCTATCGCCATATTTGCACCTAAAAGCGCGACAATGCCTGTAAGCATTTTTACAAAAAATTTCGATGACACCATTATTCTCCGCTACGGATAATTAATAAAAAACGGGAGCAGTTTACCATGCTCCCGTTTCTTGTGACGACTTATACGTATATTACGTTAACTAAAGTAAACCTCTAAATCGTCAGAACCACCAATGTGCTTACCGCCAATGAACACTTGCGGCACGGTTTCACGACCACTAATCGCCGTTAAGCTAGTTAGCGAAGCATCTTTGCCCAACACGATCTCTTCGTACTCGTAGCCTTTTTCATCGAGCAATTTTTTCGCTTTCGCACAGAAAGGACAACCCGGTTTTGTGATAATAGAAACTGGAGCGTTGGTTTGCTCTTCTGGTGCAATGTAAGCCAGCATGGTATCTGCATCTGACACTTCAAACGGGTCGCCAGCTACATCAGGCTCAATAAACATTTTGTCTACCACGCCATCTTTCACTAGCATTGAGTAACGCCAACTTCTTTTGCCGAAACCCAAATCCGCTTTATCGACTAGCATACCCATGCCATCGGTAAATTCACCGTTGCCGTCGGGAATAACGGTAATGTTAGCGGCTTCCTGATCTGCGGCCCATGCATTCATAACGAAAGTATCGTTTACCGATACACAAACAATGTCATCAATGCCGTGTTTCGCAAACTTTTTCGCTAACGCGTTATAGCGAGGTAAGTGGGTAGAGGAACAGGTTGGCGTAAAAGCTCCTGGAAGTGAGAACACCACGACATTTTTGCCAGAAAATAATTCATCTGTCGTTTTCGTTACCCATGCATCACCCTCTCGGCATGGAAATGACACGCTAGGTACTTTTTGACCTTCTTTGGAAGTAAAGCGACTTTCTGACATAACAACCTCTTATCGGTAATCTTATTGATGAAGTAAGAAGACTAGAATGAGTTTTTGCACAAATCAATAGGTATTGTCTTACATTCGTTAATATCGATTTTGATGCTGAACCTAGTTCATTGCCTGCCTATGCTTTTAGTCGAGGTTAGGTGCGCTCGTGACATTATTCACGTTCCTCCGTAACGCTCAGTACTTTAACATAAGCGATATTCGAGGGTTATCACCATGATTATTTTGGTTGGTGGAGAAAAAGGCGGTAGCGGAAAGAGCTGCCTGGCACAAAACATTGCGGTTTATCTTCGCACTGAAAAAGGTGCCAAGGTGTTAATGGTTGACTGTGACCCGCAGCGAACGACGTCAGACTGGATACAAGAACGCAAAGCAAACCCTCGTCTAGCCGAAATAAATTGCGTTCAGTTATATGGGAAAATACGTAACGAATTACTTAGCCTCCGTCAGTATTACGATTACGTTGTGATTGACTGCGGTGGTCAAGACAACCTTGCTTTACGTTCCTCAATGGCGGTCGCTGACCATATACTTATTCCACTTAGACCTAAGCGTCGCGACCTAAAAACAGTGCCTCACATGGAAGATATATTGTCTACCTGTAAGATGGTTAATCCAAAAATGAACGCGGCCTTTGTTATCACACAATGCCCTTCTCTTCCCAGCCTGGCAAGTCGTATTCTGGAGGCAAAAGAAGTGTGTCGTTCATTTGGTATACCTGTCCTGAACTCTGTCACTTTTAGTAGAAACATGTATGACGACTCTGAAGAGTCAGGGCAGTCAGTTATTGAGAGTGAGCCAGAGGGCAAGGCGGCGACAGAAATAAGAACCCTGTTTGAAGAGTTATTAGCTGGAAAAGTGGAGGACGCTTATGAGTTTACTCAACCTCAAAAAGTCGAAGCCGTTAGCTAAGCCCAACCTTCGCTCTGTAGAAGATTTTATCGATGATGCATTGCTTTATGCACAGGGTAAAGTGGAAAAAAAGCAATCAACGGCGGCTAAAAACGAATTAAAAAGCATGCGTACAGATTGCGTTGTACCCATAAGAAAACCAGCAAAACCAGAAGGTATGCGACATGCTACTTTTACATTAACACCGCAATGCATTGATAAACTTGCAAAAATTGCTCAGCAAACAGGCAAAGCAAAGTCTGCACTAATTCGGGAATGGATTGAAAAAAACAGCACAAATTAGACTAAAGTATGAATCCAAATACATATTAAAAACGTTTTATTCTTCACAATAGTAGTGTTGCAAGGGCGAAAGCCCCTTGAGATACTCATTAATAGTATATTCTGACAGCGTATGGGAGATACAACAGAATGGGCAGTGGAGGATTGAGCACAGTGCGCGTGCTAATGTGTGCCCTACTATTTGCTATTTATCTTGTGCCGACTAAACCGGCAGTAGCTTTCAATTTGATTAATAGCGAAATCACAAACGTTGAAAACCTTCTAAAGGCTAAAAAATACATTGATGCTGACAGCAAGGCACTTTTGTTACTAGAGCAAGCATTGCAGCAACAGCACTTATCCGCCGATGCTTTTTCAACACTCGGTCAACTACTTCAAAACGCATCTCGTTTTGAAGTATCAAAAGCTATTTTTAACGCTGCACTCGAACGTTATACCGCTGAAGGCAATCTCGACAAAATAGCGTCAACCCTTCTTCAACTTGCTACTTCGGAGAGGAATTTATCTAATTACTCTACCGCAATGACTTATGTAAGACGCGCCATGTCTATTGCACAAATTGAACAAGATGACCTCTTAAAAGCACGATTAAACCTTGAACTTGGCATCATTCACCAAGACCAAGGGGAAATAGAAACCGCTCTTGAGCCGTTAAAACAAGCTCTGCGTTACTTCCGTGAAAACAAAATGGCTAATGAAATGAGCCTTTCGCTTCTCCGTATTGGCGAAATTTATAGTTTACTCAACCAAGAGGCTCTGGCCCATACTTATTACCAAGATGCATTTGATAGCATTAAAAACACGGGTACACCCCGACTACTTGGTATTATAAAAGCACGTATGGGTGCATTGGCACTGAAAGCAGGTGATATTAAGCAAGCCACGCAGACAATCAACGACGCTCTGACCCTACTACTTTCTACCAATGACGTTGGTGCAATTGCACAAGCAAAAATGCTGTTGGGTAACGCACTTGTAGAAAGTGGCGATGTTGCAAAAGGCAGGGAACTGTTAAAAGAAGCCATGCAGTTTGCACGTTCATCTGGGCAAGCCAAATTAATGAAAGAGGGACGGCTAGCCCTTTCGCAAGCTTACATGAAAGAACAGAGCTTTGAACTGGCCTTAGTAGAAGCACGAACGGGTACCATTGATGCGCGAAAAAATAGGGACATTCGGGGGCAGTTGAGTTTTCTAGCAATACAGCTTAGTGCTTTTGTTTCGCTTGGGGAGTTTAAAAAAGCGCTGGACATTCAATCAGTCATTCAACAGTTGCGTGAAAGGTTGCTGGACTCAGAAAACAAGTCCGCCATAGAAGGCCTTCAGGCTGAAATCGAACTTGTGCGACAGTCTCGCACGCTAGAAAAGTTAGAAGAATCGAAGCAACTTGTGCTTGCCCAAGCTGAGCGTGAAAGCTTACAAACCACCTTGTTTTGGAGTGTGTCCTTAGCTGCTCTGTTGCTGACATTTTTAGTCTGGAGTCGATACAAGCAGCGCCAGCAAACCATTATTCTGCGCCGAGAAGTTAGACAGCAAACGTTGACCCTCCAAGAAAAAAATCAAGAGCTTGAAAGAGCATACAAGACGCTAGAAGAGGTAAGCCTGCGCGATCCGTTAACGGGTTTGTACAATAGGCACTATCTTGAGTCACAACTACCGGGTGAAATTAGGCGCAGTCAATTTTCAGCAAAACAAAATACAAATGCTCATAAATCGGAACAAGACTTACTCTGCTTGCTTATCGATATCGACCACTTTAAACGTATCAACGACGATTACGGCCATATGGCGGGTGACAAGGTGTTATCAGCATTCTCTAACGTATTAAAAGAAGTATTCCGACAGACCGATCTTATTATTCGATGGGGCGGTGAAGAGTTCTTAGTCGTATGTCGCCAATCTAATAGGGAAGAACTGCCAGAATTGGCTGAGCGCTGTCGAGAAATGGTGGCTCGCACGTCTTTTGATATTGGCCAAGAAGCTCCCATCAATATTACCTGTAGTATAGGCTTCTCATTGCTTCCTCCTGACAAAGAGGATGATTTTGATGCTGCATGGAAGCGAACGTTTGCTGTAGTAGATTATGCGCTTTACGCCACTAAACTTTCTGGCCGTAACGGATGGGTAGGTGTAATAGAAACACTGACAAGCCCTAGAGCGCATCCAACGTTGTTAGATACTAAATTCAATTTTCCTGGTTCAAGAATTGCCACATCATTTAACAATGTGGCGAGTATCAAGTGGCCAGATACCCTCGATAAATAGCAGTAGAGGAAGTGAGATATGTATAGAGGAAGCTGTCACTGTCAAGCCATTCAATATGAAATTGAACACTTGGATGAATTAGAAGCCGACAATGAAACTCTGACTCAAACAGATACCAGTAAACTCAGTATGACAGTTGAAAAAGAAAGGCTTGTTATCGACTGTGCTCCTTTCTCGTTAGCCAAATTGCATGAGGCTAACGGTGAAACGCATCACGTTTGTAATGTGTGTGCGAGCGTCATTTTTGTAGAACTTAATCCAAATAAAGTACGACTTGAAGTGACATTTACGGGTCACGACGCGCTAGCGGAACCACATCGCCAGTTTATGCTTTGAAAACGTAAACATATGTTGTTTCGCTAGCATAATGCATATTTTTTACGGCTTAATAACTGGGGTGAAAAGTCATTCATCCCAGTTATTAAGCACTTGCAGAGGAAGGTGCAATTATCTGCCTTTAATCGCTACTTTTAATATCTTCCATGTGATATTTATCAATAAGCGAATATAGTGTTGGTCGCGTAACGCCAAGCAGTTCTGCCGTTCTAGACATATTCTTATCTGCTTTTTGATAGGCCCTGCGAATAGCTCTACTCTCTGCAATCTCCCGCACTTCGCGTAGGTTCAATGTTTCAGGCTCATCGACAGCATCTACTGGCATTAGCCCTAAGTCATCAGGTTGGATGACTGTACCTTCAGCCATAATTACCGCTGACTTGAGTTTGTTTTGCATTTCACGAATGTTACCCGGCCATTTGTGAGCTAACATGGCATTAACAGCGGTTTCAGAGAAGCTTTTGGCCTTAGCTTTAAACTCTTCGCGGTAAATGTTTAAGAAGGTACGGGCGAGCAGAATGATATCTTGGTCTCGTTCACGCAACGGCGGGATTACAATGGGCATTTCACCTACTCGGTAATACAAATCTTCCCTAAAAGTTTCCTGCGCTACCATGGACTGCAAATCTCTGTGAGTCGCACAGATAACCCTTATATCAACAGGAATTTCATTGCGCCCGCCTACGCGCTCTATCACTCGCTCCTGCAAGAAGCGGAGCATCTTAGCTTGTAACCCTATTGGCATGTCCCCTATTTCATCGAGAAACAAGGTGCCGCCTTGCGCGGTTTCAATTTTACCTATTGTGGTTTTATTCGCGCCAGTGAACGCCCCTTTTTCATAACCAAACAACTCACTTTCTAGCAAGTTCTCGGGTATTGATGCACAGTTAATCGCCACAAATGGTTTATCTTTTCTTGGGCTGTGTTCATGAATACTGCGCGCAAATACTTCTTTACCTGTACCACTTTCACCAAGCAGTAAAGTGCTGATATCGGTATTAGCAATTTTCTCGGCCCGGCGCACTACTTTTTGAATAGCCTCGCTATTGCCGATGATCCTCGACATGCCTGAACGGGTGCGTGATAAAATGCTGTTCTCATGCTCCAGCTTCGACAAATTCAAAGCACGATTGACCAATAGTTTAATGGTGTCCGAATCGATAGGCTTTTGATAAAAATCATAAGCACCAAAATCAATGGCTTTAAGCGCATTTTGCTTATCACTGTTTCCAGTCACCACGATCACCTTAGTTCTCGGCGCTAGCGCAATGATGTCGTGAAGAATACGCAAGCCTTCCGACGCATTCGCTGGGTCTGGCGGAAGCCCTAAATCTAGGGTAACAACCTTAGGTTCAAAACGACGGAGCTGAGCAATGGCAGATGTGTGATCGTCTGCAAAAACAACGTTGTAATCGGTAAGACTCCATTTAAGTTGCTTTTGGATACCTAAATCATCATCTACTACCAAAATGGTATCGGTCATTTCATCATCCTATTATTCTTCTTCACCCATCGAATGGGAGTGGATTTGATAATGCTTCATCCACTTTTTAGTTATGTACCCTATCCTATCGGAAAATACAGCGTAAAACAGCTACCGCGTCCAGGTTCACTTTGAACCGTCAGTTTGCCGCCGATAGACTCGATATATGTTTTTGCATCATATGCACCAATCCCCATACCAGCATTGCCTTTTGTGGTATCAAATGGCTTGAATAGTCGCTCTTCCATAAACGCTTTATCCATACCTGACCCTGTATCTTCTATCAAAACTAGCTGCGTTTTGCTGTCAGAATTTCCAGTAATCACCACGTCGACTTCTCCGTCATCTGCGGTTGCCTGCTGAGCGTTGCTGATTAGGTGATAAAGCACGTTTGCCACCTTATCCTTATCAACCGTCACGGCCGTTTCTTTTAGCACATGAACTGTTGGTAGCGGACGTAAACCTGAACAGCGGTTGTCGACCACATCTTTGGCCAGCTCCGAAATCATAAATTCTGAGTTTACACCTTCTTCAACGGCCTTCTTATCAGTCAGCTGCTTTAGCATTTTTTCCATTCTTGCCTTAGTATGCTCCAAGGTTTCGAAGGTGTCTTCGATAAATTCAGGGTTGTGTTTGTGCTGTTGAGCATTGGCAAGAATAAGGTCGACTTGAGCAAGTACATTTTTTAAGTCATGTAAAACGAACGCAGACATTCGGTTGAACGCTGCAAACTGAGCATTTTCTGCGACCACTTGTGCCGCCTCGTGATGCTGCATGTACGTGCCTACTTGCTCAGAAACGGCGGTTAGATAGTCTTTCACTTCCCAATTTAAACTGATTTTTTCATTGTCTCCTGACGCAAGAACAGCAAATCCCCATAGCTTCCCCTCTTTTAAGAAAGGCACGAAGAGTTGGTAGCCCCATACTTTTAGTGCATCTCTATCTAGCTTTAACCCTTCGTAGTCGAATGGTTTGACGAGGTAGGCATCCGTATCAATGATCCATCCATTTTTGTCGCTGTAACTTGCAAGCGTTTCCAACGTTGTGCAGGTAGCGTTGTTTTCTTTTGAATCAGTTGACGACTCATTGTTAACTGTTGACGCAGTGTTTGTGATAGGTGATGCCTTAGCCAGGCATTCATAGCCATTCTGCGTTACTTTAAATAGCAGACCTGACTCATATTGAATGGCGTTAAGCATTCCTGTTAGGCCAGCGTGGTAAACATCTGATGAGGTATCCCCTGCACGTGTTAACCACTGCGTTAATTTCACCCATTCAACGCGGTAGTCGAACTGATTCGCAAAGAAATGTTTAGTGATAAATACTTTTATTTTAGTGCGAAAGCCGTTGGACAAGAATACAGTGGCGAGCAATGCAAATGACATCACAACCAATATGATTTGAACCGTCGCTCCCCAGTTGCCACCCATGTAATTTATGGCATAGCCGACAACAGCCATCACAAAAAGATAACCGCCCGCCACTAAGAGTAGAGAGCTGTGCAACACCACGTCCCGCGAGATAAAGATATCAATGCCCCAGTGATGAATTCGTCGAATGGATATGACGAGTAAGGGCATTAACAAGAAGTAAATATAGCCTCGTGCCGCTATGTAGCCAATTTCCACCTGGTTAACCATAGTAGCGTTTGCATAGGTAACGAACTCAAACAGGTTGGTTGCTCCCAGATAAATAATGATGGGCTTAAACGCCCACTGCTCACGCCCCGCTTGTCGATACACAACTTCCAGAAGTACAAGCACTTCTAATGACAGCACGATCAGTACAAGAAAGCTCCACGCGGGATTTACTACCAATAGATAAGGGGCTAGCAATGCGGCTAGTGCGGGGGCAATAATAATTAACGTTACAGGGCGTTTCAGAACGTCGAAGATGTTGCTAAAGCTGGTCTGTATACAGCCAGCTAAAAAGAGTAGCCATGCGAGCTGCTTAAGCACGTCAGCGCTGAGTAACCAGCTTAGCGAGATAGGTCCAAATAACGAAGTGATTAAGGTTGTAGACCATAAAAAGGTGGCTGCGGTCGCCAATACCAATAAATGCTTGGCTACGCCGGGTTTGCGTACCGTTAACAACAGCAATAAAAGGGCTAAGTGCGCCAGACTATTTAACCCATAGCCTACATCTGAAATCATCCTTTTATCTCACCTTTATTATCATTATTTAGGAGATGAAATACAGGGAGGCGCATTGATGCAACGTCCCTGAAACCTTCGATATACAGCACATAACGTTTTCAGCTAGGTACGGTGCGCAGGCATCGCCCGCGCTATGATAAAAACTATCGTTTACGGATCACTAGTGAGCCAATTGAATACCCTGCACCGAAAGAGCAAAGTACTCCCACGTCACCGGCAACCAGGTCTTCATGGTTTAAACCAAACGCAATCACTGAGCCCGCAGAAGCAGTGTTGGCAAACTCGTCTAAAACAATTGGCGCTTCGGTACGGTCAGCATCGCGACCTAACAGGCGTTTGCAAATCAAGGTGTTCATATTGATATTAGCTTGGTGAAGCCACCAACGCTTGACGCCCTCTGGCGTAATGTCGTGACTCGCTAAATGCGCTTCAATATGCGCGGCTGCCAATGGACACACTTCCTTGAAAACTTTGCGACCCGCTTGATGGAACAGCTTATCAGGTCCATACGGATCAACATCTTCGGCACGTGTCATGTAGCCAAAATTAGAACGAATATTGTTTGAGAATTTCGTCAATGCCTTGGTGCTTAGCACATCGTACACGTGCTCACTTTTGGCGGTTTCAGCAAGCTCAAGCACAGTCGCCGTAGCCACATCGCCAAAAATAAAGTGACTGTCGCGATCAGCGTAGTTAATTTGCGGTGAGACCAACTCAGGGTTAATAACCAACACGCGAGTCGCATTTTTCGCGCTCAGCATTTCATAGGCGCGATGCATACCGAACGTTGCTGCAGAACAAGCAACTAACATATCGAAACCAAACCCTTCAATATTAAGGGCTTCTTGTACTTCAATTGCAATCGCAGGATAAGCACGCTGGGTGTATGCACACGACACAATCACAGCATCAATCTCATCGGCAGAAACATTGGCGGATGCCAGAGCTAACTTGGCCGCTTCGACGGCAATTTCGGCTTGGTGAGAAAGTTCGTCATCTGCTCGAGGGGCAATCTTAGGCTTCATTCGAGTGATGTCTAGCGCCCCCTCTTTTTGATAGATGTAGCGACTTTTAATTCCCGATGCTTTTTCGATGAACTCTGCACTTGAATAAGGCATTGCTGCTACATCACCTGATTCGATTTGCGCTTTATTTTCTTCGTTAAACGCATCTACGTAAGCATTGTAGCTATCTACGAGCTCTTCGTTAGTTATACTGTCTTTAGGGTGCCATACACCCACACCACTAATCACAACTTGCTGAGACATAGGCATTCTCTATTATTTGATAGCACTATGGCGGTATTAAGCATTGCGTTACTCTGTGTCCTAAACGCATCTATACCAGTGCAATTGAGCCTAATCGTATTTACCTTTAAAAATACGACTGCGTTTTATGGGTTATAGCTTACCTTAATCCTTAAACGGTGTAACCATAGGGAACGCAAGGAAAGTTCAATTCCTCTGTTTAATACCAGCCCGCATAGATTGTTACCCACTCAGCGAGACTTAAAATGTTCGTAATCGTGGTGTGTTATGGCAGGTATAGTGGCTCTACATCAAGATTACACAGCAAAGAGTAAAGACATTTTAAACTTGTCCTTCGGGAAAGTCTGGCGCGCTACCAATAAAAAACCCCGCTTCAAAGCGGGGTTTCATGTAATCAATGCGGGAGCTTACAGCTGGTTGATTTGCCACACCGTTACTGTGCCGCTGACTTCGTTGCCTACAACAAGAAGAGGCACACCACTTGGGCTGTTTTCAGCGCTAACAAAAACCAGGCTTTCTGGCGCTAAGTCACCAATGACATCGTCGCTTGTCAAACCTTCGGTTAGGTCACGGTTAATTACATATTCTGCAAATTGAACGTCATAAGGGTTAGTAACGTCGTATACGAAAATACCTCCCATGCGCTCTGTGCCGATAAACGCGTAAGTGCGATCGCCAACTTGCCCCACGGTTAACGCCTCTGGCTCAGGCCCCTTATTTTCAGAGCGCGAGTCGCTTGCATTTTCATCGTCCCCATTGTTGAACTGCGCCCCATGAACCGACGCTGTAATACGTTCAAAATCATCACCCGAGTCATAAACCACTAAACCATTTTGATCCCAGATAGTGAATGAACGTGCACCGTAAGCGTACGCTGCATCGTACTCGCCGTTTCCGTCAGCATCACCCATAGCTGAAGTTACACGTAAGTCGTCCGCTTCACCTGTCGCCTGTAGCATAGCTAATTCAGAGTTGGCGGCAGCGGTAAGATCTTCTACTTTAACTTCGTCTGTATAAGCTAGACAGCCATCATCTTCGTCGAAATCTACACCACCAGCAGCAGTACATGCCGCTGCATCGGCAGCTTCAAAGAAATACTCTCTGGCATCGCCTTCGTTCGCGGTTATGATAAAAGTTGCATCTTTCCACGTAAAGTTAGCGATAGTGTCAGGCTGATATACCCCATAAAGGCCGGTATATTGTCCAAAACTAACCGCATCGTTTTCTTGAATATCAATGTTAAGCCCCGCCCAAGATTTAGTGCCAAGACCAACAACATCAACGGTTAATTCTTCTAAATCTAAGATTGCTAGTCCATTGTTTTCCTGAAGGCTCACGTAAGCGACGTCGTTGGTAGCCGTGATATATTCAGGTTCAAGATCTTTCGCAACCGTAGAGGTAATTGCAGTACCATTAATAGTCTGGCCCGCCGGATTTGGGAACATCATTCCCTGTGCCATCAAATCGGCTTCAGTACCATTGAACGCTGTGAAACCTACTGTAGTACCAGTTTCTTCAGGCTCTCCGCTGGCTAGAATATTAATAACAGTAATTGAGCCTTCTGGATCGATGGTGTAGTCATCAGAAGGCTCGCCTTCATTCGCCACTAACACCTTACCACCGTCAGGGGTAAAAGTGACCATATCAGGTAGAGCGCCTACTTCCACAGAGTCTAAAAATACAGGAGATGAGCTATCTAAACCGCTATAAAACAGCACATAACCATTGTCTGTTTTAACATCCGCAGGCACAGCAACAGCCATGAGATCACCGCTTATTGCAATACTTGTTAGGCTACCTAGCGTTACACCGTTAATATCAGCAGGCAATTCGATAGTGGTTGGCGTAAGTGTGGTTGTATTGATTGGATCTGACATTGTAGCCGTGTTAACGCTAGAAGCATCAATAACCGCAACTGTGTTAGTTTCACCGTTTGTGGCGTAAATAGTACTGGTACCAGCATGGTACTGAACAATTTCAGCTGCTGTTTGATTGCCTAAAAAGGCGCGCCCAACGATATCCATCGCAATACCAATAGAAGCATCGGTGCCATCGCTGCCATCAGTGCCTGGTTCACCTTGTTCACCCTGCGGGCCCTGTGCTCCAGTCTCACCCTGAGCACCATCGTCACCATCAAGGCCGCATCCTGTGAGCGCTGCTGAAACTAAAAATGCGAGTAATCCATACTTAAACTTATTACGCACTGCCATTTGCTTTCCTTTTTATTCGTTTTTGTTGTACGTCGGAGGTCCGAGAAATCTGAAGTTTCTAGTCCTAGTACACCAGAAAATTTATGTAACTTCTATGTATAAATTAGAATCAGTTTATGACACAAATATTAAGAAGGCAAAAGCGTGTAACTTTTCTATAAAAAAGCAACTATTTACGTATTTAAACACCAATTGTAAGTATATATGTCTGTCAGCTTTGCAATTTAATTGATTCAATAGGTCAGCTCGAAAGCTGCATATAAGCGCTTTAGCGCGAACGTCTAGTTTTCTTTATTCGTTCTATCTGATACTAATACTGCTAAATAGACGTACAAACTGTGAGGCATTTCTTTTTTGTAGCTGAAATACAAAAATGGTGTCTTCGGTAAATAAAAGGATTAACCATGAAATTGAAATTCACTGCGTCAGCGGTTATTGCTGCTGCACTTACACTAACCGCCTGTGCTACCTCACCTACAGGCAGGAACCAAGTACTACTGTACTCAGAAACTCAGTTAGCGCAAATGGGCGACCAAGCTTTTTCTGGCATGAAAGAAGAACTTAAAATTTCTAACAAAGCAGTACAGAACTCCTATGTGGAATGTGTTGCAAACGCCATTACGGCCCAAGTGCCCAAGAGTGTTTTTGGCGGTCAGTGGGAAGTGGTAGTATTTGACGATGAGCAGGTCAATGCATTCGCATTACCAGGCGGAAAGATAGGTGTTTACACAGGACTACTCAACGTGGCAGAAAACCAACACCAACTCGCGGCGGTAATCGGACATGAAGTTGGACACGTTATAGCAGAGCATGGTAACGAGCGTATGTCTCAATCAACACTGATTAATGTAGGTAGTCAAGCGGTAGGTCAAATACTGGCTGCGAACGAAGTACCTCAATCAGGCCCTATAATGGCTGCAATTGGTTTAGGCGTCCAAGTAGGTGTTCAGCTCCCGTTTAGCAGAACGCACGAGTCAGAAGCTGACGTCATCGGTCTTCAGCTGATGGCGAAGTCTGGGTTTGACCCAAGACAATCTGTGAACTTGTGGCAAAACATGGATGCTGCAAGCGGTGGTAACCGCCCGATGGAGCTTCTGTCTACCCACCCTGCTCCGCAGACAAGAATTGATAACTTACAAGCAAATATGCCCGCAGCCTATGCCGACTATCAGGCCACTGCTTATAGACCTAAATGTAAATAAAGGTGCAACCTTATAAAAGTATATATTGTTTAGCGTCTAAATAGCTGACTCGTTATTGAGGCAAAAAAAACGCTGCATCTAGCAGCGTTTTTTGTTTTCAAGATAGCGATTACTCGCTGTCTGTTTTGTGTAGGTGCACGTCCATTTGCGGGAATGGAATTGAAATGCCTTCTTCATCAAAACGCAGTTTAACGTTTTCAGTAAAATCGAATTTAACACCCCAGAAATCTGCAGCATTTACCCAAGGGCGCACTACAAAATTTACGCTGCTGTCAGCCAGTTCAGATACAGCAATTTTCGGCGCTGGTTCTGCAAGAATACGCTCATCAGCCGCCACCATTTCCTCAAGAATTCTTTTCGCTTTAAGAAGGTCAGCGTCGTAACCGATACCCACAACCATGTCCACACGGCGTGTGTCTCTTGCTGAATAGTTAGTGATATTACCACCGTAAATGTTGCCATTAGGAACAATAATTTCTTTATTGTCTGGTGTATTCATAGTCGTCGTGAAAATACCGATCTTAACAATAGAACCAGCAGTACCAGCCGCCTCTACAAAATCACCCGCTTTAAACGGTTTGAAAACAAGTAGCATTACACCTGCAGCAAAGTTCTTCAGTGAATCTTGTAGTGACAGGCCAATCGCTAAACCAGCCGCACCTAAAATGGCCACAAGTGAAGTAGTATCTACGCCTAGTTGATCAAGTGACGCAACAATGACGAATAGCATCAAGATTGCGCTAATTATCGCCTCTAGGAAATCTACTAACATGTCATCATATTTAGACTTAGCCATTAGGCGTCTAAATACAGATAAAATAAATCCAACTACGATCTTACCAACAACATAAATCGCAATCGCCATTAAAATATTAATACCCCATGGAATGGCGTAGTCGTTTATGTACCTTTCAACATCGCTTGCTGAAAAAAGCGAAAGTTTCTCTTCCATAATATGGTCCTTGTCATGGTTTGTTGTAATTAACGCAAATACGTTAGCAGCTAATCGTATTATCACCAATACTTAATAGGTCCAAACAACGTAAATTCGCTCTAAAGTCTAAGCCACATAGGCTATTGATAGTGCTAGCATTATCCTAAAGTAGCGATGTATGACGTCATTCATTACCACTTCATAGACTAAAGTTTGAGTATATTTCTTAGTAATTGTCACACGCATGTCACCTAACATTTTTACTATTTCATACCGAAGCCTTGATGCGCTTTTTCCAATTTATTGGAAGTTACCGAGTATTAAGATATTTTTCTTGATGATTTTTTAGTCACAAAGTTTTAGACTAAAGTCTTATAAGAATTAAAGCATGCTATCTACTTCGATACACTTGCTCTTAGTTTCTTACGAACGGGCTTTAGCAAACTATGTCAATTAAAGGATTAACGCATGTTGCTTCTATTAACCCTATTTTCAGTCGTTTTGTGTTTATTTTTATATTCACTACGCACTGATAAGGGAAAACACACCAAGTATGCAAGAGCGGACTACCGCCCAGAACCAACATCGAAGTCTTCTTCCACCGTGTTGAAACCAACTTCGAACAACTCTTCGCCTTCTGCTGCGTAGAGTTAATTTACGAGTAAGGCTATTTAAAAATAGGCCGCATGCTGTTGTTTATGTAAGTATTTGCTCAATTATTTACATGCTGCAGTCGACAGCATTGCAACCTATACCTGCACACACGTATGATACGCATCAAAACCAAACACACGATTTATTATGCGTATACCAAGAGTTTATTACCCCAATCCAATTCCGTTAGAGCAAGAGTTTGAGTTAACTGAAGACGCCGGTCATCACATCGCGACGGTACTGCGCATAAAACCCAACCGCCCTATTGTGCTTTTTAATGGCGACGGCAATGAATACAGTGCGCAAATTATTAGCGTTCAAAGAAAAAAAGTGACGGTTGAAGCCGACGCTTGTTTATCGCTAGCGAAAGAGTCCCCACTTCATTTGCACTTAGGTCAAGGTGTATCTAAAGGCGATAGAATGGATACCGTGCTACAAAAAAGCGTGGAACTTGGCGTATCAGAAATAACGCCCGTGATCACTGAACGCTGTACGGTTAAACTCGACGAGTCGCGCTGGGAAAAGAAAGTTCAGCAATGGCAAAAGATTATTATTGGCGCCTGTGAACAAAGCGGTCGCAACATTATTCCCGTTCTAAATGCTCCGGTTAGTCTTAATCAATGGTTGTCGTCTTCAACCAATACCACAAGATTAGTTCTCGCACCTGGCGCAGAGCAAAGCTTGGCAAGACAACCTTATAATGCTCAAGGCTTTCGTTTGCTTATTGGCCCTGAAGGTGGGTTATCTGAAACAGAAATTCATCAGGCAAACGAAAACGGCTATCAGTCGGTGAGTTTGGGCCCACGTATTTTGCGCACCGAGACAGCAGCGATTACAAGCCTGAGTATTCTTCAAGCTCAGCACGGTGACTTCTAAGTCCGTATTTTAGGCAGCTTTATAACCAGCATAGTGCTGGCTCAGTAACTTGAAGAATTCAGGTGTGACCCCATATATGTTTAAAATCAGCTGGGCCACCTGAGCCGGCATTTTATCAACATTCAAGGTGAAAACATTATGCAATATACCGTTGGCGTAATTATGGACCCCATCGCGAGCATTAAGCCACATAAAGATACAAGCTTTGCGATGATGCTTGAAGCTCAGCGCCGCGGTGCAAAGGTTATATATTTTGAATTAAAAGACCTGTATTTAGACAACGGTAAGCCTATGGGTTTAGGTAAAACCGTATCGGTCAAGGATCAAGCTACAGATTTCTACACCATTGAAGACGAGTCTACGTTGTATTTAGGCGACATTGATGTGTTACTCATGCGCAAAGATCCTCCTTTTGACAGCGAGTTTTTGTATGCAACTCAGATCCTGTCGCTTGTGCAGGATGCGGGAGCGCTAGTTGTAAATAACCCTCAAGCGCTTCGCGACTACAACGAGAAGTTGTTCACGTCATACTTCCCAGAACACATTCCCAATACGTTAGTCACGAACAACCAAGCGCTTGTCCGTGAGTTTCACGCCAAACACCAAGACATTATTTGCAAACCCTTAGACGGTATGGGCGGCGCGTCTATTTTTAGAGTGAAGCCTGACGGCAATAACTTAGGCGTTATTATTGAAACCCTAACCAAGCTAGGCACGCGCTACATGATGGTGCAAGAGTACCTACCAGAGATTAAAGACGGCGATAAGCGCGTTCTCATCGTTGATGGTGAAGTCATGCC
The DNA here is from genome assembly GCF_056160665.1 of Alteromonas sp. ABH4_453. NCBI lineage: Bacteria > Pseudomonadati > Pseudomonadota > Gammaproteobacteria > Alteromonadales > Alteromonadaceae > Alteromonas > Alteromonas sp. ABH4_453. Next base: position 507,084 of record NZ_JBSWXP010000001.1, read on the forward strand.
GTACTGCCTAGCGCGACTGCCTACGAAAGGGGAAACCAGAGGTAATCTAGCCGCTGGCGGTACAGGACGCCCTCAGCCAATCTCAGATTCTGACCGCGCTCTAGCCGAAGCCATTGCGCCTACGCTCAAGGAAAATAACATTTTATTTGTAGGACTTGATGTTATTGGCAGCAAAATTACTGAAATAAACATTACTAGCCCAACTTGCGTAAGAGAAATAGAAGCAGCTTACGATGTGAATATAATGGGTGCGCTGTTTGACGCCATTGAAAAGCGCTTAGCCAGTAAATAAAGTAAGGTTGTATTGGTAACACAGAGCAGTTCGTACCGCAAAAAGCAAATATGAGTGGATAGAGCGCCTTTCGTTTCAATAGTGTAAAGGCACTTACAGAGCAAAAGATAGTAGATAAAAGACAAACTATGACGGAATTAAAAAGCCTACAAAATCATTTTCTGGTCGCGATGCCTAGTTTGGACGATCCGTACTTTTCTCGCTCACTCATTTATATTTGTGAACACAATGCTGAAGGTGCTATGGGTATTGTAGTAAATCAGCCCTCCACCATGAACGTGAAGCAGCTTCTTGAACAGACTGATAAAGAACTCGCTGTGTCTGACGACAAAGCAGAGCAAATCGTGCTGGCTGGCGGCCCTGTAAGCCAAGAGCGAGGTTTTGTGCTGCACTCGTCGCAAAGAGAATGGGCATCTAGCTTAAAGCTTGCACCAGGGGTTATGGTGACCACCTCCAAGGACATTTTGACTGCTATTGCCAATGATGAAGGCCCTGAAGACGTTTTGATTGCTTTGGGGTACGCGGGCTGGACAGCCGGTCAGCTTGAGAAGGAAATGCAGGAAAACGCATGGCTCACCATCGAAGCTGACGAAGAAATTCTGTTTAACACGCCTATGCACAAGAAATGGCAAGCAACAGTAAATAAACTCGGTGTGGATGTATGGCAGCTAGCACCGGGAGCGGGACATGCCTGATATAGGAAACCGTACGGTACTTGCGTTTGATTTTGGTACTAAAAGCATTGGCGTGGCGGTAGGTCAGGAAATAACCGGCACGGCTTCCCCTCTTGCAGCGCTGAAGGCACGAGACGGTATTCCTGATTGGACGTTAATAGAAAAGCTATACGAAGAATGGCAACCGCATATCGTGGTGGTGGGTTTACCGCTGAATATGGATGGTACTGAGCAGGAGATGACTCAACGCGCCCGCAAGTTTGCAAACCGTCTACATGGGCGTTTTAAAGTGGCCGTTGACACCTGTGATGAGCGACTGACTACCACAGACGCTAAAGCCATGCTGTTTGAGTTAGGTGGTTATAAGAAACTGACTAAAGATAAGGTTGATAGTGTGTCAGCCTGCGTAATATTCGCTAGCTGGAGCGAGAGTCAGTACGAATAATTGTTAGGGCCTGTTGACCTTTGTATGCTGCTGGCTCTTGCTGTTATTACTTTTCTGCCCCACACTGCCAACAGACATCAAAAGCGGGGCCGTTTTGTTCACTGCATTCACCACAAATCCAGTCTTCACTAGGTACTGCTTTATCGTTTGATTTCTGAATGAAGAGCTCAATAACTTTCGACGCTCTTACATACCAGCTGTCGTCAACGAGCCACACTTCCTGCTGAGAATCTTGCCAAGGCAGCTCTCCGATAGCGCCACTGGCAAACTCATTTTTTACCATATACGGAATAGATAAAGCGTCAAGCTCGCTGCGGACCGCTTGAAGTTCAAAAGCGTCTTGTGAAGTGAAGAGTTTTTTCAATGGCTACCCTCTTGTTAAACACAAAAGCAGCCCATGGGCTGCTCATCGTGCGAGAAAAACGTGTCTATCTACTGCTTTAACTCAGTAAGCGTTTCAAATGCAGCTCCCCTCTAGAGCGATTTCAGCATAAAGCGAAAGCATTAGTCATCCATATCAATAGATACATTTGACAGTGTACCCAAACTAGAACCGTCGCTGGTATCAAGCTTGATCATTAAGCGCAGATCGTTTGGCGAGTCGGCGTGGTGCAGCGCTTGGTCCATATCAATCTTACCCGCTTTGTACAAATCATACAGCGCCATATCAAAGCTCTGCATGCCCTGCTCTTTGCCTTTTTTCATTGCTTCTTTTAACGCGCCTATTTCATTGCGCTGTATTAGGTCGCGCACTAGCGGCGAATTAAGTAGTATTTCTATTGCCGCAACCCTGCCCTTGCCGTCTGGCGTAGGTACTAGTTGCTGCGCAACAATGGCGCGGATGTTTAAGCTTAAGTCAAAGCGCAACTTATCGTGCTGATCTTTCGGCGCTAAATGCATAATACGTTCAATAGCTTGGTTCGCGTTGTTAGCGTGCAGCGTAGCCACACACAAATGCCCCGTATCAGCAAACGACATGGCATATTCCATGGTTTCCATTGAGCGAATCTCACCAATCAGAATGACGTCAGGCGCCTGACGTAGCGAACTTTTAAGGGCGTCGTCGAAAGACTGAGTATCTATGCCCACCTCGCGCTGGGTAATAACACAGTTCTTATGCTCGTGCACAAACTCAATAGGGTCTTCAATAGTCAGTATATGCCCGTGCGAATTTTCATTTCTATGCCCAATAAGCGCAGCCAATGACGTTGATTTACCCGTGCCTGTTCCACCTACAAATAGAACAAGACCACGTTTAGCCATAATAATTTCTTTTAATACTCGTGGCAGACCCAAATCATCAGCTTTGGGAATTTGTGTCACGATTCGGCGGATAACCATACCTGCTTGGTCACGCTGCCAAAATGCAGAGCAACGAAAACGACCAATGCCCTCTCGTACTATGGCGAAATTACATTCTTTGGTGGTGTGAAACTCATTCTGCTGTTTTTCAGTCATCGCTTCGTGAACCAGCGCCAGCGATGCCTCTTCCGAGGTCGCGCTTTCTGTCACTGGCGTCAATTTGCCATTAATTTTGGCGCTGACAGGGAAGCCCGCTGTTACGAATAAGTCCGATGCGTTGGTATCGACCATTTTTTGTAGTAGTGAATCGAGCATAATGGCCTCTAGAAATTATTCATTGACTGTTTATCAACTGATTTTGCAGCCGCGTCTTGTTTAGTAATCACCCCCATCGCCACTAAGCGCTGAAGACATTGATCCATGGTTTGCATACCGTGAGCCTGACCCGTTTGAATAACTGAGTACATTTGAGGCACTTTATCTTCTCGAATAAGGTTACGAATAGCGGGGATCCCTACCATGATTTCATGGGCTGCAACACGGCCTCCCCCCACTTTCTTAAGCAGGGTTTGTGAAATTACCGCGCGCAATGATTCCGACAACATAGAGCGCACCATGGCTTTTTCTTCTGCTGGGAAAACGTCAATGATACGGTCAATGGTTTTTGGCGCAGAGTTGGTGTGTAGTGTGCCGAATACTAAATGGCCGGTTTCGGCAGCTGAAATGGCAAGGCGTATGGTCTCTAAGTCACGTAGCTCACCTACCAGAATAACGTCGGGGTCTTCACGAAGTGCCGAGCGCAGAGCGTTATTAAACGAGTGCGTATCGCGGTGCACTTCCCGCTGGTTTACCAAGCTAAGCTTGTTGTCGTGAACGAATTCGATTGGATCTTCAATAGTAAGAATATGTTCTCGCTTATGGGTGTTGATATGGTCGACCATAGCCGCAAGCGTGGTACTTTTACCTGAACCGGTGGCGCCTGTCACAAGAACAATACCCGTAGGCTGGTTAATGATATCTTTAAATATTTCAGGCGCGCCTAAGTCGTCCAGCGTTAGTACTTTACTTGGAATGGTACGCAATACCGCCGCGGCGCCTCGGTTTTGCACAAATGCGTTAACACGAAAGCGCGACAGGCCATTCACTTCAAAAGAAAAATCGGTTTCTAGGTTTTCTTCGTATTCTTTGCGCTGCATGTCATTCATAATCTCATAAACGAGACCATGAACTTGTTTGTGATCGAGGGCAGGCACGTTCAGCTTACGCATCTCGCCATCTACACGAATTATTGGTGGTAGGCCCGCTGATAAGTGTAAATCTGAGGCGTTATTCTTAACACTGAAAGCCAAAAGTTCGGTAATATCCACAACCACTTCTCCAAAAAAAGGTGAATAATGCAAACAATAGCAGAAAGACTAGATTCCGCACGAAAAGGAATAGACCAAACCGCTAACAGTGCACATCGTCCACCAAATTCCGTTAAATTGCTAGCGGTTAGCAAAACAAAACCCGTATCAGATATCATGGAAGCGTATGAAGGCGGACAACGTATGTTCGGCGAAAATTACGTGCAGGAAGGTGTTGAAAAGGTTCAGGAACTTTCTCACTTAAGCGATGTAGAGTGGCACATGATTGGTCCAATTCAGTCGAATAAAACCAAAGTAGTAGCCGAACACTTTGACTGGGTACAGTCTGTAGACAGAGAAAAAATTGCCCGCCGCTTGAACGAGCAGCGGCCTGACTCAATGCCGCCGTTAAACGTGTGCATTCAGGTTAATATTGATGACGAAGAGAGTAAGTCAGGGGTAGCCCTAAGTGAATTAGATGCGCTAGTGGAGTTTATTAACTCTCAAGAGCACCTGACCTTGCGCGGACTAATGGCCATTCCCAAAGCCAACCCTAGTGAAGAACAGCAGCGCGCTACACTAACTAAGCTAAAAGAATTATTTGACCACTACCATACATCACTGAGCAATTTTGATACCCTATCCGTAGGAATGAGTAGTGATATGGCAGAAGCGATTCAACACGGGTCGACCATGGTGCGCATCGGCACCGCTATTTTCGGTGAACGAAACTAGTGCGGGCCAACCTAACAGGTAGTGCTTCGCCTCACTACACAGACTTAAACGCAACCAACAAATAGGATTTACATGCAACAGAAAAAATTAGCATTTATTGGCGCGGGTAACATGAGCCGCAGCATCATCAGTGGTCTTATCAAATCAGGGTACGCGAAAGAAAACATTCTTGCGGCAAACCCTTCCACACCAAAGTTAGACGGCCTGAAGGCCGAGTTTGGTATTCACACCACACAGTCTAATGATGAAGCCTGCCAATTCGCTGATGCCATAGTGCTTGCGGTAAAACCACAAATAATGGGTGATATGTGCGGCGAACTGCAAAAAAATAACGACCTGTCAGGTAAGTTGTTTTTAAGTATCGCAGCCGGTCTACCCGTTGCTAGATTACAAGAGATGCTAGGTGGTCAGCACCCTGTTGTTCGTATTATGCCAAATACCCCAAGCTTGTTGGGCAAAGGCATGTCTGGGATGTATGCCGACGACACGGTTTCTGAATCTGACAGACAATATGTTGACGATGTAATGAACAGCGTTGGCGAAACCGTTTGGGTAGAAAAAGAAGATGGCATTAACGGTGTTATCGCCGCAGCAGGCAGCAGCCCAGCCTACTTCTTCTTGTTCTTACAAAATATGCAGGAAGAAGCCATGAACATGGGCTTTGATAAGGCGCAATCTCGCTTAATGGTTCAACAAGCGATGTTAGGCGCAGCAGAAATGGTTTGTAACAACCCAGACCTTGAATTGAGTGAGCTTCGTGCCCAAGTTACGTCAAAGGGTGGCACGACAGCTGAGGCCGTAAATACCTTCATTAATGAAGGCTTAAAAGATATTGTCAGCAAATCGATGCGCGCTGCCGTAGCGCGTGCTGAAGAAATGGCAAAACAGCTATAACGTTTTTAGGAAAAACATAACATGAATGCAACGGTATTTTTGGTTGATACCTTATTTAGCCTTTATTTGATGGTGGTTATTCTGCGCCTTTGGTTACAAATGGTACAGGCAGACTTTTATAACCCAATGAGTCAATTTGTAGTAAAAGCAACCCACCCTATTGTGGGGCCGTTGCGACGTGTTATCCCGTCAATTGGCAGATTCGACACCGCCACCTTTGTGTTGGCGATAGCGGTATGCGCGCTTAAGCTAATAACCCTAGGGTTAATGTTTGGCGGTAGTCTCAACCCAGTCGGCATTGCGATTTTATCAGTGATTGGCGTGATAAAAGAAACCCTGTCGTTAATGTTCTGGGTGTTGCTACTGCGCGCTATTTTAAGCTGGGTGTCACAAGGTCAGTCTCCGGTTGACTATGTTCTGTATCAGCTAACCGAGCCGTTTTTAGCGCCAATACGCAAAGTCATTCCACCATTAGGCGGTTTGGACTTATCAGTGCTTATTGCCATCATCGCATTACAGTTTTTACAGCTTCTGATCCAAGACACTTTCCCTATGTAACTAATGTCAGTTGAAGACACTGTTAGGGAAAGTGTTGGTTTTGCAGTTTGGTTCATAGAGTAAAACAAGCTGTAATGGGTAAAAATTGAAAATAAGATGAAGGCAGAGGTAGTTTCTATCATGGGTAGAATAAAACAAATCAAAAAAGCTTACGTAGCACTTCTTGCGATGGCTATGTCATGCTTGAGCTTTTCCGCATTTGCCGAGCAGAAGCAAACGCTTGGTGAATGGGATGTTCATTATATGGTGGTAAGTACGCCATTTCTCACACCTGAAGTGGCGGCTAGCTACGGCATTGTGAGAAGTAAGTTTAATGCGTTGGTTAACATTTCGGTGTTAGACAAAGTTTCCGGTGAAGCGCAACGAGCAGACGTAACGGGTACGGCTAAGAATCTGTTAGGTAACTCGCGTAAGCTGACTTTTAAGAAGGTGGAAGAAGGTGATGCTATCTATTACCTTGCCGTGTTGCCATTTCGCGATCAGGAAACCTTCAGGTTTGAGATTGACGTTCAAAAAGATAGCAGCAAACAAACGCTTAAGTTCCAGCAAAAAATGTACGTCGACGAGTAATTTATAAGGCGAGTACTGCTTTAATAATGCCGATATCATAAGTAAGCGCTAACCTATAACGCATACATACTTGTGATAAAAAGCAATGATTAATGAAGCGAGATATCCGTTAGTCCGGTATCTCGCTTTTTTATTATGTTAAAAATAAGGTAACTGCACTTTACCAATTGAATGTGGTGGTAAATAATCAGAGCAACTGGTCGGGCAAGTTAGTGTGGTCGGATTATGTGTAACCATTAGCACTTAAATCACGAAAGACAGATGAGCACTGCGCCGCGGCAAAGAGCGACATGCACTAACTGCCTTCATAGCAAATAAAAAGAGAACAATTATGAATACGCCCTCGTCTCAGATCGTATCTCAGACAGCTACACCGCAATCTGCCCACAATTCAGAACAACGCTCACCTTACTTCCCTAACCTATTAGCTCCGTTAGATTTGGGCTTTACTCAACTTCGCAACCGTACCCTAATGGGTTCAATGCATTTAGGTTTGGAAGAAGAGAAAGGCGGATTTGACAAACTTGCTGCGTTTTACGCTGAGCGAGCAAGAGGTGGTGCGGGGCTAATCGTAACAGGTGGTATTAGCCCTAATATTTCAGGTTGGGTAGCCCCCTTTGCTGGCAGAATGACCCGCTCTCGCCACGCGAAAAAGCACCGTGTTATTACCGACGCTGTGCATAAGGAAGACGGCAAAATTTGCATGCAAATATTGCATTCAGGCCGTTACGGTTATCACCCACTTGCTGTTTCGGCTTCACCTATGAAGTCGCCTATTACCCCTTTTAAGCCTCGCGAATTGTCCTCACGTGGCGTAAGAAGCACAATTAAAGATTACGTTAAATGCGCCAGCCTAGCTCAGAAGGCGGGTTATGACGGCGTGGAAATTATGGGTTCTGAAGGCTACCTAATAAATCAGTTTTTCTGTGAGCGCACCAATCACAGAAATGATGAATGGGGTGGCAGCTTAGAAAACCGCGCTCGCCTAGCGATTGAGATAGTAAAAGGTGTGCGCGAGAAAGTGGGCACTAACTTCATCATTATTTATCGCCTGTCTATGCTGGACTTAGTCGAAGGCGGCGCTAAGTGGGACGAAGTTGTATATTTAGCCAAAGAAATCGAAAAAGCAGGCGCTACGCTAATTAATACCGGTATTGGATGGCACGAAGCGCGGGTACCTACTATTTCAACATCGGTGCCTCGCGCGGCGTTTACCTGGATAACCGAACGCATGAAAAAAGAGGTGTCTATCCCTCTTATTACCACTAACCGTATCAATACGCCTGAAGTTGCAGAATTGGTACTCGCACAAGGCCATGCTGATATGGTATCGATGGCGCGACCTTTCTTGGCTGACGCTCACTTTGTAGCGAAGGCTATGCGCAATGAGTCTAAGCTAATCAACACTTGTATTGCCTGTAACCAGGCTTGCCTAGACCATGCATTCGAACAAAAGCGTGCAAGTTGCTTGGTAAACCCACAAGCGTGCTACGAGACAGAACTTACCTTTACCCCTACTCACAATAAGAAAAAACTAGCGGTAGTAGGTGCAGGGCCTGCGGGTTTGGCGTTTTCCATGTATGCCGCAGAGCGAGGTCACGAGGTACATCTATTTGATAAAGCCAGTGAAATTGGCGGTCAATTTAATTACGCCAAGCAAGTGCCGGGTAAAGAAGAGTTTTACGAAACCCTTCGCTACTTCGACAATCAACTTGCGAGAGTTGGCGTTACGATTCACCTTAATACCGAAGTAAACGCAAAGAGTCTTGTCGATGGGGGATTTGATGAAGTGGTGCTAGCCACCGGTATTAATCCTCGTACGCTTACAATTGAAGGGCACGACCACCCTAAAGTGATGAGTTATTTAGACGTATTGCGCGACCACAAGCCAGTAGGCAAGAAAGTGGCTATTGTTGGCGCCGGCGGCATTGGTTTTGATGTAGCAGAGTTCTTGGTTGAACACGAACATTTAGCTAAAGATAAAGAAAAATGGCTGGCGCATTGGGGTATAGATAAAGACTATGCGGCACCGGGTGCACTAAAAGAAAAAGCCATAGAGCCTTCTGAGCGGGAAGTGTATCTGCTACAACGGAAAACGTCTAAAGTAGGTAAAGGGCTGGGCAAAACTACGGGCTGGATCCATAGGCAATCATTGAAACACCACAATGTTCAAATGATAAACGGCGTGAGTTACGAGAAAGTGGACGATGACGGTCTGCACGTGCTGATTAACGACGCGCCTAAAGTACTGCCGGTCGATAACGTCATTGTATGTGCTGGCCAGGAGCCGTTTAAGCCTCTGCAACAACCTCTAGAAGAGGCAGGATTTACCGTGCACATTATCGGCGGTGCTGACGTTGCGGCTGAACTTGATGCTAAACGCGCTATCCGTCAAGGCGCTGAACTGGCAGCGCGAATTTAAAACTGATCGAACATGATAGCGTTGCCGTCCAGGTCTTTAACAATTAGATGCCCGGGGCCGCTATCGCCTTTCACAGGCACGTCTAAAGCGATGCCTTGTTGAACTAGATTTGCCTGAAGTGCCCTAACATCACTTGGGTTGAAAGTCATAATGTTATCTTCAAACATCCCTTCGAATAATCCAATCATGGTGGTGCCATTTTTCATCATTAACCATTTATCTTCCACCGAGCCGCATGAAGGCATGGCTTCGAAGCCCAAGGCCTCATAAAACGCCTTCGACTTGCTGATGTCTTTAACCGTTAAGCTTAACGAAAATAGCCCTAACTCCACCTTGTGCTTCCTTATAAGTACCAAATAATGATTAATTACTACTCTAGTGAAGCTTTTGAACAATATCACTGCCATTAGTCGCAAAAACAAAAAAGCCAGTAATACTGAATATTACTGGCTTTACGTCAAATATCGGCTTTTTACTGTTCTTAACCTAACGCTGATTGCGCTGTAAAAAGTTTAATTAAAGGTATTATTCCTTAACTTTTTTGACTAGCGATCCAGCGATCAATTTTCTGCTCAAGAATAGCAAGTGGAATGCCGCCCGTGTTTAACACTTGCGCGTGGAACTCACGGATATCGAAATCATCACCTAATACCTTCTCTGCGCGCGCGCGCAATTCTTGAATTTTAAGCGCGCCCACTTTGTAAGATAGCGCTTGCGACGGAATAGCAATATAACGCTCTACCTCGGCCACAACTTCTGTGCGGGTCATACCTGAGTTATCAAGCATAAAGTCGATGGCTTGTTCGCGGGTCCAGCCTTTCGCGTGAATACCTGTGTCTACCACTAAACGCATGGCGCGCAACTGCTCATCTTGAAGCGTGCCATAACGATTCCATGGATCGTCAAAGAACCCCATTTCATAACCCAGCGTTTCAGAATACAGCGCCCAACCTTCACCGAAAGCGGGTAGGAAGCTAAAGCGCATGAATGAAGGTAGCGCTTCATTTTCTTGTGCAAGACTTACTTGGAAATGGTGACCTGGCGCGCCTTCGTGTAGGTACAAGGTAACGTTGCCGGTGGTTAAGCGGCTAGGCAAATCGTAGGCATTAAAATAGAAAGTACCTGGACGAGAGCCGTCTGGCGTGCCCGGCTGATATGATCCACCCGCACTGAATTGCTCGATAGCAGGGTCGTAAGGTTTTATTTCTAGCTCAGACTTAGGCAATAAAGAAAAGTACTGATCAATTTTCTCGTCAACTTCACGGCCAATATCATAATAGCTCTGCGTTAGCGCTTCGCGGCTTTCAGGCTTGAACTTAGGATCGGTGCGTACATAGTCGAAGAATTCGTTTAATGTCCCTTCAAACTTCACTTCGTCCTTAATTTCAAGCATGTCATTTTTGATACGCTTAACTTCTTTTAAACCAAGATTATGCAGTTCATCCGGCGTCATTGGCAGTGTCGTTGAACCTTCCACCATCAATTGATAAAGCTTTGCACCACCTTTCATATCGCTAAGACCAATGCTTTCGCGGGCAACAGGCAAATACTCGTCGCGAAGGAAGTCGCGCATACGCGTGGTTGCATCGTAAATCTCTTGCGTTGCTTTCTCGTAGTCAGCAGTTAAACGGGCTTTTTCTTCGTCAGAGAAACTTTCTGGGAACATGGTAATTGGCCCCCAAAACTGTGACTCTTTAATTGGGATAGCCAGCTGAGTATCGAACTGCTTGATCACGCGATCGATAGTCAGCTTAGTTTCAAGAACACCGCTTTCCATGCCCTCGCGGAACTTTCCGATAGCGCGGTCAGAAATAGCAATGTAATCCTTATGGCGAGATAAGTTATTCTCGTAGTCTTCTACTGTTTTAAATGGCGCTGCGCCTTTTCCGCTGGCAAAGGTCGGATAGAATGTGTGAAACCCACTGAAGTGGTTAACAGGACGCACTTCCGTTAGCGCTTCAATCTCGTCACTCGACATCTTCAGCGAGCGCTCTTCGTTGTATTTGAACACGTCGTAAGCGAGCTTGTCGGTATCGCTTAACTTACTGCGGTCAATTTGTTTAAGCTCTGACAAATTCAGCAATGTCGCTGTTTTTCCCGCTAAAGCGTGAGAGTCTGTCAAAAAGTCGCCCATTCTGTCGGCATAACGCATGTCGCCACGAAAAATGGCCATAATTGGGTTTAGCTCAATATCACGCTGGTCAGCGGCTGCAAATAAAGCAAAAAGCTTCTCGTGCTCAGACGCTTCTTTTGACACTGAAGTACTTTTTGATGAACTCTGCATATTCGCGTTGCTGTGTTCATGTGCCGCAGCTGAGCTCAGGCCCAGTGCCATTGTTACTGCACTACTTACGAGTAGTGTTTTAAATGCTTTCATTTTTTGTTCCCTTGTTATTTCTTCGCTGTTTATGCTTATATTTCGCAAAAAAAGCGCTGTCGTTATGTGTTTTCTTGATTCTATATATCGCGTGATAAGCGCATTTAAACCTAATAATGCGTACCTGACGCCAGATATCAGGCATACCGCCTATACAATTCAGCGTTTACTTAATAAGTCACAGGTTCACACGGTATTTATTCATGTAAGGTTTTTCGGGCTGCACCATTTATTCAGGCAAACGAGCCATCTCTTTTCGCCACGCCCTCTCGTACGCCTCACGGCCTAACACACGTTGTGCGTACGCGGCTACATTGTCTGTTTTACCGTCTAGCGTGATATCTAGCTTGCTGCCTTTTGCCCATGCCAAAATATGACCTGCTATTATGTCGGCCATGGTAAACATGGTGCCACATACAAATTCTTTATCGCCCAGCATAGAAGAAAATACCGGCAATACGCGCTTAAACTCCCACACCGCTACATCACGCATTTGTTCAAGTCTTTGCTCTTTAGGCAACGCAAAGGTGTGCTTTGCTAAATTCCAAATGGGTTGCTCTAACTCATTGGTAAGAAACAACATCATTTCTTCATATTTGGCTCGCTCGAAGCTACCAGGCTCTGGAATGAATTCATGCATGCCGTGACGTTCAGCTAAAAAAGTGACGATAGCCGCCGATTCCGCCAAGGTACCTTCTGGGGTCGCAAGCGCTGGAATTTTCGAGGCTGGACTAATGGCTTGAAATTCTTCTGACAGGTGTTGCCCCTGCTTTAAGTCAACTAAGCTGTACTCAAAAGGTAAACCTAGCTCTTCCAGTGCCCATGCCACGCGAACCGAGCGGGTTTTCGGATAACCATAAAGTGTGTACATGCCTATGTCCTTTGATAGCACTAATTAGTGCTAACTGTAAGTCGAATAGGAAAAAAGTGCTACTGCCATATTGTTACTGAGTTTTAACACTGTAACTTCTGTATGACAGTGCCGCTTACCTATGGAGACGCTGCATATCCAAAGACGATATAAAGAGGTTGCCTACAAGGAGGGTGAAAAGAAGAAGGAAAAGCTAAAAAGCTAAAAAGCTAATGTAATAGTCGGTAACTTTTTCACGTAACCAATATAATGATTTCCGTAAATGCCAGTAACTATGCGCTAACACACAACTGGGTTGTGGCTTCAACGCCCGAGTATTCCTAGTCTTGCGTAGTATCCCTGAGTTATGCGCCACACTGGTTCACTTTATGCTCATCTAACTTCAATGCTTTTAACGAATTCGTTAATAATTGAGTGAAGGAGAACACGATGAAGAAACGTTTATTATCTACCTTAGCAGGTTCACTGACATTGGTGTTAAGTGCGAGCAGTTTCGCAGGCCATCATGATAGTAATGAAAAAGAAGTGATAATGAATAACCTAGAAACAGGGATGAGCATGGGCTCAGTATTGGTGAGCAGTTATGATGATGACGGTGTAGTATTTACGCCAAATCTTTCAGGGTTAACGCCGGGCATTCATGGTTTTCATGTTCATCAAAATGGCGACTGTTCACCAGCAATGAAAGATGGAAAAAAAGTGTTGGGCGGTGCAGCGGGCGGCCATTTCGATCCAGAGGATACCGGTAAACACCGTGCTCCTTGGTCTGAAAAGGGTCACGAGGGCGATCTACCCGTGCTTTATGTTAATGAAAATGGAAACGCGACCCAGCCTATCTTTGCACCAGAGCTTGAGTTAGATGATATTGAAGGCCGCGCCTTAATGATTCACGCAGGTGGCGACAATTACTCTGATTCACCTGAAAAATTAGGTGGCGGCGGCGATCGCGTAGCATGTGGCGTAATTGGGAAATAAACTAACGCCACCTCATGTTATGCAATCAACATCTTATACGAAAAAGCGGCTTCTAAAGCCGCTTTTTTATATTTCACTTGATAAAAATAACTTGCCTGCTCTTGTCTAACAGAGCGAGTCCTATCTATCAACAAGAATAGTGATAACCTCTATCCCTTATTCAATCGGTATTCCAATGTGATGTTGGCATTAAGAAGTTGAGATACTGGGCAATTTTCTTTTGCTTCCTGTGCAATTTTCTCAAACTCATCTTCGGTAATCCCTTCAACCTCAGCATCTAAGCTTAGTGCCGATTGAGTTATTTCAAAGCCGTCATCGTTTTTCTCTAAACTGATTTTTGCAGTGGTATTTAACTCGCCGTCATCGTATCCCGCGTCTGAAAGCGCAAAAGAAAGTGCCATGGTGAAGCAACTCGCATGCGCCGCACCAATTAATTCCTCGGGGTTGGTTCCCTTTCCATCTTCAAACCGCGTGTTAAAACCATAAGGCTGGTTCGATAAAGCACCGGTTTCCGTTGAAATACTGCCCTTCCCTTTTTTACCTAAAGGTTTATATGCTGCACTACCTGATTTGACTATCGACATATCATCTTTCCTTTCATTTCAACTAAACTGATTTTCATGTAGTTGGATAAGATGCAAGTGCTCTGCCGATCATAAGAAATCGCTCTATCCCTTGTCATAGGGGCTTTACAGCCCCGTCTTGTAAATGGGACGAATTAAAGACAGTTCCCTTTTTGAAAGAAGACTACAGAGTGAGATGAAAATTTTACTTACATCCTCCTAGTCTTTTTCTGAACCTATGCTTTCGCGCCAAGCCTCAAGCTTCGCAATGTGCGCTTAGAAAAAATGTTCGCTTGTAAAAAGTGTACGCTTGTAAAACAAAATCGAATTAACTCGCTGCACCGCGATGAAATTAATTTCAGCTTAAACCGTTCTTTATTTGTTAACCGTATATCTTCGCAAACTGGGGCCTGAAGAATTAAACGCGAAGGTCGCTACAACGTTAAACCAACACATAAAAGGTGAATGATGAAATTAACACTTTCTGCAGTTTTAATTAGCACAGCGTTGAGCGCTTCGATTCTTACGCCATCAACAAGTGCCGACGAGGCCATACTAGCTGGGGGCTGCTTTTGGTGCATGGAGTCTGATTTTGAAAAGCTAGACGGGGTTACTGATGTGGTGTCGGGGTTCATTGGCGGAAGCGCGCCAAATCCGACTTATAATGGCAATCACAAGGGACACTTTGAGGCGGTAAAGATCACCTACGACGGCGATATGCTTTCTTATAATGATATTCTTGATCATTTTTGGGTAAACATTGACCCTTTTGATGACCGAGGTCAGTTTTGTGATAAAGGACCCAGCTACTTAAGCGCTATTTTTGTTTCGAACGATAAAGAACGTGCTATAGCAGAAAAATCAAAAGCTGACGTGGTAGCCCAATTTCCCAATAAAAAGGTGGTAACGCCCATACTCGATGATTCTACCTTTTATCCGATAAAAGGCGACGAAATTGGCCATCAAGATTTTTATAAAAAAAGTCCCGTTCGCTATAAGTTCTACCGATGGAACTGTGGGCGTGACCAGCGCTTGGAAGAAATTTGGGGCGAGAAAGCCTTGGGTAAGAATAAGTCTTAGCCCAGCAACTTAACATCTACGCCCAACGCTAAACCAAAGCGATACCACGAGCTAAACCAAAAGCCACACCAAAAGAAAGCACGCCGCAAAACACTGGCAGCCCTAAGCTTTTGAATTTGCGCCAAACAAGCAAAGTGACAACGGTGCCTATTGCGGTTGCAATCCAACTCGCCGCTGACGGTGCTTTTGGAATAAGTGACGCGCCTAGCATAGCGGCAATCATCAACGGCCCTAGCACGCTTAGCCACGTAGGTAAACGCGCCTCAGTGTTGTTGGCCTTGTGTTTATTAAAATGACGCTGAGTCCACAGCAACGGGCCCACGCGCAATGCATATGTTCCGATGGCCGCAACAACAATAGCTGTCCAGATATCAACGTGCATGAGATTGCTTCCTTTCAACGTGCGAGGTGAGAAGATAAAAGGTTATCGCACCGCATAGTGCTGCCAACGGAATTGCAGCGTTTTTAAAGGCGCTGAGAGCCAAAAAGAGAGCCGCCGTCATTGTAACGAGCAAGGTAGCGCTCCACAATTTACTTGAGAATTTAGGCGCGAGTAGCACAAGGAAAAGTGCAGGTAAGGCAAAGGGCATCACGCTGTCTAATATTGGCCATTGTTGGGTAAGGGAGTCCCCTGCGATACCGCCAAGCGCCGTCCCTACGATCCAGCTAAGCCACGCTACCATAGATACACCTTTAAACCAATCTACCTTTTTAGCATCGTCCATTAGCGGCAAGCGAGTATGGGCTAGCGCAAAAATCTGGTCAGTAAGGCCGTGCATTAAATACGGCCAAGCTTTACTTTGCGGTAAATAAGGCACCAAGTTGGGCGCATAAACCACATGACGCACATTAACTAATA
Source organism: Alteromonas sp. ABH4_453 (assembly GCF_056160665.1). Lineage (NCBI taxonomy): Bacteria > Pseudomonadati > Pseudomonadota > Gammaproteobacteria > Alteromonadales > Alteromonadaceae > Alteromonas > Alteromonas sp. ABH4_453. Next base: position 523,047 of record NZ_JBSWXP010000001.1, read on the forward strand.
ACGTCATACAAACCGCTAGCCAAAGTGGCGCACCTGATGCCACCATGGCTACCAAAAGAAACTGCGACGCGCCTGCGTAAATAAATATAGAAATTAGCGTGGCTTCCAGCGTAGAAAACCCGGCTTGAACTGCGATCACGCCAAATGAAATAGCTACAGGAATATAACCACCTAACAAAGGTAACCCGTCAATAACCCCTTGCTTAAGTCCTTTCTTTGATGAAAGTTGGCTCATTCCTTTGCCTCTTTGTGATAAACGATTGTGATAAGACATGTCGCCCACTCGTCTCCCGTTTTGTATACGTGAGGCAAATCAGCGTTAAATGCTAGACTTTGACCCGGATGCAGCCATTGAGTATTTCCACTATTCCCAGCTTCAAGAGAGCCGCTAACAACGGTAATCGTTTCTTCTGTTCCTGTGGCGTGAGCTTCTGCCTCTCGAAAAGTATTCGGTGCAACTGACATCCAATAAGCATCAACGTTCGGGATACCTTGTCCTTGCTCAATTAAACGAACTTCTACCCCCTTTTCTCCAACGCTTGCGCTAAGAGGCTGAACTAGCTGACCAAACGGAACGTCTAGTTGTTTAGCTAATCGCCAAATGGTGTCTAGCGTCGGGTTGCCATTGCCCTGCTCTAATCTTGAAAGGTTAGATTTAGCGATACCTGCCCCTGCTGCCAATTGCGACAGCGAGACACCTTTGTCTTGCCTGAGTTTCTGCAAATGCCTTCCGAGAATGTTGAGCGTTGATTGATTCACAGCTTACCAACTTCATTTTGTTCTATTTAAAGAACGTTCTATATATAGAACACCTCAAAGTCAAGAAGTTTGTTTTCAATGGGGGCATAGATACGGCGTTGTGCTCACGCCACGATTGGAAAACGTGACAAATGTTAAAAGATGACAAAGTGATGAACTAAAAAGTAACCAATATTTGTGCACAGAAAACAGTCACCTTCACTTTTTTTAACGCCCATTCGACTTTCTAACGCAAAAGGTCCGGCGTAATTTATTAACAAAAGCACTACATTTAAATCGCTGAATTGATTACGAAACCTTATCAGTTACCGTTACTTGTTGTCTGAGCGATGCTACGATCTCTTGCATTAAACGAATACGAAAAGCACGAACCTGTGGGTTGTTGATCATTGCTAAATATTATCGATGGTTACTAAATATTATCGATGATAAGGGCGACTATTCGAAGAGAACCGGCAAACATTCTGTTGAGCCGGTTTTTGCGTTTCGTCAAAGCGTTAGTCTGCTGAGTGTCTTTTATCTTTGATGACACACAAACATTGTAAAAATGCACAGCAAAGCTCAACAGCCCCTCGCTAAAACAGCCACTAAGTAAGTGATTGATTGAACTCAATGAACAAAAGGACGTTTATGACGAATCAAACTGACAAGATTCTTTCTGACCATGCCTCTTCAAAGCAGGCCTCTTCAGAGCAGCCCTCAGCATTGGGTGAATACTCACTGGCCACCATAACTTTTTGGCTGGCTTTCGGAACCTTTGTGATCGGTTGCAGCGAATTTGCGGCAATGGGTTTATTGCCTTACTTTGCAGAAGATTTTGGCATTACTGAAAATGTCGCCGGTCACGCAATTAGTGCTTATGCCATTGGTGTTGTAGTGGGCGCGCCACTTATCACTATCTTTTTTTCCAGGCTTGCAAGACGCACCATGCTTATTTCAATGATGGTATTTTATGCTGGCGGAAACTTGCTAACAGCACTAGCGTGGTCAGAATGGACAATGAATATAGCGCGCTTTATTGCTGGCCTTCCTCATGGCGCTTACTTCGGCATTGCCATGCTCTTTGCTGCAGACATTGCCGGTAAAAACAAACGGGCGCAAGCTGTCAGCAACGTCATTTTAGGCTTGGCTATTGCCAATATTATTGGTGTGCCGTCAATTAGCGGTATTGGGCAAATGTTCGGATGGCGAACTGGCTTCTTTATTATTTCAGCCTTTGCGTTAGTGACTGCACTTATGGTGTGGAAAACAGCACCATACCGCGGACCTAATCCAGATGCCAAACCGCTAACCGAACTTAAAGCTCTGAAAAACAAAGACGTACTGCTTGTATTACTCATGGGCGCAATTGGCTTTGGAGGCATGTTCTCCGTGTATTCTTACTTTAGTGCCTCTTACCTCAATACAACCTCTTCACCTGAGTGGGGAATATCGGCTACATTGCTTATCTATGGCATAGGCGTTACCTTGGGCAACATTATTGCAGGCCGCTATTCTGAAGGCAGGCTACTGACTTCAGCGATTACATTTCAGGTTTTACTGGGCCTATCAGCTGCAGCTTACGCCGCGTCGATGGGGAATCCATACTTAATGGCAGCATCACTGTTTTTCATTGGTATCGGTGGTGGCATGGTGGTGCCGCTGCAAACAAGGCTTATGGACGTCGCTGGCGAGGCTCAGACTTTAGCCGGCGCCATGAACCATGCTGCTTTTAACACCGCTAATGCGCTTGGCCCTTGGTTGGCTGGAATGACGCTGTCAGCGGGTTATGGCTATACATCAACGGGTTGGGTAGGCCTAGCGCTTGCCGGTGGTGGTGTATTGGTGTGGCTGGCCATTGTTATGACTGCTCGCAATACTCAAGTACAAACAGCAACCGTATCTGGTTAAATGAAGGTTTAGCGCTGACAACTTTCGTTGTCAGCGCTTGTTAGTTGTATTCCCTCGGTCTTACTCGGGGTCGTTTTCACGCTCAGAGCTATTGCCAGAAGCACTTCCCCACACATCTTCGGGAATGTCTCTTTTGGGCGCTGGCGCACTAGCTATCGCTTCAGCCTGCTTCTTCTCTTGATTTGACCACTTAACACGAATTTTCTTACCGTCGATAATTTTGGCGTTAAGTTTTTCAATGGCTTTATCGGTTTCTTCTTGCGTGCTCATTTCTACGAAACCAAAGCCCTTAGATAAGCCAGAAGCCTCATCCATCACCAAGTCGCACGACGCTATGGTGCCAAACTCGAAAAACAAGTCTTCAAGATTTTCCTGAGTAAATGTTTTAGGTAAATTGCGAACTAATATGCTCAAATTTATGTCCTACTTTTAAGGTGATTATGGATGAACGGGCGTTATTAACTTTCCTGGTTACGCAGAAACACAAGTTCCGTTGACGAACTTTGTTCTTCGCTAAACACATAGCCATCTACGTCGAAGTTTTTCAGACCTTCTACGTCTTCTACACGGTTTTCAAGAATATAACGCGCCATTAAACCACGGGCTTTCTTCGCGAAGAAACTGATAATTTTATACTGACCATTCTTGCAGTCTTTAAATGTTGGCGTGATGATCATGCCATCTAAAGACTTCTTCTTCACTGCTTTGAAGTACTCATTTGAAGCAAGGTTGATCAACACATTGTCACCCTGTGCTTCTAATGCTTTATTTAGCACATAAGTAATGCGATCATCCCAAAACGCGTACAGATCTTTACCTTCAGGGTTTGCTAATTTAGTGCCCATTTCTAAACGATAGGACTGCATTAAGTCTAAAGGACGAAGCAATCCGTAGAGGCCAGACAAAATTCGAAGATGTTTTTGCGCATATTCTACCGTTTCGCTATCAAGCGAGTAAGCATCCAACCCAGTATACACATCACCATTAAACGCATACATTGCTTGGCGTGCATTATCGGGCGAAAATGGCGTAGAAAACTCAGCAAAACGGTTGGCGTTCAATGTTGCTAACTTATCGCTTATCTTCATCAGAGATGATAAGTCAGCAGGCGATAAGGTGCGGCAAACTTCCATTAAACGCTCAGTGTCTTCAAGCATGGCAGGCTGAGTGAACTGACTCACAGGAACTTCGCTTTCAAAATCTAGGTTTTTTGCTGGTGATACTACAACTAACATTTCGACTCCTTAAATTTTATACTGGTATTGTACCACCTGATACGCTTCAAAAAGCAAAATAGCATAAGAAAGACGTAAATTGGCTTAACAGAGAAATCCGATTAGTGAATTTGTCATTATTCAATGTATGAATTGTCACACGGGTTTGATATAAATAGCAGTACAAAAAAATATTCAAACAATAAGTCAGATGCATCTTCTAGGTGTGTGTCTTGATGACCAAAGCGCTAAATTTATTTTTGCCTCGTTCCTTAGTGGAATACGTATTTTGCAAAAAGAAAACGAAAGCGCGAAGCCCTACACACGCGCAAGCGAACCGTTTTATTCAACTGGCTTTTCCAGCGAGTTGTCCAAATTTATTTTGATAAAGAACAGAGAGAATTATGAGCAATCAGTTAGCTTCATTACGTGATATCACTACCGTTGTTGCCGACACGGGCGACATCGATGCCATTAAAAAGTATCAACCAGTAGATGCCACAACTAACCCGTCGCTACTTTTAAAAGCGGCCGGTCTTCCTCAATATGCAAGCCTAATTGATGATGCTGTAGCATGGGCAAAGCTTCAGTCAAACGACGCTGACCAACAGTTAACTGATGCTGCAGACAAACTAGCAGTGGCCATTGGTAAAGAAATCTCTGCAACTATTCCAGGCCGAATCTCAACTGAAGTAGACGCACGCCTATCGTTCGACACTGCCGCCACTATCGAAAAAGCAGAGCGTTTGGTTCAGCTATACGAAGACGCGGGTATCGATAAGTCACGCATTCTTATTAAAATTGCGTCTACTTGGGAAGGTATCCAGGCAGCAGAGGAACTAGAGAAGAAAGGCATTCAGTGTAACTTAACGCTTCTATTTAGCTTCGCCCAGGCACAAGCTTGTGCAGAGGCCGGTGTTTATCTTATCTCTCCATTTGTAGGGCGCATTTTAGACTGGTACAAAAAAGCGACCGGTACTGAGTCATACGCACCAGATGAAGATCCAGGCGTAGTATCTGTAACTAAAATTTACAACTACTACAAAGACCACGGCTACAATACCGTAGTAATGGGCGCAAGCTTCCGTAACATTGGTGAAATTCAAGCGTTGGCAGGTTGTGATCGTCTAACCATTAGCCCAGCACTGCTAGAAGAACTGGCAAACGAACCTGGCGCTCTAGAGGTTAAACTTAAAGACAATGGCGCTACAAAAACACCAGGTGACCGCTTAACAGAAAGCGAATTCCGCTGGGCGATGAACGAAGATGCAATGGCAACCGAAAAGCTGTCTGAAGGCATCCGCAACTTTGCCGCAGATCAGGAAAAACTTGAAACCATGCTTCGCGAAAAACTAAGCGCGTAAGGGCTATTGAAACAATGAGTGTTTTAACTTCTCTTCCTGAATGGAAAAAGCTATCTGAACTTGCTGCAACGGTAAAAGATGCCCACATGCGCGACTGGTTTGCACAAGATGCAAATCGGGCGGATAAGATGCAGCTTGAAGCCTGCGGTATTTTTCTTGATTACTCGAAAAACCGTGTAAATGATGACGCGCTTAAAGGACTCTTCGACCTCGCTCGAGCGTGCAAACTAGAAACCCTTCGCGACGCGATGTTTTCTGGTGAGCAAATTAACTCAACAGAAGGCCGCGCTGTGCTGCATACCGCGCTTCGTAACTTCTCTGACCGTAAAGTACTGGTAGATGGCGAAGACGTCATGCCTGAAGTGCATGCTACGCTTGCCAAAATTGAAGCGTTTACAGCGTCAGTTCACAGCGGTGAACACAAAGGTTATACCGGCAAGCCTATCAAGCACATTGTGGCAATTGGTATTGGTGGTTCGTTCCTTGGTCCTAAGATTATGACCGAGGCACTTAAGCCGCATACGGTTGATGCCGTGAAAGTTCACTTTGTTGCTAACGTTGACGGTTGCCACATTCATGATGTGCTATCTAGCGTAGATTTTGAAGAAACTTTGGTGGTCATGTCATCAAAGTCATTCTCTACCCAAGAGACACTTCAAAATACACTTACGGCTAAAGACTGGTTCTTAAAGTCTGGCGGTACACAAGAAGATATCGCTAAACACTTTGTAGCTGTGTCTTCAAACGTTAAAGCAGCCACAGAGTTTGGTATTAGCGCCGACAATATTTTCCCTATGTGGGATTGGGTAGGCGGTCGTTACTCACTGTGGTCTGCCATTGGCCTGCCTATCTCGCTAGCCCTTGGGTTTGAAAACTTCAAAGGCTTGCTTGACGGTGCGTTTGAGATGGATACCCATTTCACCACTGCACCACTTGAAGAAAACATGCCTGTATTGCTTGCGTTGTTAGGCGTTTGGTACAGAAACTTTTTCGATGCACAGTCGCATGTTCTATTGCCTTATTACCACTATCTTCGTGGCTTACCAGCTTACGTACAGCAGTTAGATATGGAAAGTAACGGTAAGGAAGTGACGCAAGAAGGCGAGAACGTGGACTACCCTACTGGCCCAATTATTTGGGGTAGTGAAGGTACAAACGGCCAGCATAGCTTCCACCAGCTTATTCACCAAGGTTCTGGCGTTATACCTGCTGACTTTATGCTGCCGCTTAACGTACCTAACCAGGATGACACGCATCATGCCATGCTTGCGTCTAACTGTTTTGGTCAAACACAGGCGCTAATGCAGGGTAAAACCTTTGAAGAGTGTTATGCAGACCTTGACGGTAAAGGCCTAGACGACACAGAACGCAAACGCTTGGCCGCTCACAAAACCATGCCAGGTAATAAGCCTAGCAATACTTTCTTATTCGACAGCCTTACGCCTAAAACACTTGGCGCGCTGGTTGCAATGTATGAGCATAAGGTATTCGTTCAGGGTGTTATCTGGAACCTTAACTCATTCGACCAATGGGGCGTAGAGTTAGGTAAAGTATTAGGAAACCAAGTACTTGCAGGCATTCAAGGCGAAGCAGACAAAGATAATTTCGACGCTTCAACACAACAATTGATTGCCAAATTCAGAGCAGCGAATGCACCAAAATAAGGAATGCGAGGTGATTTAAAATCACCCACTTGGTGCAAATAACAAACTGAACGGCTAGCTTTTTCGGAAGCTAGCCGTTTTTTGTTGCGGTTTTCATCGACTATACGACAGACATTTTTGATTTCCGTATCACTGTATAATTGATTACTAATAAAACAAATAGGATCAAATACATACAGTTATTGTTTACGCTTTAAACACACTGTTCTTTCCTTACCCTTGTCATCATATCGTCACAATTTGTTAATAAAAGGTAAACTAAACTATTTTATTTTAGTTGTGGCTGTGATACAAAATTGTACAGAGGGAATTAAAAACAAAAACTCTGTATTAGTTGTAGTGGTATAAAAAGGAGATCCCAGTGGATAAGTCAGATCTATTTGCCATGCTAGACATCGAAGCAAGCCCAGCAAAAACCAAAAGCAAAAAACGTAAGTGGAGAGAAATCGAAGCGCTACAAGATCGCTACAAATTAGAAAAAGAACTGGCCGAACTCGACTGTGGGTTCGAGTACGAGCTAGAAACACTGGAAAGATAAAACAAAGGCCGCCTGTTACACAGGCGGCCTTTTTACTTTCTAGTGTGCTTTAGATGCTTAGCCTAAAGCTAATGCTATACCTGCCAATTGATGGGGTCTTTGCCCTTTTCAATAAGATATTGGTTAGCTTGGCTGAAGTGTTTGCAACCTAAAAAGCCTCTGTGTGCTGAGAGTGGCGATGGATGAGGTGCATGTAAGACTAGGTGTTTTTCACGGTCTATGTGCTTGCCTTTTTTTTGCGCATGGCTTCCCCAAAGAAGAAACACAACGTTTTGGCAGTGCTCGTTGACCACATCGATAACCTTATCGGTGAAGGTCTCCCATCCCCATTTCGCGTGGCTATGTGCTTTGCCCTGCTCAACGGTCAATACGGTATTAAGTAGCAATACCCCTTGCTCCGCCCATGACGTCAGCATGCCGTGATTAGGCTCGGTGAAACCAACAATATCGGTTAATAGCTCTTTGTACATGTTTTTAAGCGATGGAGGCGTTTTAACACCCGCTTTTACCGAAAAGCAGAGACCATGGGCTTGATTAGGCCCATGGTAAGGATCTTGACCTAAGATCACGACTTTAACTTGGTCTAGCGGCGTATATTTCAGCGCATTAAATACATCAGGCTGAGGCGGGTAAATAACGCTTCCCGCTTCACGCGCCTGCTTCACGCGCTCAAGCAACGTAACAAAATAGTCTTTTTGCTTTTCATCACTAAGCGCGCTTTGCCATGTTGATGCAGATGATGTCATTACTTAAGCAAATCCATCATGTGCTGTTTAAGCGCATCGTAAGACGCAGGTAAGTCTGCCGCTAGGCTGTCTTCGCCTGCTACATCGGCCAACGCTTTAGGTAGGCTAATAGGATTACCTAACACGTTTTCTACTGTCTCTCTGAACTTGGCTGGATGTGCAGTGCCCAAGAACAAACCAATTTCGCCGTCTTCTAAATCGTGACTTACTGCACGATAGGCAATAGCGGCATGTGGCTCACTGGTATAACCTTGTTGCGCTAATTGACGCATAGCAAGCTGGGTATACTCTTCGTCAACCATCTCACCTTTAAGACACGCTTTGTCGATGTAACCACGCTCAATAAGCGCCTCAATACGCGGCCAGTTATTCGGTTGACTCACATCCATCGCGTTAGACATAGTTGCAACGGTCGCTTTAGGGTCCCACTCGCCGGTTTTTAGGTAGCGAGGCACAGTATCGTTTAGGTTAGTTGCCGCGATAAAACGCTTAATAGGTAGACCCAAAGATTTAGCAATCATGCCTGCGGTCAGGTTACCAAAGTTACCGCTAGGTACTGAAATAACAAGCTGATCGCGCTTCTCTTTAGGCAGCTGACTTACCGCTTCAAAGTAGTAGCATACCTGCGCTAGTAAACGGCTGATATTAATTGAGTTTGCTGAGTTTAGGTGAAGACCTTCGCGTACATCAGGGTCGTCGAACGCAGTTTTGACTAACGATTGGCATGCATCAAAGTCAGACTCTACAGCAACAGTATGAATGTTACCGCCAAGTGTTGTGAATAGCTTTTCTTGTAGCGCGCTGATCTTGCCTTTAGGGAACAAGATAACCACGTTGATGTTTTCAATACCGTGGAACGCGTGAGCAACCGCAGCACCTGTATCACCTGACGTTGCGGTTAAAATAGTTACTGGCTTGCCCTCGCTAATGCGCGACAGGGTTTGCGCCATGAAACGGCCGCCGAAATCTTTAAACGCCAGCGTTGGGCCGTGGAAAAGTTCTAGGCAGTACACGTTATCGTTAACCTGCTCGACTGGCGCACCAAAAGCGAATGCCGTTTTAACAATTTCTTCTAGTTCGCCATTGTTCAGTTCATCGCCGATAAGCGCGCGAAGTACTTCAATACTGCGCTCTACAAATGGCTTTTCTAACAATTCGTCAATGTTATCTAGGGTAGGAATATGCTCTGGAAAATAAAGCCCTTGTTTTTTGCCTAAGCCACGTTTAACGGCTTCAGCAAAATTTGCTGTGTCCGATGAATCTTTTAAATTTACCAATTCCACTTGCTGTTACCTTTTTATTTGGGCAAATACTCTGCCCTTTAAATCTTTTAAAAAATCACTGTGCTTTTACAAGTTACTATGACTTTAAGAAATCATGTACCTTAAAGAAACCATGAGCCTTTAGGAAACCATGTACCTTTGAAAAATCATGTGCTTTTAACAAATAATAGTACCTTGGCTTGGTATTTGGCACACATGGCTAAAGCCATCTTCATTTTGAATGTAATTTGCAGTTAAATATGCTGCGACTTCTTCCGCTTGCGCCTTACTTGGACATACAGCAAACACTGTAGGCCCCGAGCCCGAAATGCCGAATGCAAGCGCCCCCGTTTGCTCACTAAATGCACGCGCTTCATCAAAGCCAGGCAGTAGCGATTTTCTGTAAGGTTCGGCTATAACATCGTTCATTACCGACGCCGCCAAGTCAAAGTTACCCGCATGTAAAGCGTGAACAAACACGCCTAACTGTCGACCAAAGGTTAGCGCCGTCGCCATATCCACCTGCTTAGGTAAGATATCGCGAGCAGCTGCTGTCGATACGCTAATGCCCGAATAACAAACGGCATAGTACCAATCGTCGTTTAAAGGCAATGATAGCGTGACCGGCGCGTCGCTACCCGTCATTAGTGTCATGCCGCCCAAGTAACACGGTGCTACGTTATCGTAGTGCACGCTGCCACTGATTTGGCCTTCTAGCTCACCCATCATGATCAGCAATGTATCTTCATTAAACGGGTTGCCGAAGAAAGCATTAAGCGCTGCGAAAGCTGCAACGATTGAACTAGCACTCGAGCCTAAGCCACTTCCAATAGGTAAGTTTTTGTGAAGGGTCAGAGCTACAGGAGAAGTCGGTTTTCCAGACTTTTCCATTTGCTCACAAAAGTAGTGGTAGCACTTAGTGACGATATTGCTATCTGCATCGCCAGGAAGTTTGTGAGCAAAGCGTCCGACGGTTTCTAACGAAAATGATTCTGCCGCTTTTATTTCAACTTCATCACCAAGCTTAGTGCCGTCAACTGGGGCAAGCGCTGCGCCCAATACATCAAAGCCTAGGCTTACATTTCCAATTGAAGCTGGCGCAAAGGCCGTTAATGCTTTCATATTATTTCTCTTACTTCGCGTGCAACTTAACGCGATAAATCACTGGCCTAAGTCGCACCTTCGAATTTCTTACTCTAGCCGCTTACTCGTTATGCTAAGCAAGCTAAGCGTTATTTAGCTCTTAGTGCGCCATTTGTTTCCACGGCATAGTGCGCAAAATGTCAGCAAACACTCCTGCCGCCGTTACCGTACCACCTGCTCCATAACCTCTAATCACGTAAGGAATTGGGCTGTAGTAATCACTGTTAATCGCAAGCGCATTCTCACCGTCTTTCACCTGAGAAAGCGGATTGCTAGCCGGTACAGCTTGAATGCTTACTTTGCATTTTCCATCTTCAATGCTGCCGATATAACGAAGCACTTTACCTTCTGCTTTGGCCGCTTCAACCTTTTCGCCAAACGAGGCATCTAGCTCTGGAAGTTGGCGCATAAATTCGTCAATTGAACAGTCTTCAGCAAAACCTTCTGGCAGCACAGACTCAATTTCAATGTCAGATAGCTCAAGCTCTAAATCAGCTTCACGAGCCATAATAAGCAGCTTGCGAGCAACGTCCATACCACTTAAATCGTCGCGGGGATCTGGCTCTGTAAAACCGTTGTCTTTGGCGGTTTGCGTCGCTTGCGACAAGCTCATGCCCTCTTCAAGCTTGCCGAATACGTAAGATAGGCTGCCTGAAAGAATACCTTCAAAACGGTGAAGCACATCACCTGCGCTGAATAGTTTTTGTAGGTTATCGATAACAGGAAGGCCCGCACCTACTGTTGTCTCATATAGATATTGCCGATTCGTATTAAGTGCAGTCTTACGCAACTTGCGGTAGTAAGACATAGCAGAGGTATTCGCCTTTTTATTAGGCGTTACTACGTGGAAACCGCTTTCCATCATATCAACGTATTGCTGTGCAACCGCTTCATGGCTAGTGCAGTCAACAATAACCGGATTTACCAAGCTGTTATCGTTTGCGAACTGATTTAAACGCTCTACACTTAAGCCTTCACTTGCAGAATCAAGTGCCGCTTTCCAGTCACCGCTTAAATCAACACCTTGGCTGTTTAACAGCAGTTTACGGCTGTTCGCAATGCCATATACGCGCAGTTGTACATTGCGTTTAAGCAATGCAGGTTGTTGCTTTTCTATCTGACCTAGCAGTTCAGTGCCTACATTGCCACACCCTACTAGGAATACGTCTATGGTATGGCGGTCAGAGAAAAAATTCTGGTGAATAACCTTTACTGCTTTCTTGGCACGCTTACTTTCGATTACTGTTGAAATAGAACGTTCTGAAGAGCCCTGAGCAATAGCAACGTTGTTCACCCGCGCTTGGGCAAGCGAGTTAAAGAAACGCGCTGCCAACCCTTTAGTTTGACGCATACCGTCACCAACCAAAGTAACAATGGCCAGGTCATGACGCACTTCAATGGGGTCTAGCAATTGATTTTGAAGCTCTAGCGCGAACGCATCTTCAAGAAGCGTTAACGCTCGGCTGGCGTCTTTGCTTTGGATACAGAAACTGATTGAGTATTCTGAAGAAGACTGGGTAATAAGGCTTATTGAAATATTGGCGTTCGACATCACCTCAAACACACGACTTGCCATACCTACCATGCCTTTAAGGCCAGGGCCTGCAACGTTAAACATTGTGACGTTATCAAGCTGTGAAATACCTTTAACTGACGTCCACACCTCGCTTTTTTCATTGCTGATTAGCGTACCTGGCGCAGCTGGGTTTAGTGTGTTTCTGATCAAACAAGGGATGTGGTGTTGGGCAATAGGACCGATAGTTTTCGGATGAAGTACCTTGGCACCGAAATAAGACAGCTCCATCGCTTCTTGATAGGTAAGCTTGTCTAACAACACTGCCCCTTCAACTTGATTCGGGTCAGCGTTATAAACACCGTCTACGTCTGTCCAAATTTCACAGCAATTTGCGTCTATACACGCCGCTAAAATGGCCGCTGAATAGTCTGAGCCGTTACGCCCAAGCGTGACTTTCTCGCCCGCTTCGTTAGCAGCAACAAACCCAGGCATGACAAGAAACTCACTGCCATCGGTAGGTATATCTGAAAAACGTGCTTTACTTAGCGATACGTCGGCAATACTGTCTAGGTAATCGCCCTCAGCAAGTACATATTTAACTGGGTCGATAACGCGGTTTGCAATGCCTTTAGCCGATAGCATAGCGCTAAAAAGCGTCACCGAGATGTACTCACCAATACTTAGAATACCGGCAGCAACGTTGTCTGGCGCAACTCCGAGAAGTTTTATGCCTTCAAGGTGCTGTTTTAATACTGATAAGTGACCAGCAATAAATTCCACCACGCTTGCGTGCTCAAACCCGTCGAACTCATTGTTCAGGTCGTTGGCAATGCCGGTAACCGTGTCGTTCAACTTATCGAATAATGGCTGGAAATCTTCACCCGCGGCTGCTTGTTCACAAAGTAGTGAAAGCGCGTTCGTTACCCCCTTTGGGGCAGAGAGTACAACCGCAGCACCGTCGGTTTGGTGGGTCGCCGTGCTAATCTCCATAACGCGCATGTATCGCGGTGCATCGGCTAGAGAAGAACCCCCAAACTTTAAGACTTTCATATGCTGCTCCTTAAGGTTACGCATGCTAAAACGTGTGTAAAAAAAAGCCCGCTCTGTGTTAGGCGGGCTTTCGTTGTCTTTTGCTTACTTGCACTAGTCAGCGACCGCCCTTTTTAAGGTGGTAATTAACATAATGGCGGTGCGAGTAAGTAGAATCTTTTTCATACAAGCAATTTGCCGTATAGACGTCTATATGTCAACCGCAGTTTTCACCACACTGTATTGCAAAAAGTGAAACACTCCTTAATTAATATTTCTTTTTAAGGTACAAATGCGCGTTTAAGCAGTTTCTTATTCGGCTTACTCGTATTTAAGTGGCTTTGAAGAGGTACTTATTTCTAGATTCACTCAAACCACACTCATTCAGTGAAAGCTTTCTAGGCCAAACTCGCCTTCAAAAATGGAGCTGTTGCACTTTGTTGAACCTTCGCAATGTCCTCAGGGCTACCTTCAGCAACTATTTTTCCTCCCTCATCACCAGCGCCTGGCCCCATATCTATAATGTGATCGCAAGCCCCAGCCACCTGCATATTATGTTCAACCATCACTACCGTATTCCCTGCTTCAACTAAGCTGGTTAAATGCTGCATAAGTAGCGAAGTGTCTGAAAGGTGTAAACCGGTTGTAGGTTCATCAAGGACGTATAGAGTATTAGCATTTTGAGCACGTTTAAGTTCCGACGCTAATTTAATGCGCTGCGCCTCGCCGCCTGATAACTCAGTGGCACTTTGCCCCAAGGTTAGATAGCCAAGCCCTACGTTCATTAAGGTTTGAAGTCCTCGCGTAATGACTTGATTACTATCAAATACAGATAGTGCTTCTTCAACCGTAAGTGATAATACATCAGCAATAGAATGTTCGTTGTAAGCAACTTCCAGTACGTTATCGTTAAAGCGCTGGCCGTTACAGACGGTACAGGGGGAATAAACACTCGGCATAAACAGTAGTTCTACCGATACCACACCCAAACCTTCACAATGTGGGCATCGCCCTTTTGTGACGTTAAACGAAAAATGGCCCGCATCGTATCCACGGGATTTTGCTTCTTCGGTTGAAGCAAATAAATTTCTGATTTGATCAAATATGCTGGTATAGGTCGCCAATGTAGAACGGGGTGTCCTGCCGATGGGAGATTGATCTACCACAACTATACGGCTTAACGCTTCAAGCCCGCTTTCAATGCGGCCTTGCTGCGCCTCACTTTCATGAGAAAAAGCGTCTTGAGCAAGAAGTGAATTGGCGTCAGTAAACAGTTCTTTCGTTTTTCTCGTCTCTTTCGCTTCTTTCGCTCGCTTCCCTTCTTTCTCAGCCGAACGTAAACCATCTTTGACTAACTCAACTAATGCTTGGCTAATCAAACTCGATTTTCCAGAGCCGGAAACGCCTGTAACACAGGTCATCACACCAAGTGGAATATCAATATCAACATGGCTGACATTATTCCTGGACACGTCTTTTAAACCCAATACCCCTGATGATTTACGTTTTATACGCTGGCTTAGGGCTTTGTTGTTAAACACATAGTCTGCCGTTGGGGAGTTTTTAATGCTTGCCAGCTTCTTAACCGGCCCACTATAAACAAGCTCACCGCCGTTCACTCCAGCCCTCGGCCCTACATCTACGACCCAGTTAGCGCCTTTGATAACGTAAGGGTTATGCTCGACAACGAGCAGTGAATTTCCCGTTTCGGTAATATTGTGAAGCGCGTGAATAAGCCCTTCTACATCGCGAGGGTGAAGACCTGATGAGGGTTCATCCATCACAAAGACAACGCCAAATAAGTTTGATTTAAGCTGAGTCGCCAGACGCAATCGCTGTAGTTCGCCTACTGAGATACTTGTTGTACTTCTATCTAACGAAAGGTAATGAAGCCCAAGCGCTATTATGGGGTTCACTCTTTCAATAATGTCGGCGGTAATATTGCGTATTACCTGACCACGCTCTGAAGTATCGCAGTTGACTGAATTTCTTAACGCCTGAAGCTTTTCGTGAACTTGCTGTAATGGCAGCCTTGAAAAATCAATAATATCTAAGCCATCAACTCTCACTGCCAGCGCATTTTGCTTAAGCTTTTTTCCACGGCAAACCGGACATGCTTCAACAGATATGAAGGGAGCGATTCGCTGCTTCATTTTCTCTTTTTGAGACGTTTTGAAGGTATCAAGCACATGACGGCGCGCGCTGATAAACTTTCCATTGTAGCTGGCAGGTTCACCTTCTTGTTGCGCTTTGCGGGTTTGCGCTAGATTATAGTTTCGGTATACAGGTAACTGAGGCATTTCGTCGGTGTATAAGATCCAGTCACGCGTTTTTTGAGGCAGTTCACGCCATGGAATATCAACATCGATATCTAGCGATAACAGTACCCTTACTAGGTTTTTGCCCTGCCACGCACCAGGCCAAGCTGCCACAGCGCCCTCACGTATGGTGAGACTGTCGTCGGGTACAAGGCGATGAGCTTGTGCGTCAAAAACTTTTCCAATACCGTCACAGTGTTCACATGCACCTTCTGGCGTATTAGGAGAAAAGCCGTCTGCGTAGACAATGTTCTGCCCTTCGGGATAGTCGCCTGCACGCGAATAAAGCATTCGCAGGCTATTAGAAAGCGTGGTGATACTGCCAACGGAAGAACGAACGGAAGGTGCGCCTCGACGCTGGTGTAGGCCCACAGCAGGCGGTAAGCCTTCAATTGCGTCTACGTCAGGTTTCTCCACCTGCTCAATTAACCGTCTGGCATAAGGTGATATTGAATCTAAATAACGGTGCTGAGCTTCTGCGTAAAGCGTACCGAAAGCCAAAGAAGATTTTCCTGAGCCAGATACACCAGTAAACACCACCACTTCATTTCGTGGTATATCAATACTGATATTTTTTAAGTTGTGTACACGAGCACCGCGTACGTGAATTTTTCCCTCATCATTGTGCACTTCATCACCTGCATATCACCTTTATTAAAGAATATTTAGATACAGGCGCTGTATTTCGATCACTATTTTTGCGAGGGCGCTTCAACTGTCTGAAACAAGGTGTTGAGCTAAAAAATCCACCAGCAGTCTAATTTTGGGTGCAACATTTCGGTTTGAAGGAAATACCGCCCAAATAGCCTCTCGCTTGTCTTTATACTCGGGGAAAAGTTCAAGTAGTTGACCTGAAGCTAGTGCTTTGCGCACATAAAACCCAGGCAGTTGTGCAATACCTAAACCAGCAATTGCGGCGCTGAATAAGGCATTCCCGCTGTTATACCGTACTCTCCCCTGCACTGGAATTGATTGAATTTTATTATCGATAAGTAAACGCCAATATGGCTGTGACCCCACCAGCAACGAGTGCTCTTTTAGCTCTTCAATACTTTTAGGCTGTCCTTGCTCGTTAAAATAATCCCTACTTCCACAAACAAATAAATGTCGGGTAGCCAGCTTTTTAGCAACCAAGGTAGAGTCTTCTAATTTGCCAATGCGTATAGCCAGATCGAGGCCTTGCTCGACAATATCAAGCTTTTCATTTGAAAAGGTACACTGCACGCTAATGCCTGAATACTTTTGCATAAAGGTATTAAGCAAAGGGGCAATAAACGCTTCGCCAAACGCTACGGGAGCGGTGAGCTTAATCAACCCTTGCGGAGACGCCTGAAGCGCGCTTACAGCTAGCTGGGCATCTTCGAGCGCTTTTAACGCAGGCATTGCCTGCTGGAAGTATTGCATGCCCGCTTCAGTGAGGGATACGCTTCGCGTTGTGCGCTGCAATAGCTTAACGCCAAGCTGTTTTTCTAGCGATGCCACTTTACGGCTTATCTGTGCCACTGACGTATCTAGCTTATTTGCAGCCCCAGTAAAATTGCCAACGTCAGCTACGGCACAAAACTCGGCTATACCTTCTAGATATTTCATTATCGCCACTCGTTAGTTTAGCGTTGTTCAACACAGCGCTGGTTTATTTAAGTACATTCTATTTTGCCAAATCAATTATTACAATTATGAAAAAGTGATTTACTTAAAATGTATTTATCATTAGTAATCCGTCTCCTATACTTTGCCCTATAAAACAACATCAAAGATTTATAATTAAGGAGTTATCACATGGCATCGTTTAAAGATTCGTTGCAAGAGGGCCAAACCCACATTAAGTCAAAAGCTGCGGTGGCTTGGGGCCCAGGTGAGTCGTTAAAGATGGAAGAAGTGGACGTAGAGCTTCCTAAGAAAGGCGAGGTCCTAGTGCGCATTGTTGCAACCGGCGTGTGCCACACTGACGCATTTACATTATCAGGTGATGATCCAGAAGGCGTATTTCCTTCAATATTAGGTCACGAAGGTGGCGGTATTGTTGAAATGGTGGGCGAAGGCGTTACAAGTGTAGAAGTTGGCGACCACGTTATTCCTCTTTATACAGCAGAGTGTGGCGAATGTAAGTTCTGTAAGTCAGGCAAAACTAACCTTTGCCAAGCAGTGCGCGATACGCAAGGTAAAGGCCTAATGCCAGATGGCACAAGTCGTTTTTCTAAAGATGGCGAGCCAATTTATCACTATATGGGCTGCTCAACGTTTTCTGAGTACACAGTTTTACCTGAAATATCGCTAGCGAAAGTAAACAAAAACGCGCCGTTAGACGAAGTTTGCCTGCTTGGTTGTGGTGTAACTACGGGTATGGGTGCTGTACTTAAAACGGCGAAAGTACAGGAAGGCGACACGGTTGCTATTTTTGGCCTAGGCGGCATTGGACTGTCAGCCATAATTGGTGCGCGCATGGCGGGCGCTGGTCGCATTATTGGTATTGATATTAACGAGAGCAAATTTGACCTAGCGGAACAGCTTGGCGCAACTGACCTAGTCAATCCTAAGAATTTCGACAAGCCTATTCAGGAAGTGATTGTTGAAATGACTGACGGCGGCGTTGACTACTCATTTGAATGTATTGGCAACGTGAACGTTATGCGCTCTGCGCTTGAATGCTGCCACAAAGGTTGGGGTGAATCAGTAATCATTGGTGTTGCAGGCGCAGGACAAGAAATTTCAACGCGTCCATTCCAGTTAGTGACAGGTCGTGTATGGCGCGGCTCTGCGTTTGGTGGAGTTAAAGGTCGCTCAGAGCTACCAGGAATTGTTGAACAATACCTAAATGGTGACTTTGGTCTTCAAGAGTTTATCACTCATACCATGGGTCTTGATGAAATAAACGAAGCCTTTGATTTGATGCATAAAGGCGAAAGCATCCGCTCAGTTGTCCATATGGATAAATAAGCTCTCCCACATAGTTGAACATATCGCAACATTTTAGGAGAAGCTCTGCTTCTCCTTTTATTGATTACAATACCCCCTGCTCTAACGCTTTGAGCACAGCCCTCGTTCTATCTCTTACACCAAGCTTAGCCATGACTGAAGAAACTTGGTTCTTAATGGTGCCTGTTGATTTGAACATCGCATCTGCAATTTCTTTATTACTGTAACCCGCAGCGATCAAACGGAGAATTTCGACTTCTTTTTCAGAAAGAGGCTCTGGGTTTTCGAATGATTCAAATTCTACGTTCAGTCCTTTCAAGCCTTGCAACACTTTTTCGGTCACCGCAGGCTGAATCAGCGTTTTGCCATTTTTTATTTGTGTAATAGTGTCTACCAAGGTTTCTAGCGACACATCTTTAAGCAGGTACCCTTTTGCTCCAGCGCGCATAGCGCCGTTTACCAGTTCGTGATCGTCAAACGTAGTGAGCATAAGCACAGGTGTAGCTATCTTTCTGTCATTTAGCGCAAGCAAAGTATCAATACCCGATAGTTTGGGCATGCGAATGTCCATCAGTATCACATCACAGTTTAAAGCGTTTTCACTATCGATGAGCTGCTGACCATTCTCATATTCGCCAACAACCTCAACGCTATCATCGAGCCCTAAAAGCGATTTGATGCCTTCTCTCACCAGCATTTGATCTTCAACTAAAATAAGGCGTGTTTTCATTCGCCCTCCGGAATGTGAATTTCGATGCGAAAACCCTGCTCGGTTTGCTGCCAGCTTATAGATCCATGTAGCTCTTGCACCCGCTCTTGCATTCCTTTAAGGCCATTACCAGCCACCACATGACTTGAAGTGTCCGATTCGCTCGGCCCTGCTTCCTTCAGAACGCCTTCTGCATGACTACATGAAATATTTTTGCTGGATGGCTGTTTACTGTCTAGTTTGCTATCAGCAGTAAGCGGTACCAAACTGTCTTGCATTAGTAGGTTATAAGCGCCGTTGCAGTGCGAAAGTGAGATAGAGAAATAATGCGCCTGTGAATGACGGATCGCGTTAGTCAGCGCCTCCTGCATACATCTCAAAAGGCAATCGGCAATTCGCACGTTGGTTAACACTAAGTTATCGTCAATGTCTAAATTCACCGCTGGTCTAGGCAAGTCCTTAATCAGTGCGTTTACCGCTAAACTAAAATCAATAGCCGCATTTTCCCGAATATCAGAAATCGCTTCTCTGACATCAGAGAGTAATAGCTTTGCAATACTGTGGGACTGACCAACGTGCTGTTTAATGTCTTTCGATTCAGTGCTCTCTAATAAATCCGCTTTTCTCGACGCAACTTGTAGATTGATAGTGAGCGCCGTTAAATGGTGCCCTAATACATCGTGAATATTTCGCGCTATGCGCAGACGTTCATCTTGTGTAAGTGCCTGCTTCATTAACTGCTGAGTACTTAATAATTGTCTATTTAATGCATCAGCCTCTTCTCGCGCTTTCGATTCTTTAATGGCCGTGTTCGACATAATCATAGCGAATACATTGAATGTCCAAAAAAGCGCGCCAGTTAACAACGCATACTGTTCATTCCATACTGCGCTTTGAATAATAGCGGTAGGTAAGGAAATTGGAACAGAAAGGGTAACGCACTGCTTCCACGGCACGTAGTAAGGGAGAATGGCACAACATATCACTACGAAAATAGCGAGGTAAACATAAGGAACCACTAACTGACTAACAACCGCAATCAAATACATAAAACCCAAAATATATAGACTTGAGCTGTGGTTTAGTCGGTGTTTACTTATGATGGTAAAGCAAATCGCTAGTGTAATAAAAATGGTCGCTGCCGATAGTGTGCGCCAATGCACCAACGAAAATTGGTTGATAAGAAAATAGAGCGCAGAGCAACTTATCACTAACCAAGTTATAAGTGCCGAAGCATGCTCTACATCCATTTTCACCTGCTTGTAGGCAGGGATCGATATTTTCATTTTTTCCTAGCAACCTTTCTTTTTATTTTTTACTAACGCTACTTTGTCAAAAAATACCATCTAATGCATAGGCCAAAAGTCACTTTTTATCTCGTGACTTTTGGCACTATCGTCAATCTCGTGAAGTTATCACTATAAGCCTACAATTTTGTTCATTGCCAAAGGAAAGCAAGATGCAAACAATTCACGGCTTTATAGTAACGCTTCATATTTTAACGGGTGCCCTGTCACTTTTACTTTTTTGGGTACCTAGTCTTACGAAAAAGGGCGGTAAAGCACACAAGCAATTTGGTGGTTACTACATAAAAGCGATGCTATTTACGTCTATTAGTGGCGTTATCAGCTCTACAATGGTGCTATTTATTCCGCTAGTCATCTTCCCAACAATGCCCGAGCACTTTGAGTCTGTGGCTTATTTCACTGCATACCTTAGGGGTCAATATCTCTTTCTGCTGATGTTGAGCCTGTTGGTGTGGAACAACGTAAGGCATTCTCTAGCGGTGCTTAAAGTGAAGCAAAATCTTGAGCAGCTGCGCACAATTGAATATTTATGGCTACCCGTACTGCTTTTTGTCGTCGCTTCCATTGCGTTGTATCAGGGTATTACGTACGGTATCACGCTAACTTGTATCTTTGCCCCTATCGCACTGTTAAATGCCATTGGTATTGTGCGCTATGTTTATCAAAAAGATATCGTAGCAGGTTCGTGGGTAACTGAGCACATTGGGCATATCATCGGCTCTGGTATTGGTGCATATACCGCATTTTTTGCCTTTGGAGGACGCGCATTATTTGAAGGCTCACCGTCACTTCAAATTATCAGCTGGGTTCTACCTGCCCTCATAGGCGTGCCTTTTTCAATCTGGCTTAGCTGTAAATACAAAGTAAAATCAACTGATCGCAACAAGGCTTCTTTAAAACCTAAGGCAGTGAAAAGTTAAACTTAAAAGTGATAAATGAAAATTCAATTCGGCAGTTGTTATCAATGCCACGGTTAGGGCCTGTTTACATAGCGGTGGCATTGCCCCTTTGGACAACAACCAATCAAGTGTGTAACGTAAGAAATGGCAACAACACCGCCACTAACCAGTATCAACATCGAGCGCTAAATTATGAAAAAGCACCAATCAGCAGCACTTCAAATATTGAAAGGGACACTATCATTAAAAACGTCTAAGCGTAGTCTCGCTTTTAGTGCGGCCTGTATTAGCTTAGGGCTAGGTTTAAGTGCACCTGTGAACGCGGCATTAAAAGCGAGTGACGAGTCGCAAGACATGACCACTCCTACCCTTGAGACGCTCACTAACTACCAAAAAAACGCACCCTTTATGTATTCTTCAGGCTTGCCTGATGCCTCTCATCTTTTTTTGCTAAAAGAGGAAGGGGTGACACACGTTATAGACTTGATCCCAGGAAATCGAACCAGTGAGATTTTAACTACCTCAGAATTAGGGATCGACTACTTTAATGTGCCCGTAGATTGGGAAGGCCCAACGCTCGCAAACTTTTTAAACTACGCGGCATTTATGCAAAGCGTAGATGTTAACGAAGACAAGGTACTCACTCACTGTAAACTGAATTGGCGGGGTGCTGCTTTTACCTATCTTTATAGAATTAACGTACTGGGCGAAAGTGAACAAAATGCTAAAAAAGACCTTATGGCTATTTGGCACCCGAACCCGACATGGTACGCGTTTATGAACGACGTTATTTCTCATTACAATGGGGTAAACGGTAAACAAGTAGCAATGTCGTTTGAGGCCGCCGCTCCTGAAAGCCAATAGATTTAAGCGCTTCCTTAATTAGCTTTTAAACCACTTCATTCCTATTACACATATATGAAATTTCAGATGCGTTATTGACACATATGAAATTTCGTATATGATACATCACATACGAAATTTCATATGTGATGATTTTATGTCGAATTGTTGTGAACCTGCGCAGCTAGCGCCCCTAGCATTTTTTAAATGCCTGTCGGAAGACACTCGCTTAAAGACGCTACTAATGCTTAGCGTAAAAGGCGAGTTATGCGTGTGCGACCTCACCGATGCGCTTCAACTAAGCCAGCCCAAAATTTCGCGCCATCTTGCAGATTTACGAAAGTGCGGTTTAGTGCTCGATACTCGTAAGGGCAAATGGGTGTATTACCAGCTCCATCCTGATCTCCCCGTTTGGGCATTGGACGTTATAAAGAATACCGCGGCCCACAATAATGCATACATCAATGAGCCATTAGCAAACTTGTCCTGTGAAAACTGCTAACACCCAAATGTTGTGATGCTCGTCAGTCGTGATAATTGCATCTCGGGAGGACGCCAGTTTTCTGTTTTTCAGTATTTTTTCAACTTTTTGATAGCTAACTAAAGTAGCTTCAGCCATTTAAATAAGGTTTTTACATGAAGATTTTATACATTTGTACGCACAACCGTTGCCGCAGTATTCTTTGCGAAGCCATCACTAATGCCTCTAGCGGTAATGTAGAAGCACGCAGTGCGGGCAGCCAGCCTGTCGGTGAAGTACACCCACTTTCTATTAAATACCTTGCGGAGCGCGGGTTTGATACAAACGGGCTTAAAAGCCAGTCGTGGGATGAATTTGAAGATTATGAAGCCGATCTGGTTGTCACCGTTTGTGATTCAGCAGCGGGTGAATCATGCCCCGTTTATTTCGGCAAATCACTTAAGGTGCACTGGGGCTTAGAAGACCCGTCTAAGTTAGAAGGTAGCGAGCATGAGAAAGCCGAAGCATTCAATAACACCATCGATATTATTGAAAAGCGTGTAGCGGCATTAGCAGAGCTTGCCGAGAAAAACTTAGATAAAGCAGCGTTTAAAGAGGCGCTATCAAAATTAGGCGCCCAGTAATGAGCAAAGGTCAATCAATGGAACAGGAAATAACAACAGCTGAAAGCCCCTCTGATAACGCGGTAATGGAGCAAATGCACAAACCCATTATGGCTAACTTTGCAGCAAGGTTTTCAGGCCACAAGCCGCGCATTTTATTGCTTTACGGCTCACTTAGAGAACGTTCTTATAGCCGCCTAGTTATAGAAGAATCAGCCCGCTTGCTCGAATATTTTGGTGCAGAGGCCAAAATTTTTGACCCGCGCGGTTTGCCGCAGCCTGATACTGAAGATGAGTCACACCCAAAAGTTAAAGAACTGCGCGAGCTTATGTTGTGGTCTGAAGGTCAAATTTGGTGCTCACCAGAGCGTCACGGCAGCATGACGGGCATCATGAAAAGCATGATCGACTGGGTACCGCTTAGCCTTGGTGGAGTGCGTCCTACACAAGGGAAAACGCTGGCCATTATGCAGGTATCAGGCGGTTCACAGTCGTTCAATGCGGTAAACCAAATGCGCATTTTAGGCCGCTGGATGCGCATGTTAACCATCCCTAACCAGTCTTCTGTGGCAAAAGCGTTTTTAGAATTTGAAGACGATGGTCGCATGAAACCGTCACCTTACTACAACCGAATAGTAGATGTAGTTGAAGAGCTGGTGAAATTTACATTGCTTACCCGCGACAACAAAGAGTTTCTTGTGGATCGCTATTCTGAGCGCGTTGAAAGCGCAGACGAAGTGAGCAAGCGCGTTAATCAAAAATCGTTGTAAAATTAAGACAAAGGTGAGTAGAGATGGGTTTCTTTGAACGTTATTTATCAGTGTGGGTAGGTCTTTGCATTATTGCAGGGGTCGGCCTAGGCTATGCCATGCCGGGCGTATTTGCGTCTATTGCGGCGCTTGAATATGCGCACGTAAACCTGATAGTGGCAATACTTATTTGGCTAATGATTTACCCAATGATGGTACAAATAGACTTTGGCTCAATTAAAGATGTGGGTAAAAAGCCGAAAGGCCTTGTACTCACCTTGGTGATTAACTGGCTGATAAAGCCGTTCACTATGGCACTATTGGGTTGGCTATTTTTTAAGGGCATTTTTGCCGACTGGGTAGACCCGCAAACCGCCACTGAGTACATTGCGGGCATGATTCTACTGGGCGTAGCTCCATGTACAGCGATGGTATTTGTGTGGAGTCACCTTACCAAAGGGGATGCTAATTACACCCTAGTTCAGGTATCAATTAACGACCTTATTATGGTCGTTGCCTTTGCACCGCTTACCGCCATGCTACTTGGTGTGACAGACATCACAGTTCCTTGGGACACCCTGCTACTTTCTGTTGCACTGTATGTTGTATTGCCATTGGTCGCGGGTTATATCACGCGCCGTCACTTGGAAAATAAAGGCAATGCCACGCAAGGAAATGGCGCTGTCGACGCATTGGTTAGCAAGTTCAAACCCTTTTCAGTTGTTGGCCTGCTTCTCACTATTGTTATTTTGTTTGGTCTGCAGGCCGAAACTATTTTATCGCAGCCGCAAGACATCGTGCTTATTGCAATACCGCTACTAATACAAACTTACGGTATTTTTGCCATTGCTTACTTTGCCGCAAAACGTATGAAACTGCCGCATAATGTTGCAGCACCTGCATGTATGATTGGTACGTCTAACTTTTTTGAATTGGCGGTAGCCGTCGCTATTTCGCTATTTGGTTTACACAGCGGCGCAGCACTTGCCACTGTGGTGGGTGTATTAGTTGAAGTGCCCGTTATGCTTTCGCTAGTGTGGTTTGCAAACAAAACGCGCCACTGGTTTGACTAAGTAATGCTTAGAAGATATAAGCAGCGATGATAGTGGGAAAACAACAAAGGGCGAACCTGTGGTTCGCTCTTTTTTATGAATTCAAATTCTAAACTGCAATTGGTGTTTTATAAGTATCAGGAAGAATAAAACCAAAGCGCTGTAACACCAAGGTTAACTCTTCGCGTTTAATCGGTTTTTCAATAAAACCCAGTGCGCCCAATGACATCACTTTTTGTTGCATTATGGGCTGAATGTCGCCTGAAATAACAATAACAAACGTCTCAAGCTGGCGACGCTTAATTTCACTTAATACGCTAAGACCACCTAACACTGGCATTGTTAAATCCAACAATACTAGGTCGATGGTATGATGCCCCAGCACCTCTAGCGCGTCCATACCATTGGACACTTCATAGATAGCCTCAGCAAAACCTTTAGGTAAGTTGCGCCTGGCCATTTTACGTGCCAGCGCTGAATCATCACAAATTAGAATATTAAAACCCATCAACTACAATCTTATAATTGGTTACTAATCCACCATTAGAATACATTAAACGAAAGTATAAGAAAATAATAAAAACATCGAATTATTGGCTACTTACTCGATAGCGACACCAAACTCTCCTCTCTTATTAGCATGTTTTGTGGTAGATATAAGGCGTAACAAAAAAGGAAAACATCCCTATGCAAGAGTTAGCTGCGACCCAAGACAAAAGCTTGGTGAGAAAAGTTGCCTATCAGATTCTGTCTCATTTCGATAAGAGTTACCGATGGTTCACCCGAATTACACGGGGCGCTCAAGAAAGATTTGAAAAGGGCAATTGGAAAGAAACCCAGCTAGCCTCTAAAGAGCGCATTACTATTTATGAACAAAGCCTGTCAGATGCGGTTGCCGAAATTTATCAGCTCACTCAGGTGCATCAAAAAGATGATGCTTTTTGGCAAGAGCTAAAAAAAGTATTTGCTTTACAGCTTGAGGGCCACCCGCAGTTTGAGCTGGCTGAAACATTTTATAATTCTGTAATTGGCCGCTTGTTTAAGCATAGAAAAATCGACAACGACATGATGTTCGTGCTGCCTAGTCGGTGTTTTCTGCCTGGCCAAGACCGAGACAAAGTAGTTAATAGCTTCGACACCACCACCACCGTACGTGAAATGTATGAGTCGATATTTAAAATTTACCGTTACAATATTCCGTTTGAAAACTTTGAACGAGACTTACAAAACCTTGAAACAGCGCTTCGCGCACGGCTGAATAAAGAGCAGTTAGCCAGTGTTCAAGCAGTAGAAATACTAAAACCTACTTTTTTCCGAGGAAAAGCCGCTTACCTGATTGGGCGAATTTGCATGCCCGACGAAACCCTGCCGTTTGTTATTGCAATGCGCAGGTATAACGAGCCCCATATGTTTGTGGATGCACTGCTGACCGATCGCAAAGACTTGAGCGTTATTTTCGGATTTGCGCGCAGCTATTTTATGGCTGATACCCAAAACCCTGCAGAAGTTGCCGCCTTTCTTCAAGAGCTATTGCCAAATAAAAAGCACTTCGAGCTGTATATGGCAATGGGACACTATAAGCACGGTAAAACAGTGTTCTATCGCAACTTCTTACAGCATATGGACGAGTCGAGTGACAAATTCGAAGCCGCGCCAGGCATTCGCGGCCTAGTAATGATGGTTTTCCACCTGCCTTCCTACGGGGTGGTATTTAAAATCATTAAAGACGAGTTTGCTGAAAGTAAGAAAATCACGCGTGAGCACGTAAAAGAGTGCTACAAGTTAGTTAAAATGTCAGATCGTGTGGGCCGAATGGCTGACACCCATGAATACGTTAATTTCAGATTCCCGTTAGATAGAATTGAACCTGAGCTTATTGAAGAACTAAAAGAAACTTGTGCATCGAGTTTAGAATTTACTGAGACAGAACTTATCATCAAGCACATGTATATTGAGCGTAAAATGACGCCGCTTAATCTGTATCTACAAGAAGAAACAGATGAAGAGAAAATTACCCGTGCACTAGATGAGCTTGGGCTTTGCATTAAACAAATTGCTATGGCAAATATATTCCCCGGAGACATGCTGCACAAAAATTTCGGTATTACCCGTCATGGGCGCGTTATTTTCTATGACTACGATGAAATTTGTTTAATGAACGAACGTAATTTCAGGGAATTGCCAAAATCTGATGACCCCTATGCTATTGATACGCTCTCAGTAGCGCCTAATGACGTATTCCCCGAGCAGTTCGAGCACTTCATTGTAGGTAAGCGTAAGTTCAAAGATATCCTAAAGTCGCTGCATGGAGATTTGATGACACCAGAGTATTGGCATGAAGTACAAAAGAAGTGTGCCCGTGGAGATGTGCAGCATTTTACCCCTTATAACCCGAGCATGCGCTTTGACAAAGGTGGGTAGGCTAAATAAGCAAGTAAATAGCATCTTCTCTATCACATTAACCTGACGTTTAAAGTGAGCAAGAGCTCTACATATGAGGACAAATTTTAGCTAAATGCGAAAAAGCGTAAAAGTGATCGTTTCAAGCCATATAGCTCGTAAAAGAGGCAAAGCAAAACCGCTTTTCGACTGCTTGTTTTCGCTTGCTGCTTAGTAAATACCGAAATCCGATTCCAGCAACGCCGAACAAGTGCATGAATGTAGATAAACAAAAGAGTCGTAATAATGAAAGTGCTACTTGTAGAAGATGATCCAAAGGTTGCCTCGCACATTGCAAATGGACTGTTGGGTGAAGGGCATGAATGTATTACTGTAGGTGATGGAACGTCAGGCTACCAACAAGCCGCTAGTAACGAACTAGACGCGGTAATCCTCGACGTAATGTTACCCGAACTCGACGGTTTCTCTGTGCTTGAGAAGCTTCGCGAGGAAGGGAACACGACTCCGGTTTTATTGCTAAGTGCCAAAAGCCAAGTTGAAGATAAGGTCAAAGGCCTTCGCACCGGCGCTAACGATTACTTAACCAAACCTTTCGCCTTTGAGGAACTGCTCGCTCGCGTTGAAGGTTTGGCTGGTCGCAATAAAGAAAACGAAGACAAAACCTTGATTAAAGTTGGCGATCTGACGCTAGATTTAGTTAATCGCAAAGTATTGCGTGGCGATCAAGAGATTGACCTGCAGTCTAAAGAATTTCAATTGCTTGAATGCCTGCTCCGTCACAAGGGCAAAGTCGTGACGCGAAGCATGCTGCTTGAGCAGGTTTGGAACTATCATTTTGACCCGCAAACGAATGTGATAGATGTTCACATTAGCCGCTTGCGTCAAAAAGTGGATAAGGCGTTTAATGTCCCGCTTATCGAAACCGTAAGAGGCACAGGGTATCGAATAGCGGACGGGCTTGCATGATTGCGATACGCGACTTTACGCGTAGTTCAAGTTTTCGCGTAGGCGTACTGCTCACCACTCTGGCCTGTATCGCTATTGTTTTAATTGTTTATTTTTGGCGATTAACAAGCAGCGACTTGTTTATATCCGAGTCCAATGCTGCTGTTAATGCCAAAACAAACGCGCTTATCACTCTCTATGAAAACCTAGGTATTGACGCGGTTAAATTGGCGATAGCCAAAGACAATGGTCTACATTCACCAAGTGGCTCAACAATCACCTCAGCTTCCGACCACCTACGTTCATTTGTTGCTCTGAGTAAAGACGAACAGGTAGTGTCTGGCAATTTGTCGTCAATTCCCCTTGTTCTTGAGCGCCACGAAGGCGCTAGTTTTAATACCTCGGAAATCGTTATCACTAGGCCTAATAGCGCAACAAGAAAAACGCTGCGCCAAGCGTTAATGAAAGAAGTTACGCTTGGTGAGCACGTACTTTATGTTGGTCGTGGCATTGACGATCTATACAGCGCACAATGGTTTGGCAAAACCTTCAGTTGGATTATTGTAATTTTACTTTGCACATTGAGTGTTCTTAGCTTTGCCATCGCTGTTTATGTCGTCAATAGAATCAACCGCATGTCGCAGACCGCAGACAAAATTATAAAAACCGGCAGTCTTGAAGAACGTTTGGAGATTGATAGTAATTGGGATGATTTGAGCAGTCTCTCTTTCGTTTTCAATCAAATGCTCGACACTATCGAAAGTTCGGTAAATAACATCAAGTCAGTAACAGACAGTATTGCGCATGATTTGCGAACACCGCTTTCCAGACTCCGCAACACGTTAGAAAAAATTGAAGACGATGAACTTCGCAATGAGACAACTCAAGAAGCTGACAACCTGCTTAATATGTTCAACAGCTTATTACGAATAAGCGGCCTTGAGACCACAAACAAAAAAGAGGGCTTCTGTACTACGGACGTGCGAGCTATTGTCGAAGACGTGGTTGATCTTTATCATCCCCTCGCAGAAGAGCGTGACATTACACTAACTGGCGAGCTTGAGTCAGTGTCGATGCTCGCCGATCCTAATCTAGTCTTTCAGGCAATAGCCAACGTGGTGGACAATGCTATCAAGTACTCGAATGAAAAGAGTATGGTCACCGTACAACTCATTACCACAGCGAAGCACATCGTCATCGCCGTTAACGATGCGGGGATAGGTGTAGGTGAACATGAAATCATTAATCTTGAACGTCGATTTTATCGAGCTGATGGCAGTAGAACCAGTAAAGGAAACGGGTTAGGTCTATCACTCGTTTCGGCCATCGTAAAACTACACGATGGCCATATTTGGTTCGTCCACGACCCGCTTATAAAAGGTCACGGGTTGGGCGTTGTATTTACGTTCAAGCGCTGAGACTCTGTCTATTGAGTGTATTTTCGAGCAAATAAAGTTGATTAATATCCTCAACGCTCGTTATCAATCAATATTGATTACGTCTTAGCCTGCTTGCTTCTGCATAAATATGGTGACTTCTGCCATCACAATGCCAAACTTACGAATATACGAACGGTTCATCATAGTACTGTCGTCAAATGCCCAAAACCAATCGTCAAACGTCACTGAATAGGTAGTGTCATCCACCGGCAAATCCATCTCGTAATGAAAGTTAAATGCGTTGCCAAAGCTTGTGCCTTTGGCTGGACCATCAATGTCACTCGCGCGACCCACATAGCTATTATCACTCTGCTTTACGATGGTCCAAGTACGGGACGTTGGACCGTCGCCCACACCGTAATTAAAGGATTCATCAAGGGTTAACGTATCGCCATCTACTGAACCATCGATGTCTACTACGAACCTTTGCACCACCTCGCCCGAGCGGTTCTGAACAATGCCCCAGGCTTTAACGTTCCCATCAAAAAATTGCTCAATATCGAAAACAGGCGATACAGACCTGTAGTCTTCACCATCGACTGAAACAGAGCATCCAGATAGCCCTGCCACCGTTAAAGCGGCAATTCCGATTCCTAAAACAAACTTCACCGTATTCTTTATCACTTTCGTAACCTTAATCGATTGACGAGATAGACTTGGCGTAATGCTAATAAAGCGTTGCCCTTATCCATTTCCCAATAACTTCTTTCTAAATTTTGGCTCAGACGTTTTATCGCTTAACCAGATATCAAAAAAACGCTGTGTAAATGCTTTGTCTTCAATTTCATCAGCCTTTTCACCATTCACATAGAACACAGTTGTGCCATCTTCGGTGGCAATACCAGTAATGACGTCGCCCTCGCTGACGTCTGGAAAAATACTATTCATTAGGGAAAGCCACTTGTCTGAGTCGTCAGCCGATAGGTCTCCTTGCTTCTTCATCTCATCAATAGAGCGCTTCGCAATTTTCTTGCCTTCCAAGTCTCGCTGGTACGTTAACTTGAGTGCAAAGGGGGGCTGGTTGGCGTATTCACCTTCAGGCGCGTAAAGCTCACCGGTATACACATCCCAGAAGTAGTAGGAAAACATGCCTTTCCCGACGAGCTTTGCATTGGGAACATAATTGCTGATGTGCTTAACATCTGGCTCTTGCGCAACCGCATTGTTTGACATGGTTAGCCCACTTGTTGATAACGAAACAAAAAGGATGATGGAAAAGATTTTCGCAGCCTTGCTAGCGCTACAGTTCGAATATCTCCATACGCCACTAACACTTTTTCGGGGCATGGATAAGGACTTGGCTGACAGCTGGCGAAAAAGGCCATACGTTTTTGTAATCATAATTATGCTCTTATGACGCGTAACGAGAATTACAGGTCTTTTATTGAATTTGTATCTAGTTATACTCTTGCCTTCACACATTTGATCAACTGACAAAAGGCTCTCGCTGTGCTTTCCCTTGATGATTTTAAAATGTCACTAACCCTGCCCTCACCGCTAATCCCATTTAAGCCAAATTGGGAAGGTGCCGGCAAGGTATCGCTATTTGTTAAACGTGATGATGTTATTCACCCTGTAATGTCAGGTAATAAATGGCGAAAGCTAAGTCATGCGCTCACCAGCCCGTTGCCAAAAACGATAGTGAGTTTCGGTGGTGGCTTTTCAAACCACCTGCATGCACTAGGCTTTATTTGTCATGAATTGGGCATTTCCTTTAACGCCATTATCCGCGGTGACTACAGCGCTGCACCTACACCCATGATTGAGGATTTAAAAAGTTGGGGCACCCGCATCGACTATGTAGACCGAGTCACTTACAAAAAGCGAAACGATAGCGCATATCTACTTCATCTTAAGCAGCAATCTGACGCGATGATCATTCCTGAGGGAGGAAGCCAAGCACAAGCGCTTCAAGGGATAAAGGGCATGATTGATGAAATCGACATAGACTTTGATTTTATTGTTGCTCCTGTGGCAAGTGGAGCAACACTAGCGGGAATAATCAATGCATTAAATAAACGTAATAAAAATAATGCGAAAGACACTCTCCATCACACTGGCTGCAAAGCTGTCGGTGTTGGCGTGCTGAAGGGTGAAGACTACTTAGAAGGATTAGTCGAACAATTTCTTCCAGCCTCGCTTGGTCGATCAAATTGGCATATTGACCACAACTACCACTTTGGTGGTTACGCCAAAGCTCCCAATGAGCTTCGAACCTTCTGCAACGATTTTAATAATGCTTTCGAATTTGATATCGAGCCTGTTTATTCCGGCAAAGCCTTTTGGGCAGTTAAAGATATGCTGGCCAAAGGTATGTTTGAAGACGGGTCACGCATTGTTGTGCTGCACACAGGCGGCTTGCAAGGCGCAAGATAAAACCCTTTTATAACAGAGTGTTGCGCTCACTACCTTTCGGTGTTACAACTATCCCTGTGAGCTTGCTCACAATTCTTTTAAACACTAAACAACGATAACAACAAGAAGTTTGTCGCAGGATGCGGCATAAACATTAGCGCTTGCTACCTGCAAACTTCATCAAGGAATGATTATGAAAGATATTTTCTTCTTCGACTCAATGTTAACCCCTAAGATTATCACTTTCGTGTACTGGCTATTGCTTCTAGGATCTGTGGTAAGTGGCGTAACAACGATGTTTGTAGGGTACGACGCGAGTTTTGTATACGGCCTATTTATTATCGTGTCTGGCTGTATTGGCGCAAGAATCTGGTGCGAACTGCTTATCGTACTTTTCAAAATTCACAGCAACCTTCAGAAAATTGCTAACAAAGAGTAACGTTATTCCTTGTTAAAGGTGCCGCTCTGCGCAGCACCTTTAATTAAAACGAAATACTTAAAGCAAAATTACGCTACTGCAACAGTGTCCGTGTAACGTTTCAGCGTATCTAAATAATTTAATTTACGCTTTTCAGAAAGCCAACTGGTTTTAAAGCTATTTTCAACAAGCGTGATTAAATCCTCTTTGCTGAATTGCCCTTCTTCTTGTAGGGCAATTAAATTCTCATTCAAGTAGGCTCTGAAATAAGACGGATCGTCTGAATTGATACTCGGCAGCAACCCTTTTTCCAACATTTGTTTCAACTCACTAGAAGTGAGTGATTGAACAACAAATTTGTTTGAAACAGGGCAGACCGTTAATCCCAAATTTTTTGATTTTGCAAGCTCGCATAAAGCATCAGATTCGAGAATATTTACACCATGATCAATCCTGTCGACCTCAATATCCTCAATTACTTGACGTATGTGCTCTTGCGTATTGTCTTGGTTAACATCACAGTGCATTGTCAGTTTAAGACCCCATGATCGCGCTTTTGAGAATACTTCTTCAAACTTTAATGGCGGGTTATTTTTCTCGTCGGAATCGAGCCCGACGCCGACTAACTTGTTGAGGTGGGGCTTAGCTAGCTGCAGATGTTCCATTGCTGATTCAGCCGACATATCTCGCAAGAAGCACAGGATAAGCTGACTTTCTACACCCAATTCAGTGCGCGCATCTTTTTGCGCTGCATGTATTCCGTTAATAACGCTATCGAAACTCACACCTCGAATTGTATGAGCTTGGGGGTCAAAGAAAAGCTCAACATAAACGATGTTCTGGGCTGCGGCTCTCTTAAGGTATCCCATAGTAAGCTGGTAGAAGTCATCCTCTTCTATGAGCACGCTCATACCCGCGTAGTAAATATCGAGGAAAGAAGGTAAATCATAAAAATCATACGCCTTTATCATTTCTTCAGGTGTTTTGGCTTTTAGTGAAACGTTATTTTTCTGCGCTAAGGCAAAACTTAGCTCCGGCTCTAATGTGCCTTCGATATGAACGTGAAGTTCGGCTTTTGGCATATTTTCAATAAACTTTTTCATTTAACTTCCCTATTTCCTTGGCGCTTTTAACTACTGTAAAAGCTTGGCTAGTATGTTGTTACCAATTGATAAGGTGTTAATCTGCAAAAAGTGCGCCTAAGGAAAGCAAATTCAGTCAGACGCTGTTGGTTGTAATACAACTCTAGAGGTTGCGGATCCTTGAGTTTGGAAAGTCTATTTAAATGGCATTCCCACTTTGCTTCATCTCGGTCAACAATATGCTTTACTTTGGTGCGGTTCTGCCAATGAATGTGTGCAAATTGAATGTGTTGTAAAAACATAATTCAGGCGCACGAGCACCATTAGTATCAATCTGCTACAGGATAGCCAAAAAACCTCTTTAACTTTGCTTTTATCCCTTTTGCGTGCTGAAGCTGTTCACGAAGCACACCTATTTGACTGAAGTTGGCGCTAAGAGGATTGTCCTCAGGCATTTTTCCTACAATGCCGTACTTTATCGTTATCGTTTCGTCTTCTTTAGCGAAAGTGCCGAATAACTTATCCCATATAATAAGTACGCCACCGTAATTCTTATCGATATATGGTTTATTCGTTGCGTGATGAATACGGTGATGCGTAGGCGTGTTCAAGATACGCTCTACCCAGCCTAGGTTTCCAATTGTCTGAGTGTGCACAAAAAACTGATAAGCCAGATTGATAGCGACAATGGCAAAGACCAGACTTGGCGAAAAACCAATAAGAATCATTGGTACCCAGAACAGCCACATGCCCACAAAAGGATACAAAACGCTTTGCCTAAAAGCCGTTGTGAAATTCATTTTTGTCGAGCTGTGATGTACCACATGCGCTAGCCAAAACCAGTGTATGTTGTGTGAAGCACGATGAAACCAGTAGTACAAAAAGTCTTGAAGGATAAAACCTGCAAAAAGTGACAGTGCACTAAGCTCTATTTTAAATAGTGAAAACTGGTGCAACCAAATAAAAAAAGGCATCAGTAGTAGCAATACCAAGGCATCAGAGCCCTGATGAAGTAGTGCAAGTAAGGCATTGTTCACACTGTCTTTTACATTGTAAAACTGTCGTGCTTTTTTAAATTCAACAAAAACACACAGTAGAAATACGGGGCTCAAGCCTAACAATATAAGTTCAACGGGGATCAAAGCGTGCTCCTAACTTATCTAGACATTGCTCAATATCGTTTTGCAGTAGGTGCGACAGTAACCAGCTAGGCATGTACCAGGGGGCGCGACAGGTTATGCGATAAGAAACCTTTGTAACATTTTCTTGTGACGTGAACGCAATAGCGCCCCTGTGCGCCTTCACTGGAAAGTCATCAACCACTCTATACTCAATGCCGTTGGTATCTGCACGAACAATTTCTTCTTTAAAGCGTACTCCCAGAATAGTGACTTCTCTTACGCAGCCCTTTCCGCCGCTAATCTCATTATCATTTTCTACTTTCAATACCTTAAACGACGCGTTGAAAAAATCGCTTAAATTCTGGTGATCAAGCAGCGTATCGCGCAGTTCTTTGGGCGTTGCAGCAATATTTTTTTGGTAGTAAACGTTAACCATCTACGTTATTTCCTTTTCTGATGGCTCCCAGCATAAATTGACATTTCTATTTTATCTTGCGTTAATGCGACAGTATTTTTGTTATTTTGCGACAAGCATATGCTATCAGTTTCCTCAGCCTATATCCAAAGTACGGTGAGCTATTTAGTTAGCTTAGGCGTTAATGCCGACAATGTTTCATTAACTACTCAAAAGCATGACTCACTGTCTGGCTCTTCGCGTGTTGAGATGGATGTCTACATCGAGTTGTTAAACCAAGGAGTAGCATTAACCAACAATTCGCTATTTGGTTTTGAACTGGGTAAACATATTCAGGCGAAAGATTATGGGGTGCTGGGTTATCTTGTTGAAAGTTGCGAAAACTTGGCTCAAGCCATAAATGCGCTAACCCGCTTTGACGCTTTAGTCGCTGATATTGGTACCACTAGCGTATTTTTCGAACCTGACAATACCCGCGTTGAGTGGGTACCCAAAAGCGCAGATTGCAAGCAAATGGTATTGCGCAACACCACTGCTTGGGTAGCCACCGTCTACAAAATATTAGGTTCTGCCTGTGAACTTAATGCCGTCACCTTTACTTTTGCTTTGGGCGATTCAGAAAAAGCCATGCTAGCGATGTGGTTCAATTGTGAGGTGGTTGATAACGCTCAGACCAACGCCATCATTTTTCCTCAGCAGCTTTTACATATTCCATTTACCAGTGAGAATAAGGCGATGTTTAGTGCGCTGGTAAAAGTATCCGAAGAAGAACTAATGGCGAGCAAAGGCGGTGACCGTGTTCAATTTGCCAATAGTCAGTTCAACGCCAACCAGCATGAAGACATAAGTCATAAAGTCGTTGCGCTTTTAAAAGCCAATCCAACCTTAAAAGGCTGCGATCAGCAACGCGTAGCCAATGCGCTTTTTATCAGTCCACGCACCTTGCAGCGCAAACTGAAGCAAAGTGGCACCAGTTTTCAACAAATTCTCAACAGCGAACGCAAAGCCCGCCTAGATGATTTGCTGAAACATCACTGCATTGCTGATACCGCAGATTTATTGGGCTTTCAGGAACAATCATCATTCACCCACGCTTTTAAGAAATGGTACTCAACAACACCGTTGAAGTACCAAAAACAACTTTTAGCGCGCAGATAAAAGGGTTTCAACTATGCTTTCATTCAGACTTCAACGCGCCTTATCAGAGCGAACAAACACACTGTAATCGCTTAATTAAGTCTAATAACCTTTTAGTATGAAAAAACAATGTTCACCTTTCGCAATAAAGAATATTAAACTAATGTGACGTTGTAAGCGTAGGTATTTGCAAGTGTCCAGCAACGCTAACTCACAGGAGATGCGCTATGATCGACCGTCCAGTTACATTGCCAACGCCATTAAACGTACTTGTGTCGAAGTCACTAAGCTTATGTGAGCTTATGTTACCTGTATGCGATGTGTTTTATCCCTTTGCCGCCATCTATGAAAACGGCCGAGTAGGTTGTATTTTCAACGATGAAAAGCAAGATAAGAAGCGCGAGGCGCAGCTTATAGAGCAGCTTCAGTGGCGAATTATCGATACCACCACCGACACCAACAGCTATAGCGTATTAGTCTATGCTGCGGCAGTTAATACGCAAGACAGTAAAACGCTCGACGCCATTGCTATTGCGACAGCGACGCCAAACCATGAAGAGCGTTTGATTCTTTACCCTTATTACAAAGTTGATGGCAAAATTGTAATTTCACCGCCAATAGACACGGTTACTCGCTAGCATTCTAGTGATTTTAGACTTTTAACTGAGCGGAATTGCAAACACGTGAGTGATATCAAAAACGTGTCTGTTTTCGTATCAGCTCAAACATCAATTAAATGACGTACCTCGGCGTGGACCATTAATGGTAAATAATGAGGCCTTTAAAAGGTAGGGTGCTGGTTGGCGTGCAATACCTTGTACATTCGTTGTTACGATTAAAATTTTTTGTACTGTCATGGGCTGTCTTTGCTTGCCAAATCCCATTGGTCTGCTAGCATTCAGCCCAAAATTCATTAGCAAAATTAGGGATTAGTTATTATGTCTCGCGTTTTAATTATTGGTGCTGGCGGTGTTGCGTCGGTAACTGTGAAAAAATGTGCACGTTTACCGCAACATTTCGACGAAATTTACTTAGCAAGCCGCACGGTATCTAAGTGTGAAGCACTACAACAAGAAGTAGGTGCAGATCGCGTTAAGGGTGTTTTCGCTGTTGATGCCGACAACGCAAAAGAAGTAGAAGCACTTATCAACGAAGTAAAACCAGACCTAGTAATCAACCTAGCGTTGCCGTATCAAGACCTTCCGATTATGGATGCATGTCTTGCCACTAACACGGATTATCTAGACACCGCCAACTACGAGCCAAAAGACGAAGCGAAATTCGAATATTCATGGCAGTGGGCTTACCAAGACAAGTTTAAAGACGCGGGCATTATGGCGCTTCTTGGAAGTGGCTTCGATCCTGGCGTAACTAACGTTTACACAGCGTACGCAGCAAAACATTATTTCGACGAAATTCACTACCTTGATATCGTGGATTGTAATGGCGGCGATCATGGTCAGGCTTTTGCGACTAACTTCAACCCTGAAATCAACATACGTGAAATTACCCAGCGCGGTCGCTATTGGGAAAATGGCGAATGGAAAGAAACAGATCCGCTAAGCGTACGCGAAGACCTAGACTATCAAAATATTGGTGTTCGTGCGTCTTACCTGATGTTCCACGAAGAATTAGAGTCAATCGTTAAGCACTTCCCTACCCTTAAGCGTGCACGCTTCTGGATGACATTTGGTGATGCTTATCTTAACCACCTTCGCGTACTTGAAGGTATTGGTATGACTAGCATCGAGCCAGTTGAATTCCAAGGTCAGAAGATTGTGCCTTTAGAGTTCTTAAAAGCAGTACTGCCTAATCCGGGTTCACTTGCTGAAGGCTATAGCGGCATGACGTGCATTGGCACCTACATCACAGGTATTAAAGATGGCAAAGAAAAAACTATCTTTATCTACAACAACTGTGACCACGCTAAATGTAACGAAGAAGTTGGTGCGCAAGCCGTATCTTACACCACAGGTGTTCCGGCGATGATTGGCGCAGCGCTTATGCTTAACGGCACGTGGAAAGAAGCGGGTGTATGGAACATGGAACAATTCGATCCAGACCCATTCATGGACATGCTTAATGAGCACGGCCTACCATGGCACGTACTTGAATGTGAAGGTAGCCCTTTCACTAAATAATTGATATTCGGGCGCTTAATTCAAGCGCCCTTTTTATTAACGCCACTATTTAAATCTAGATCAGATTACAAGAACGTAGGATACAGCGTAATTTTGAGCTACGACCTGTAATGTAATACATTAGGCGTTTGATAAATGTTGAAAGCAGTTTTATTTTTTGGAGCTTTATCCCATTGACCGATTTAACTCAACGCAGTGACATTCCCTCTCCTTGCTACGTGCTGGAAGAAGCAAAGTTAATTAAAAACCTTGAGCTGATGAAACGGGTTCAAGACGAATCTGGCGCACGTATTATCTTGGC
The DNA here is from genome assembly GCF_056160665.1 of Alteromonas sp. ABH4_453. NCBI lineage: Bacteria > Pseudomonadati > Pseudomonadota > Gammaproteobacteria > Alteromonadales > Alteromonadaceae > Alteromonas > Alteromonas sp. ABH4_453. Next base: position 561,802 of record NZ_JBSWXP010000001.1, read on the forward strand.
GCTTAAAGGCTTTTCTATGTGGTCTTGCTTCGACATCATCAAACAGTACTTGCACGGAGCAACAGCCAGTTCGGTATGGGAAGCGAAACTTGCTGCAGAGATGGGTAAAGAAGTTCATGCTTACTCTCCTGCGTACAAAGCTAATGACGCGAAGGAATTAGCGAGCCTTGTTAATCACCTATCATTTAATAGTTTAACCCAGTGGAATACACACAAAGAAGTACTAGCGGACGTGTCGTTAGGCCTTCGCATAAACCCTGAGCATCAAGAAGCCGATACACCACTGTACGACCCAGCTGCACCAGGTTCGCGCTTAGGCATACGCGCCAGTGAACTAGAAGGCGTAGATCTGACGGGTATCGAGGGTTTTCACTGCCACAACCTTTGTGAGTGTGATTCTTTTGCTACTGCACGTACCCTTGAGGCCATCGAAAAACGCTTTGGTAAATGGCTAGGTCAATTAAAATGGTTGAACCTAGGCGGTGGACACCTTATGACCCGTGAAGGTTATGATGTAGAGCACCTTATAAAAACGCTAAAAGACTTTAAAGCGCGTTACCCACACCTAGACGTAATTTTAGAGCCAGGTTCTGCTGTTGCATGGCAAACAGGCCCATTAATTTGTGAAGTGGTAGATATGGTAGAAAACGATGGTGATATTGCCATTCTAGATATCTCGGCTACCGCTCACATGCCAGACGTTTTGGAAATGCCTTACCGCCCTGCCATTTTAGGTGCAGGTATGCCAGATGAAAAAGCGTATAACGTAAAGCTAGGCGGAAATTCATGTCTTGCTGGCGATGTTATTGATGTATATTCATTTGACGCACCGTTAAAAGCTGGCGATCGTTTACAGTTCGAAGATATGATGCATTACACCATGGTAAAAACCACATTCTTTAACGGTGTAGAACACCCTGCTATTGGTATTCTGCGCTCTAACGGCGACTTTGAACTGGTTCGCGAATTTAGCTACGAAGACTTTAAAGGACGTTTGTCTTAAACAGATCTTCAGGCCAGAAAACCCGCTCATGCGGGTTTTCTTTTATTAAACAAGGTTTAAATTACCCCACTACCCGACGCCACTTCAGACCTGTCGATCTCACCTTCAGCTAGTACGTCATCGTCTAATGCAATTTTGAAAGAAGTACCAGGCTTCCCCTGCAAACTGTAGTGAAAACCGTACATCTCACCTTCGTTCAATAAGACTTCTTTCACATCATTTGGATGAATTAAATCATAAACGCCAGAGTCGTTCGCTTGAGAGAATATATCAACTAGCCATTTACCTTCGGACATAGTGATCTTAAGTGTCTTTGTCATTTGCGCCTCCTTTAGCATTCAACCCGTTCTTCAATAATGGTTAGTGTAAACTCTGCTACTTTGTATTTCGCAAATAGCGCTTAAGATCAATCTCGATTGCGACAACTTACTCTTTTGCGTCAAGTCCTGCTTGATAAAGCGCATTCTTTTTCAAGCCATAATGACTTGCTACCACAGCCGCGGCTTTTTTCAACGGCATGTGTTCGCACAAAGTGTTTAGGAGTGACATTGCTTCACTAGGTATTGCTTGGTCACTTATCTTAGCAGGGCCTATCATAACAACGAACTCACCTTTTTGGTGTGCAGCATCGGCATTAAGATAATCAATCACATCTTGCGCGTTACCACTTACATAGGTTTCAAAGGTTTTAGTCAACTCTTTAGCCACGACAATGTGGCGTTCGCCTAATACACGCTGAATGTCGGTAACTGTGTCTAGAATTCGACGAGGCGCTTCATAGTAAACCGTGGTAAAAGTTCTATCTAATAGCGCTGATAATACACCTTCCCGCGCTTGGGTTTTAACTGGCAAAAAGCCTTCAAATGTGAATTTGTCTGTAGGCAGTCCTGACGCACTTAATGCCGTTATGGCGGCGCACGGCCCAGGCAGCGCGCTAACCGGAATTCCCTGCTCACGGCACTTGCGTACCAAAACGAAGCCTGGGTCGCTGATTAACGGCGTACCGGCATCACTGATTAATGCTACCGACTCACCGCCCTTCAGGCGCTCGCACAGCATTGCTGTGCGTTTGTCTTCATTATGCTCGTGAAGAGAAAGCGTCTTCGTGCCAATATTAAAGTGCTGTAAAAGCCTTGCGCTGTGACGAGTATCCTCGGCAGCGATCCAGCTTACTTCACTTAGTACGCGTATTGCTCTAGCGCTTATGTCATCCAAATTGCCGATAGGCGTAGGAACAATATATAAGGTGGCGGTGTCTGTCATAACAGTGGTTAAGTCTTACGTTGAATTGGAAGGTTATGCGATAAGTGTATCACGCCATTAGTCCAGATTATGCTGGCAAGCGTAGATTTTCATACTGGTTAAGATAAACTTGGCCTATAACGATGTAAAAGGAATGAAACTGTGCGTCATATTGGACAAGCTGGAAAAATTTTTACGCTAACAGCTGTTACTTCGGTATTACTGTTATCGGGCTGTGGAAGTACACCCAAAACTCAGTCAAAGCCTGTGGTGGTGGAACCTCCCCCTATTCAAACCACAAAGGTTGAAGAAAAGGTTACGCCCGAGCACAAACTCCTTGAAGCAAAAAAAATATGGGAACGTACCCGCAATAAAGAACAGCGCGATGCACTTTTGCTGCAAGCAGCCGATCTATACCTTCAAAATCAACAGCCTGTATTAGCCCAGCAAGTACTGTATGAGGTAAAAGAAGACGGTATTTCAGGGGGTAACCAGTCATATTATTCCCTTTTGGTTACTAAGACCTATGCGGGTATGCCTAACGCCTCGGTAGAAGAACTATTGGCCATGCTGGATGGCGTAAAGGCTACAGGTGAAACCGCACTTCAAAAAGCAGAGCTTCAAACTCAGCTATTCACGCAACAAGGCAACTATGCCGCAGCAGCAAATAGCCTTCTGCAAACCAATCTATCAGACGAAGAGAAAGTACAGCAGGTTTGGCAGTGGTTAACTACAATACCAAAAGACGGGCTTCATGAAGTAGGTCGAGCATACCCTGCCCTCGCCCCGTTTATCACACTTAGAGAGTTAACTGAAAAGAATGCATCGTCCCCCGCATCATTGGCAAGAGAGCTTCAAAACTTTCAACAAGTTTACCGAGGCCACGTTTTAGAAAACACATTACCTGACAATGTACTTAAGGCGACACAACTTACCGACGCTAGTGCGAGTGACATTGCAGTATTACTGCCTCTTTCTGGGCGGTTAGCGCGTACAGGACAAGCGGTTAAAAATGGGATAATGTCCGCCTACTACACTGATGTAGAAAAACGCCAAGATGAACACTTGCTTCCGCGTCTTCGCTTTATCGACACAAACGAGGTCGACACTCAGCATTTGCTTAATGAAATTGGCGACACTAAATTCATCGTTGGCCCGCTACTTAAAGATACCGTCGAAAGCTTAATTCCTAATTTACCTGTTGGCGTTAACGTACTGGCCTTAAACCGTCCAGAAGAGCTCACCGCTCCTGCAATTACAAACGGTACGTCACCAAATAATTCAGTGGTAGCATCACCTAAGTCATTGCTAGATGACGACTTGCAAAGTTCTGGGAGCAGATTAGCAGTTGCCGAGTCAAAAAGTGAGTTAGATACACTAGACCTAGCGTATTCAATGAACTATTTCGGTTTAGCACCAGAAGATGAAGCCAAACAATTGGCAGAGCATATTTTTAGCAAAGGCTATCGAGCGCCCATCGTTATCGCCGCTCAAAGCAGTTTGTATCAGCGAATGGACACCACGTTTAAAAAACACTGGAAGTCGCTTAACGATCAAGAGAACAAACGTCGTACCAACATTACCTCGGTGACATTTAACGATAGTAATTCGCTTCGCGAAGGTATCACTCAGGCCCTAGACGTAGCCCAAAGCAATGATCGCATTAATCAAATTGAGTATATGACCAACGATGAGGTCTATAATATGCCTCGAAGTAGACGAGATATTGATGCCATTGTCGCATTTGCGTCTCCGCAAGACACAGAGCTACTTAACCCAATTATTGAAGCGAGTTTAAATCCATACGATGGAAAACAAGTTCCTGTATATGCCACATCGCGTTCAATGGATTACGACAGCGGAAAAAACCAATGGCGTGACCTTCAGAATGTACATTTTATTGACATGCCTTGGTTAATGCCTTCGCATAGTTGGCAACCTCTTCAACAAGAAGTAGAACAGGCATGGCAAAATCAAAATACCATGCAGAAACGTTTGTTTGCATTTGGTTTTGACGCTTACCAGTTGCTACCACAGCTAGGAATGCTCAACACGCTGAAATATCTCTCACACGAGGGGTTAACGGGCACGCTGTCCCTTAACCAGCAAGGTGAAGTAATACGTAAACAGCCACAAGCCATTATTCGTAACGAAAAAGTTCAAATGCTTTCGGAGTAAAACTATGTCAACACTGCAAGGGAATGCAGCAGAAGACAGGGCCTGTAAATATCTATTGGAACAAGGCCTTACTCTTCGGTGTCGAAACTACCATACGCGGCGTGGCGAGCTCGACATTGTGATGCAAGACGGCAGCACAATAGTGTGCGTTGAAGTAAAATACCGAAAACGAAATCAGTTTGGCAGTGCGTTAGAGTTTGTTACTGCCAAAAAGCTACAACGAATTCAGGCTGCGTTTGGTTTTTATTTGTTAGATAATGGAATGAATCCGGCATCTACCCCCTTACGAATAGATGTTATTGCGATAGACGGTAGCAATCTTCAATGGTTAAAGAACGTAGGCTGAAGGCTAATGTTACTTTAAGAGGATTATATAAGTGTGCTGGATGTAAACGCGTTCGAGAATAAATGGCAACGTCTTTAATAATAAGGCATTACGTTTGTTTTATCTTAGTTTTACAAGCTTTCATTTATTTGATGTGAGTTTCTTAGGTTCCTACATATAATGAGTCACCCCAAAAGAAAGATATCGCCTAGCAGTGTTGATGACCAAGAAATAGAGTTAATAGTTGGCAACTCAAGTGCCAACTTTTCTGGTGTAACATCCACCATGCTGCAAGTGACGTCGTTTCAAAAACACATGGTCAATTTGCGTATCATGGGCAAGCATTTCGTTTCAGATCCAGCGATGACGATTACGTTTTGGGAGGTTGCCAAAATGTGTCGACGTCCGCTTAGTAATGGTAAATGGCGAATTTTTCATGCACGTCGCGTTGACGAGATGATTCAAGGCGTAATCCTTAAATATGTTTTTCGAGCCAAAATAAAGCTTATATTCAGTTCAGCCGCTCAACGTGAGCGTTCACCTTCAACCGTATGGTTAAGCAATAAAATGGACGCTGTTATTGCAATGAGTAACCGCTCCGCCAAGTATTTAAACAAACCACCTGCCAAGATAAATCTTCACGGTGTGCAAATAGACAACTACGCGCCAGCCGAAAACAAGGAAAAAGCGTGGCAATCATTAGGTTACGGCGGGAAATACGGTATAGGCATTTTGGGCAGAGTTAGAGAGCAAAAAGGTGTTCATCTTTTTGTGGAAGCGTGCATTAAAATTCTACCTAAATACCCTGATGTAAATGCGGTAGTGGTGGGCGCCATCTCTACTAACAACAAAGAGTTTGTTAATCAACTTAAAGGGAAAGTTTCCGAAGCTGGTTTAACTGACCGAATTATTTTCACAGGTGAGTTACCGTTTAAACAAATTCCGAAAATATTTAGTGCATTGTCGTTAGTTAGTGCACTTAGCTATAACGAAGGATTTGGTTTAACTGTTCCTGAGGCCATGAGTGCTGGTGCGGCGGTACTAGCGACACAGGCTGGTGCATGGGAAGATATTGTAAGACCCGGCATAGACGGTTACATAGTGCCTACCCAAGACCAGCAATCTGTTACTGAACATATGGATTTGCTGCTTTCAGATATGGATAAACTTGCAGAAATGGGCAAAGCTGGTCGCGAGCACGTTGTAAAAAATTTCAAGGTTGAAGATGAAGCAAGAAACTTAGTTGAGTTTTTTCGCTCGCTTCAATAAATAACCACTAAGGCCCATTCATGCCAAGCTGTATTTTCAAATTAAGATAGCGAGGCTTGGGCAAATATTTCACAAGTACTGGTCGAAACGTTAGATCGTGCTTGTAACCACGATAGTACAGCCATTATAAATCGACCTGTAGATAGCTGAAAACAAAGAGACGTCAGATGATTGAACAAATAAAAGCGAATTTTACCGAGAGTATTCAGACAAAAATAGCAGCGTCGGAAACACTACCAGAGCACATTGAAAAAGCTGCATATATGATGGTTGAAGCATTAATAAGAGGCAATAAAGTGCTGAGCTGCGGAAACGGCGGCTCTGCGGGCGACGCTCAGCACTTTTCATCTGAAATGTTGAACCGCTACGAGCGCGACCGCCCTAGCCTACCGGCAATAGCGTTAAGTACAGACACGTCAACCATTACGTCTATTGCTAACGACTATAGCTACGACGAAATATTTGCTAAACAAGTGAGAGCTTTAGGTCAGCCCGGCGACATACTTCTAGCCATTTCTACTAGCGGTAATTCCCGCAATGTTATTGCAGCAATGGAAGCGGCGCTTTCTCGCGATATGACCATAGTCGCACTTACCGGTAAAGACGGGGGTGAGATGGCGGGCTTCTTGAGCGAACATGACGTAGAAATTCGCGTACCGTCTAACCGAACCGCGCGCATCCAAGAAGTGCACTTGCTGGTAATTCACAATTTATGTGAATGTATTGACGACAGCTTGTTTCCCTCAGATCACGGCGATGAGTAATTAAATTAACTATGAGTAAACACGTGAAAAACCTAGGACTACTGGCTTCACTACTAGCCTCAATTCTTACATTGCAAGGGTGCGTAGTGGCCGTTGGCGCAGCCGGTGCTATGGCAGCAAAGGTCGCTAACGACAGGCGCACGGTAGGTACGCAACTTGACGATCAGAATGCCGACGCAGCGATATCGTATCAATGGTCGAAAAGCGATGCGCTTAAAGCGCAGGCTAACCTTCAAGCTGATGTTTATAACGGTGTTGCGCTGCTTACCGGTCAAGCACCAAATCAAGGACTTGTTGACGAGGCCGTCAGCCATGCTCAGGAAGTCAGCTACATTAAGAAAATTCATAATCAAATACGCATTGGTGAGCCTATAGGTGCCGGCACACAAGCAAATGATCTCTGGCTAGCATCGAAAGTGCGTACAAAAATTGTTGCAGATGAGCGCGTGCCTGCTTTACAAGTAAAGGTAGTGGTTCAAGATTCAGAAGTATTCCTGATGGGGAGATTAACCAATTTTGAAGCCACCGCCGCTGTAGATATTGCTCGTAATATTACGGGTGTCGCGCGCGTAGTTAGAGCTTTTGAAATTGTTCAATAAAGAGTTTTCCACTGCCCTTTTGGTTGCAGGGGCACTCTTTATGGAAATTTTAGACGCCACGGTTATCACCACAGCACTACCTGTCATTGCTGCCGACTTCAATGTGCCGGCAGCCCACCTATCTATTGGTGTATCGGCATACTTGGTAGCCGTAACACTCTTTATTCCATTAAGTGGTTATGCCGCTGACAAATTTGGTGCTCGTACCATATTCGTAGCTGCGATTGCCGTATTTACCATAGCATCAGTGCTATGCGGCCTAAGTACCAGCTTATTTGAATTTACTTTATCTCGTATTCTGCAGGGTTTAGGCGGGGCGATGATGGTTCCCGTGGGAAGATTAGTAGTTCTGCGGGACTTGCCAAAGGAAAAGCTGGTAAAAACCGTAGCCATTATCACTTGGCCAGCATTAAGCGCACCGCTTTTAGGGCCCGTTCTCGGTGGCTACATAGCGACGCATTTTAGCTGGCAGTGGATTTTTTACATGAATATTCCACTGGGTTTTATCGCTGTTATCGCATCACTGTATCTCCTTAAAAATACTCAAGGTAACGTAGGCAAATTCGATATTAAGGGCTTTTTACTCACGGGGATCGGCTTCGCGCTTTTTATGGCTGGTATTGAGTTTCTTGCCAGCGCCAACGACAAACATATTCAATCACTTGGCGTCATCTCCCTTGGTCTGGTACTCATGACATTTGCTATACGGCATGTCAAAAAAGCCAGAGATCCACTCTTCTCCTTTGACGCCATGCAGCACAAAACCTTTAGACTCTCTGTTTACGGAGGTTCTGTTGTGCGCGTGGCGCTTGGTAGTGCACCGTTTCTGGTGCCGCTGATGTTGCAGCTTGGGTTGGGCTACTCGCCTGTAGAAGCAGGCTCCCTCTTGCTATGGCTTTTTGCTGGAAACTTGGCGATAAAGCCAGCAACAACGTGGATTATGAATACGTTTGGTTTCAAACGTGTGCTTGTGGTGAACGGCGTGCTCATCGCTTTTGGATTTGTTGCGCTGGCAGCGGTAAACCACTCCACCTCTTCATTTACTATTGCCGTTATTTTATTTGCCAATGGCGTAACTCGTTCAATGCACTTAACCTTGTTAAACACCATTGCTTTTGCCGATGTGCCGCCAAATAAAATGCGAGATGCGAATACGCTAGGTGCTATTTTAATGCAGATGAATCGCGGCCTTGGTATAACCCTATCAGCACTTGCTATTGCCACAGCAGCATTAATTTTAGGTCAAAGCGCCGATACGCCTAACTTACAAACATTTACCCTATCCATGCTGTTTATGGGCACTCTAGCATTAGTAAGTATTTACGATAGTTTAATGCTATCGAAAGAGGACGGTGACTCAGTGTTAAACAAGCGCAAGGCGAAAAAAGCCCGCTAAACCAGACCTACAGGGTTGGTGAGTAGAGCTGGTGACAATTGTCACATGCGATTGGTGACGTTTGTGACTAACGTAATTCGAGATACTTTTGCATACTTTACCCATCGACGTTACAACACTGGGTAAAGCAAATGGAACATATCCTAAATCACACTTCTATAACCAATGATCAAAGCTCCCCCCTTTCATTGGAACAACAGCGCGAAGACTTCAAAAAGAAAAGGTTTATTGCAATGCCGCTGGCTGGCACATTGGTTTGGGCCTTACTAGGAATCAGTGCTCCCTTTGTATCTGAGCTCACCATAACCTGGATGCTTTATATCGGCACAGGGGCAATTTTCTATCTAGGCGTAGGCTTGTCTTACCTTACTGGTGAAAGATTCTTTGCGAACAGCGCAGTAAAGAACAGCTTCGACCGCCTTTTCTTTGTTGGTATGTTTATGAGCCTACTGGTTTTTGCCATCGCCCTTCCGGTTGCCGCTATTGACCACACAACCGTGCCGCTGAGTATCGGTATTCTCGCAGGACTAATGTGGATGCCTTTATCCTGGGCGATAGAGCATTGGGTTGGCTATTTTCACACGATCGCAAGAACCTTCGGCATTGTTGTAGCTTGGTACCTGTTTCCGGAAGCACGAGTAGAAGTAATTTCGGCTGTAATTGTCGCTGTCTACATTGTGTCGCTCATCACTCTTGAACGCCGTTTTCAAACAATCAAATCTAACTAATTTCACTTTAACAAGAAGGAACATACGATGACTTACTTACTTTTAGCAGTTGCAATTATCACCGAAGTTACTGCTACCATGCTGCTTAAAATGTCGAACGGATGGGAGAAATGGGCCTTTGGCTACGGCGCTATATTTTTCTATACCGTGTCAGGTATGTTGTTTGCCATGGTCTTAAAAAACATGGGAATTGGCGTCGCCTATGCCATTTGGTCAGGCATGGGTATTGCGCTTATCACCGCTGCTTCGGTGGTATTTTGGAAACAAACTTTCGACATTTATGCCGTGCTGGGTATTATGTTAATTATCTCTGGCACTTTGCTTATCACCAGCAAGTCAGCCGTTGTATTTCAATAGGGACGAAGTACTCACAATGCTCAGTAATAAAAGCATACCAGATATCAACCGCGCAGTGCCTGCCGCCCAAATCGCTAGCACCGCGCCTGATCTACCGCTTTTAGGAAGTGGCCGGAAGAGGCGCTGGTCTCACGGAAGCTTGTTTTTTTCGCTGTTCTTCTTTGTCCCCCTCATTATTTCCAGGCCTCTTCCCATGGAAATGTGGGCGTTCCAAACCCTCGGATACCTTAGCTTTGTCATTCTTTACATCAAAGCCATAAATCAGCCTATCAGCACACTGCCCACTTATCTGCTACTCATGTTTATGCTTTCAGTAGCATGTAGTTTTCAAAATCCTGGGGGCGCAACCATTATCGGTTTTATCGCTTTTATCATCGGTTATTACAACTCGTTGAAAACAGGGTTAATGAGCATAAGCGTAATGATGACCGTGCTTATCACGCTTCACATTTCCATGTTTGAAAATGCCCATTTTCTTTTAGTCGCATCTTTAATCAACAGCTTAGTGCTGTTCGGTTTTGGTGTTATGGAGCGCAAGGAAACCCTTCATAGCCTAAAAGAAAGCCAGCAGGCTGAAGCATTACGCGTATTGTCTGCAATTGCTGAACGTGAACGAATTGGCAGGGATTTACACGATGTTGCAGGCCACGCGCTAAGCTCTATTTCATTAAAAGCACAGCTGGCCGATAAACTTTTAAGTAAAGACAAGGTTGCAGATGCGCATCGAGAGGTAAAAGCGCTGGCGCAGCTTTCGCAAGCGTTGCTAAGCGATATTCGCCAGGCGGTGTCAGATATTAAGCAGCTCTCACTTAGCGATGAAATAGCAAAAGACAAATCACTGTTAGAAGAAAACGGTTTTAACGTTGCAACCACTATTGATGACAGCGCTTTGATGCAGCTGACTTCAAAACAAGAAAGCCAGCTTGCGCTCATTATCAAAGAGCTGACAACCAATACCTTACGCTATTCAAACGGTAACGCGGTATCCCTTGGTCTTGAAGTTAATGAGCAAACCGTGAAAATGACCTATAAAGATCATGGCGTAGTTGAGAACACCGCATCAATTAAAGAAGGAAACGGATTAATGGGAATTAGAGAACGCGCGGCGTCTATTCATGCGGATGTGGACATTTCTTTCCTTCCCCACCCTATTGTCAGGGTTCAGCTTACCGCCGAGCAAGCTTTGTCACATAAGGCTTCCCTATGAACTCAAAAGCGCCAACTACTATTTTGATTGTTGAAGATCAGTCGCTGGTTCGCGATGCCATTGCCATGCTTCTGTCATTAGAAGACGACTTAACCATTGTTGAAAAGTGCAGTAATGGAAAGGAAGCCATTGATTATTTGAATGATAACCCTGCACCACACATTATTTTGAGCGATATTGAAATGCCGCTGGTTTCAGGGCTAGATCTAGCCGCCCACATTGCAAAGCAAAGTCTCAATACCAAGGTGGTATTAATGACTACCTTTTCTAAACCAGGCTACATCAAGCGTGCATTAAGTTTAGGGGTTAAGGGTTTTATATTGAAAGAGTCTGACAGCGACTACCTGATAGATGCCATTCACAAAGTCTCTGCGGGAGAAAAGGTAATTTCGACTGAGCTCGCCATCATGGCTCTTGACGACAACAATCCACTGTCGCAAAAAGAAATGTCCGCACTAAAACTTGCTTCAGAAGGGCTTAAAACCCAAGGCATTGCTCAATCACTGTTTTTATCTGAAGGTACGGTAAGAAACTACCTCTCAGAGGCTATTTCAAAGCTCGATGCGACCAACCGCGTTGATGCTGCTCGCATAGCTAAACAAAAAGGTTGGCTCTAATAAAGGCTTAAAACCACGTCGTAGCAATTGCTGTAGACGTCGGTATATTTAGCTTTTCAGACAAACCGGTAAGCACGCGTTCGGGACCGTATACGATACCTTGCTGTTTAGCGGTCCAAACGCAGGTTAAAATACTCGTACCTTTGCGTAATTCACACTGCCACTTAGCGGTCGTTTCAGCGAGCCGTTCATAGTCATCTTCTATTTCCCAACCTCCGTCTACATAGTCTACGATAAGTTGTTCAAATTGAGCGAACGGAATAGGTTGAATGATTACCCATTCGTTTTTCTTAAACTTTTTTTCTAACCGCGATTTTTTAAAACTGGTAAACAATCCCACGCTCCATCTCCGTATGATTGAAAGGCCCTACTTACTACAAAAGCACGTCTACTATTTCGACACCGTTCCCATAATCTGCCCTGAAGGTGTTGGACAAGAACAAGATGTTCCAACCATTTCGCTATTTGACGTTGGGCACGCGCCATACTCACCGTTTCCGCTATAACGACATTGGTTACCAAATTCAGGTTTAGCAACTGCAACCTTGCCGTTTTTCTTCGCGTTTATATCTTCATCGTCGGGTAAATACACCGTGTAGGTACACCCTGACAAAAGCATATTAACAACAAGAAAACCAATACCGTAAAGTGCTTTCACTTTCATAAATAGTTGCTGGGCATTTTTAGAACAGTTTTTAAACTATGCTAATAATGAAGATAAAACAAGAAAAAATAAGCCAAAAAAAGCCAGTCTTTAGACTGGCTTTATAATTGTAACTCGTTGGAGCTATTAGAATTCAGTTGAGAACCTAACACCAAACTCGCTTGCGTCGTTGCTTAGAATTTGCAGGATGTAGTCACCTGTATTCAAGCGTGCATTGTCGTAACGCTCATCGAAAATATTACGACCGTAAAGGGCTACGGTGTACGCATCATTCGCTGGCGTGTAAGCAATGTCGAAGTTTACTAGCTCACGGCTATCTAGCTCAGTCATACGCTCAGGTGCAGAAGTCGGCTCGCCATACATTTCAGCGCGGTATGAGTAATCAGCACGCACGCGAATTGAATCGCCACCATCAAGCTCGAAGGTATATTGCGGACCAATTGCTAACGTTAGGTCAGGCGTAAGCGGTGCAACAGGGTTGAAACCGTCTTGCTCTTCAACATCAACGTCCATATAACCAATGCTGGTCATCATGCTAAAGTTGCCGTAACTAAATGTTGCATCTGCTTCGACGCCACGAGAAGTTTGTTCAACAACAAGGTTTGCTGTATCAAAACCACCTTCGCTTACACGGCTAACTTGGTAAGGAAGATCTTCAAACTCGGTGTTAAATACAGCAACGCTAATGTCGAAGTAATCGTTCACACGACCTTTAATACCTACTTCATAGTTAGTAGCGGTTATATTGTCTGAAGCTGTGAAACAGTTGTTTGCGCGAACTGCTGCTTGTGCACCTTCGATATCATCGAAGCCACCAGCACCAAAGAACTGGCCAATTAGGCAGTAAGGGCGCGCTGGGAACTGACCAGACTGATAACCAGACTGAATAGTCGCATAACCTGTCATGCCATTTTCAAACGTATAGTTTGTAGCAAGCTCCCAAGTTACTTCGTCCCAATCGTTTGAATCATAAATAGTACCAAGTGCAGAGAATACGTTCGCAGATGCGTCTTTTTCGTCTTTGGTGTAACGAAGGCCACCAGACACACTTAGTTCGTCAGTCAAATCGTGACGTACATTTACATATGCTGCTTTTGACGTAGTTTCTTGGTCTAGTGCAAGTAAGTTAGGACCACCATCGAAGTTAGAGTCATCTCCTTGGCGGTTGCTACCTTCTTCGTTGAAGTAGTAAAGACCGGCTACGAAGTCAGTATATTCGTTGATATAGCCGTTAAGCTGAAGTTCAATCGATGTTTGATCTGCTTCACCGCGCTCAGGGAATTGGTCTAGCGAGAAAACAGTGCCATCGTCGTCAAGACCAGCCTTGTACTTTGATGTACGTTGGCTTGCTACCACTTTAGCTGTGTAGTCGTCGTTGATGTCCCATTCTGTAGTCAATGAAATACCGCGCGCTTCGTTCGATACGCCAGTTACTGCTTCAGTACCCGTTGCGTTGTCGTAGATATCAGCACCTTCAGGCGTAACATCTGTATTACGAAGCTCTACACCAAGGCCATTACCGCCACCGAAGTAACGTGCAGAGCCCACTTCATCAATTAAAACAGTGTAAGGACGAAGGCCGCCGTCGCCGTTGTTCGCGTCTGCTGTTAACACCATACGGAAATCATTTGAAGGCTCCCACTTAAGTGAAACACGACCTGAAATATCTTCAGTTTCACCTACGTCGTATTCAGCATTTGGCACGTTGATGAATTCGCCAAGCCCGTCGCGCTTGTTGAAAGCTAAATTCATATTGAACGCAACAGTTTCTGATAGAGCGTGGTTAACAAAAAGGTCTGCTTTTACGCGACCGCGAGTACCAAACTCAGTATTGATTTTAGTCACATCGCCTTGGTCTGGCTCTTTAGTGATGATGTTAATCGCACCACCAATAGAGTTACGACCATATAGAGTACCTTGAGGGCCGCGAAGTACCTCGATACGCTCAATGTTGTTAAGGCTCCAGTTTTGACCAACTTGGCGGCCTAGGTAAACACCATCAACATAAACACTAACACCTGGGTCGGTGGTGATAAGGTGATCTTGAAGACCAATACCGCGAATAAACGGGTTCACTGAAGACGTGTGACCAGCAGAAAAACCAGTAACATTTAGGTTTGGTACAAACTTACCAACGTCGGTCAGGTCAGTAATACCTTGAGAAGCTAACTTATCGCCGTCAAAAGCACTGATAGCAATTGGTACTTCATAAATAACTTGAGGGCGTTTTGTCGCGGTAACGGTAATGGCTTCAAACTGTTGTTCTTCAGTTGCTTCAGCTTCTTGAGCAACAGCAATGTTTGAAAGAGCTGGAACGGTCATCGCTACTGCTAGTGCGACAGGTGAAAGCTTACTGGCGAGAGTCTTAGACACGTCAGTATTGGTTTTCATGGTGTAACCCCTTTTTGCGTGAGTGTTAGGTATAATTTTGTTGTTATAGGCTGCTTCAAGTTCTTCTTTGGAACTTTGAAAGGCTAAACTCACTGAATTAAGAGGCGCACATGACCTTGTGCTAATACTGGATTACAGGCATTAAAAAAGTAAGTCGCAATAAAACATTACAAACTTACTTTCAATAAAACTCTGCTTTAAAAGTAGTGAATACTTTTCCAGTCCCCTAAAACTCAGTATAAGAATTTAGGCTTGAAGACTGGAACGATATGTTACCGTTAGATTGTGATCTTGCAAAGTAAAATATTACACTTTTACTAAAATAAAACTTTAAAATTAGACTAATTGGTTAGGTTAAGCAGCAAGATTACAACTTCTTAAAAGTTCACAAAAAAGCTTAAATATCAGAAAAATAAATAAACTAATGTCCTGATAAAGCCCGTTTGAGATGAGCAATCAATGCCTAGACCAAACGGACAAACTTTAATCAACTTACTCACTATAGATATTTTTGTTGTGACGCAGGTTACGATACATAATTCGAATCAATACACTACCCAAACTTTCATGCCCCCTCATTGATAACGTGAGAAAGCGAGTTTCGACAACTAGTTTGTCGTTTATTTTCGGATAGAACCCAAGCTTACTACACCTGTTTAAGCAATATTTTTAGACACCTCTATAAGACCAACAGTTTACGCTTGTTGTCGACAATTTAGGCTCATAAAGGTTGAAAAAACCCTTTAAAATACATATATTGTCGACATTAGTTAATTAAAGACGATGTAAAGTGTTAGTAAAAAGCGAACAAGCCATCACCAATGCCGACCGCACCTTCTTTCAATTAAGAAAGGACATTGTTGAGGGCATCATTCCAGCAGGCAGTAAGCTTAGTGAAATGGAATTGTCGACAAAGTATGAAGTCAGTCGCGCCGTTATTCGTGAAGCCATCAATCGTCTCGCTACTTGTCACTTGGTGGAACGTAAAGCTAACGTAGGTGCCCGCGTGGTTGCATTGTCACCCGAAGGCCTTATTCAGCTATACCAAGTACGCGAAGCGCTAGAGGGTATGGCCGCCCGTTTGGCCGCACGCTACATGAGCGATGAAGAAATTGCCGACATGCAGTCGTTGCTTGATAGCCACTTCGACAAAGTAAAAGACGGTCAAAGCTATTATCAAGAAGCCGGCGATGTAGACTTTCACTACAGAATTGTAACCGGCAGTAAAAACGATCATCTCATCAGCGTACTTGTAGACGGGCTTTACCACCTTGTTCGTATGTATCGCGTACAACTCGGTATGGCTGGCCCTCGCGTAAGCACTGCGTTTGATGAACACAGACACATCGTTAACGCTATTGCCAATCGCGACGAGGAACTAGCTGAAATGCTAATGCGTCGCCATATTCTTTATTCAAAAAATAATATTGAGAAGAAGCTTAATCATGGTTAACACCACTCAGTCTTCTTCATACCTAATTCACCTCTACCCTACTTTCAAATAAGCGAGTGATTATCATGAGTGCAGGAAAGAAATTCAGAACCGCATTAGAGAACAACAAACCGCTACAAATTGTCGGCACCATTAACGCATATACTGCCATGATGGCAAAGGCTATTGGGCACCAAGCTATTTATCTATCAGGTGGCGGCGTAGCGAATGCATCTTACGGCCTACCCGATTTAGGCATGACATCGCTTAACGATGTGATTGCAGACGTTCAGCGCATTACCAGCGCATGCGATCTTCCGCTTATGGTAGACATCGACACAGGTTGGGGCGGAGCATTTAACATTGCCAAAACCATTCGCGATATGGAAAAAGCAGGCGCGGCGGCAGTTCATATGGAAGACCAGGTTGCACAAAAGCGCTGTGGTCACCGTCCTAATAAAGAAATTGTTAGCAAAGAAGAAATGGTAGACCGCATAAAAGCTGCAGTTGACGCCAGAACTGACCCAGACTTTTTCATTATGGCGCGCACCGACGCGTTCGCACAAGAAGGTTTAGACAAAGCCATTGAACGTGCAAAAGCCTATGTTGCAGCGGGTGCTGACGGCATATTCGCCGAAGCAGTGCAAACCGAAGAACATTACCGTGCATTTGCTGAAGCGCTAGACGTTCCGATCCTTGCCAATATCACTGAGTTCGGCAAAACCGAACTATGGAACAAAGAAGAGCTTGGTGAATGGGGGGCCGACATGGTGCTTTACCCACTAAGTGCATTCCGTGCGATGAATAAAGCAGCAGAAATGGTGTACAAATCTATACTTGAAAACGGCGACCAAAAAGCCGTTGTCGACAGTATGCAGACACGCATGGAACTGTACGATTATCTTGGCTACCACGAGTACGAACAAAAGCTAGATGCCCTATTCGCCGAAGGCAAAAATTAGTAAACAGATAAATTCAGCTTGAAGTTAGCGGGCACGAAGATGTAGGGGTGAAGTACAGTTCCCTGCCCCTTTGGGGCATGGATGCCGAGACGGAGCCCCCATGGATGGGTTCACGGCGTGGCAGGGGACTGTGCTTTGTCCCTGCAGCCAATGTGCCCGCCAACTTCAAGCGTTCAAATTACTCATTGTTATCAATTAAAAGTACCTTACAAATTACACAAGACCGGAGACAACAAGATGGCTAAACAGTTAAGTGGCGCGGGTTTACGCGGCCAAGTTGCAGGTAAAACAGCATTATCAACCGTAGGTAAATCAGGTTCTGGTTTAACGTATCGTGGTTACGACGTAAAAGACTTAGCGCAAAACTGTCAATTTGAAGAAGTAGCGTACCTTATCCTTAAGGGCAAGCTACCTAACCAGTCTGAACTTGACGCTTATAAAGCTAAGCTTCGCGGTATGCGCGGTCTTCCAACAGCACTCAAAGAAGTGCTAGAGCGCATTCCCAAAAATGCCCACCCAATGGATGTACTTCGCACGGGCTGTTCAATGCTAGGTAACCTTGAAATGGAAACCAGCTTCGATGAGCAGCAAGACGTAACCGATCGTATGTTAGCGTGTTTCCCTAGCATCATTTGTTACTGGTACCGCTTCTCGCACGATGGCGTGCGCGTAGACGTTGAAACCGATGACGATTCAATTGGTGGTCACTTCCTTCACATGCTTCACGGCGAAAAGCCACGTGAACTGCACGAGCAAGTAATGCATGTTTCGCTAATTCTTTATGCAGAGCATGAATTCAACGCATCTACTTTTACTGCACGTGTTTGCGCATCAACCCTATCTGATATGCATTCTTGCGTAACGGGTGCTATCGGTTCACTTCGCGGCCCACTTCACGGTGGCGCTAACGAAGCCGCTATGGAAATGATTGAAGGCTTTACGTCTGCCGATGATGCTGAAGAAAAAATGATGGGCATGCTTGAGCGTAAAGAGAAAATCATGGGCTTTGGTCACGCGATTTATTCTGAGTCAGATCCGCGTAATGAAATTATTAAGCAATGGTCTGAGAAACTAGCTGCCGATGTAGGCGACAACGTGCTTTATCCTGTGTCTGTTCGTTGTGAAGAAGTGATGTGGCGCGAGAAGAAGCTTTTCTGTAACGCTGATTTCTTCCATGCCTCTGCGTATAACTTTATGGGTATTCCTACGCCACTATTTACGCCAATCTTTGTAATGTCACGCCTAACTGGTTGGGCGGCACACGTTATGGAACAGCGCGCTGACAACCGTATTATTCGTCCATCAGCAGAATACACAGGCGAAGAACTGCGCCCAGTGCCTGCTATTAGCGAACGCGCTTAAGATTAAGGTTGGGGTTTTATGAATATTGATTACCGTAAACCGCTTCCAAACGCGGGTATCGATTTTTTCGATACTCGTGAAGCGGTAGATGCTATTGAACCAGGCGCCTATGCCAAGCTACCTTATACTTCGCGTGTACTGGCTGAAAACTTAGTGCGCAAATGCGCGCCTGAGATGCTCACCGACTCACTAAAGCAGCTGATTTATCGCAAGCGTGACTTAGACTTTCCGTGGTTTCCTGCTCGCGTAGTGTGTCATGACATTTTGGGTCAAACTGCACTTGTCGACTTAGCGGGACTTCGCGATGCTATTGCAGCAAAAGGCGGCGATCCGGCGAAGGTTAATCCCGTTGTTCCTACGCAGCTGATTGTGGATCACTCATTAGCTGTAGAGCACGCAGGCTTTGAAAAAGATGCGTTTGAAAAAAACCGTGCAATTGAAGACAGACGTAACGATGACCGTTTCCACTTTATCAACTGGACGAAAACGGCGTTTAAAAACGTTGATGTTATACCGCCGGGTAACGGCATCATGCACCAAATTAACTTGGAGCGTATGTCGCCGGTTATTCAAGCTCGCGACGGCGTGGCCTTCCCTGACACACTAGTAGGTACCGACAGCCATACCCCGCATGTTGATGCGCTTGGTGTAATTGCCGTTGGCGTTGGCGGTCTTGAAGCCGAAAGCGTTATGCTAGGCCGTGCGTCTTACATGCGTTTGCCTGACATTGTAGGTGTTGAACTTACCGGCAAACCACAGCCAGGCATTACCGCAACCGATATCGTGTTAGCGTTAACTGAATTCTTGCGTAAAGAGCGCGTGGTATCTGCGTATCTTGAATTCTACGGTGAAGGTGCATCGCACCTGACGCTGGGCGACCGCGCTACCATTTCAAACATGACACCAGAATACGGCGCCACTGCAGCTATGTTCTATATTGACCAGCAAACCATCGATTACTTGCGCCTTACAGGGCGTGAAGAAAAACAAATCGCATTGGTAGAGCAATATGCTAAGCATACTGGTTTATGGGCAGATGATTTAGACACTGCCGAATACGAACGCGTGCTAACGTTCGACCTTTCTGCGGTTGGCCGTAATATGGCTGGCCCGTCTAACCCTCACGCACGTTTACCTACTAGCGACTTAGAAAGCAGAGGAATTGCAGCGAAGTGGGAGGAAGAAGAAGGCAAAATGCCTGATGGCGCGGTCATTATCGCGGCAATCACAAGCTGTACTAATACGTCAAACCCGCGCAATGTTATTGCAGCAGGCCTGCTTGCGCGCAATGCTAACCAGCGTGGTTTAACCCGTAAGCCGTGGGTGAAAAGCTCGTTAGCACCGGGCTCTAAAGCCGTTAAGCTGTACCTTGAAGAAGCCAACTTAATGAGCGAGTTGGAAGATTTAGGCTTTGGCGTTGTGGCATTTGCGTGTACTACCTGTAACGGTATGAGCGGCGCGCTAGACCCTAAGATTCAGCAAGAGATCATCGACCGCGACCTTTACTCAACAGCAGTGTTGTCGGGTAACCGTAACTTCGACGGCCGTATTCACCCTTATGCAAAACAAGCATTCTTGGCATCGCCACCGCTGGTTGTAGCTTACGCCATCGCCGGTACGATTCGTTTTGATATTGAAAGGGATGTATTAGGTACCGACAAAGACGGCAACCCGGTAACCCTTAAAGACATTTGGCCAAGCGACGAAGAAATTGATGCTATTGTTGCGAAGTCGGTGAAGCCAGAGCACTTTAGAAAAGTATACGAACCAATGTTCGACCTAAGCGTTGACTATGGCAAAGACATTAACCCGCTTTATGACTGGCGTGAAATGAGCACTTACATTCGCCGCCCGCCCTACTGGGAAGGAGCAATGGATGCAGAACGCACCATGAAAGGGTTGCGTCCGCTGGCTATTTTAGGTGACAACATCACTACCGATCACTTGTCTCCTTCAAACGCTATTTTAGCCAGCAGCGCGGCAGGTGAATACCTTCATAAAATGGGCTTACCGGAAGAAGACTTTAATTCGTACGCCACGCACCGTGGTGACCACTTAACCGCACAGCGCGCTACCCTTGCGAACCCGAAAGTGTTCAACGAGATGGTGCTTGAAAATGGTGAAGTGAAGCAAGGTTCACTAGCGCGCGTAGAGCCAGAGGGCAAAGTGATGCGCATGTGGGAAGCTATTGAAACCTACATGAACCGCAGACAGCCGCTGATCATTGTTGCAGGCGCAGACTACGGTCAGGGATCTTCGCGAGACTGGGCAGCCAAAGGTGTGCGTCTTGCGGGTGTTGAAGTGATTGTAGCTGAAGGTTTCGAGCGTATTCACCGTACTAACCTTATTGGTATGGGCGTATTACCCCTCGAGTTTAAACCGGGCACTACACGTAAAACACTAGAGCTAGATGGCACAGAAACTTACGACGTAAGCGGCGAACCGTCACCAGGTGCAACGCTAACACTGGTAGTGAACCGTCAAAACGGCGAGCAACTAGACGTGCCGGTAACCTGTCGCTTAGATACAGCAGAAGAAGTCTCGATTTACAGCGCAGGCGGCGTATTACAACGCTTCGCCAAAGACTTCTTGGAAGCTGAAGCTAGCTGATTCAGCTGGGAAGAACTGAGCCGGTAGCAGGACACGCCGTGAATACATCCATGTAGGCTCCCAATTCGCATCCATGCGAATTGAGGGTCCCGCACCCAACTCTGTTTTCCCTTAACAAGCTAACTTCTGTTGACAGGGTTTACTATTTTTTGGAAGGAGGTTGGTTACGATTTGAAACCCTCCAGCCGCAAGGATGCGGCTGGGGAGCGCACACGGACGTGTTCACAGCGTGTTTCAAATCGTAACCAACCTCCTCTCCTCCCCAAAAAGGAAAAAGCATGACAAAGTATGCGCCACAACTTCGAGTACCGGCTACCTATATGCGTGGCGGTACCAGTAAAGGTGTGTTTTTTAATTTAACTGATTTGCCAAAGGCTGCGCAGAAGCCGGGGCCGGCACGTGATGCCCTGCTTCTTCGCGTAATTGGCAGCCCAGATCCGTACGGTAAACAAACAGACGGTATGGGCGGTGCGACGTCAAGCACCAGCAAAACTGTTATCTTGAGCAGAAGTGAAAGAGAGAGTTATGACGTCGACTATCTGTTTGGGCAAGTTGCCATAGACAAGCCATTTGTCGACTGGAGCGGTAACTGCGGAAACCTAACCGCAGCGGTAGGCGCATTTGCGATAACCAATGGCCTTGTCGACAAGGATAAAATACCCGAAAACGGCATTGCGATTGTCAATATTTGGCAAGCCAATATCAATAAAGCCATTATTGCCAAGGTGCCCATCACTAATGGCGAAGTACAGGAAACCGGTGATTTTGAGCTAGACGGGGTTACCTTTCCTGCAGCGGAAGTAGAAGTTGCGTTTGTTGACCCAGCAGACGGTGAAGGGGCTATATTCCCCACGGGACGATTAGTCGACATGCTGGAAGTCCCTGGCGTAGGATCTCTTCAGGCGACCATGATAAATGCGGGTATTCCGACTATTTTTATCAATGCCGAAGATCTTGGCTACACAGGCACTGAGCTGCAAGACGACATTAACAGCGATGCAGAAGTCCTCTCTAAATTCGAAGCCATTCGTGCACACGGCGCTGTTCAAATGGGCCTGATTAAAGATGTAGGCGAAGCCGCAAGCAGACAGCACACCCCAAAGGTTGCGTTTGTTGCACCTCCTAGAGGTTATAAAGCGTCAAGCGGCAAAGATATTTTAGGCTCAGACATCGATGTATTGGTTCGCGCATTATCAATGGGTAAACTTCACCATGCAATGATGGGCACGGCA
Organism: Alteromonas sp. ABH4_453; assembly: GCF_056160665.1. Lineage (NCBI taxonomy): Bacteria > Pseudomonadati > Pseudomonadota > Gammaproteobacteria > Alteromonadales > Alteromonadaceae > Alteromonas > Alteromonas sp. ABH4_453. The sequence continues at coordinate 584,140 of NZ_JBSWXP010000001.1, forward strand.
GCGGTAGCTATCGCAGCCGCTGCGGCTATACCAGGCACACTGGTCAATATTGCAGCTGGTGGAAGTGACAGAGACTCTGTTACCTTCGGGCATCCATCAGGGACGTTAAGAGTAGGTGCAAAAGCGACGTTTGAAGATAACAAATGGCAAATTAAGCAAGCTGTGATGAGCCGCAGTGCACGAATTTTGATGGAAGGTGCAGTGCGCGTGCCCGTCGAGCAAAGTTAGTAGCGCCTGTCTAAACAATAAAACATTAGAAAAACCTTATTTAGACATAAGTATGAAACGCCCTCTCATTGAGGGCTTTTTTATATTTTATTGGTTATTATCATAAGTCAAATGCCTTGAGTAAATCACATGTATAAAGTTCTTGTAGTAGAAGACAGCTTAACTGTCCGAAAGATAGTAAACAAACTCATTGAGGATAACCCTCACTTTACCTGTGATCTTTGTGAAGACCTCGCTGAAGCCCGAAGTGCGCTTGAGAGCGATACCGAATACTTGGCAGCTATCGTCGACTTGAATCTTCCCGACGCCCCTAATGGTGAAAGTGTGGAACTTGCACTTTCATATAACGTCCCAACAATCGTACTTACTGGGAATTTTGACGAATTCACTAGGGCTCAGTTATTGGATCAAGGCGTGTTGGACTACATTACAAAAGAATCTCGTTACTCATACCTTCAAGTGTCTAAATTAGTTGATCGCCTACGGAAAAACCTCACTACTAAAGTACTTGTTGTAGAGGATTCAAAAACGAGCCGCAACCATATTTGTTCATTACTCCGTAAATTTCAGTTTCAGGTGCATGAGGCCAACGACGGTCTTGAAGCGCTTGAGGTGCTTGAAAACCATCGCGATATCAAAATGGTGATCGCGGACCATAGAATGCCCAATATGGATGGCTATGAACTTGTTAAAACCATTCGCCACGAAAGACGAATGCAAGATTTAGTCTTTATTGGGCTTTCAGCCACCGGCGACAGCGTGCTCACGTCTAAATTTATTAAAAGTGGCGCTAATGACTTTTTATCTAAGCCGTTTTATCACGAAGAATTTTACTGCCGAGTAATGCAAAACCTTGAATCCCAAGAAATGATTCAAACCATTCGTGACTCCGCCAATTTAGATGCGCTAACAAAGGTTTACAACCGACGCTTTCTACACGAAAAAGCAGAAGAGTTATTTGCCAATAAAACGTCGAGAAAGAATGTCATTGTGTCTATGATCGATGCTGACAACTTCAAGAGTGTAAACGATACCTACGGCCATAAAACGGGTGACATGTTATTGCAAGAGTTCGCGGCGCTGCTTAAAGATTACTTCCCAGACGACCTTATTGTTCGCTACGGTGGCGAAGAGTTTACCGTGGTATCGGTAAGGCCACCTAAAGTGTATCTATCTGCGCTTTCAGCGTTTATGGATGCAGTGCGCTCTACTATTTTTACCAACCACAAATTCAACATTACGTGCAGCATCGGAGTATGTGCTGAAGAGCACAAATGTTTGGAGTCGCAATTAGAAGTGGCCGACGCGCGCTTGTACGAAGCGAAGCACGCAGGTAAAGATCAGATTATTCTACGAGATTCAGTCACTAAAACTGCTCACGCTTGATATGCCGCCTCTACAGAAGCCAAGTTGGTAACATATAGCTAATAAAAACCAGCACGACGAAGTAGCCTACCAACACAGTGGCAATTGACTTATCAATAAGTAAATTGCCTTCATTCGAATCTGCAACCGAACACACGTTGCCCTTATCACTAGGCGACAAGGTAGAGATAATGATAGCTGGCACTACTGTGCCAGTGAATCCCGTTACATTCCACCAAAACCAAAACACGTCCTCGACAAAAAATGCGAACGACAAATTAGTCAGCACACCACACATTAGGCCGATATTGACCTGTGTGGCATTTACCTTCTTCGTAAGTATGCCAAGTAGAAACACAGCCAAGACAGGGCCAAAAAAGACAGAGCCCACTTTGTTCACCGCTTCTATTACGGTAGGCGCTATATCGCCAGCATTGAGTGAAAGCAGCAAAATAATCACACCCCATATCAGCCCCGCTAATTTCGCGTTGCGAAGATAGCGTTCAGATTTGGCTTGTTTTCCCTTCAACTTGAAATAATCTTCCAGTGAAACAGCTGCAAGGGAGTTGATAGCAGAACTCAGTGATGACATAGCTGCAGCAAGAATAGCGACCACAAGCAAGCCGATAAGCCCATGAGGTAAATAGTTAAGAATAAATACCGGCATAAGCCAGTCTGGATTATCTTTAGGAATTTGAGATAGCAAGTTAGCGTCGTTGAACGCTAACGTGCCTATCACCAAGCCCGCTAAACAATATAGAAGTGTTATTGGAAACCTGAAAATGCCGTTGGCTAGCATTATCTTTTTTAGATCGCTTTCTGAACTAGCTGACAGTGCTCGTTGCGCTTCAGATTGATCGCACCCATAGTAAGAGGCATAAAGGATAACGCCTCCTAATACCATAGGTAAAAAGCCGAAGCCGTCTCCGTCAAAACCTAGAGAGGAGAAATTAAGGGTAGAAACTCGTTCGCTAGGAAGTAATTGTAGAAAGGATTCCCAACCGCCCAATGCGTTAAGACCAAACGCAATACAAATTGCAGTGCCCATTACAATAATCACCATTTGAACAGCGTCACCGTATACAACGGCCCTCATGCCGCCCTGCAAGGAATACAAAATGGTAATAACACCAATGAGTAAGATTGCCTGCGTGGATGAAATCTGCATGGTTCCTTGCAATATAATGGATAGCGCGTAAACCATTATGCCGGTAGCAAAGGCTCTGCTAAATTGGAATACAACACTGATACAAATACGGGTAGAGATAGAGAAACGACGTTCAAGGTAGTCGTATATACTCACTACACCACTTCGGTACAGGGTTGGTAATACAAGGGTAGCAAGTAACAACATGGCTAAAGGCACCGCAAGTTCATAAGAGAGCCAAATCAAGCCTCCTCCCTCACGAAAGCCGACAAATGCGGGAGCGGAAATGAAACTGACCGCAGAAAGCTGCGTCGCCATAACTGATAATAACAGCGGTTTCCAACCTAAGCTTCTACCTGCTAGAAAGTAATCTTTCTTCGACTGCTGTCCGCGCAAGCTAAAGCCGATGGCGAGTAACGCAATGAGGTAAAACGCGATGACACTGTAATCTAGAATATCCATATAAACGTAGGGTTGTGTAACTTGATACCTACCTTTACACAAACTCGCGCTATTTGCATAAAAAACAGCGAATAAAAGTAGTGAACAAAAAAATAGCGTTATAGAAGTGCCTTACATTACATCCAAGACTTTCTGGTTGACTCCACCTCAAATAACACACTATCTGCTAGTTTGTTAGCGTAGTCTTCTGGTAGAAACGGCACAGTCACCGCCCCCGAGGCCAGTACAAATTTAATTGTAGCCAGTTTTTTTCGCCTCATAAACACGCTCTGCTTAACAATAACTTGCTGCGCTTTGTAGGGCTCGAAGCACTGATAGTCTACGCCTACTCGTCCCCGTCTTATGTAAACGTACTTGTTATCGTAGGCTATTCCCCACCGCCACCATCTAAGTGTTAGTAAAAGGGCCACTATGATAAAAGTTGAGACTGCTCCAATCATAATGTCTAAATGAGATGTTACTGCGCCAACAACGAAAATGCCGAGAAGTGGAGTAGTCCAAGCTGCTAGCAGCCAAAACCGAATGAAGCGCCGACTTATAGTTTGATAATGCTGTCCACGCAAATCACAGCCAGGCATCACTTCTTGACTGAGTTCAAAGGCTTCGTCTTCAGTTACTGATGGCACAATAAGCTTGTTTGGCGACATGAGTTCTTGCATTTGCTGCACAGCCGTAGAGTTTTGCTCAAAATACAAATTGACTCGCTTTAATATTTTATCCAGCCAGTCTTGCTTCGCCGTAATCATTTGGATGCGTGAAGCACGCATGCTTACTTCCAGCTTATTGAGCAAGCCGCTGCGACGGATATATCTGTCTCCCGATCGTGAAAGCGTATAGCCATAGAACGTGAAAAGAGCGCCGCCTACGCTAAGTAGCGCCACTAACGCCATAAGCATCATGAGAATGACAAATGCATAAAGTCCAAATTGCCACCAAGCAACCGTCTGTTCACCAACCAGCTGATTTAGCTGTAAGCCCTTGTCGGCTAACCACTCTGACACAACGCCAAATACGTCGTCATAAAAAGGCGCGGCAGCTCCCAAAATGATCCACACGCGATTATTGGTAATACCATGAATAATAATGTCTTTTACAGAGCGTCGATTTAACATCTCTTCACTTACATTGGGGTTAGCTGTCGCTCTTTGTCCCATGCTTTGTGTTCGCAAAGACGGACTCATTTCATCGGTCGATTCACCGTCAGAGAAATCAGAACCAGATAGCTCATTGCTCTCACCCACTTCGTAATGCGCTTTTTCATACAACACCTGCTTTTTCAGCGCTTCAGCATAGTCTTCTGGCACCGCCACTATTTTCGCTTCTTCTTTACCGCTTCCTGCGGTATCAAGCACCACTAAAGCATATCCAAACGGGCGATAATAAAAAGGACGCTCTATTTTTACGTTTTGAATGCGCCACAAAGGCAAGTTGGTATAGCGGCGCTGAAACACACCATGGTGAATCTCAACGTGTTGGTTGTGCACGCGAAACTTGTACATTAAAAAGCTTACTACGCCGCTACTACTGGTAGATAAGAAAAGGATCCCGGCACCGATTAGCACTTCAGGGGACAGCAGGTTATCCCAAATATTAAACGATATGGCTAGCGCGGGAATGGTGTAGATAAGCACTTGTGCCGAGGCGGAAAAATTACGAATAGTAAAGTACAAAATAGAAATAAGAGAGAGACGCTGCCACGCGTCACCCGTTTCTACTTTAAGCGTCGGTTCTCTCACAGCAGCATCTGTTTTTTGCTGTTTTGATAGATTGTGTTCAGGAGCTTCGCTTGAGGGCGTTTCTGATACCGTCATTAGCGCGCACCAACGTCTTTATGAGCAAGTATAAACTCACGTAGCTGCTCAGCTCTTTCAATGCTTAACCCAGGTATTTCAAAAGTATGCATTTCTCCACCAGCAGAAAATACCTGAAGTGAAGCAAGGCCCGCCCATCTGTCCAAAGGACCACGATTAACTTCGACGTGCTGAACACGCAAAATAGGTTGGCACGAGTGTTTTCTGAAAATTAACCCTGACTGTTTGCTAATATCTTGCTCTCGAATCGCATAAAATATGCGTACATCAGCAAAGAAGTGATACGACGCCCACATGCTGCCTAAAGCGACGATACCTGTAATAACATATGGATAAGCTTGTAGTAATCCTTCTGGGATTGACCAAAAGCTTTGGAATCTAACCGCGGAGGCAATACCTATTAGCACTAAGGCTATCAATCCAATTGAGAAAATATTGAGTGCTCGGTACTTCTTAGAAATAGGCAGTAACGCGAGTGTTTGAAGTGAGGGGATTTCATCCACGCTGAGTTGATTGTTCGAAAATACGATCTCTTGTTGTGCGCTTGTTCTCATCACATTAATTCCTTTTACCACTAAATAGATGTAAACAGCCCACCACCTCTTTGAGAGCCATTTAGCTGAATAGCAACGCTGTTCTTAACGTCTAGCCTACCGCTGTCTTGATAACAAAAAAGAGGGCAAGCCCTCTTTTTCGCACTACCTATTAAAGGACGCACCGCGTCAACTAGTCGTCAACCTGCTGTTCATTTAACCAATCGTGTAGTGCCTTCATGTCGTGTTGAACAGCCATTTGCAGTTCTTCTACCCAATCATGCACGTTCTCCCACCATGTAGGGTGGTCGCCCTGCTGAATTTGGTTAGCAATTCGCTGTACACGAGCCAAGCCTACAGAGCCTGCGGCGCCTTTTATTTTGTGAGCCTGTGAGCAAACTTCCGATTTTTCGTCGGCACTTAAGCTTAGCTGCAGTATTTCCATGTATTCCGGCATTTTTTCTTGGAACACTTTTACGCTAGCACGCACCATTTCGTCCCCTATGGTATCCACTAACATCTGCAACAAGTCCATATCTAAAATGTTACTTAATGTTTTATTCGGTTCAGGGCGCTCTACTTCACCGTCAATTTCCAGCGGCGCGGGCGGTGCATGGAACAACTCATTAAACACTTCAATAACCCGAGACTTCTTGATTGGCTTTGCAATCACATCGTCCATACCGTTTTCTAAATACTCATCGCGCTTTTTAATGACGTTTGCCGTTAGCGCGACAATAGGCGTTTGCATGACCAAATCTTCCTCAATAATCGTGCTTGCTACATCGAATCCTGTCATATCAGGCAGCTGAATGTCGAGCAAGATAAGGTCGTACTGGTTTTCCCTGACTTTATCTATAGCTTCTTGCCCGGTCATAGCCACATCGACTTTTTGACCAAGCTTTTCAAGCAAGGCCTTAGCTACCATAACGTTTAATTCAATATCTTCTACTAACAAGATATTAAGCCCTGTCACTTGAAGCTGCGCCACTTTCATTGGGCTATTAGAGATTTGAACTGGCAACACTATTTCAAAACGGGTGCCTTTACCCACTTTACTTGAAACGTGAATTTCACCTTTCATCAAGTCGACCATTTGCTTACAAATAGCCAATCCAATACCGGTACCTGTGGCCGATTGGTGGTCAGGGTGATCGACCTGATAATACATAGCAAAAATCTTTTCAATTTCGCTTTCTGGAATACCCACACCGGTGTCTTCGATAATAAAGGTAACGTAAGCTTTATCACCATCAGGTTTCGTTGATGAAACAGATAAGCTTACGTGGCCTTTTTGCGTAAATTTCACTGCATTAAACAATATATTCCACAAAATTTGACGAAGGCGCGTGCCATCTATTTCAACAAGACGGGGAAGTGGCTCGTTGATTGTTGTTTTAAGCTCTAGCTGTTTGTCAGCGGCCAACAGGCGAATAATACTACTGAGTTCCTCGGTAAAATCTTTCAACGATATAGTTTTAAGACTTAACTCAAGTTTGTCTCTATCTAATTTATCTAGGTCAATAATGTCGTTAAAGATATTACCTAGCGTAATGGCACTTGCGTAGATTGTACTAACCCAGCTAAATTGCTCGTCGCTTAACTCGGTATCACGCAGCATGCGACTTAAGCCAACAATACCGTTCAATGGTGTACGAAGCTCATGGCTGATGGTCGCGATAAAGCGCGTTTTATCTGTGCTAGCTTTCGCCGCAGCATTTTCAGCCTGTTTACGCTCAGTCATGTCGCGACCGAATGATAGTAGCCCCAAGCGGTTGCCTTCTTTATCGAAGAAAGGTACGCGCTTCATTTCAAAGTAGCGACGTCGGCCGTCAGCAAAGCGAAGCCACAGTTCTTCCGTAATACTTGCATTGGTTTCTAGTACTTCGTGATCACTCGCTACTATTTGCCGTGCCAACTCTTCTTCATATACATCTTTTGGCGTTAAACCAAGCAGCTCTTGCTCAGTTTTACCCGTCATCAACTCGGCAATGCGGTTGCAGCCCGCAAATCGACCTTCTTCATTGCGATAGTAGATTAAGTCTGGCGAGGCATCGATAATGGAGCGTAAGAGTGTGGACAGACGTCGCGCTTGGGCCTCTTGTTCGGATTTATCCTGAATTTCTTTTTCTAAATCTTTAAATAGCGCTTCACGCTCTTCTTGAGCCTGCTTACGCTGTTCTATTTCATGATTTAGCTGGCGAATATTGCTCTGTAATTCTCGGTTAAGAAAAACGTCTTCTTCACGTAAACTTTCTAGCTGACTAACGACTTCTTTAAGATTAGTACGCGAATTCTCTAGCTGCTTAATCAGTTCACTGAAAAAGTAGAGAACCCATGGCGCAGACAGCATGGTAAGAATGACGGCACTTATGAAATCATCGGGTTGAACTTGACTTCCCATACTTACGCGTATCACGTAAGAACCGCCTAGCGTGAACACAAGCGAAAGAACAACAAATAAGATGCTGAGCTTTAGAGTGCCAAAACGCTGAACAAATTGAGCAAAGCGGATTGCCCAAGAATCGTTTGGTGAATCTGAATGCATGTACGTCTAATCTAAACTTATTTTGTCTGTATCCTATCAGGCTTTCCCCTTTTCGGGAATGCGGTTTGTCAAAGCAGAAACCTACCTTCCTGCTCGACTTCAAGATTTGAAAGGTGACTTTTCAGTAATTTCATTTAGGTAGCGAGTATTCACCCACCCTACTTTTGTGTAAGACACTTTCGCCCATTCTCCCTGCTTTTCTAGTATTTTTAATACCTCGCCCTTGTGCAATCCATTTTCGATCGTTGGGTATGAAAGATCGGGACCTCTTCTCACATTCAGTGAATTAGCACTTACATTAGCCACCCGCTTTACTGCACTGCCAAGATCACGCTGTAATTGATCGTGGGCTTCTCGTTGTGAATTCGACTCATTTTTTTCATTGGCCCATTTTTCGCTATTACCTTGTAAAACAATAGCCTTAAATTTTTGAATGGGAAAAGCGGGCCCGGGATCAACCTTTCGTGACGGCGCGATTTCATCGTGCCCAACAATAGTAGAAATGTTGTAATGCCTGCACAATGTTTTGCAAAGAGAAAGCGTATTTGCAAGTTGTACGTCGGTATACTTGTGCCAGTAACCGATGGTCTGCTGATTATTGTGTTGCGCTGTTAATACTTCATACTCACTATAGCTCTCACCAAACCAGCTTTCATACGCGCCGTTTCCTCTTGCTTTTAGCTGGCCAGCATTGTCTAGTTCAATACCAATAGAATATTGATTTAACCCACTGCGACCTTCGTAGTGACTGTCTCCAGCATGCCACGCTATTTTATTGGTCGGCAATATTTGAACAATGTTGCCATTTCGACCCACAACAAAATGAGCCGACACATTATTATCTGGATTAGTTAGCACATTCACAGAAGAAGCAAGACTACTCCCTGCTGTGAAATGTATAACGATGGTGTCGGGGCGGCCGTCTTGAAAATACCCAGAAGTGTTGGGGGACGACTTAAAACTTACGTTTTCACCCGTCAATAAATGGTTGTTTATATCAAAGGCATAATTGGATATTGCGTGTAGTGCTTTCATTCAATAGCCCTCATTGGCTTGATAGCATATGCTTTCAGTGAATTTTTATTCTCTTGCTGTCACCTATGCACTCCGTGAAAATTACACGAATGCCGTAGCAAGTGTTAAAGCTATCAACTCTAACCTTACACGCGAATAATTTTTAACCAATATAGCAAAGTACTAATGTAAGTGGAACCATACCTTTACAAGTTAATAAAAATACAAACAAAACACCCGTTGACAACATAAAACCACGCGCTAAACGCATAATTATTCACAATAAAAAGTTAAATGAGAACCAATATCATTTAGTGAACGTTAAGTATCTCGTTTTATTAGTTGATAACATTTTTGTTACAATTCTGACATAAGTTACTTATGTGCTTGATAAAAAAGAATTTAATTATATTTATACTAATTCACTATAAAGCTTATACTTTTAGCGTTTGATTTTATTTTTCAATGTGGGTATTTTGTACGGCCCGCATCGCAATAATGCATAAAAATGCGGAAACGACTGGAATCCTCTAATAATAAATAACGACAAGAAAGGCGCACGCCGCTAGCAATAACGCTCGCAGGCCTAAAAGACGTCTAATAATGTTGTGATACGCAAACCTAGGCGCATCTACACGCAACGCATACCTTGCCCAGTCAAAAGGTTGAAGGAGTTAAGAGATGAGTTTATATAATCCCAATGATTCCCGGGACAACTGTGGGTTTGGCTTAATAGCGCACACTCACGGGGAAGCCAGTCATGAATTGGTAACGACTGCTATTCACGGTTTAGACCGTATGCAGCATCGTGGCGGTATTGCCGCTGACGGGAAAACCGGTGACGGCTGTGGTTTATTACTACAGAAACCGGATGCGTTCTTCCATGCAATCGCCGAAGAAAATGGCTGGAAACTCAGCAAAAAATACGGCGTGGGCATGATTTTCTTAAGTCAGGACCCGGTACTTGCGCAAGCCGCGCGTGAAGTACTTAATGAAGAACTAGAAAAAGAAACACTTTCAGTAGTGGGTTGGCGCGAAGTGCCTGTCGACCACTCAGTGCTGGGTGAATTAGCGCTAACGGGTGTTCCGCAAATTGAACAGGTATTTGTGAACGCGCCAGCAGGTTGGAGAAAACGCGACCTTGAACGTCGTTTGTACATGATCCGCCGCCGCGCTGAAAAACGCCTTGAAAAAGATCCCGATTTTTACGTAGCTTGTTTGTCAGGCTTGGTAACTATCTACAAAGGCTTGGTAATGCCAAAAGATTTACCCGCCTTTTATCACGATCTTGCCGATGAGCGTATGCAAAGTGCAATTTGCGTTTTCCACCAGCGCTTCTCAACAAATACACTACCACGCTGGCCGCTTGCTCAGCCTTTCCGTTTCCTCGCGCACAACGGTGAAATTAACACCATTAAAGGAAACCGCGACTGGGCCATGGCACGTGCAGCTAAATTTGCAACGCCACTTATTCCAGATCTTAAAGATGCAGCACCTTTTGTTAATACTGAAGGATCAGACTCATCATCGCTGGATAACATGCTGGAGCTATTCTTAGCCGGCGGTATGGATTTATTCCGTGCTATGCGGTTGCTTGTTCCACCAGCCTATCAAAATAACAAAACCATGGACGATGATCTTCGTGCATTTTACGAGTTCAACTCTATGCACATGGAACCATGGGACGGCCCAGCGGGTATCGTTTTAACTAACGGTCGCCACGTAGCCTGTAACCTTGATAGAAATGGTCTACGTCCTGCACGTTACGTCATCACTAAGAACGGTTTCATTACCCTAGCCTCAGAAGTAGGTATCTGGGATTACGAGCAAGCTGACGTAATTGAAAAAGGCCGCGTAGGCCCAGGTGAAATGCTTGCTGTAGACACATACACAGGCAAAATTTGGCGCTCTACTGAAATTGATGACGACTTAAAAGCGCGTCATCCATATAAAGAGTGGCTAGAAAAACACATTCGCCGATTAACGCCAATTGAAAAGCTTGACGCGTCATTAATTGGTAAACGCGTGTTTGACGACGATGCCATGGCGGTGTACCACAAGCTACACGCCTACAGCTATGAAGAAATTCAACAAGTTGTAAAAGTACTCGCGAAAGACGGTCAAGAAGCCGTTGGTTCAATGGGTGATGACACGCCAATGGCGGTTATGTCATCTCGTCAGCGTACGGTTTACGACTATTTCCGTCAGCAATTCGCACAGGTTACTAACCCGCCTATCGACCCGCTACGTGAAAACCACGTTATGTCGTTGGCAACCTGTATTGGCCGCGAGCAAAACGTATTTAGCGAAACCTCAGGTTACGCTGACCGCGTATTGTTCGACTCACCTATATTAATGTATACCGATCTTAAGCAACTGCGTGAATTTAACCCTGACAACTACTATTCAGAGGTTGTAGAGCTTCAATACGCACCGCAAGAAGGCTTGAAGAAAGCCATTGAACGCGTGTGTAACGAAGTAGAAATGCTGGTTAAGAACAAGCGTGCAGCATTCGTTATTCTGTCTGACAGAAACATTAAGCAAAACCGTTTGGTTATCCCAGCAGCAATGGCGGTAGGTGCGGTACAGCGCCGTCTCGTTGAAAAGTCATTGCGCTGTGACGCGAACGTTGTTGTTGAGACAGCAAGTGCCCGCGACCCGCATCACTTTGCCGTGTTGATTGGTTTAGGTGCTACTGCGGTTTATCCGTTCCTAGCATACGAAACCATTGAGCAGCTTTGCGAAAAAGGTGAGCTGGATATTTCTCCTATGCAGGCCACGTTGAACTACCGTAAGGGTATCAACAAAGGCTTGTATAAGATTATGTCTAAGATGGGTATTAGCACCGTTGCTAGCTACCGTAGCTCTAAGTTGTTTGAAGCGGTGGGCGTTAACAACGAAGTGATGAAGTTATGCTTTAATGGTGTGACCTCACGCATACAAGGTGCGGGCTTCGATGATTTCCATCAAGATCTTATCAACCTAAACCGCATTGCATGGCTTAAGCGTAAGTCTGTCGATCACGGCGGCTTGCTTAAATACGTGCACGGTGGCGAATATCACGCCTATAACCCAGACGTAGTCAGTACGCTTCAAAAGGCTGTGGTGTCTGGTGACTACGACGACTATCAGCAATATGCGAAACTTGTTAACGAGCGTGCGCCTGCGCACATTCGCGACTTGCTAGCGTTAAACCCTGATTGCGACCCTATTGATATTAGTGAAGTAGAAGCACCGGAAAACTTATTCCCACGCTTTGATACTGCGGCAATGTCAATTGGTGCACTAAGCCCTGAAGCGCATGAAGCGCTAGCGATTGCCATGAACCGCCTGGGCGGTCAGTCTAACTCTGGGGAAGGTGGCGAACACCCTTCTCGCTTTGGAACTGAAAAGAACTCTAAAATTAAGCAGGTGGCTTCAGGTCGCTTTGGTGTAACGCCTCACTATTTGGTTAACGCAAACGTTATTCAAATTAAAGTGGCGCAGGGTGCAAAACCGGGTGAAGGTGGTCAGCTTCCAGGCGATAAGGTAAATAAATACATCGCACAGCTACGTTTCTCTGTGCCGGGTGTAACCCTTATTTCACCACCTCCACACCACGATATTTATTCAATTGAAGATTTGGCACAGCTAATTTTCGATTTGAAACAGGTTAATCCAACGGCACTTATATCCGTTAAGCTAGTATCTGAGCCGGGTGTTGGCACCATTGCAACGGGTGTAGCGAAAGCCTATGCCGACCTTATCACCGTTTCAGGTTACGACGGCGGTACAGGTGCAAGCCCGCTAACATCAGTTAAGTATGCGGGTAGTCCGTTCGAGCTTGGTTTATCTGAAACTCAGCAAGCGCTTATTGAAAACGGCTTACGTCACAAAGTACGCGTTCAAACCGACGGTGGCTTGAAAACAGGCTTAGACGTAGTAAAAGCCGGTATTTTAGGCGCTGAGAGCTTTGGTTTTGGTACAGGTCCAATGGTGGCTTTAGGCTGTAAATATCTACGTATTTGCCACTTGAACAACTGTGCGACCGGTGTTGCAACGCAGGATCAAAAACTGCGTGACGACCACTTCATTGGCTTACCTGACATGGTGATGAACTACTTCAAGTTTATTGCTCAGGAAGTACGTGAAATTATGGCCTCTATGGGTGTTGCTAAGTTCGACGACCTTGTTGGTCGCACAGAGCTACTTAAAGTTTTAGATGGCATTACCGCTAAGCAAAACCGTTTAGATTTGTCTCCGTTGCTAGCGCAGCCTAAAGCAGGCGACCATACGCGTTTATTCTGCTCACAAACGACCAACGCACCTATCGATAAAGGTGAATTGAACGCGCAGATGCTTAAAGACGGCCAGCAAGCGGTTGTTGACGGTAAATCTATTACCCTTAAATACCCAATCCGCAATACAGATCGTTCTGTCGGCGCGTTGCTATCAGGTGAAATAGCAAAACACCACGGTAACCACGACTTTGAAGATACACCTATCAAAGTTGAGCTTACCGGTACAGCGGGTCAGAGCTTCGGTGTGTGGAACGCTGGCGGCCTGCATATGCACCTTGAAGGTGATGCCAACGATTACGTAGGTAAAGGAATGACCGGCGGTAAGCTTGTTATTCACCCACCTCGCAATATCTCTTATGACGCCCACGACAGCGCCATTATGGGTAACACCTGCCTTTACGGTGCAACAGGCGGTAAGCTGTTTGCAGCTGGTCGTGCTGGCGAGCGCTTTGGCGTACGTAACTCTGGTGCTATCGCAGTAGTTGAAGGCATTGGTGATAACGGCTGTGAATATATGACAGGCGGTATCGTGGCTGTACTTGGTCCGGTTGGCGTTAACTTCGGTGCCGGTATGACAGGTGGTTTTGCGTACCTTATGGATGATGGCGACGACCTTGATAACCGTGTAAATGCCGAACTGGTCGATGTAATGCCAATTGAAGATAAAGCAATTCTTGCTGAGCACTTACGCGGCTTAATTAATCAGCATTACGAAGAAACAGGAAGCGAGCACTCGTTGTCGTTGCTTACTGATTTCGCCGCAACGCTGAAACGCTTCAAGCTTATTAAGCCAAAAACCAGTGATGTGAAAAACTTGCTTGGTCACATCAGTCGTTCAAGTGCTGAATTACGCATTCAGGCTCAGTAGGAGGATTTAGTTTATGGCAAAGAACGTATATCAATTTGTCGATGTTGAACGTATCGATCCGCCGAAAAAGCCGATCATGGTACGTAAACAAGAGTTCGCGGAAATTTATCAACCGCTGAGCCAAACTCAAACCGAAGGCCAAGCAGATCGCTGCTTGGACTGCGGTAACCCATACTGTGAATGGAAGTGTCCTGTACACAACTATATTCCACAATGGTTAAGCTTGGCGAACGAAGGCCGTATTTTAGAAGCTGCGGAGCTCTCTCATAAAACCAACAGTTTGCCGGAAGTATGCGGCCGCGTATGTCCACAGGACAGACTGTGCGAAGGTGCGTGTACACTGAATGACGATTTTGGTGCAGTTACTATCGGTAGTATTGAAAAGTACATTACCGATACGGCATTCAAAATGGGCTGGCGCCCAGATATGTCTGACGTAGTATGGACCGACAAGAAAGTAGCAATTGTAGGTGCCGGTCCTGCGGGTCTAGCATGTGCTGACATTTTAGTTCGTAACGGCGTTAAACCTGTTGTCTACGATAAATACGAAGAAATTGGTGGCCTACTTACATTTGGTATCCCGTCTTTTAAATTAGAGAAAGACGTAATCAAGCTACGCCGCCAAATCTTTACCGAGATGGGTGTTGAGTTCGTACTTAACACCGAAATTGGTAAAGACATCCAGTTCCAGGATCTAATCGACAAGTACGATGCTGTATTCCTAGGCATGGGGACGTACAAGTCGATGCAAGGTGGTTTCGATAACGAACACGTTGAAGGCGTATATGATGCACTTCCTTTCCTTATAGCCAACACCAACCGCGTAATGGGCCTTGAAAAAGATCCTGCTGATTTTGTTGATATGAAAGGCAAGCGTGTGGTTGTGCTAGGTGGTGGTGATACCACCATGGACTGTGTACGCACCTCAATTCGTCAAGACGCTGCGCAAGTAACCTGTGCATATCGTCGTGACGAAGAAAGTATGCCTGGTTCACGCCGCGAAGTTGTTAATGCGAAAGAAGAAGGCGTTGAGTTTAAATTCAACCTACAGCCTCTTGATATAGCCGTTGATGAAAACGGAAAAGCCTGTGGCGTTAAGTTCGTGAAAACTGAAATGGGGCCGCCAGATGTAAATGGTCGACGCCGCCCTGTTGAAGTAGAAGGTTCTGAACACGTACTTGAAGCAGATGCTGTTATCATCGCATTTGGTTTCCAACCAAGTCCTGCGCCATGGTTTGCCGATTTCGGCATTATGCTTGATGAGAAAGGTCGCGTACGCGCGCCTTCTGCGGGTAAGTTTGCTTTCCAAACTTCACACCCACAAGTTTTTGCTGGTGGTGATATGGTGCGTGGTAGTGACTTGGTTGTTACCGCTATCGACGAGGGCCGTAAAGCCGCAGAAGGAATTATGGATTACATCGGCGTTTAATCTTCGCTAATTGAGGCCTATTGTCCATTCACGAAAAGCTCGATAGTTCTGCTATCGAGCTTTTTTTATTTAAAAATAAAGAGATACGATTTACATTAGATAAAATAGTTGAATAAAGAGATGACATCATGAGATTGCGGATAGGGCTACTTTACGGGTTATTTTTAGTTTCCGTTTCATATTGCGCCAAGGCAGAGGAAAGTAACGCACTTACCACTCACTCGGTTAAAGCTGTGTTCGCAGACTACTTGGAATATCTCACGCTACCCAACGTTGCAACGCAATCAGCAACTGATATAGAAAAGGTTGCGCGTTGGACGGCAACGAAATACAGCGAGTATGGTTTTAATACTCAGCTGCTGGAAAACAACGGCATGCCGATGCTGTATGCTGACTACATGCTAGCTGAGAAAGATGCCCCTACCCTGCTTTTTTATGCGCATATGGATGGACAACCGGTTAACGCTGAGTTGTGGGAACAAGACAGTCCTTGGCAGCCTGTTTTAAAAATCGAAGAAAATGACAGCTGGGTTGAAAAACCACTCTCTTTACTCGATAAAGACTATGACCCTAATTGGCGTATTTTTGCACGCTCGGCATCTGACGACAAAGCCCCAATTATGATGTTACTAGCAGCCATAAACTCACTTTCGACGAATAAGGTGACGCCATCAGTTAATATTAAAGTGCTCCTTGATTCAAACGAGGAAGGAGGCTCTCCTACCCTCGCAAAAGTGATAGAAAAAAACAAAGCGCAGCTTTCTGCAGATGCCGTAGTAATGTTAGACGGTCCCATGCATCCATCCAACGCTTCTACCGTGGTTTTCGGTCATCGCGGTGCAACACTGGTCAAGCTCACTCTTTTCGGACCAAATTCTGATAGCCATAGTGGACACTTTGGCAACTACATTCAAAACCCCGCTTTTATGCTCTCAACACTCTTAGCAGGGATGAAAAATGAAAATGGCAAGGTGACTATTCCTAATTATTACGGAGACGCTCCTTTGTCAGAAGAAACAAAACAGGTGCTTCGAGACATTCCTATTGATGAAACTGCACTATTGGCACGCCTTGGGGTAGCAAAGTCAGAGTCTGTAGGTGGCAACTACTATGAATCCATTAGCCTTCCGTCTCTAAATATCAATGGATTGAGCGCTGCAAGCACAACAGCAGTAAGGACAATCATTCCCGCTAGCGCTACAGCGTCGATCGATATTAGAACTACAAAAGAGGCTCACTCGTCCAGACAAGTTAAGCTGTTAAAAGACTATATAACAGCTAAGGGATATCACATTGTGGACGAATTGCCATCAAAAGAAACCCGTCTAAAGCATGAAAAACTCATCCTTATAGAAGTTAGCCACGGCACTGCAGCACTACAAACGTCCCTCGATGAGCCAGTTGGTCTATGGGCGCAAAAGGCACTAGAGTCTGTAAGCGATGAGAAAGTTGTAGTTATTCCAATGATGGGGGGTACTGTTCCAACCGCACCGCTCGTAAACAGTATAGAAAAGCCGGTAATTCTTATTCCATTAGTCAATGCTGATAACAATCAACACGCCCCTAATGAAAACTTACGTATAGGGAACTTTTACAGTGGAACAAATGCGCTATATCAATTACTGACCACGCCTTATGACCAGTAATAGAGTTGTAATGATGAAGTGATGCTTTAAACCAAAACCTATACGGAAAACCTCACTAATATACGTTAATAGACCAAGGTTTAGTTGAAGCGCGGGAGTTACGACTCTACTATCGTTTAAGCAATTAAAGACATCGAACATCTGGTGAAGAATCTATCTATGCAGCATTTAAACATTAAGAAACTTACATTGTGTCTAACATTGGCGATAGCAGCGAGCAATGCCAGCTTAGCTGATACCATTGTTGTTGACGCTTCATTAAATGCGCAAGTTAACAACCAAGCCAAGAAACAGAGCGTTGACTCATCACCTAGTAAGCCAAGCATCATGTCTTGCCCTTCTGATTTTCAGCAAGTTAAGATTTCTGATGATGCAAGACAATGCCAAGCATTTGACGAAACCAAGACTGGAGTAATGGTTTACCACTCTCCTCGCTCCCCGAGTGAATTACTGAATGTTTACCAAACGGCGCACCCCGCTTTAAAAACTCACACACCTGTTAGCGGCCGCACGTTGTTATCCTCAGAAGATAAAGGGGTCAGAGTAATAATCAGCCCCGATAACACCGGCTCTCAAGTGGATATTCTTGTTACATCCACAACGAAATAAGCCCTTTTAGCAAGACAACTAAAAAATCTACTCATGTTGGCATCTGCTTTGCAAAATCATCAATAACTACTCCACGGTAACAGTGAGTGTCATTTTTATGACGCTCAAACTGAAAACGGAGCCCAAGCTTTTTTCGATATAAACATTTTAGCAGGCTTCTTTATTACGCATTCCGTGGGCTTTAACTATTGATATTTGCGAGGGTTACGATGGAATTGGCAATTATTCTAATGATGTTACTTATTGTCGTTGCACTGGGTGCCATAAAGTTGTCAGACGGCGGTGTCGCATTTCCATTTAGGCGAAAGCCGCAATTGTTCACCCCCGTTGAGCACTCTTTTTTAAACCTTATCGAACAGGCTATGGGAAGAGAGTTTCGCATAGTGTGCCGTGTGCGTCTTAACGATTTAGTGGCGGTTCGCCAGTCTGCAAATAAAAAGACGGCAAGCCAAGCCATCAGCAGAGCTTCTAGCAGACAGCTCGACTTTGTATTAGTAGATAAACACGACATGAGTCCTGTTCTTGCTATCGACTTAGTTCATAGCCAAGGCAAAGATGGTTATAAATCACAAAAAGACTGGTTTGTAACCGGAGCCCTTGATGCTGCTGGCCTTCCTCATGCAAGAATTAAAGTTAAGTCTGGTTATACCGTTGACGATATTCGCGAGTGTTTGGAAAACAAACTCATTCCTTATCGCCGTTTACAGCAAAAAATGGCGCAGCTGCCAACGCATAATCCAGAGCCACCAAAGCGCCCGACTCGCCCAGTGCGTTCAAGCAGACCAGCTGCAGCTTAAGACATAAGCCCCACTTCCCCTGGCCTTTGTTGCTTTGCTATTTTCTTACTCTCAAATAGCGGTAACAGAGGCATTTTTCTGTCAGTTTGCCCGTTTTCCTTATACAATTAATTCATTCGTTAAACTCCCTCAACACCGTCGGTAAAGTTATGAAAAAAATTGGTATTTTAGGTGCAATGGACGAAGAAGTTGCGCTACTTAAAGCGTCACTTTGGAATGTAAAAGAAACCCAGTGGAAGCACCTGACGTTTTACGAAGGTACACTTAACGACATAGAAGTGGTGCTAGTAAAATGCGGTATTGGTAAAGTGGCTGCAGCAATTGCTACTACTGTACTTATCGAACAGTACGCCCCTGATGCTGTTGTCAATACCGGTTCTGCCGGAGGTTTCGACAAGAATCTAAACATCGGTGATTTAGTGATCGCCAGTCACGTTATTCACCATGATGCCGATTTAACCCATTTTGGCTACAAACTCGGTCAATGCGCAGGTATGCCTGAAGATTTCCGTTGCGATACAAGGTTAATGGAAGCCGCTCGTAGTGCTGCCACAGGCATTACGTCGCTTCAGTCGACAACAGGTTTAATCTGTACGGGCGATGCGTTTATCGGTAGCGACGAAGCTGTAGCAGAACTGCGTGAAAACTTCCCAGACATGAAAGCGGTTGAGATGGAAGGTGCAGCTATAGGTCAAACTTGCCATATGCTCGACACGCCTTTCCTTGTCATTCGTTCATTGTCGGATATTGCAGGAAAAACGTCGTCAGTGAGCTTTAAAGAGTATCTAGACACTGCCGCTAAACACTCAGCACAATTAGTTATGGCAATGATTAAGGCCCTCGCAAAATAAGATGACAGAGGTAATTAGCGACCCGCAATACCAGTCGCTATTTGTACTTTGGCTGGCTATCGCCGTTGACGCATTATGGCGCTGGCCCCAAAGTACTCATCCATTAACGCTCATGCGCTACCTCGTTCAGCAAATGGGGCGCAAAGTGGTGCCCTCTCGTGAATACGGTAGGTCTCAGCACTATATATCAGGCTCATTAGCCGCCCTAGTTCTTCTTGCGCCATTGGTAGTATGTGTTGCCATCTTGGTGTACATGGCCCAATACCCCGTATTCTTTGAGGCGATTATTCTTGTCGCACTGCTCGACTACGGTTACCAGCGTCAACAGTACAAAAAAGTGCTGGCGAGTGTGGGAAGAAATAAAAAATCCCTCGCACGTGAAATGGCGCAGACCATTACCGCACGTCAGTGCGATTCACTTTCCGATATAGGAATTGCCAAAGCCGCGATAGAATCGCTATGGCTGAAGTTTCTTTATCTTTATTGCGGCGTCATTTTCTACTTTGTAGTGGCAGGCCCCATAGGCGCACTCATTTATCGATTGCTTTTGCTCACATCTTGGCAGTGGCATTTCCGAACCCCTGCAATGACTTTCTTTGCCAAACCCGTACGCAATCTTGTTTACTTACTTAATATGCCGCCCGCGGTCATTGGTGGTCTAGCAACACTACTGATCAGCCATCCTATTAAAGGGTTTCGCGCCATAAAGCGCTCCCCAGTGAAAGATAAAACGTCGCTACTGCTTGCGCTTATGGGCGGTGTGCTTGATATTAAACTCGGCGGACCAGCAATTTATGCCAACAAGAAGATTCGATACACCCGCGTGGGAGGCGCTAACGAGGTAAAGTACTCTCACATGTTGACGGCCAAAAATACCGTCACTCATGCCATGATTGCGGTTAGCGCCTTCGCATCGTTAGCTATGCTGGCAATGGCCGTAGCCCAATGAAAACAGCAGTTATGATGAAAACCATTTTTTTTGTAATTTTAAGCTATTTACCTCTTTTCACATTTGCTAACTCAGAATCAGATACCGAGACAATACACCTAGCTAATTCAGATCAATTTGCTTCTGCCGATGTTGCACCAAGCTCGGAATCAAGCGCCTTATCAAATTCCGTCGAGCTAAAGATAGTCAGCCTTGCGCCCCACCTTACCGAATGGGCATTTAGTTTGGGCTTAGGCCCTACCCTTGTAGGTGTAAGCGACTATAGCGACTATCCTGACGCCGCGAAAAATATTAAGCGGGTGGCGGATTTTCAAGGTGCCGATATCGCTACCATTGTGGCTTTAGAACCTGATTTAATTCTTGCATGGGATGGAGGCAATAAGCCGCAAGATATCCATAAGCTTTCCTCGATGGGTCTAAACGTATTTAGCAGTAAGGTCGAAAATATCACTGATATAGCCAGCGAAATTAAAAGGCTTGGTGCACTTACAAATACGCAAAAGCAGGCGACCCAGCTCTCCAATGATTTTCTCAACGAACTAGCCGAACTTCGAAGTAAATACGACAAACCCTCGCTTATACCAGTATTTTATTATTCGTGGACTGCTCCACTTATGACCATCGGTCCCAACGCGTGGGGTAACCAACTGCTGAATGTGTGTGGTGCTCAAACATTATTTGCAGACAGTCCTGTAGACTATCCTCAAGTCGCATTAAAAGATGTACTTACTCGCCAACCTCATGCACTTATTGCGGCATCTAAAAGTACGCATTCAGAACTTGAGGTATTCTGGCGTGAGCATCGCTCTTTCCTCAAAGCACCTTTAATTGTTGTGGATCCAGACGTCACCAGTCGGTTTTCATTGCGATTAATAAATGAACTAAAAGTACTCTGTAAAGGTATTAAAGAAAGCGCATAAGCGTTATACTTAAGTCTAGACCTGC
Organism: Alteromonas sp. ABH4_453; assembly: GCF_056160665.1. Classification (NCBI taxonomy): domain Bacteria; kingdom Pseudomonadati; phylum Pseudomonadota; class Gammaproteobacteria; order Alteromonadales; family Alteromonadaceae; genus Alteromonas; species Alteromonas sp. ABH4_453. The sequence continues at coordinate 605,622 of NZ_JBSWXP010000001.1, forward strand.
TGGGCTGTTTTCAATTGATACACACCGACTTGGCTCAATTTAAGCGCCTTTGTGTAACAGAATAAGAGCAGGTTCTAATCTTCTATAAAAAGGTAAGAGTTTTTATTCATGCGGATTGTTATTGCGGGTTTTCTAGTTGTTATCAGTGTTGCATTGTTTGTGTCGCTTCAGTGCACAGCGAAAGCGACCGCGCAAGCCTCTGTTGCCGCATCACCATATCTTATCGAGCGAGTTGCGAACAACGACTGGCTCCTTATTGATGTTCGCTCTCCGCAAGAATTCGCCGATGGTCACATTCCTGGCGCAGTAAATATGCCCCATGAAAATATCAATGACTACCTTAGCGAATTAGAAGGCCACAAAAACAAGCCTATTATCATTTATTGTCGTTCAGGCAGAAGAGCCAAACTGGCAATGAAAGTATTGGAAGAACTCGATTTTTCTGAAGTCATGCATTTAGAAGGCGATATGTTAGGCTGGAGTGCCGCTGGCATGACAGTTGACCGAATGTAGACTCAATATTCCGCCTTCTCCTTCGTATTAGTCTTTGGCACTAAAGATGTTGTAAGCTCAACCTCTTGGCTGATTACTGTGTGTAACTAATCCCCTGTGGTACACTCTTTTTACTCGACGATTGTATGAAACACCCATGAAAATAGATATTGCTACTCCGGCCATGTTATTTCCGGCGATTTCTTTATTGCTTCTAGCCTATACCAATCGCTTTTTAACGCTTGCAACTATTATCCGAAACTTTTCAAAAGAAGAGAGAGATGAGAATACTCAAGCACAAATAAAAAACCTTCGATTACGTATTCAACTTATTAAGCGAATGCAAATAGCTGGTGTGGGTAGTTTTTTTCTTTGTGTAGTATCCATGCTAGCGATATACCTAACCTATCAACAGGTAGGAAACTGGGTGTTTGCTGCAAGTTTAGTATCACTTCTGTATTCACTATGGATGTCGGTAAGAGAAATATTGATATCAGTTGAAGCCCTAGATGTGCACCTTGACGGGATGAAAAACGCCCCGCGTAAAGAAAAAGTATGAAGCCCACAAATCATTTGAGCCACATAATTCAAAGTGGTATCAGCTACGAGTCTCTAGCGCCTGAGTTTTTTGCAGGGGTGATTGCTCTTGGTAATCACGTGCACGGTGATAACTACCTAACCAACGAGCTACTTGCTGATTACTATGCAAAGAGCTTTATTGGCAATACTAATGCTAGCTGGGTAGCCCTATACAAACAAAAGGTTGTTGGTTTCAGGCTAACCTTTGCGCATACGCAATGGGAAGCAGATGAGTGGTGCAGCCCTTCCCTTTGGCCTGTAGATCCAAATACCGTATGTTATTTCAAATGTAATACGGTAGACCCCGCAATGCAGGGCTGTGGTATTGGCAGCACATTATTAAACAAATCTATAGACTGTGCACAAACTCAAGGCGCAGAAGCGGGTTTAGCACATATCTGGTTGGCAAGTCCGGGCAACAGCGCATTTAAGTACTTCACCAAAAATGGGGGGCAGCTTATAAAGAAGCACCCTAATAAGTGGCGCTACGCATCTATTCACGAAGGCTACGACTGCCCTGTATGCGAGGGCTATTGTGCGTGTGAAGGAGCGGAAATGTTACTTCAATTTTAAGCATTCCTCACTGTAAAACGTTTTCATCTATGACCTACGATCCCCTTATTTCACGCGGCGTTTCATCAATGCTTCCCGCAGCAAACAGTTACTGGCATGCCACACATAAACCACCGACACTGCCACCTTTAAACAAGAAGGTAAATACTGAGTACCTCATCATTGGTGGAGGATATACGGGCCTTTCAGCTGCGATCACTCTTGCTCAAGCTCAACAAAAAGTCACGCTACTTGATGCGAATTCACCGGGATTTGGCTGTGCGGGCCGTAATGGGGGCTTTATCCTCTCGGGAAGCGGCCGATTGAGCTTAAGCGCCATAGAGGGCAAGTGGGGTCGTGACATCGCCAAAGCTATGCAGGGCGAGTTTGATGGCGCGGTACACTTGCTTAAACAACGTATTGCAGACTTTGATATGCAGGTCGATTTGGTAGAAGGACCATATTTAAAACTGGCGCATAACCCAAAGCAAGCCGAACTACTTTGTGCCAGTGCTAAGCATCTTGAGTCACACTTCAACGTACCGAGCTCTCCACTTAGTGAAAAAGACCTTACTGCGCGCTTTGGTATTGAAGAGGCGTATGGTGGCGTTGAGCTAAAGGGTGCATGCTTACACCCACTAAAATTAGTAAGCGAATATGCAAGAGTAGCAAAGGAGCTTGGAGCAACGCTTTTTTACGACTCGCCAGCCATTCGCATTGAAAAGCACAAGACCGGATATGTTGTCGCAACACCAAGCGGGTCAGTTTCGGCCAAACACATACTCATTGCTACTAATGCTTATACCCCTAAGCACTTTCATGACAGCGTAGACAATAAGCAATTTCCTGTTCAATCGAGCATTTTTGTCACTGCGCCATTGAGTAGCGAGCAGCGCGCAAAGTCTGGCCTAACCGCACCAATGAGCTTCATGGATACGCGGATGATGAAGTATTACTACCGTGTGCTGCCAGATGGCAGATTATTATTCGGCGGTCGTGGTGCCGTAAAAGGTAAAGATGCCGATAACGCGTCAGAGAAAGAACGCTTATATCGCGCGATGCTTAATAGTTTCCCTTCACTTAGCGGTATCGCCATGGATTATTTTTGGAGTGGTTGGGTAAGTGTATCGCTAGACAGTATGCCGCGGATTTTCATCGACAATGAGGTAAGCGGCAACAATTTAAACCGCTCTAGCGGTAATATCGGTTACGCCATGGGTTATTGCGGTTCGGGCGTATCTTTTGCCGCGTTTGCAGGGCAGCGACTTGCTCAACGTATGATGGGTAGCAATGACGCCGATTTATCGCTTCCACTTTATCACTCTCCTTTGAAAGCCTACCCCTTTGCGAGAGCAAGAAGGCTGGCACTGCATGGCTTGTACCAATGGGCCAAAATAGCAGAACGCTAGTAATGGTTATAATTTACGATTCACCTTAATGTTAAGCATTGCATGCTGTCTATAAATTAGGCTATTTTAGGTATCTATTCTTTGACGGAGTCACCTCATGTCATACATTGATGCCTTTGCTGTAGCCGTTCCCACTGAAAATAAAGCGTTATACATTGAGCACGCCAAACTCGCCGGCGATATTTTTAAAGAGTATGGTGCGACTAAAATACTTGAAGCTTGGGGTGACGATGTCCCTGAAGGGGAAGTCACGTCTTTCCCGATGGCTGTTAAAGCCAAAGAAAATGAAACCGTGGTGTTTTCCATTGCATTTTGGCCTTCAAAAGAAGTACGTGATACTGCTTGGAAAAAGGTGATGGAAGATCCTAGAATGCAGGAAAACGAAAACCCCATGCCTTTTGACGGTAAGCGTCTTATTTATGGGGGCTTCGCTCCTATTCTTGAATTATAAAGGTACAGCTCTTAGCTATTTCATATCGTCTATTTTCGCCAACGCCGACGGCAAGTCGGCGGCTAACTTTTTGTACCGGCGGTATACAATAAAAACGACCACACTGTTTATCAAAAGCTGTGTCCCCCACAGCGTGAAGGCATTAAACATCAGTACATTAAAGACGGCGAGTGCCAGCAATCCACACCACAAAGCCAAGCATCCATAGAGGCTGATTTTCCAGTAATGTAATTGTTGTTTTAATTGGTTTTGTTTAAACCCCAACATTGACTGAACGTCTAACGTCTGGACCTTCCACTGTTTTTGCCTTACCCAATATCCCCATGCCCCGAAGGCGGCGGGAATAGGTGTAAGTACAATGAAAAGCAAAAATTGATACGTGCTAAGTGGCTCGAACAACACCAAAGTTAAACACCACACAGAAACCGCTAGCCCGAGCACCAAATCAACGGCACCTTTTAGTTTAAGTTTAAATCTTGCGCTCTTGGTTTCTTTAATCAGTGCATCTGTATCTACTGAAGGTGTCGCATCCTTGTAGGCACTTTGCCACTGAGCAAGTTGCTTATCTAATTCGTTCATTTGGGTGTTGTTATCGGCCATACTTAATTTTTCTTCGCTCAAGGCTTTTTTGTTATCGCTCAAGGCTGTTGCTCCATTATCTGCGTTAGCTGTTGGCGGGCGCGACTTACTCGTTTAGCGACGGCATTCTCTTTAATACCTAACATATTGGCTATTTCCAGCTGACTGAAACCTTCTAAAAGCAAAGCCAATACCTGTCTGTATTTAATTTCTAGCTGACGTAAGCCTGTCATGAGGTCCATCGCATTCTCTTGTAACGTCGCATCACGAGATGAATTAGCGCTGGTTGTGTGAGAAGAATCAAATTCTCCCTCGTGAGTGAATTCTTGACGCCGCTGCTCTTTAATCACGTGGTCAACTGCCTTGTTATGCGCTACTTTGGCCACAAACGTTTTCACGCTTGCCTCTCCACGAAAGCCTCTAGCCTCTTCCTTTGAAGTTCCTTCAAAAGCACGCCAAACCGCCAGTGACATTTCTTGTATCAGTTCGTCTTGAAGGGATTTATTGGCTTCAAACGTTGCTGCAATACGCGCCATGAGCGGCGCGTATTCACTGAGCAGCTTTTCTATTTGCATGGTTTCTTTCACTGCAATTCCATTTTTATTATTTTTAATTCCACGCTGTAATTGTACTGTTGAGTTTCATTGTGTGGTCTATTATCGAAACAACCGCTGATAAGCAACAAAGCACACACATGAAACAATAGGGCCTAACACTAACCCCGATAAGGCAAAGGTATAAGGCGCAAGTGCAACACTCAAGAACATCATGACACCTACGAGTAGCATGGGCTTATAAGCGCCTATTACCGCAGCAATGCTATTTTTTAAAGACTCCGAGATAGAATGGTGCTGTAAAATTAGTAGCATAGGTACAAACAGCAGCAATAGGTTTATTGGTGTCGCCGAGCCCATCATTAGCCCCACTTTCCAAGCGGGTACATCTACTATACTCCCGCTTGCTAGAGCCGCCATTGACTCAGCCCCCATTAACATATCGCCAATTCGAAATTGAATCCACGCTATTGCAGGCCCGGTTAAGCTCCATAACGCAATATTTGCCCATGAACGTATCGTTCCCCCCGTTAGGCTAGCCTTGCCTTTTACTGCTAAATTAGCAATTGCTAACCACATTAGGGTAGCTAAAATCGGACTTACCCATTTAGATATTCCTAAACCAACAGGGCTCGCCACTGCCTGAATAAGGCCAGCAGTGAATAACATTAAAAATGAAAGACCTAACAGTTTAAATGGCGCTTTTGCAAAAAGCAGCCAACCTTCTTTAAGCCATGTGACCGCTTCTTTTGCCGGAAGACTTTTGTTTTCTTGTTGGTATGTTGCATGAGTTGAGGTTACGGTTGTCATCATATTATCCTTTTACATTGCGTAAGCGTTTGTATTTCACCCCAAGCTGCAACGCGTAAACTGCTTTTCGTACATTTGGGATTATTGATTAACTTTCCCCTATAGACGATGGCGATGACAAAAACCTGACAAACTTTTTTAAAAAAAGAAAAGGTTATTAAAAAAGATATAAATATCAATAACTTTTGACAACTAAAATCTATTAACCACGTTCTAAAGCTGATATTTCAAGCAAAAAAAAGCCCGCTTAGCTAAGCGGGCTTTCAAAACATTTCAGAAAAACATTAGGCTAATGTAATGCGCGCAAACTTGCGTTTACCCACCTGGTATACGTTTTCACCTTTTTCAGTAATAACTAAACGGGTATCTTCCACTTTGTCGCCGTTAATTTTAACTGCGCCTTGCTTAATCATACGCATGGCGTCTGACGTTGACCCAACAAGCTTCGCTTCTTTTAGCAAATTACCAATGGCAATGCCTTCATCGCTTAGCGCTATTTCAAGCTCTGGCATGTCATCAGGAATAGCATTTTTCTGGAAGCGTTGGATAAAGTCTTGATGCGCGCCTTCTGCCGCTGCGTCGTCATGGAAGCGTGCAATAATTTCTTTCGCTAGCATGATTTTAATATCACGTGGGTTTTCGCCGTTAGCAACACGAGATTTAAGCTCAGCTATCTCTTCTAGTGGACGGAAGCTGATAAGGTCATAGTAACGCCACATCAAATCATCAGAAATAGACATCACTTTACCAAACATGTCGTTTGGCGCGTCCGTAATACCGATGTAATTATTCAACGACTTAGACATCTTCTGAACGCCGTCTAAGCCTTCTAGAAGCGGAACCATCACAATTGACTGCTGTTTTTGTCCTTGCTCTTTTTGAAGTTCACGGCCCATAAGCAAGTTAAAGCGCTGGTCAGTACCGCCCATTTCAACGTCTGACTCAAGGGCTACCGAGTCCCATCCTTGCACCAGTGGATATAGGAATTCGTGGATAGCAATAGGCTGGCCGTTGTTGTAGCGCTTCTTAAAATCATCACGCTCTAGCATACGCGCCACGGTTTGGCTTGCCGCAAGTTTAATCATACCCGCTGCGCCAAGGCCATCCATCCACTCTGAGTTAAAACGTATTTCCGTTTTATCCTCATCAAGGATTTTGAACACCTGTTCTTGATACGTTTTCGCGTTCTCTAATACCTGTTCTTTGCTTAAGGGCTTGCGTGTTACATTTTTACCTGTAGGATCGCCAATTAGGCCAGTAAAATCGCCAATAAGAAAAACAACTTTGTGGCCTAGTTGCTGGAATGAACGCAACTTGTTGAGCAACACAGTATGACCAAGATGCAGATCAGGCGCAGTTGGATCAAAACCCGCTTTGATAGTTAGGGTTTTGCCGGATTTTAGTTTTTCAATTAAATCCTCTTCGGGGAGTATCTCATCAACGCCCCGTTTAATCTCAGCTACCGCTGTTTGCCAATCTTTCATTTGTACGTCACACTCTTAAAAAAACTGTATATTCAATATTGGCGAGCATTTTACGCGTACAACGGAACCATTAAAAGGTTTGCGCGTCAAAAAACGGATGACAAACACTCATGTTGTTAAACCCAACAGCTTTGAACGCAAAATTAGCGTATTAATATAGCTGAACTGAAAGAGAGGGGAAGGGCTTTCGCAAACACGCGGTAAACCCATCCATGGGCGCTCCGCCACCGCTTCCCTGCGGTGGAGGGTTTGCTCCAGCCCTCCCCCTACATTCACTGATATTTAGATAGCGCATTATGCAATTACGAGTTTAAGAGCTATTGGGTGTAACAATTTGCGCTAACAATATAATGAGAAAAGTTGCATTTTTAAGCAACGTATGTGAAATAGTGTTGTGCACATAACATTTCTCAGGTGGGCAGTAGTATGAGAAAGAAATTAGACGCTTCAAAAGCGCTACATTTATATAAAAAATTACCTAAACAGCACAGAACTGGGTTGGCAATTGCGAGCTTATTTCTGAGCGGGCTTATTCTTTTTCCAAGCGAGTCAGTAGAAGCAAGTCGTCATCAAGACGCACATATTTTAGATGCAGGTGTTCGCTATCCTGTAGAGTTAAATATTACGCCATCTACTAATGTATTCTCAAATGAAGAAGAGTCCTCATGGCAGACGTACAAGGTGCGCAGTGGCGATACATTAGCAAAGCTATTTAAGCGTGCTGGCTTCACTTCGCGTGATGTATATAACGTAACGCAGGCAGGAGAGCTAACAAAAACACTGGTTACTTTATTGCCCGGCGATGAACTATCGTTTAAAGCGAATAAAGACGGCAGCTTCGGCGAGCTAAAGTACAAACTGTCTTCCACTGAAACCCTGTTTGTACGTCCAGAATCTTCGGATGAGAACAGCGCCTTAACCGCTGAGCTTGAAAAGCGAGATGTAGACATTCGCTACAACTTCGCCCAAGGTGAAATTCACTCAAGCTTTTGGAACGCCGCCAGTGATGCAGGCTTAACCAGCAACCAAATTATGAATTTGGCGGGTATTTTCGGCTGGGATATCGACTTCGCCATTGAGATCCGTTCTGGCGATACGTTCAACGTAGTATTCGAAGAGCAATACATCGACGGTGAATTTGTCGGTTACGGCGACATCGTTGCAGCGGAGTTTACCAACCAAGGCGAGCATTTTAGCGCTATTCTTCACGAAGATGGCACCTACTACACGCCTGAAGGGCGCAGTATGCGCAAGAGTTTCTTACGTGCGCCGGTGAATTTTAGATATGTAAGCTCTAACTTCACAAAAGCTCGCTTCCACCCCGTGCAAAAGCGTTGGAAAGCGCACCGCGGTACAGATTATGTTGCTGCGGTTGGTACGCCAATTATGGCTGCGGGTGACGGTAAGGTAATTAAAGCCGGATACGATAAATATAACGGTCACCATGTATTCATTCAGCATGGCGAGAAATACACAACCAAATACCTTCACTTTAAAAAGCGTGCAGTGAAGGTAGGAGATACGGTTAAGCAAGGCCAAACCGTGGGCTATTTAGGTAGTTCAGGAATGGTTACTGGCGCCCATCTTCACTATGAGTTCTTAGTGGATGGTGTTCACCGAAATCCTCGTACGGTTGAGCTACCGAAGGCGCTTCCTATTGCCAAGGAAGAGAAAGAAAGGTTTATGGAAATTGCCGCAATACGCCAAGAGCAGCTAGATAATAACAAGCGCATTATGCTTGCAATGAAATAGCGACGACTAAATGGCAAAATATATTGGCCTGATGTCAGGTACTAGCATGGACGGCGTCGACGCCGTCCTGTGCGACATCTCGCAAACGTCTTGCACCACCCTCGCCGCCCATTCAATCCCTTATTCTGCCGAATTACTTACTGCACTCAATGCACTTTGTAGTGAAGGTCCTGATGAACTTAATAGTTTGGCCATCGCTGATAGACTGGTTGCTGAAACCTTTGCAAAGGTCACCTTAGCGCTGCTTGAAAAAAACAACCTACATCCTTCGGATATTACGGCTATTGGCTCGCACGGCCAAACCATACGTCACCACCCGAATTCCGATGTATTGTCAGCACACTTTGCAGAATCATCCATACGCGGCTTCACTTGTCAGATAGGCGATCCTAATACCATCGCTGTTCTTACCGGCATTGATGTTATTGCCGACTTTAGGCGCAAAGATATAGCCCTTGGTGGTCAGGGTGCTCCCTTAGTGCCCGCTTTTCACAATGCAGTATTTGCCAGTGGTGATAAACACCGAGCACTTGTGAACATTGGTGGTATAGCAAACGTTTCTCTGCTTGCGCCAAAACAAGATGCTTCGTCCCCCAAAGGGTTTGATACAGGACCCGGTAACACCTTGATGGATCAGTGGATAAGCCTTCATTTAAATAAAAGATTTGATAAAGACGGCGCATGGGCTGCGTCAGGGCATTGTCACTCAGGCCTGTTAGACAGGCTATTACTGGATGATTACTTCGCTTTGCCCGCACCTAAAAGCACTGGCAGAGAGTATTTCAATATTAATTGGTTAAGCAATGCGCTTGCCGATTACTTCCCTTCTAGTGCAGAGCTGCAAAGCGAAGAAAAGAACAATAATTTAGCCCCTAAAGACGTGCAAGCTACCCTACTTTCGCTAACAGGTAGCACTATCGCTCAGGAAATTGTGAAGCATTTTCCTAAAACAAATAGAGAAGGCGCAAAAAGCGAAGTTGTAGTATGCGGCGGTGGCGCATTTAATAAGACGCTCATGGACTATCTAAGCAATGCGTTATGTGATTATGTAGTAACAGACAGCCATGCTCTGGGCATTCATCCACAGCACGTTGAAGGCGCAGCATTTGCGTGGTTTGCACATGCGTATATGAATGATATTCCAGGTAACGTGCCCGCAGTTACAGGGGCATCTAAAGCCACGGTACTTGGAGCCTTATATAAAAAAGCGTAAAAAAGGGCCAATGATAAAATCATTGGCCCCGTACACATTACTTCCGAAATACTATTTAGCTATTCCCATTTCCATCTTTTTAAGGGCATCTGCGTCTATATCGGACTGAGACTTAGCGCTGCTCTTTTTAGCGCGCATGTCGAAGTAGCCATAGCCACCTACAAGCAAGAAGCAAATAGCTGGAACAATATATGACACAACAACACCTGCGCTATCAATAATGGCGGCTTGAAACAGCGGCATGATAGCGCCGCCGAGAATTGCCATTACAAGGCCTGCTGCACCTAGCTTGGTGTCTTCACCCAGACCTTCAAGCGCAATGCCGTAAATCGTTGGAAACATGAGTGATAAACAGGCAGAGATAGATACCAATGCGATTACGCCTGCTAAATTAGGAGACTGTGTCATGAAGATACATAGCGCCATGGCAATCAGTGACATGATCATTAATAGTCTAGCTGGATAGAGGTACTGCATAACCCACGTCATCACGAAGCGAGAAATTAGAAATACAATCATGCTGTATTGTAAAATTTCACCACCACTCACTTCGTTGCCACCTGTCGCTTTCATTGCATATTGGATGGTGAAGGTCCACACGCACGTTTGTGCTCCGACATTAAAAAACTGAGCCAATACGCCAAACCGATAATGCCTGTTGGCTACTAACCGCTTAAGCGAGGCGCCCAACTTAACGTCTTCCACACTAGACTCAACCGATTCTTGAATTGGTGCTTTAATTAAGAAAATAGCAACCCAAACCAGAACTAGTACGCATGCCATACCTACATAAGGGAGCATTACCGCATCAAGCTCAGCCCCTATCACGTTTTTAAGCTCGCTTGCCGACATGGCGGCACGCTCTTGTGCAGATGCCTGATTCAGGTTTGGCAATATAAGCGTTGCAGCCAAAAACACACCTAAATTAGTACCAACGGGATTAAATGCTTGAGCTAGATTTAAACGGCGTGTCGCACTTTTTTGATTTCCCATCGCCATGACGTAAGGGTTCGCCGACGTTTCCAGAATGGATAATCCACCAGCCAATACAAAAAGTGCAGCAAGGAAAAAGCCGTAAGTCATAGTTTGACTGGCTGGATAAAACAGAAATGCCCCCGCGGCCGCGCATCCCAGTCCGGTCAATACACCTGTTTTATAAGAAAAGCGCTTGTTGATAAAAGCAGCTGGAATGGCTAAGCAAAAATACGCGCCATAATAGGCAAATTGAACCAATGCCGATTGCAAAGACGACATGGTAAATATTTTACTAAATACCTTTACCAAAGGGTCTGTCATGTTCGCAGCCACACCCCATGCAGCAAAGCAAATTGTTAACAATACAAAGGGAATCAATGTGTCTTTGGAAACCAAAGGGGCGTTGTTTTTCATAGTAACGGCCTTTCGCTTGTAAAAAATTAGTTAACCAATTTAAGCATTGCTATTTACCCCTGTCAATAAATCAATTTGATTTACTTATTTAAAATTGCGTTAAAGATTAGACTTTATATGTAGACGACCGTTAACAGACAATGCGTGACTATTATTAAACGGATAAAACCTCCTTTAAAAATTTCTTAATAGACAACAACATAACCAAGATAAAAAGCTTCACAGAGAGCTCTCTACTCACCTTGAAATATTGCCATCGCATCTCCCCACTATTAACGAAAAACACACAAATGTAGCAAAAGAAATAAATAAACAAGGTTGATTTAATGGAAAAGGTTAGTTAGATTTCGTTCAAAACAAGCATATGTTAACGCGTTGTAACGTTAGCTAACTCTGATTTATCTTGCGTCAACAAGGAGTTAGCAACAAATGCGTAGATGTCATCAGTCACACGCTTATAACAAGCTGCGGTTGATAAACATTTTTAATTGAGAGAATAATGATGAAAACACCTACAGTTACCCGTCGCTTTTCTGGATGTAAGACAGGCTTGCAAACAGCGCTCCTCGCAAGCACCGCCATTGTTGCCGCCACTGCGTCAGCATCACAAAGTAAGTTTCAAGACGCGTTTGACTTTCAAGCAAGTTATACGGGTGAGTCAGCCACCAATATTGACGGTGGTGAACGCAGAGGCAGTGCCTATGCTGGTCAGCTTTTTGTAGGTGGGGAATTAGATTTAAATACGCTAGCGGGCTGGAAAGACACTAAAATCCATATTGCCATGACAAACCGACACGGCAAAAACTTAGCTGAGCACTACATTGGGAACAGTACGTCCGTACAAGAAATCTTTGGCGGCCAAAATACCCGTCTTGCTAGGTTTACGATTTCTTCCTCGTTTTTAGATGGCGATTTAGAACTGGAAGGTGGCCGCACAGTAGCGAATATCAGCTTTTTAGGCTCTGAACTTTGTCAGTACTTTCAAACCAATGCTGCTTGTGGGAACCCAACCTTTGTATTTAGAACCAGTAACTTTACTTGGTGGCCAGTTTCGAGTTGGGGTGGTCATGCGAAATACTGGTTTTCGCCAAAAACATACTTTCATACCGGCGTCTATGAAGATAACACCAGTCATCAAGACCTAGGCGATCACGGCTTCGATTGGGCGACTAATGAGGCTACAGGCATTGTTGTGCCCTTCACTCTGGGATATCAAACTACGTGGGACAATGACGAACTTCCAAGACGCTATGAAATTGGCGGTTGGTACGATGGGGCAGACTACACCGACCCAGTCTTTGATGAGGAGGGCAACTATGCGGCGCAGTCAGGCAATGATTACGCTGTTAGAAACGGTCGCTCGGGTATATTCGCACGTTTTGAACAAACTGTTACTCGTCCTAACCCACTAACGAAAGAAGGGTTAACACTATTCGGTGCAGTGCTAACCGGTACATCGGGCGAGCTGATTGAAGACTACTATATAAAAGCGGGCTTTGTATTGCGAGGCACACTGGCCTCACGCCCCGACGATACCATTGGCTTCGTATTTACCCGTCAACAGTACAGTGACGAAGCGCTAGAAGATCAGCGTATATTAAGAAGCATAAACGGCGGGTTTGGTACACCAGCAAGCAGCCAAACCATGTTAGAGCTAAGTTATGGTTATCAACTCAACGACCACGTAAGAATTCAGCCGAACGTTCATTACATTATCAACCCCGACCAATTCGCACAGCGCGACAGAGTCATGGCACTTGATGATGCGATTGTTCTGGGCCTAAGGTTCGACGTAAACCTAGCGGCTTTGATACTTTAAATCTCCCTGCAATACACTTTACAGCGCCTTCGGGCGCTTTTTTCAAACCGATGCCATTCCCTGCCGTTGTTTTTAATTAGTTTCAAGGACAACTTTCTACCAATCCAACTTCTCGCTATCTCTGTATTCACTACTATCTTATAGCGTTTTGAGCACCAATACGCTTAGCGTTTCAACATCAATCTATTCTACGTTGAATAAGGAATAAGAATGACAGACTCAGTACTTTTTAGCTCGTTTGATTGGGCAGAAAAAACATTGCAAAACCGCATGGTATTAGCCCCCATGACGAGAGGTAGAGCTGGCGCCGATCGCATACCCAATAAAATTATGGGCGATCACTATGTACAACGCGCAGATGCAGGGCTCATTATTACTGAAGCCACGGCCATTTCAGAAGAAGGCATTGGCTGGGTTGATACCCCTGGAATTTATACCGACAAAATGGTCGAGGGCTGGCGCTCGGTGGTCAATAGAGTGCACGAGGCAGGGGGTAAAATCGTTTTGCAACTCTGGCATACTGGACGCGCATCACACAGCGACTTCCACAATGGAAGTTTGCCCCTGTCTGCATCAGCAATAAAAATTGAAGGGGACGAAATTCACACGCCTAAAGGCAAAAAGCCCTACGAAGTGCCGAAGGCGATGACCTTTGACGATATAAAACGCACAGTACAAGACTACAAAAAAGCGGCCATTAACGCCAAGGCAGCGGGATTCGACGGTGTGGAAGTTCATGCGGCAAATGGCTATCTCATCAATCAATTTTTGGATAGCCGCAGCAATCAGCGAAACGATAATTATGGTGGTAGTGTCGATAACCGCTACCGCTTTTTGGCCGAGGTGATGGACGCAGTATTGAGCGTGTGGGATAAGGAGCACGTTGGCGTGAGATTATCGCCAAACGGTGTATTTAACGATATGGGGGCCGATGATTTTCGTGAAACCTTTACCTTTGTTGCCCAACAGCTAAACAAATTGGAGATAGGTTATTTACACGTAATGGATGGCTTGGCCTTTGGCTTCCATGAACGAGGCGAAGCCATGACCCTAGCTGAATTTAGAGCGCTATTCGACGGGATGATCATTGGAAACTGTGGCTACACCAAAGAAGAAGCCGAGAAACGTTTATCTGATGGCGATGGTGACATGATTGCGTTTGGAAGACCTTGGATCACGAATCCAGATCTGCCGACACGATTTAAGCATAGTTACCCTCTCGAGTCCTTTGACGATCCATCGTCATGGTACGGAGGTGGCGCAGAAGGCTACAACGATTTTGAAACCTACCGTGAGAAAAGTGGGAAGGACGCGATGACTTCGCTGACCTGATTGTCTTTGGGCAGAGCCTCGCAGCGCTCTGCCCTTTTCAAAAGCGTTATTTGAATTAAATCAATGCATAATGCTAACGCGTTCTCACTATTTAAAGATGCCCTAGTTAAACGACTTTTTCTTAGCGGCTAATACGGCAAGCTTTTCTAGACACGACATCCACGCGTAGTTGTGCTGATCGCACTCTTGCTTATTTAGAAAGCCCTGCTGAATGAGCACTAGCCTTACATTACCCTCTTCGGTCTTTTCGAAGTGAATGTCCACTGATGTCATCACCGACTCTTCCATATCATCTTCCCACGCCCAAGAGAACGACAGCTGCTCGTTCGCTAAAATAGTCACGTACTCACCAGTCAATGACATTTCAATACCGCTGGGATTCATCATCTTTATGCGATAGCGACCGCCTTCCTTGAAATCACTCATGATTTGTGTGACCGAACAATCGCCTGGTGCAAACCACTCACTAAGATATTCAGGCTCGTGAAATGCTGCAAAAACAAAGGGCAATGATGCATCTAGCGTTACATCAATTTTAAACTCGTGCATAAAGCTGCCTTAGATATTCTTTGACGTTAAAGATCTGTGTCTATCTTACCTTATAACAAAGGTTAGGCGCTCTAGCGTCATTTACCTTTGCTATAAATAAAAAATCCCGAGCCCGCGTAAGGAAAGGCCCGGGAGAAGGAGAACATCCTCAATATTTTTTATCGACAGCTCAAAGCAACTTCTTGAGCTAAAAAATGAACCTATGCACCTTTCATCAGTGAATCCATACTGGCCTTGCTGCCAAAGTGCTGTGAACTTACTCTTTCACTTACCGACAAATACAGATTGTCGATGTCGGCATTTGCCATAAACTTCTCACAAAACCCTGGAACATGAGGCTCGATAAAATGTTTGGCGGCTAGCATAAAGTGGGCAATGAGCTGTTTAACGTTGTCGGTACCCATGGCGATACGCATAGTCGTCAGTTCTATTCCTGCTTTCTTCTGCTCGTCTGAGCTGAGCTCAGAGTGAGAGGTCAGCGCCGGGCATAAAATTATCGTATTATTCTGGCCAATACTCACTTGGTGACTGAATGCCGGCTCTAAGGCATCGAAGAACCGCACAAATACATCGCGAGGCAGGTGTGCCGGCGCCATATCAACCGTGAATAAAGTACACGGCCAGCCGTGTGTATGCTGCTTTTCACGCAAACCGGCATTACTGTGTTCAGGCAGTGCGTGACAGTTAACGCGAATTTGATCGTGGGCATTCAAAAATGCAGTAAACACTTGCGTATTGATGACCTTGGTCATCATGCGCTGCTCTAAGGTCTTCATGCCGTTTAATACGTCAAAGGCCTTTTCAGAGTCTAAGAACGCACCTTTGATGTAGTACACATCCCAAAACATGGTCTGTGACCAATCAACACCATTTGCTGAACTGCCTTTTGGCTGGAACATGCGGTGCCCTTCGCCAATAACTACGCCTGCTGTGGTAGCACCGCTACCACACAAATCTTTGGTGTAGCTATGGATCACATAGTCTGGTCGTGCAGTTTTGTTTTTATGCTGAAGTGGCTGGTGCAGTACAGGTGTAGCAAGGGTGGAGTCCAACATTACCAACGCATCTTGTGCATGCGCTAACTCACAGATCCCAGGCACATCCAATACGTAACCATGTGGGTTACAAGGCGACTCTAAATACACGTGCATTTTCGCACCATTGCTTAAGCGCGACGCATGTTCAGTTTTAGTTTGCTGCATGAACTCTGCAAAGCTCTGTGCGTCATAACCGTCAAACCACGCAATCTGTATGTCCATTCGGTTGCTGCGGGCGAAATAATCATGAAGTAGCTGGTACACTCCGCCGTACACATTCCTCGAAACAATCAGTACATCACCATGACTAAGAACATTTGATAAACACGCATCAATGGCAGCCATGCCCGAGTTGAAGTTCCAGGCTAGATATTCGGCTGCGTAAGGACCCGCTTCCATATCCACAATGGCGTTAGCAAGGGAAATATTCGTTGGGTTTAAAAGACGTGAATAAATTTGGTGAGTAAATTCTTTGCCTTGAAACGCGTCGTCGACCCATTCAGTACAGGCATACACATAAGTCGCTGTTCTTACCACCACGGGTGTTGCAGAAAAAAGTGCCGTGACATTGTCGAATAGTGGATAGTGCCCTTGCGAACCATTGCCACTCGACAAACTTTGGTACGTGGCACGAAATGGGTTTTGCAACGTATCCAGTATCTTGGCAATTTGAAAAGACAGAAACTTTTTAGCGTTGAAATAAGCCAGTCTGTCTTCTTTATCAAGTCCTTGTAGCGTATTACTCGTAATATCCCATAGCTGCATAACGCTGGCTTGAGCACCATATAAGTGATGAGCGGTGTTGGCGAGTGCCCTACCGTAGTCGCTCTCAGCATTTATACCGAAATGAGATAATTGTTCCTCAACTAAAGCCTGCGTTGTTTCGGCTTGGGTTGTGTTACGCTTAGGTGAAAGTACCTTAGCGTGCGTTACATCAACATCTATTGAGTTTTGGAATTTGTTTTCTGACTGCATAGCGATTCCGTTGCAAATTGACTTCAGGTGCATGTACATGACACCAACACTGTTTACAAAAATGTAAAACTTAAATCACGCTTTTAGAACAATTGGCGTTACGATTGTGCAGTCAGACAGAGGAAAGAAAAGTTTACTTTAGGAGTGTTAAGCGAATGGCTGCAAAGGATTCAAAGAGGATTGAACTGACTATTTTAAGCGATGAGGCGAATGATATTGCCGAAGCGATTCGCCAAAGAATAGCAGATAATAACGACTTCATAGGCGCTGATGGTCTCCCGCTTTTAACGTTTAAAAAAATTGCTCAATGCCCTGAAGATGTAAATTCAGAAACCGTTACGGTACTGCTTGCAGACCCCGACCTTGCGTCTCGAATTATTGATACATGTTCAGCACTCACCTGGTGTCAGTCTACCTGGGCAGGCAATGCTCCCCTTCTAAATGCCGATAAGAAGAACTACATACTTACCGGACTAAAGGGAATTTTTGGTAAGCTAATGCGGGAATATGTTTTTGCTTACTTGCTTGGGCATGCCAGAAACGTAAAGGCTTTTGAGCAAAACCAGCGTGCCGCTCAGCCAATTTGGGAAGCATCAAAGCGAATGCCGCTAAATGGACAAACGCTTGGCATTGCTGGACTGGGAAGTATTGGGCAAGCATTGATCCCCGTTGCTCACGCATTGGGTATGAGCGTTGTGGGTTTAACCCGAAGCGGGCAAGCAGTGGAAGGTGCCGATGCTGTTTATACACCCGACACTATCGAAGCGTTTGCCAGAGTATGTGACCACGTGGTGAATTTAATGCCCGACACGCCATCTACGCAAAACATGCTTTCTCACGAATTTTTTAGTGCGCTGAAACCCCACAGTGTATTTATAAACGCAGGGCGAGGCAGTGCGGTTGACGACGATGCGCTCTTGCAAGTTTTAGACAACGGCGCATTGGCCCATGCAGTATTGGACGTCTTTCGTAACGAGCCTCTCGACCCAGCTCATTCGTTTTGGCAGCACCCTCGTATTTCAGTAACCGCTCACACTGCAGCGGAATCACAGCCAAGCGACGTAGCCGACGTGTTTTTAGAGAATGCGCTGCGTTACATCAACGGCGAATCGCTTAATTACCAGTTTGATTTTGCAAAGGGCTATTAGCGTTTAAATAGCCCTTCTCGTCATCCACTCAAGGCTAAAACAAAGCCTGTCTGTAGCGGGTTACGCTGACGCTTAAATTCTAGGGTCAGTTGCCGTTATCTCAATGCGATCATGGTGCTTTTCATGAAACGATAACAGCTGAGGATAATCCTTCATGCTGTGTAACTCACGGAATAGTACCCAGTCAATCATGCTGTACAAACAGATTTCGGGATAAGTCCAACCACTAAATCCACCCGCATCAAGCTGGTTTGACAGCGCATCTAACACAGCTTCAATTCGCTCGTTTTGAAGACGGTAATACATTTTGTCTTCGCTAATATCAAAGTCTGAACGTTTCAGCAGCATAAGCTGAACAAAGGAATCGTTAGCTGCATCAATCAGGGTTAGTTGATTCTCTTCTTCCCAACTTAACCCTTCGTGATCAAGCTTATCGGCAAGGTAGTTATAAATAATGCGAGAGTCGAAAATCATTTGGCCGTCATCTTCAAGACAAGGTACTTTGAGCGTAGGGTTGCGAGAGGCGAGCAACTCGCGATCTTCACCTGAAAAAATTTGAAGATTGAGAAATTCATGTTCTGTAGACGCAAGTACGATGCGAATGCGGCGCACGTAGGGAGAAGTGATAGAGCCATATAATTTCATAAACGCTGTCCTAAACCGTAGTCGTTCTATGAAATCAGTGTAGCCGGAATTTGAAAATAAAATGAAGTGTTGAGAACAAGACAACCGACAGGCATACAAAATGATGCGATGTATACCTATCGTATTGACATCAAGCGCTCAAAGCTGAACGTTCAACGCTTAAAAAGCGCAGTAGTGTATAGCTTAAGCCCTTAAACGCTAAAGCTTGCACCACAGCCACAGGTCGTCGTGGCATTTGGATTTTGAACTAAAAACCGTGAACCTTCCAGACCATCTACATAATCGACAATGCCACCGACCAAGTATTGTAAGCTCATCGGGTCGACAACCATAGTTACGCTGTCTTTTTCAATGGTCATATCGCCTTCGTTCACCTTCTCATCGAACGTGAAACCATATTGGAAGCCAGAACAACCACCACCTGTTACGTATACACGTAATTTCAAATCAGGATTTTCTTCTTCTGAAACAAGGGCTTTCACTTTCGCTGCTGCAGCGTCTGAAAACTCAATTGGCAACGCCGTTTCTACAGACATACCCACCTCTACATTAACCTCGTGCTTTCGCACTTTGTGCTTGGTCGCAATTATCTAATACTTGCGGATAGTTAGCAATTATTGGGGCAAAACTTAACGATTCAAGTTACTGCACATTAACGGCATTTCTTTTAAGTGACACGTTGAGATAGAAAAGTTAAGTAAACTAGTTAACACTAACAGATAGAAAATAGCAGTGTGGTCAACGTATCTAAAATATTGACGATACACGAATAAAGGGGCGGCATATGAGTACAACCGACAACTCTCAATTACCTTCTTCTACCCCAGTGCTGTTTGACGATTTCGGACAGTCTCGCTTTACGAGCAAAGAAGAATACAAAGACACGTTAGTGAAACAGCAAGAAAAACTCTTTCACGTTCAGCAATCTTACTTTCATCAGAAAAAACGAGCACTCATTGTGTTTGAAGGATGGGATGCGTCAGGGAAAGGCGGCGCTATAAGGCGTATAACAGAGAAATTGGACCCTCGTGGCGTGAGCGTATTTCCTGTGGCGAAGCCCGCAAAGGAAGACCAAGACAAACACTTTCTCTATCGCTTTTGGCAACACATCCCCTCCCCTGGCACACTTAAAATATTTGATCGCTCGCATTACGGAAGAGTGCTTGTAGAACGTGTAGATAAGTTGGTTGATGAAGAGGTATGGCAGCGCGGTTATAACGAAATAAACGCATTTGAAAAAACGCTCAGTGACAGCGGGGTTCGCATTATCAAACTCTTTATGCATATTTCGTCAAGCGCACAGCGGGAGCGGTTTGAAGAGCGGCTGCACAACCCTTTCAAGCGCTGGAAGTTAACCGAAGAAGACCTGCATAACCGCAAGATGCGAAACGCCTACGCAGAAGCTACAAATGACATGTTCAAGCACACCCACACGCGTTATGCGCCATGGCATGTAATTAACGGGGAATTTAAGTGGCAAGCAAGGGTTAACGTGCTTGACGCCGTTATCGCCAAACTCAGTGAAGGCGTAGAAATTTCTCCGCCTCCACTTGATGAGCGTTTAATCGCGCTAGCCTCCAAACAACTAGATGTCGATGAAGATCTAATGAGCAACTAAGGTGATAGAACGCTGGCAGGCAGCCATAACTAATTAAGCGATTAAGCCTTAGTTATTGCTGTCTGGCAAAGTCACGTTCAATTCAAGTACGCTGCAATCATCGTTATTGTCTAGCTGTACTGATACTTGATCGTCAGCAATCGTCACGTATTTGCGAATTACCTGAATAATTTCCTGCTGCATCATTGGCAAGTAATCAGGCTCTGTTCGCTTTTTACGTTCGTGCGCAACAATGATTTGTAACCGCTCTTTGGCGACCGCTGCGGTGCTTGGCTTTTGCTTCTTTTTGAGCAGGTCGAAAATTCCCATTATTTCCCTCCTAGCAGACGCTTAAAGAACCCTTTCTTCTCTGCTTCTAGGAAACGATGTGGAACAGTTTCGCCTAGCAGACGTTTTACAGCGTCAGCATAAGCTTGTCCTGCATTAGCTTCTTCGTCAAGAATAACCGGCTGACCTTGGTTAGATGCTTTCAGCACCGATTCAGATTCTGGAATAACACCCAATAGTGGAATCGCCAAAATTTCTTCAACGTCTGCGACACTTAGCATTTCAGCACTTTCAACTCGGCTTGGGTTGTAACGGGTTAATAAAAGGTGTTCTTTAACCGGTTCGCCCTTTTCTGCGCGCATCGATTTACTTTGAAGAATCCCCAAAATACGATCTGAATCACGTACAGACGACACTTCAGGGTTAGTAACCACAATGGCTTCATCAGCGAAATACAACGCCATCTGTGCGCCTTGCTCAATCCCCGCTGGCGAATCACAGATAATAAACTCAAAGTCTTTCTTAAGCTCGTCTAATACGGCCTGCACACCTTCAACGGTAAGCGCGTCTTTATCGCGAGTTTGCGATGCCGGAAGAATGAAAAGGTTTTCCGTTCTTTTGTCTTTAATTAGCGCCTGTTTAAGTGAGGCCTCTTTATTAATGACGTTTACGAAATCGTAAACAACGCGGCGTTCACACCCCATGATAAGGTCTAGGTTTCGCAAGCCCACATCGAAGTCGATCACTACCGTTTTATGGCCTGCTAACGCAAGTCCCGTACTTATTGCTGCACTCGATGTAGTTTTGCCTACACCACCTTTTCCTGAGGTTACTACGATAATCTTTGCCATCTATTCTTTCCTATTAGTGCGTACAAAGCATTAAGCCAACGGCTCTATACGTAATGTTTCTTCTTCTAAATATACTTGTGCAGGTTTCTTCCAGCATTCACCTTTCACGGATTCGTGCATAATGAATTGCCCTGCAATTGAAATAAGTTCCGCGTCTAACGACTGGCAAAATACACGGGCTCCCGTATTGCCTTTTACGCCTGCCAGCGCACGGCCGCGCAGTGTGCCGTAAACATGAATATTACCATCGGCAAGCAGCTCAGCCCCCTCGCTTACAGAAGCCGTTACCACCAAGTCTCCGCCTTCGGCATAGACTTGCTGACCAGAACGTACCGGACGGTTAATTACTTTGGCAGGTTTGAGCGTGGTTGCGGCTGCAGGAGCCGGTTCACTTTTTGGCGGCGCAGAAACGGTTTGATCTTGTTGTGCGGTTTGAGAAAGGTTTTCGCCGCTTCCGTTATTGTTATCACTACCATTCGCTTTGTGCGAACGAAGGGCGCTGTCTGTAAATTTGCTTTGGCTTACATCGGCTAACCCCAAATCATTGATGGTAGGCTTCAGCTCTGCCACCTCACCTTTCACGGCCATGGGCTGTAATTGCAATCGACGACATAGCGCCACCAGCAGCTCGAACTCTGTAGCAGATAAAGGCTTTATTAAATGTAAAATCAGTGAGGAACGGGTAAAGAACTGCGGCGCGCTCGCGACCTTCTGAGATAACTGAGCTTCAAAATTATCTGGCTCAAAATCTATTACTTCTAACACAATACTGGTGAGCGTAGTGCCCTTCATGCGAAAGCAAGTTTCTGTCATTTTTTCTTCCCGAAAAGGCGTCACTTTCCTCATAGCAATTAGCCATGACAATAAGCAAAACCTATTAGCGCTAGTGTCTGTTGCTGTCTTACGCAGCTATACAATTTATTTATTGTGTCACTGTATCAAAAATCCCGTTCGCATACAGCAACTGTATACCGGTTAAAACACGTTTTACCCTGATATTAACCCTTGAATAAGCCAAGAACGTGCCAATCGTTGAGCAGTTTTTAATCAAGCGTAAATTATGCGAGTTTTTAGTGCGTCCAGTTTGTATACAAACGCCTCTTTCACCACAAAAAAAGTGCGATCGTAGATCGCACTTTTATCACCTTCGTTTTCTCACAGCGCTTAAGGTGTGGTAAGTTTTTTCGGGTCTAGCAGTGATTCTAGCTCGCCTCTGGGGATATCTGTCATGGCTTCGGCCACATCTATAACGGGCTTGTTTTCTTTGTAAGCGGCTTTTGCGATTTCCGCGGCTTTTGCATAGCCAATGACAGGATTAAGTGCAGTGACAAGTACAGGGTTTCTGTAAAGCGCAGCTTCAATGTTGTCTTGATTCACAGTGAAGCCTTCTATCGCCTGCTCGCCGATTAGCGTTGCACTGTTGGTCATTAGCGACAAACTTGAAAGCAAGTTGCTGGCAATCATCGGTAGCATTACATTTAACTCAAAATTCCCAGACTGCCCACCTACAGTAATCGCCGTATCGTTACCTATTACCTGTGCTGAAGCCATTGCCACTGCTTCTGGAATAACCGGGTTTACCTTGCCGGGCATGATCGATGAACCTGGCTGTAGCGCAGGCAGCGCAATCTCACCTAAACCAGCCAAAGGCCCAGAATTCATCCAGCGCAAGTCATTAGCAATTTTCATAAGGGTGACAGCCAAACTTTTCGTCGCACCGGAAAGCGTCACTGCAGTGTCTTGAGAGCCAATCAATGCAAAGAAATTGTCAGCGGGCTTAAACGCAATGTCGGTGAGCTCCCCTAGTGCATCTGAAAATGTCGTAGCAAAATTCGCATGGGCGTTTACACCTGTTCCCACCGCAGTGCCTCCTTGGGCAAGGGTTTGAATAGCTGGCTGCACAGCGCGCAGAGTTTTCACCTGCTGCTTAAGCTGAGATGCCCAAGCCAGTAAGCTTTGGTCCATGCCCACAGGCATCGCATCCATGAGGTGAGTGCGTCCGGTCTTGCAGTATTGCGCTACCGACTTGGCTTTGACTTCGATAGTACGAACTAAACTTTCAACGGCCGGTATAAGCTCGTTTGACAATGCAATAGCCGCGCTAACATGAATGGTGGTAGGGATCACATCATTTGAACTTTGCCCGTAATTTACATGATCATTCGGATGAACCTCTTCGCTAGAATAACGAGAGGCTAAGCGAGCAATGACCTCGTTGGCGTTCATGTTTGTGCTGGTGCCTGAACCAGTCTGAAATATATCAACGGGAAAATGCTGCATCACATCATCAAGTGCCAACAGCTCATCACAGGCTTTAACTATCGCTTGGCCGCGATCTTTATCCAGCACTTTGAGTTTCATGTTGGCTTGTGCTGCGGCTTTTTTTACGGTAATCAACGCGCGTACGAAGGCTTCGGGCATGCGCTGCCCGCTTATAGGGAAGTTTTGAATGGCACGCTGAGTTTGCGCGCCGTAGAGTGCATTTTCGGGGACCTGTAGCTCGCCCATACTGTCGCGTTCTGTGCGTGTTGCTGTCATGACTCGTATCCTTGTGTTGATATAGCTAGTTTTTCCGGCGTGGTTGCCACGCTTTTATCAGAATCCTATTAGGGCTAGTGGCATTAGAAAACTAGGCCCTAGTAAGTGAGTTATAAAAATGGTGCACTAGCGCTTGCAGACCTTTGCTGTACATCAAAGATCAACAGGCTCTCTGGTGTTCATGTCTATTTTTATTCTCGCAAGCGCAATTCGATCACTCTCGTTACACGCGTAGCGCTCAGCTTTAAGTAACGGCTTGTACAAATGCTCTAAACAACTATGCCGCCATTGCTGACCGACCTGCGGATCGCACAGGGTTTCATAAAGCACCTCAACCGCATTTTTATAGATAGAAAATTTGTCTCTATCACTTGGCAATAAGTTGGCAACGAAAGTTACGCCATCGAGATAGTTTCTTAAAAGCGTTGAGTTCAGCTCATTGTCGTTGTATCCAAATCGAACGTGTTGAACTACATTTCGTATCGAAGACATGTGCATCCCTTATGCGTGAAAAAATAAAAAAGAGCTTTGTTTATATATCTCTTTGTATACCACTTAATATAAATGATAATCGTTAGCATTTACAATGATCCAGTGCTATTCTTTTTCGTAAAGAAAATTGAATCTTCCAATTCCACCGATAGGTGAAGTTAACCAAAATTCAAAGGACATTATTTATGATCAAGAAGTTACTTGGTGGCACAGCCCTTTTTCTTATGGCCTCTGGTGCATTTGCTAACGAATGCGAAGTGACTGTGGAATCAAACGATGCCATGCAATTCAATACGTCGAACGTCGTTATCCCGGCGAGTTGTAGCGAGTTTACCGTGACGTTGAAGCACACAGGTCAGCTGCCAAAACAAGCCATGGGCCATAACTGGGTGATGACAACAAAAGCCAACGGACAAGCAGTAGCAACAGACGGTATGAGTGCGGGTTTAGACAACAATTACGTTAAGCCAGACGATAAGCGTGTGATTGGCGCCACTGACATTATTGGCGGCGGTGAACAGACTTCGACGACCTTTTCTGTTGAAGGTTTAAGTAAAGATGAAGAATACATGTTCTTCTGCTCGTTCCCTGGTCACATCGGCATCATGAAAGGCACAGTTACGCTTTCGAGCTAAGTTGTTGCGAAAACTAGGCGTGCGTAACTCGGCACGCCTTAAACATGGATAACAGTAGGTCGAGGGTGTAGTTGTAATGGATACGGCGTCTCACACATCAAAAAGCGCTAAGGCGGTGGTCCGGTATAAGCACTTACCTTCTTTTACTAGCGCTTTATTAAGAAACGTTTTTTTTCCTTACTTAACCAATAAACGGCTGTTGATGCCGCTGTTTATAGCCATTCTTCTTACTTATAACGCCACCCGGGCGGTTACCTTGTCTGTGTTGTCAGATGCATTTTTTCAAGTGGCAGCGTTTGTTTATGCATCGCTTGCGCTTTATTACGTCGCCACGTTGCGCATTTCAGCCGAAACCATTGGTAATTATATGAAAGCGCACCCTGTGCATGAAGTAGGGTTATCTGCCCTACTTGGTGCTCTGCCAGGCTGCGGCGGTGCTATTATCGTTGTCACGCAGTACACGCGAGGTGTGACAAGCTTTGGAGCCGTGGTAGCAGTGCTAACCAGCACTATGGGAGATGCCGCATTTCTGTTACTCGCCCAAGCGCCGTTAGATGCCTTAACCGTAATGGCCGTCAGCGTCACGGTGGGTGCAATGACGGGGCTAGCGGTCAATAAATTTCATAATTACCAGGCTCCTGAAGCTGATGGTGCGCTACAACAATCACAAAACTGTGATGAACCCAAAGCAGTAAGCCACAAAGCCATATCACTTTCTAAGGTATTCTGGATGATTGCGAGTTTACCCTCGTTGGCGATTGCGCTTGGTTTGGCGTTTCAACTTCCCGTACACAGTTACCTTGCTATCAGTGAAAGTACACTAACGCTGATTGGCGCCGCGTTATGTATTTCGAGTCTTGGACTATGGTCTTTGTGTGGTTCGGGAAGCGGATACGCTTCGATTACGAAAGAAGATATAATTTTGCCTCCGCCTAAATGGCAAGAGAAAGCCGCATTAGACACACAGTTTGTATTGGCATGGGTAGTACTCGCGTTTCTTATGTTCGAGCTGTCTGTTGTCTGGTTTGGGCTAGACATTGCAGGGCTGCTTCAATCCATGGGCCCCGGCTTAGTTGGCTTGGCGATCATCATCGGGTTCTTACCTGGTTGCGGTCCGCAGATATTGGTAACCAGCTTATACCTTAATGGCGCTGTTCCGTTTTCAGCACAACTTGGCAATGCAATAAGTAATGACGGCGATGCCTTGTTTCCCGCCATTGCGCTCTCACCCAAAGCAGCGCTTATTGCCACAGTGTACTCTGCTATTCCTGCGTTTCTTGTGGGTTATGGCTACTGGTATTTGTTTGAATAAAGCTCTCGATGCGTTAAAAGGTTGAATTAACGGATAGGAAAGCGCTGCCCTACAGCGATTACTCTATTTCGACAGAAAGCGCTTCATTCCACGGCACGCTTATCTCATAGTTGCCTTTACGGGTTTTGTATTGATAGACCCTTGTAGAAAAAGCAATGGATTCGGGGTTTATATCTTCCTCGATAGTGAGAGTTACGTTAACGGCTTGGAAAAAGCGAAAGCGGTATTTGATATCTTCTGCCAGCAGGCTCGATTCGCCCGATTTCAGCGTGATCGCTTCACCGTTTCGCTGACCGACTACGGCAATATCTAAACTGCCATTTATCACTGCTTTTTGCTGTTTAGATTGCAGTAAAACCAACCTAAGTTGATAGGTATTGTCACTTAACTTAAAAACTTCTACCCCTTCAATGGCAAAACCTTCGTCGGTTTTCTCAGGCGCCACGACGCGTTCATAGAAACTCAGTAATTCTTGTTGCGCCTCTAGTTCTTTTTTCTGTTCGCCTAACGTATTGGTAATGCTCTCCGTCTCGAGCGTGGCAAGCTCCATGGCGACTTCCAGCTGATTCACTTTGGTAGTAAGCGCATGGTTTTCTTCAGACAAAATAGCAATAGTTTCTTGCTGAGCCTGTACTTTCTTGCTGTCGCCTTCGTCAATAATTCGCGCTAGCTTATAGCCGAACCCAACCATGGCAAACATAATAAGCGCCACTAACAGTGTCCACTTGTAGTTGCCTAAAACTTCTTTTAACTGATCTGTCGTCATGATATCTACATCAACAAAAAACACCGTGCGCTAAGGCGCTCTAAACATTATGAATTTTAGGTGTTTATGGTAAGCTTCTTTTTACGTTAATCTACTGTACCACAACATGCGCTTGCAGGCTTTAAGAGAGGAAGTAGCTCATCCACGCACATCCATTCAGTTGTGCATGCTGGGCATTGTAGGGGGAACCTGCGCGGCGCTTATCATCATACTGTTTCGGCTATGCGTTGAATGGCTTCAAGAAACAGGGGTATCGTCGCTTAAGTCAGTCCTTGCTTACGACTGGTTAGTATGGCTAATCATGCCGCTTATAAGTGTTGGCCTAATACTATTCATTGCTTTTCTCACTGGCTTCAAACATTACCGCTTGGGTATTCCCTTTGTTATTCACCGAGTGAAATACTATTACGGTTATGTACCTCTTAGGACAACCATAAACCAATTTTTTGGTGGCATGCTCGCGCTAGCAGGCGGTTTTGTCGTGGGCCGAGAAGGCCCTTCTGTGCATATGGGGGCATCGAGCAGTAGTTTTCTTGGACAATGGCTTCGCTTGCCTTACAACAGTATTCGAATTCTGGCTGGTTGTGGCATTGCAGCGGGTATTTCTGCTTCGTTTAATACCCCTTTTGCTGCCGTCATCTTCGTAATGGAAGTGGTGCTTAGAGAATACAAAATCCACATATTTGTTCCTATCATGCTGGCCGCTGCCTGTGGCTCTGTGCTCACTCGCATTGTATTTGGGGAAGTAAACGAGCTTTCGTTTTTATCGTTTAATGCATTTAGCCAGTGGATGTATTTTTACTTGGTGCTACTAGGTATTCTGTTAGGCATGCTTGCGGTATTATTTAATAGCCAGCTCATGCGGGTAATGACGTGGTTCAGGCCGGTTTCCATGGTGTGGCGTTTAATACTTGCTGCGCTAATTACCGGTACCATTGGTATGTTTATACCTGAAGCCCTTGGCGCCAACTTTATCGATGTTGAGCACTTATTTGATAGCTCCCCCGGCGCGCTGCTGTTGGTTTCTACTTTAGTGTTTAAAGTTATCTTGGCGGTATTTGCTATTGGCCTCGGTATTCCAGGAGGGATCATTGGCCCTGTAATGGTCATTGGCATGCTCGCTGGCGCCGTACTTTTACTGCCACTGTCGTACTTTATTGACATACCCGAATTTACCAACAGCTTCGCCCTGTTAGGCATAGCTGGTATGTTGACCGCCGTATTGCACGCACCTCTTGCTGCGCTTTCCGCGGTTATGGAACTATCGTACAGCCCGCAAATTATTCTACCAGCCATGTTGGTAATTGTGCCTGCTTACGTGACTTCTACGCAGTTCTTTGGCAACCGCTCTATTTTCATACGCCAGCTTGATTATCAAAATCTCCCTTACGCTATCTCGTCTATTCGTGAAGCACTTGAGAAAACAGGCGTACTTGCAGCAATGAATACCGAGTACAAGCTATTTCACGATGCGCCAGAGCAAGCGTTAATTAACTACTTAGAAAGCGATCCAACAAAAATTGTCATTCAGAAGTTAAAATTTGAAATAGATGTGCAGTATAAGCTGGTCCAATACAATGTGAGTTTGGAACACGATGCAACAGCGTTAAACTATTACGAAATGGAAGGGATTAGCGCGCAGTCTACGTTGCACGAAGTATACGAACACCTTAAAAATTCGCGCTCTGGCGCAGTTTATATTTACGATCAGGAGCTTAACGATATTATTGGCGTAGTAACGTGGAATATCTTACAAAGTTTCTTACAGAAGGCTCATTATTAATATGTACATTTTATGGTTTAAAGCGCTGCACATCTTTTTTATGCTGGCTTGGATGGCAGGGCTTTTCTATCTACCGCGACTGTTCGTTTATCACGCGACAACGAAATCTCAAGTGGTAAAAGACGAATTTAAGGTCATGGAACGCCGCCTGTGGTTGTTTGTTACTCCATTCGCCTTGTTAACTCTAGCATTCGGCGTTGCGCTTATTGTCAGCTATGGTGGAACCTGGTTTAAAATGTCGGGGTGGCTTCATATAAAGTTACTGCTGCTTCTTGCTATTTACGGCTATCACTTCTATTTGTTTAAGTTGATGAAGCAATTTGCACGAGACGAAAATAGACACTCTCCGCGCTTTTATCGCTTTTTAAATGAAGCGCCGGTGCTTATCATTCTCGCCATCGTTTGCCTGGCTGTGGTAAAACCTTTATAAAAGTTTCAGCCAAACTAAATAATAAAGGCGCACGTACAAAGTTATTGAAAAGCCAGTACTCAAGGAACCAGTACTGCTGTGTAGTGTGAGAAGCAATTTTAAGCTTGTTGTTGAGAGTATTGTAAGCATTGCACATAGTCGCCCAGAACCTGCTGTTTCTCGGGTTTAACAAATTGTTTTTATCGGAATGCTATACATGGATGACAGTAATCAACACCTCAAGAATTTGCTCAAACAGACAGATATTGCCTTTAAGGCGCTTATGAGGGAGCCTGCTTCAATGCTTCTTAACGAGCAATACGAAAAGGCAAAGCTTGAACTAGACAGCTATACTGCTTCGCTTAAACACACGTTGAATCAACGGCATCAACAACAAAGACAGCGCTAATTTTGAATTAGCGTTTTTTGCTTCTCCTGCAGTTCCCAGTTATTGAACTTTAGCTAGGTTATTTTGTTAAAGGTTTCAAATTGATTGGGTAACGCGCCTGCTAGCTCCCCTGACAACTTGGTGTAATCTGCCAGCACCGAAGGAAGCTGTTTTACAAGCATGTCGATGTTACTTTCAAGCTGAGCAGCTTGTTTGTCGTTTCTGTAAGACAAGGCTAATTCAATATTAGCAAGCGTTGAAAAAAGCTTTAAACATCGAGACAGGCGAACTTCTGCAGGTTCTGTTTTCTCAGGCTCGTTACTGTCACAGTCTTTCTTGTTCGCCTTACTTTTTTCTAAATGCTTTTCCCAATGGTTCCACGCATTTTGCCACACAGGTTCTAATTGCTTGTGCACGTGTAAAAGCCCATTTAGCCAGCTTTCGAGCTCTTTCGAAGGCCTCGTCGTTCCTTGCACCTCTATCGCAACGGTTAATTCATTAGGCATGGGCGACTTTTCCTGACGCATAAAATCTAAATGCGCCCGCAGGCCATTCATTAATGTATCAGCAAGCTTATCTACATCTTTGTCTACAAGGTGGCTGTCACTCGACTGTATGAGCCACGGCATCCACTGTTCGGGCATGGGAATTTCTGGAGCGGAGGCGACGGCAAAGATCATCCCATCTACGTAATAAGCATCCGGAAGCACATTTTTGAAACTGGGTAGCGAAACAATATCGCTGATTGTGTTTATTGGAAACCTATCTTTCACCATTACCATCCTATTTTAATTTGCGTTCTCTTTTATGAAACGGTAGTCTGCGCGGCCACTTTGTAAAGGGCATGTTTTGTAACCTTGTATCTACCCAAAATAATGGGAAATTAGATAAAGAGTAAACAGCAAACTTCTACACTGGGTACGCGACAATAGGTTTAAAACCAATCTGTTACTGTATTGGTTTAGCGGTACTGTTGCGTGCTCGCCTACCTATTGTCATGATAGCAAAACTTAACTAAGAGTCGTTGCAATGGCAAAAGATAAATCAGGATACATCATCGCGGCCGCCTTTATTGGCCCTGGAACAGTAACTACGGCAAGTCTGGCAGGTGCAAACTTTGGCTTTCACCTAGTATGGGCGCTCCTTTTCTCCATATTCGCAACCATAGTACTTCAAGATATGGCAGCGCGTTTGGGGGTGGCCAGCGGCCAAGGCCTAGCCAGTGCAATGAAAAATATGGCTTACAAGCCCTGGCTTAAAAATCTTTTTATCGTGCTTATCGTCAGTGCTATTGGCATTGGCAACGCAGCCTATGAATCGGGCAACCTGACCGGCGCAGCAATCGGTCTAGACGCATTTATCAGTATAGGCATTGGCCCTTGGGCCAGTATTTTGGGCACTATCGCTATAGTTTTACTCTGGTCGGGCAGCTACAAGTGGATAGAGACAGTACTGGTTTATCTCGTCTTTATTATGGCTGGTGTGTTTTTAGTGACATTGCTGGTGGCCAAACCTGATATTGCTGCCATGTTTAGTCAGTTAATGTCTCCACGACTGGACGCAGGCGCCATTACCACGGTGCTGGCGCTTATCGGCACAACCATCGTGCCTTACAACTTGTTTCTTCACGCTAGCCTAGTTGCAAAATCATCGGAAGGCCAAGATAAACAAGAAGCGGTCGTCGCGTGCAGAAACCAGTCTGCTAGAGCTATTAGTATGGGTGGGCTTATTACGCTTATCGTAATGGCAACAGCAATGATGGCGTTCTTCAATCAAGCGGCCACTATGGACGCTTCGAACATGGGCGAGCAGCTTAAGCCGGTATTGGGTGACAAAGCTCAGTGGTTCTTTGCACTAGGGTTGTTCGCCGCCGGCTTAACCAGCGCTATCACTGCACCGCTAGCGGCCGCTTATGCGGTAACAGGAGCACTAGGGCTTTCTGACGATATGCAAAGCAAGAGCTTTAAAGCGGTATGGTTTATCATCATTGTAGTGGGGGTCAGCGTTGCAGCACTTGGCTTTAAGCCCCTACCCGCCATCTTGTTTGCTCAAGCAACTAATGCTCTTTTACTGCCAATTATTGCCATATTTCTATTGGTCGTTATGAATAAAAGCACCGCGCTGGGGGAATTTAGAAACACATGGAAAAGTAACCTGGCAGGCTTTCTAGTAGTGGGTACTGTGATTGGGTTGGGTCTGTATAAACTAGTCGGCGTATTTAGCTAGCTTCAAAAATGGGGTCAGAGTAATTTTCTCCCTTTGTATATCATCGTAGTGTGCACTCGC
Organism: Alteromonas sp. ABH4_453; assembly: GCF_056160665.1. Classification (NCBI taxonomy): domain Bacteria; kingdom Pseudomonadati; phylum Pseudomonadota; class Gammaproteobacteria; order Alteromonadales; family Alteromonadaceae; genus Alteromonas; species Alteromonas sp. ABH4_453. The sequence continues at coordinate 637,736 of NZ_JBSWXP010000001.1, forward strand.
AGATAGCAATGAAATTACGTGACTAACAAACTAACTGCATATGAAAAGGGCCAAAGTAATACTTTGGCCCTTTTCATTAGAGAGCGTAGCTGCAAAAAGTACTCTGACCCCAATTCTTAGCTTGCGAGGCGTTGCAGAATAACTTGGAGCATTGCTTTGCTGCAGCCAAAGTTAATTCTGAAATGATCAGCCTTGTGAAAATCGATGCCTGGTGACGGGCCTACGCCTTTCTCTTCGGCCCACTGCTGGACGTTCTCTACACCTAGTCCGCTGGCGTCTACCCACGCAAGGAACGTCGCATCGGCTTTGAGCATTTTAAGCCCGTCAATGCTGTTTACTGTGTTAAACACCATATCTCTGTTTTCACGTAAATAGGTAAGTTGCTGCTGATGCCACTCGTCACATTGAGTGAATGCTGCTTCCGTAGCCGCCAAGCCCAATACAGTAACCCAAGGTACTATACCCGCTGCGGCATTGGTAAATGCCTGACGCAGTTGTCGATTAGGGATAATGGCAAAAGACGTTCCCAAACCAGCAATATTAAATGTTTTACTGGCAGCCATTAGCGTAACGCTATTTTCAGCAAGGTTGGACTCGCGGCCCGCCGGGATGTGCTGTTTGCCTTCTTCTAAAATAAGGTCGCAGTGAATTTCATCAGAGCAAAGCTTAACGTTATTCGCGTTACAGATCTCAGCAATGCGATCTAACTCAGCCTTAGTAAGCACCGAACCTACCGGGTTCATTGGGTTACAAAGAATAAACAGCTTACATTTAGGATCAGCCGCTTCTCTTTCTAATGCATCAAAATCTAACGTATAGCGCGCACCTTCAACACTCGAGATAGTTTCAGAACTTGTGCCGTCGTCATTTTGCACTACCGTACCTATATCTACCCGTTCAAGACCATTTAGTTTTGGGGCGGCCAGTAGAGGCGGATAATTAGGTGTTTGAATAAGTACTTTATCACCGGGTTCACAATAGGCTTTACACGCTACGTTAAACGCTGGCACAACGCCTGGTGTCCACACTAGCCACTCGGGTTGAATTTCCCAATTATGCTTATCTTTAAGCCATCTCACTACAGCCTGAATAGCGCCTTCATGATGTGCAGGCAGTATGTAACCCATGTTGCCATGCTCAACCTGACCCGAAATGGCGTCTAGAATTGGCTGCGCGCAACGAAACTCAGTATCGGCAACCCACGCAGGAATGATGTCTTTCCCTTTGTACTTTTGCCATTTAAACGAAAACGTATCTTTTCTAGGAGGGGTATTATCGAATAAGGCGCTCACATTACATCCTGTTGCATAAAAACTTATGCCAACAGTGTAGAATTTTAGCGCCTCATAAACTAGGGGCGTGAGATGAATTAACCTGAATTTTCTATATCGAAATGTACTTTAATAGAGATAAATTAACACGTGAATGCCAAAGGTAAATTGCGCATTGCTGTCCTAACCTGTTTTACGTTGTCATCGTTAACCACGAAGTAGATTTTTGGCCCGCATGCACACCTTTAGCGTGCGATACATAAAATGAAAAACAACCTACAGGCTTAGCTGGCCTGCGACACCGCCTCTCTCGATTTTTGAACTAGCTCTTCCATATTGAGTGGCTTAGCAAGAAAACCGGTAACCTGAAGTTTACGCGCTTCTATCACTAACTCTTTGTTAGGGTCGGCAGTAATGAGTAGAAATGGAACGTCCAAACCCGAAGACTGGCAGGTTTTTAGAAGACTTAGCCCATCATAATCCGGCATTATTTGATCGCTAATGATCAAACTTATAGAGTCAGAGCTTTGTTGCAGCAAAAAATCCCTTGCAAATTTACTACGCGTAAACGGATATACGGTAGCGTCTAACTGCGTTTCCAACGCGTCGGTTATAAGATCAAGCGTGATAGGATCATCTTCAACTACTGCTACAGAAAACACTACCCTTCCCCTTTCATTATATTATTAGACGTAAATATTAACATTTTAAATCTCGCTGAGTGGGTAATAATTTACGCGAATTGGTATAATCAAGAATAGAATCTCTGAATGCTTTTAACCACTAACCTTTGGTCGATATTTAAACGTTTTCTAACGTTTTAGTGATAATGCTAGAAAGCAGCTTTATTGATAGGAAGTGACGGTGTGTAAGTTGAGAGACGATTTGAGAGATTGCAGGCCAAACCCATCGGCAAAATGGAAAAAAAATGCCAGCTGACGCTGGCATTTTCAAAATCAATGTAAGTCTTGGAAGCTATTAAGACTTAGGTGCACGTGATGCACGCTTACGCTCGTTTTCTGTAAGAAGCTTCTTACGAATACGGATAGATTCAGGCGTTACTTCTACTAGTTCGTCGTCATCAATGAACTCAAGCGCTTGTTCAAGTGACATTCTGATAGGCGGAACAAGTGTTTGCGCTTCATCAGTTCCTGATGCACGAACGTTAGTAAGCTGCTTACCTTTAAGCGCGTTAACAGTAAGGTCATTGTCACGGCTATGAATACCGATAACCATACCTTCGTACACTTCAACACCATGACCGATGAATAGACGACCACGTTCTTGAAGATTAAACAGGGCGTTAGTTAGTGCTTTACCATTTGCGTTTGCAATAAGAACACCGTTTTTACGCTTACCAATGATACCGCCTTTGTATGGACCGTAGTGATCAAACGTGTGGTATAGCAAACCAGAACCTGACGTCATTGTCATAAAGTCTGTTTGGAAACCAATTAGACCACGGCTTGGAATAATAAAGTCGATACGAACACGGCCTTTGCCATCTGGAGACATATCGGTCATTTCTGCTTTACGAAGACCAAGCTGTTCCATGATTGAGCCTTGGTGCTCTTCTTCACAGTCAATCGTTAGTGTTTCGTAAGGTTCTTGAGTTTCACCATCAACTTCTTTCAGAATTACTTCTGGACGAGATACAGCTAGCTCGTAACCTTCACGACGCATATTTTCAATAAGAATACCTAGGTGAAGTTCACCACGACCTGATACGCGGAACTTATCAGGGTCTTGAGTTTCTTCAACGCGAAGCGCAACGTTGTGTACTAGTTCGTCGTTAAGACGCTCTAGGATGTTACGTGACGTTACATATTTACCTTCTTTACCCGCAAACGGAGACGTGTTTACCTGGAATGTCATGGTTACAGTAGGCTCATCAACCGTAAGTGGCGGAAGCGCTTCAACCGTATTTTGGTCACAAATTGTGTCAGAGATCTTAAGTTCGCCAAGACCTGTGATAGCAATGATGTCGCCAGCATGCGCTGATTCAACTTCGTGACGTGCAAGACCAAGATAGCCGTAAACTAAGCCAACTTTACCGTTGCGCTTTTCGCCATCAGCAGTAACAACCGTTACTTGTTGGTTTGGCTTAACAGAACCGCGCTTAACACGACCTACGCCGATTACGCCCACGTATGAGTTGTAATCAAGCTGAGAAATCTGCATTTGGAAAGGACCGTCTACGTCTGCATCAGGTGCAGAAACTTGCTCGACGATAGTTTCAAATAGCGCATTCATGTCTTCTTGCGGCTCGTCAGCATCGTGTGACGCCCAGCCATTAAGTGCAGAAGCGTAAACAACTTGGAAATCTAGCTGTTCGTCAGTCGCACCTAGGTTGTCGAAAAGGTCAAATACTTGGTCCATAACCCAATCTGGGCGAGCACCTGGCTTGTCGATTTTATTGATAACAACGATTGGCTTTAGACCTTGAGCGAATGCCTTTTGCGTAACAAAGCGCGTTTGTGGCATTGGGCCTTCTTGTGCATCTACAAGTAGAAGTACAGAGTCAGCCATTGACATGACACGCTCTACTTCACCACCGAAGTCAGCGTGTCCTGGAGTGTCTACGATGTTGATACGGTAGTCGTTCCAGTTAATCGCTGTGTTCTTAGCTAGGATGGTAATGCCACGTTCTTTCTCGATGTCGTTCGAGTCCATTACGCGCTCTTCTTGCTCGCCTCGAGATTCAAGGGTGCCAGACTGCTGTAACAGTTTGTCTACCAGGGTGGTTTTACCGTGGTCAACGTGGGCGATGATTGCGATGTTACGCAATTTACTAATATCAGTGGTATTCATGCTTATATAGAGCCTGTGTAAATCGATGCCGACTTATTTCGGAAATCGAATAAGTCTGCATTAGATTTGTTGCAAAAAAATGCAGATAGAAAAATTTGCGCGGATTGTACAGAAAAACCACGACGTTTGCGCATCTTTTTTTTGATAGAAACGAGTTTTATTGCTTTTCGAAAACCAGACCAATAAATAACCAAGCGCTTTTGCACTGAATTGATCATATTAAGTGGCTATACACTAAAAAGTAATCTAGGCTGATTGACGTACAAATGAGCACAAAACGCCATATTGGTGCAGCAATGCACCAATATGGCGCATTTTAATTCAAACGGAAGTGATAGATGCCTGTCTATGCCACAAAAATCGGTGTACATATAGATGGCATGATAATCGCTTTCACTTTTGCCACTGTTGGAGTGAAGCTGATCATTCCGCATTTTTACATTAAACCTGGAGGACACGATGTCAGTAGAAAAGGCATTAGAGCTGATTAAAGAAAGTGAAGCGAAGTTTGTAGATTTACGTTTTACCGATACAAAGGGTAAAGAGCAACACGTATCTATTCCTGCGAGCGTTGTTGATGAAGAGTTTTTCGAAGAAGGTAAAATGTTCGATGGTTCTTCAATCGCTGGCTGGAAAGGCATCAACGAATCAGACATGGTTCTTCTTCCAGACGCAACAAGCTGCGTTGTTGACCCTTTCGCTGAAGAAACACAAGTAAACATTCGTTGTGACATTGTTGAACCTTCTACAATGGAAGGTTATGAGCGTGATCCACGTTCAGTTGCTCGCCGTGCAGAAGAATTCCTAAAATCAACTGGCATCGGTGACACATGTTTCTTTGGCCCAGAGCCAGAGTTTTTCCTTTTTGACGACGTTCGCTTCCACACTGACATGGCGGGTTCTTTCTACAAGATTGACTCTTCTGAAGCAAAATGGAACTCTGGCGAAGAATTTGAAGGCGGCAACATGGCACACCGCCCTGGCGTTAAAGGCGGTTACTTCCCAGTACCACCAGTAGATTCTGCTCACGATATCCGTGCTGCAATGTGCCTAGTTATGGAAGAGATGGGCCTTGTTATCGAAGCTCACCACCACGAAGTAGCAACTGCTGGCCAAAACGAAATCGCTTGCGAATTCAACACGCTAGTTAAGAAAGCCGATGAAATCCAAGTTTACAAGTATGTTGTTCACAACGTTGCACACGCATACGGTCAAACTGCTACCTTTATGCCTAAGCCGCTTGTTGGCGACAATGGTTCTGGTATGCACTGCCACCAATCTATCTCTAAAGATGGCGTAAACATCTTTGCGGGTGACAAGTACGCAGGCCTTTCTGAAGAAGCACTTTACTACATCGGTGGTATTATCAAGCACGCGCGTGCAATCAACGCGTTTGCTAACGCTTCAACTAACTCATACAAGCGTCTAGTTCCTGGATTCGAAGCACCGGTAATGCTTGCATACTCTGCACGTAACCGTTCTGCGTCTATTCGTATTCCTCACGTAACTAGCGATAAAGCGCGTCGTATCGAAGTACGTTTCCCTGACCCAACAGCCAACCCATACCTAGCGTTCACCGCTATGCTTATGGCGGGTATCGACGGTATTAAGAACAAGATCCATCCTGGTGATTCAATGGATAAAGACTTGTACGACCTACCGCCAGAAGAAGCTGCTGAAATTCCAACAGTTGCAAGCTCGCTAGAAATGGCGCTTGAAGCTCTTGATAACGACCGTGACTTCCTTAAAGCGGGTGGCGTTATGACTGACGACATGATTGATGCATACATCGACCTTAAGTCTGAAGAAGTAACAAAACTTAACATGACTACTCACCCAGTTGAGTTCGACATGTACTACAGCGTGTAAATTCGCACTGTATAGCAATTTATACTAAAGCCCGCTCTGCGGGCTTTTTTTATGCGTACGATTTATCTACTATGTTTTTATAGCTATGCTAACGAATACTCTTTCATGCTACATCAACTGCGCACAGGGCTTTGCCCCGCTTGCACTTGCATACATCTAAAGAGGTTATCAATAAGCCAAACGTAGCAAGCTATGTGAATTAGCCAGCTAACCAAAACCACATTAATTAGGTAACGACACGTGCACAACATGACGCGACACATTTGCTTAATTTCGCTATTACTAAGTAGCGGCAACGGCTTAGAGCCTGTGCAAGCGGAAATGCTGAGCCAAGAAAGTACCCAGCAAGAAGCACAAGAAAGCGAAACCGAACAAAGCGGCAATGCAACATCAGCTGCAGCTACCTCTCCAATGACAATATACAAAGTGGTTGGAAAAGATGGGTCCGTGACTTACACAGACAAGCCGCAGCAGAACGCAGAACCCCTAGCGTTCGATGTAAAAACACAAAACGTAGTAACCGCGGCAAAGGTTACCCCACCTCCCCCTGTAAAGCCGGCTGCCCCCAAGCCCAACTACCGAGTGGTCATTAAGTCACCTGCACCAGAAGCGACAATTCGCAATAATCTAGGTGAATTCACTATTTCTGCCGCACAACCTGGTGCACCCAAAGCGCCAATCTACCGATTGATCTTTGACGACGCCCCATTAGCTAGCAATAATTCAGGTGTCTTTAAGCTTTCTGGTATCCATCGTGGGGCACACACTTATAAAGTTGAACTGACTAACAATACGGGCAAGACTCTTGCATCGTCTCCACTACAAACCCTTTACCTGCATCAGGCATCGGCGTTAATTAATAACTAATAGCGTGCAACCATTGTTGTGTATGCGCACCATAGAGGTTCAGTGAACATTTCTTCTTGGTCTCTTTATTCGCGTAACGCATCATTGCAAGCTACAATGCACAATTATAGTGCAAAGGAGACGGGCTCGGATGCATTCCACCGAGTTAGAAACACAACAGCTTATTAATAGCCTTAATACCGCATTGGTAATGGTAGACAATAAACTTTCAATTGTTTATGCCAACCATGCGGGAGAAGCTTTGTTTGAGACTGGGCTGAAACAACTTATCGGACACCCACTCCAAGACTTTTTCTTGCCGGGCACAATAGAAACTACCCGCCTTAAGGCCGCCATTAGAAAAGGTGAGGATTTTACCGAAAACGAAATTAAGTTGGCATTTAGAGATAACCGCTATGTATCCGCCGATTTGACCGTCACAAACTTACACTTTGAAGATGGTCCAAGGTTATTGTTTGAAGTAAAAAAAATTGACCAGCAAAAGCGTATTTCTCGAGAGAATTTACAAAACGCTCAGCATTATGCGGCACGAGAGTTAGTGAGAGGTCTAGCTCACGAAATAAAAAACCCGCTAGGCGGTATAAGGGGTGCAGCACAACTATTAGAAAAAGAGCTGACTGAAGAGCATAAAGAGTTCACGCGCATGATCATTGAGCAATCTGATCGCCTACGAAACTTAGTTGACCGCTTGCTAGGGCCAAATTCATTACCTCGGTTCGAAGAAAGTAACGTGCATCAAGCACTTGAAAAAATACGTAGTTTAATGCGCTTTGACTCTGACAACCCCATAACTATAGTTCGCGACTATGACCCCAGTATTCCTCCGCTCATGCTCGACCCTGACATGATTCAGCAAGCGGTGCTCAACATTGTGCGCAATAGCGTTCAGGCACTAACCGAAAGTCAAACACCTAACCCCGAAATTAGGCTGGTAACGCGCATAGAACGTCAAATGACAATTCAAACAAAGCGTCATGCACTGGTAGCAAAAATTAAGATCATTGATAACGGCCCAGGCATTCCAGCTGAAATTAAAGACACACTTTTCTATCCCATGGTCACGAGCAAGCAAAATGGCTCTGGGCTGGGTTTATCTATTTCACAAACCCTAATAAACCACCACGGCGGCAAAATAGATGTAGACAGCTACCCTGGTCACACTGAGTTCGTAATTTACATTCCAATAGATCGTAAGGAGACAGACGATGACGAATGAGTCTGTGTGGATTGTCGACGATGACAGTTCTATTCGTTGGGTGCTGCAAAAGGCCTTACAAGCAGCTGATATCAGCTGTTTGAGTTTTGAAAACCCTGAAGATTTATTGCTTCAACTTCAAAGCGGTCAAGCCCCTGAAGTCATCATTTCAGATATAAGAATGCCACAAATGGACGGCATGACATTATTGAACGAAGTGCACGCATCGCACCCACTGCTTCCCGTCATCATTATGACAGCGCATTCGGATTTAGACAGCGCAGTTAATGCTTATCAAAAAGGGGCATTTGAATACTTGCCAAAACCTTTTGATATTGACGAAGCGGTAACCTTATCCCAACGTGCGCTTGCTCACGCAAGAGAGCAATCAACCGTTTCAAAAACGCAAGTTGAAGATGTTGTAACAGAGATTATCGGTGAAGCGCCTGCTATGCAGGAAGTTTTCCGTGCCATAGGTAGACTTTCACGTTCTTCAATTAGCGTGCTTATTAACGGGCAATCGGGTACGGGTAAAGAACTGGTGGCGCACGCGCTTCACAGACACAGCCCCAGAGCGAGCAAACCTTTCATCGCGCTTAACATGGCGGCTATCCCGGCTGATCTGGTCGAGTCTGAGCTTTTTGGTCATGAAAAAGGCGCCTTTACTGGTGCACAAGCAGCACGCCAAGGGCGTTTTGAACAAGCTGACGGCGGTACACTTTTCTTAGATGAGATAGGCGATATGCCGTTAGATGTGCAAACCCGCCTTTTACGCGTGCTGGCCGATGGCCAATTTTATCGAGTAGGTGGACATCAGTCGGTAAGCGTTGATGTACGCATTATTGCAGCAACCCACCAAAACCTAGAACAGCGCGTTACTGAAGGTAAATTTAGGGAAGATTTATTTCATCGACTGAATGTTATTCGCGTGCATCTTCCATCGCTGAACGAGCGTCGTGAAGATATTCCATTGTTAACTCGTCACTTCCTTCGCCGAGCTGCCAAAGAGCTTGATGTAGAAGCTAAAAGCATTTCTAAAGAAGCTGAGCGCGTTATGTCTCAACTATCCTGGCCTGGTAACGTTAGACAACTTGAAAACGTATGCAGATGGTTAACCGTTATGGCAAGTGGGCAAGAAGTCTTACCCAGCGATCTGCCACCGGAAATTCATAGCGATAGTAGTATTGAAAAACCCAGTGCCGAATCGGGTGATTGGCCAGATCTACTCGCGAGCTGGACTGACAAACAACTACGCGATGGCCATCATAATATACTCAACGACGCGATGCTGACTTTCGAACGTGTTATGCTCGAGCGTGCACTTCAACACACGCATGGTCATAAGCAAGATGCGGCTAAACGTTTAGGCTGGGGGCGAAATACGCTTACTCGCAAGCTGAAAGAACTCGGCGTTAATTAACGCATAAAATACCCCAAAAGGGCATTTGCGTGCCCTTTTCAATTTCTCCTATTCATCTTCATACACCAATATATCGCCAGGTTGGCACTGTAAGTGGTGACATATTGCTTCTAATGTTGTGAATCGAACGCCTTTAACTTTGCCGCTTTTTAATAGCGACAAATTTGCCTCAGTTATTCCAATTTTTTTTGCCAAATCTTTTGAGCGAATTTTGCGCTTCGCCATCATAACGTCAAGGTTAACAAGAACAGGCATCACACAATCTCTTTGTTTTCTTTATCTAATTCGGCGGCAGCACTAAATAAGTGAACTAGTACAGGTAAGCACAACACAATAATTAACGTCATGGGGTTAAGACTTATATCGATTGAACTATTGGGCACCACTAGGTAAGTGGCCATAGGCGTTACTATCATTTTATAACAGACATAAAAAACCGTAATCCAAGATACGTATTTCAAGTAACGCAACGAGGCTTTTGCATAAAAAAGCCCTCTGCTTAGTGCAAGTAAAAGGCGCTGAAGAAAATAGAATCCAAGCAACCAGCAACCAACCAAAGGAAAGAAAATTACTGCTAATAAGAAATGTGATCCTTTGTACTGAAGCCACAAGCCGTCAAATTGGTTGTCTCCAAAGGTCACCCACCACTGTCCTTGTGATACGAAGCCGTAAATGGCAATACTTAAAAAAATGCCTACAACAGCAAACAGCATCATTCGAGTAAAGTGACTAACCCGTTTTAATTCTTCAATAGATTGCATAGCGCGCTCCTCTTGTCCTTTTTAAAGCAGTGTACGTCACAGCTATCCATAACGCCAAAAAACCTCGTAAGACAGAAATGTTTTATTACAAAACACACAATAATTATTGCAAAACAATAATTAATTTCTTTTACACTTAATAAAAACAACGAGGCAATTATTATGATAAATAACATTAGTAAAACTTCACGTATTTGCTGTAAATGCAGTTCTCTGCGTTGGGTAGTTATTACAACTGTGCTTATTGGTCTGTCAGGATGTCGCATTTGGGATATGGCTGCTTTCCAGTGGAAAAATGAGAACGCGAAAATCGCTTGGCAAAGCGAAGACAAAAACGCTGGCAAAGAATTTTTAGATGAAGCCATTACTCGGACCGTGGTGCCTTTCACTATGCTCAATGACCACATTTTGGTGAATGTGACTGTTAATGAAACCACGCCTTTGACTTTTGTACTAGACTCGGGCGCAGCTGCCACAGTCATTACGGAAACTAATAAAACCAACGCACTTAAGTTACCTACAAACAAGCCAATTAAGATAGGGGGAGCTGGAAATGGAAAGGCGCCAACCGCTTACATTGTGCATGATACCCATATTCAATTAGGTGGTTTTTCTATCTCCGGTTTATCGGTAATTTACGCACCAACATCTGCGATGCCGTTTCGCAGTGTAGATGAAACCTATTTCGACGGTGTACTTGGCGCTGATTTTTTTAATTGTTGTCTTGTAGAGATAAACCAGGACGCTAAGGTACTGATAATTACCAAACCAGATGATAGCAGCAGAGCGCATTATGGCACTGAACAGTGGCAGGAAATTGCGATGACCGTAAAGAGCGATACGCCCTACTTCACCACAACACTTCACGATGGAAAGAGCTTAAAAACGGTAAAACTCATGCTGGATACCGGTTCGACAGGAACATTAAGCTTATTCGCTCAAAATGAACGTTTTGCGTTGCCAGATAAAACCTTTGCAGCAACTAGCACTGGAATTCAAGGAGATTCAGCCAACCTCGTGGGATCACTTTCTCACTTATCATTTGGCGACCTCACGTTTGAGCATCTGCCAACATACTTCAGGTTTGAGGGGAGTAATTCGCAGGACGGAAGCGACGGGGTACTTGGCAATCAAGTTTTAAAACGTTTTAACACTGTGTTTGATTTCTCTGAAGAGCGCATGTGGTATCAACCCAGCAAGCAATTTAGTTCCTTTATTGGCGCAGATCGTTCTGGACTTCGCCTGCTCCCTCATTCCCAAGGTGCCATTGTCTTAGGCGTTGCTGAAGATACCGGGGCTTATGTTGCCAAAATTTCAATCAACAGTATCATCACAGAATTTGAGGGAGAACCAGTTACCTATGCAAACTTCGATAAACTAAAGATGGCGCTGAGTCACCCCAAAAGAGAAACAGTGCCACTTTGTTGGGAATTTACAAACCAGAAGTTCTGCAACGAAATACAGCTTGATTCGAGAATTTGATTTGGCAGCAATTGAAGACAGCCAACTAGTCAATTGGCACCTAATTCAAATAATAGCTAATTTAGAAAACAAACAAAGGGCAGTGCTTACTGCCCTTTCGTCAGCAAAGCTGTCATCGCCTGATTAAACAGCCTCACCCACTTCATACTGAACTGGCCTTTGGCACTGCGGTTGATCTCTATTACCGCTTCTTTTTTGGAAAGCACATTATCTTCATTGTGCGCTCTGGGGTGCGTCATTGCATCGTAGGTATCGACAATGGCAAGTAGCTTCGCGCCTTCACAGATATCGTCTTCTTTTATGCCTAGCGGATAACCGGTTCCATCGGTGCGCTCGTGATGCTGCATCACTATTTTACGCGCCATGTCCCATTGGTCCAGGTGCTCTAACAAACGGGCGCTTTTGTAAACATGAGATCGCATCAGATTAAACTCGATATCAGTCAATTCATCGCCTTTATGCAGCAGCTTTAAAGGCATAAACGCCATGCCAAAGTCATGAACATAACTGGCTACCGCCAGTTGGTCTTCGTCTATCGGATTTTCAGCAACGTCGTTGATATACATAGCTAACTTAGCAATACGATCGCCCCTTCCTCCCCAATAGTTAGAGCGACGTTCAATGGTTTGCATTAGGTCACGGAAAAATAAAATATCTTGTTTCTTTTCACTGCTAATGTCTTTTGGTATACCCGTTGCTGCTAATGTAGGTGGTTTTATCTGCACGTTTTCCGGGTCGCCGCTGTCAGCAACAATGTCTAACGCTGGATTTAACAGTAACACAGCTTCAGTGAGGCGCTTTTCGTGCTCAGCCGTGTTCTCTGGTGTAACACGACCAATTGCTAACACCAGTTGGTTGTGGAGGTTATCATCATACTCAGCCTTACAGTCAGCCATCACAGCCTCAACAAAGGCTTTGACCCTGTCCATAGTAAGTAGCACCAAGTCGCTCATGGTACTGGTATACGCTACCTGTCCCTTCCGCAAGTAATCGAGTAAATCTTCGACATGCTGTAAAAGGGGTATCATCGGCGAGAAATTTACTAAGCCTAAATCGCCCTTAATAGTGTGGATTGAACGAAACAGAGCACGCTGTAACTCGTTATCTTCTGGACGAAGCTCTAACTCAATCAAGGTTTGTTCGCTTGATTCGTAGAGTTCGTTTATTTCCTCCATAAGGTCAGCAAGAATATCTTCTTCTAGGTCGTCTGGAGTAAATGTCTGCATGTAATGAATACCGAGTTAAATTCGATTAGCCTTGTATTATTGTAATTCGGTATCGGCAAAATTTCCTCATACTAAAGGTGATAAAAGAGGAACTTTCGCGAGTAATGCACTTTGTAAGTCTTAATGCTGTAAAAACTCATCAGACAAGTGTACGCTGAAACTTCATCTATACTGCGCGCGTCAATTGTTTCTAGGAGTTGTTTTGATCGCTTTATTTCGCATACCGGCACTGTTTATCGCCTTTTTATTAATCAACATTATTTTGCTGATCATTTGTATCGTGCGCCCTTTTCACAAGGATAACGTGCATGCTGCCGGTAGTTTGTATTCTCTTATGGCTAAAATAGTGGGCCTCAAAATTGTCATACAAAGAGACCCCGCTGTAAAAACGAGCGAGCCTTATGTTTTCATCGCTAATCACCAAAACAGCTTTGACGTCATTACAATTTGTAAAGCTGCCCTTCCTGGCGTGGTTACTATTGGTAAAAAGAGTTTGAAGTGGATCCCTATCTTTGGCCAAATTTATTGGCTATCTGGGAATATCATGATCGATAGAAAAAATTCAGGGAAAGCGCGCAATACCTTGGATATTGCTGCCAACCGTATCGCTAAGAAGAAAACATCTGTTTGGCTATTTCCTGAAGGCACCAGAAGTTACGGTAGAGGTATACTACCTTTTAAACAAGGCGCATTTCGGTTAGCTAAAACCACCAATGAGCCGATTGTTATGGTAACGGCCAGTAACCTACACAACAAAGTAAAGTGGAATCGTTGGAACAACGGGATTGTGCTTATTGATATTTCTGCGCCTGAACCGTTAACAGAAGAGCATTCAATCAAAGAGTGGATGGCGCATTTTAACGATGAAATGAAACAAAAGTTTGATGCGCTTAATACACAGGTCGATGAACTGGAAAAAAGCAGGTAAACTTGCGCCTAAATTGCTAATGAGTGTTTATTATGACCCAGTTCGATGAAAGAGAAGAGTGGTACGAGTTTAACCAAGAAACTATTGATGCCCTTCTAGAAGATGGCAGTCAAGCCGATGCCGACTACACCATTGAGCACCACTTCGCCAGCACTGACTTCGACGTGCTAGAAAAGGCGGCTGTTGATGCATTTAAAGCTGGTTTTGAAGTGACTGACGCCGAAGAGCTAATCCTTGACGACGGCGAAACCATTTTTTGCTTCGACGCCGTGGTAGAAAGAAAGCTAGATATTGAAAAGCTTAATGCTGATTCAGACACTTTGCTGAAAATTGCCGACAAACACGATGTAACCTACGATGGATGGGGTACGTACTTCGAACCGCGCGAGGAAGGTGAATACGAAGAAGAGGACTATCACTTCGACGACTAAGCCTTATTGCCTATTTCACAAGCTGAGGAGCCATTAAGTTACTCTTCAGCTTTTGTTCATCTTTTTTGATTAACAATGACCCTGTCATTATCGATTGGAAAAGGATGGACAGATGAAAAACTTAGTACTAGCACTTATTGCATACTCTGCTATCGCCACATTACAGCTTGCGTTTGTATCAAATGTACATGCAAGTTCTGACAGTAAGTCAGAAGATAAACAGGTTACCTCGACCGAATTCCGCTACGACCAACCCTTTGTAGCCGCTGAATCACTTTTGCCCAAAACAACAGACGTTCTGTCTAATGACAATGTGTTTGAGCAATCTACTGATGACACTGCCGCACAACAAAATACACTTAGTAAAGCCAATAAACATCAACAACATTTGGGTGTAAACAAGTCATCCAGCGACATTGTAGTAAGCAGCGTTAATGAATTCTGGATTTATGAAAGCTGGGTAACGTTAGAGCAAGATATTGATTACGATGGTTACCACTCTACGTTTTCAATTGAATTTGATGCCGACACCATTTTTACTCGGGCACCGGTATACGCTGTATTGTATTTAGGAAAAGACGGTGTTTACGACGCTATACATGTTTCTTCGGAGTTCTATATTTATTCAGAAGATTCAACCGATACCTTCACCATCGAAAGCTCATTGGTATCGGGTTTCCCTTCTGGCGAATACGACATACTGCTAGAACTTTACGATGCAGATACTGAAGAGCTAGTAGCTTTTACCGATGCTTATGACGACAGCGCACTTGCCTATCTTCCTCTTGAAAGTGAAAACAACGAGTACGTTGTAGAAGATACGGTGGTAATAGTAGAAGAACACGGCGGAGCCTGGTCGCTACTTCCATTGTTTTTACTAGGAGGGATTGTGTTTGTGAGACGCTCTCGCCAGAGCATTATTTAATTACTGATTGACGTGAAGCCTCTCGAAAAGATAACTGATGATTTGTACGTTCAGCATCAGTTATCTTTTGCTCCAATCTCTACTTCTTCAACTTCCACCACCGTTTTTTCAACAAGCTTGACCCTGCCTTGCTTAATAAGCGCTTGTCTTAATACATACTCAATTTGTGCATTAACACTACGTAAATCATCAGCGGCCCACCTTTCCATAGCGGCAAGTACATTTTCATTTATCCGGAGAGGATACGCTTTTTTCTTTGCCAAAATAAAAACCTTATGTGCCGCTTTAAGTGGCTACGGCACCATAATTAGAAACTAAACTCTATTAGTAAATTGTACCTGTATTAATAACAGGCTGCGTTGATTTGTCACCGCACAGTACAACCAGGAGATTGCTGATCATGGTCGCTTTGCGTTCTTCATCTAACTCTACGACACCTTTTTCATTTAGTCGTTGAAGCGCCATTTCAACTGTTCCTACAGCACCGTCAACAATTTGCTTACGCGCCGCAACAATAGCTGAGGCTTGTTGACGCTGTAGCATCGCACTGGCAATTTCTTGGGCGTAAGCAAGGTGACTAATACGAGATTCCAAAATGGTGATCCCTGCTTTCGCTAAACGCGCCTGTATTTCTTCTTGTAACCGTTCTGAGATTTCTATTGGATGGCTGCGAAGCGCCACTTCAGCTTGCTCATCATCACGAGGATCATAAGGAAAACTACTTGCCATATTACGAATAGCAGATTCACTTTGAATGCGAACAAAGCTTTCATAATCGTCTACGTCAAATACGGCTTCTGCAGTATCTGTGACTTTCCACACAACAATTGACGCAATTTCAATCGGGTTCCCTTGGTTGTCATTCACTTTAATTTTGGCGCTTTCAAAATTTCTTATGCGAAGTGAGATATTGGTTCGGCGAAACAATGGAATGGTCCAGCGCAAACCTACATTAGAAACGGTACCAACATAGCTACCAAAAAAAGTCATCACCTTTGCTTGATTCGGCTGCACCATAAAATATCCCATCCAGAGTGCACCAACCAGAAGACTTAAAATGATTCCGCCTTCGGGGCTCCCCCCAACGGCATAGAAGAATGCCGCAGCCTGTGCAACTAATAAAACACAGATCATCAAATACCCGTTGACTGAGAAACCCTTCTTTTCTTGCATATCGATCACCTTTGATATCATTTTGATATCTTAATAATAAAAGCAAAGCCATTTTTTGCCACCGATGAAGTGTTACCAGATATGTCAAAACCACTGTTGCATTAAACTATTTTTAAACATTTCTTGGTAAGTCTATGAAATAGATGCCAGAATGTTATCAAGGAAATTTCTTATACGGACTTTCATAATGCCTACTAAACCTTGTAAGACCAAAAATTCTTCTGTGGCACGTCGCACCTTACTCAAAGGCGGGCTAGCATTTGGGTTGACAGCAGGCATTACTCCTTTCGCTATCGGTAAAGCAAAGCCCACGCTGCGTGTTATGGGTACTCACGTAACATTGCAGGAAGCTATCCGACAGCGCGCTATCGAAGACTTAGGTATCAACATAGCGTTTGATCCTGGCGGCAGTGCCACTGTGCTGCAAAAAGCATCCATGAACCCTCAGTCGTTCGATTTATACGAGCAGTGGTCAAACAGCATAAACGTACTGTGGCGCGCAAAGGCTATTCAGCCTATACAGAAAAAGCGTCTTCACTATTGGGAAGAGATAAATAACTTAAGCAAAACCGGTAAGCTTACTGAAAGTGCGCGTATGGGTGCCGGCGACGCGCCACACAAAATTCTTAATGTGCAAGAAGACGCCTCTTTAGGTGAAAAGCACACTGATGCCATCAGCTTTTTACCCTACGTACATAACGTGGATTCATTTGGTTATGACAGGTCAAAGCTACCGACCGAACTGCAGGGGCAAGAAGAAAGTTGGGGCTGGCTGCTAGATCGTCACTTTTCTGGAAAAGTCGGCATTGTAAATGACCCTACCATCGGATTATTCGATTTAGCATTAGCCGCGCAAGCGAAAGGTTTCATCACTTTCAAAGATATTGGTGCTATCACCGAATACGAGCTAGACGACCTGTTTAACCTGCTTATAGAGTTAAATCAGTTGAATCACTTTAGCGGTTTTTGGACATCGGTTCCTGAATCCGTTGAATTTATGAAAAGTGGTCGTGTGGCTGTTGAAAGCATGTTCTCGCCAGCGGTCTCCGCACTAAATGGTCAAAATATACCCGTCACTTTCGCTGCTCCAAAAGAAGGATACCGAGGATGGCACGGGGTAATGTGCCTTTCTTCTGCTACCCAAGGCAGAATGAAAGATGTAGCCTATGAATATATGAACTGGTGGCTGTCGGGTTGGCCGGGTGCATTCATAGCAAGACAGGGGTATTACATTTCGAACCCCCAACGTTCTGCCGAATATTTATCGAAGGCTGAATGGGACTACTGGTATAAGGGTAAAGTTGCTTCTGAACCACTAAAAGGCACTGATGGCAAAGTGAGTGTACAAAAAGGCGCACAACGGACTGGTGGCAGTTACGAAGAACGATTTAGTAATGTTGCAGTTTGGAACACGGTTATGCCAAGCTATGAATATAGCTTACAAAAATGGTACGAATTTATCACTGCATGACACCGTGTAGTACCGCTTCTTAAATGGAATAAGGTTCCTTCAGCTTATATGTTATCGTCAATCCGAGTACAACTTATAACAGTTTTAGTTGCGTTAATTGCACTAATACTTGCTCAGGGCTTTGTGGCGCGAAAAAACCAAGAGGTTTTAAATAAAGGCGTGGCATCTGCTGCTAAAGCCGTCGTTGATGTGGGCATTGTAAAAGAGCTTGAACGGGACGTAGTCGACCTTCAGCGCAATGTCTTAATTTTTAAAGAAAATGCAAGTAAGTCGGCCATTACGCGTTTTAGCCGCCTGATGGTTACCATTAACAGCAAGCTCGATAAACTTGCAGAGGTTAACGAGCATTCCAGTCAAAAAGGCGACAGCAATCAAATTCTCAGTAGAATGAGAGAGCACCTAAACGCTTATCAAGAGAACTTCTCTCAGGTTGTTGAAGCACGCTCAGTAAGAGACAACCTCGTCGTTCAAGGGACTATGTCTGATATCACCTTACTAGAAAGTGAACTCGACAAGGCACTAGCGAAAGGAGATGTTTCAGCGACTTTTGTAGAAGACGCAAAGATCATTCTAATTCAAACAGAAAATGCGATGTTAAAATACCTGATGAAGCCTGATATGAAATTCATCAAGACATTCAATGACTCTCTTGACGCTCTAATGCTCATTTCCTTCTCGGCCAATGCTGACTTGCAGCAGCGTGTGGAGCGAGTTATGGACAGAATAAAAAACGACTTTTTTAAGCTTACTCAAATAACGCAAGGCAATCTTTTTCTGGTTAATGTAGTAATGGCAGGCTCTGCTAATGAGTTTCTTTATTTAAGTGGAGAATTAGCAAAAAAAGTTAGTACTCACTCAGAGATTATTACACAGCGCACTTACCAAATAGCAGAGAATACACAGCGTAATGGAGAGCTTTTTTCTTTATTTGCGATTTTGCTTGCTTTAGCAGCTGCGCTGTTTTCAATATTTCGTATCCTTGGCCCAATCCGCTCTATTACCGAAGTTTTCAATAAGCTCGCTGAAGGCGTACAAATCTCTAATATTCCGGGCAGCAGTCGAAAAGACGAAATTGGAAAGCTAGCAAGAGCCGCTCTTGTATTTAGTGATAAAAACCGTGAAACGGAAAAGCTATTAAATGAAGCGAGATCGATGAACTCTCAGCTAGAAAGCTTGAACAAGGTCATCACCGAATCTAAAGTAAAAGCCGAGCAGGCTACCGCATCTAAAAGCATGTTTTTAGCGAACATGAGCCATGAAATTCGTACCCCCATGAATGGTATCATTGGCCTGATAGAACTAGCACAACAGCAAGAACTATCACCAATAGTACGAGGATATCTTGATAAAGCTTCATATTCTGGGCAAATATTACTGAGCGTAATTAACGACATTCTGGACTTTTCCAAGATTGAAGCAGGTGAACTAAAGATAGAAGAGGTTAGCTTTTCACTGCACTCGCTATTTGACAACCTCATCGCCGTAATAGCGCTGCGAGCAAAAGAGAAAAATCTATCTGTTCATTTTACGGTTAACCCTAGAATACCACCTCAGGTTATAGGCGACCCGTTGCGTATTGCTCAAATTATTATGAACATTGGCAACAACGCCGTGAAATTTACCGAGCAAGGGCGTATAGATATAGAGTTTGACGGTAACTTGAATGAAAAAGGTAACCTACTAAACCTCATCATGCGAATTGCCGACTCAGGTATAGGCATGAGCCCAGCACAGCTCGATAAAATATTTAAGCCTTTTACACAGGCTGATGGCTCAACTAACCGCAAATACGGCGGTACTGGCCTTGGCCTTGCCATTGTCAGCCAGCTTACTGAACTTATGAATGGACGCCTTGATGCAACCTCGACTATGGGGAAAGGCAGTAGATTCGAGGTTGAACTTCCTCTTAAAGCATTTAAGAATCAGCCAGGGGTATTACAAAACTCTCCACAGTTGCCTACTAATAGCCTTTACGTAACTGAATCGCCGTTACTCCCAGAAGCCTATTGCTCTCAAATTCAGCTTTCGACAGCATCAAGCATGTCAATTGAAAATGCTAAAGATGCTGCTACTCTCCCTGATCATATTGTTGTCGATGTTCATGAATTTAGCTCGTTTAGGAAAAATATTAGCTGGCTGAACAGTCTTTTAGAAAGCGGAAAGTCTGTAGGCTTAGTGATGGAGAGCGCTGGCAGTGCCCTGCAGTCTAAATATGATTCGCTGTGGAAAGGCCCTTTAATTATGCATCCTTTCACCCCCGCCCAATTTGAACGTTTTGTACACCAAATAATCTCAAAAGATGCTAATTATCAAAGTAAAGAATATAACGAGGAACCCGAGAGCTTAAAAC
Source organism: Alteromonas sp. ABH4_453 (assembly GCF_056160665.1). NCBI lineage: Bacteria > Pseudomonadati > Pseudomonadota > Gammaproteobacteria > Alteromonadales > Alteromonadaceae > Alteromonas > Alteromonas sp. ABH4_453. Next base: position 657,916 of record NZ_JBSWXP010000001.1, read on the forward strand.
TTGAAGGGCACATATTGCTTGTAGAGGACAATAATATAAACCAACTCGTTACCGGTGAAATTCTAACAAACCTAGGACTTACGTTTGATATCGCTGAAGATGGTAAGCAAGCAGTACAAAAAATAGAAAACGCTCCCCAATACGACCTTATCTTAATGGACGTACAAATGCCCGTTATGGATGGATATGAAGCCACTAAGCTGCTTCGTGAAAAAGGCTTTACAGCCGTACCTATCATTGGCCTGTCAGCCAATGCGATGAAAGAAGATAAACAAAACGCGCTTCAATCGGGAATGAATGATTATTTAACCAAGCCTATAAAGCAGAAGTCACTAATTGCCATAGTAAAAAGCTTTTTAAATTAGCGTTTATAAGCAGCGAACTCTAAATAAATAAATCCTTATATTGCATAAGCTTAGCACCTCTTTTTCAAAAAAACTTTTGCCTCAAGGGTATATAAAAAAATACTTATTTATCCACCACCATACCTTTATCGTTACGTAAATTTTTAATTCAACGCCATTATTAATAATACTTTTGTCTAATTTTGTCGGCGAAAAAATGTCAAGTTCCGTTTTGATTGTGTTGCTCCTGTCGCTTGCTATAAATGCTGCGGTAGGTGGGTATTTTCGCATCTTGGCGAAAAACCAATACGAACCTGTCGCGTTTAACTTTTGGGCCGCATCATGTTTGGTGTATTGCTTAGGGCTAGTCGGCAGCGCGTTCACTATATTCGCGCCAAATATAAACGTGCTCAGCACACTCGCAGGGCTTCTTTATTTAACGGCCAGCTATTTGCTTCTTCATGGCTTTTTAAGTTTCAACATTCAATGTGTGCACTCTACCGTCAAACGCACAGGTAACCGCGTTTTTGTAATAGCTGTTCTCTCTTTGTTCGGAGCGTCTTGGTACCCTGAATTAGTCGAGCCAACAACGTCCTTTTTTATTGCTTTAATGTTTCTATTTTGTTTTCAGAGCTTTCAATCACAGCAATGGAAAACCATTGAAGGTATTTCTGTTCTGATACGAAGCATACTGTTCATTCACTTTATCATAATGGTGATACGGGCGGGGCTTACCACTGGTGTTACCTATTATGGCTTAGTATCTAACTTGCAAGTTTTTATAACGGTTACTGTAGGGCTCCACGTACTACTTTGCCTTGCCACCTCAGCGCTTCTTCCATTTATTATTCTGTCTAAAGAAAAAGGCGAATGGGAAGCTATGGCAAACTTCGACGAGTTAACCGGCGTGTTAGGACGTCGCGCGTTTATTCGCACAGTATTGAAAAAGTTGAAGTCCAAAAGCAAAAGGTCTTTCACTTTATTGGTAATTGACATTGATTTTTTTAAAGCCATTAACGACAACTATGGTCATCCTGAAGGTGACAGAGTGCTGAAAAGCGTGGCACAGTGTCTACAAGCACAGTTACGCGAGAATGACATCGTGGGTCGTATAGGCGGAGAAGAGTTCGGCGTTATTATCTCTCATCGCCATTCTGCCTCCCCTTTCATCGTGGCCGATAGATTGAGAGAATCAGTGTCTTCACTTGTTATATTCAGTGGCTCTGAAGAAATTAAAGTAACCATTAGCGTAGGTATGTCTTCTTCGAGCAACGTCGAAGATACGTGGAAAACACTGTTTAATCGGGCAGATAAAGAACTGTATAACGCAAAAAAAACAGGCCGAAACAGAGTGTCGCCAGTGGTCATGGCAGAAACAACGTTGGTATAGCGAACAAAAAATTCCTAAAAAAAAAACGCTGCCAATTGGCAGCGTTTTAGTTTTTAGTCATTATTACGAAGTGTATCTAGCTACAGCGCTTGAATGGTCTCGAACTGCTCTTTAAGTTTGGCTAGGGCTTTTTCACCCTCTTCCAACTTACCGCGTTCTTTTTCAATTACCGCTTCTGGCGCATTGCTTACGAACTTCTCGTTACCCAACTTGCCACGTGTACGAGATACATCTTTCTCGATTTTCTCCATGGCTTTTGTAATACGAGCAAGCTCTGCGTCTTTATCGATAAGCCCTGCCATTGGGATAAGTATTTCCATTTCCCCCACAAGCGCTGTTGCGCTAGCTGGCGCTTCTTCACCGTCTTTCAATACAGTGACTGTTTCAAGCTTAGAAAGCTTATCAAGGAATGCCTTAGCCGCATCAAGACGACGAGCGTCTTCATCGCTTACGTTTTTAAGTAGCGCATTAAGCGGTTTATTTGGAGAGATATCCATTTCACCACGGATATTACGGATACCAACGATAAACTTCTTCACCCACTCGATATCAGCAAGCACTTTGTCGTCTTGTTTTGCTGCATCAACTTCAGGGAATGCCTGAACCATGATACTCACGCCCTCTTCCACCTTAAGCGCACTTAGTGGCACAACACGCTGCCAAATAGTGTCGGTGATAAATGGCATTAGCGGGTGCAACAAGCGCAGCAGGCTTTCAAGCACATTGATAAGCGTATGGCGTGTACCGCGCTTCTCAGCTTCGGTGCTGGCATCATTATTAAGCACTGGCTTAGTAAGCTCTAGATACCAGTCGCAGAACTGGTTCCAGGTAAACTCGTAAACGGTTTGTGCTGCAATGTCGAAACGGTAGTCTTCAAGCGCTTTTTCAAACTCAACCAGCGTTTGTTGGAACTTAGCCCAAATCCAGCGATCGGCCATGCTAAGTACCATTTCGCCACCGTCGCGACCTGTATCGTGCTCTTCTGTGTTCATCAATACAAAACGCGATGCGTTCCAAATTTTGTTACAGAAGTTGCGGTAGCCTTCAACACGGGCCATATCAAAGTTGATATCGCGGCTGGTTGACGCCATAGCTGCAAACGTAAAGCGCAGTGCATCTGTACCATAGGCCTGAATACCATCAGGAAATTGCTTGCGAGTTCGCTTAGCAATCTTTTCTGCAAGCTGAGGCTGCATCATGCCCGCGGTACGTTTAGTGACTAGCGACTCGATATCAATACCGTCAATCAAATCAATAGGGTCAAGCACGTTGCCCTTCGACTTTGACATTTTATCGCCGTTCTCATCGCGGATAAGGCCGGTAATATAAATATCTTTAAACGGAATCTTGCCAGTGAACTTCTTGGTCATCATGATCATTCTGGCAACCCAGAAGAAGATGATATCAAAGCCGGTGACTAGCACTGAAGACGGTACAAAGGTTTCTAGATCTGGCGTTTCTTCTGGCCAGCCCATGGTCGCGAACGGCCATAGCGCACTTGAGAACCAGGTATCAAGAACATCGTCATCTTGTGAAAGGGTTACGTCACTGCCAAGGCCATGTTTCTCACGCACTTCTTCTTCGGTGCGGCCAACAAAAACGTTGCCGTTTTCGTCGTACCACGCCGGAATGCGGTGTCCCCACCACAGCTGACGTGAAATACACCAGTCTTGAATGTTGTGCATCCACTGGTAATAAGTTTTGTTCCAGTTCTCTGGCACAAAACGAATTTCACCGCTTTCCACTGCTTCAATAGCTGGCTTAGCAAGAGACTCAACCGCTACATACCACTGGTCAGTTAGGTATGGTTCGATAACTGCGCCCGTTCTGTCGCCACGTGGCACTTTAAGCTTGTGCGGCTCAATCTTAACCAAAGAGCCTTGGGCTTCTAGGTCAGCAACAATTTGCTTACGCGCATCGAAGCGATCTAAACCGCGGTACGCTTCTGGCGCATCGTCGTTAATTTTCGCATCGTCGGTAAGAATGTTGATCATAGGTAGATTGTGACGCTTACCCATGTCGTAGTCGTTAAAATCGTGAGCAGGCGTAATTTTAACGCAGCCTGTACCGAATTCTTGATCTACATAGTCATCGGCAATAACTGGAATTAAACGACCCGTAATAGGCAGCTTAATTTCTTTGCCGATAAAATCTTGATAACGCTCGTCATCTGGGTGTACTGCAACCGCTGTGTCACCGAGCATGGTTTCAGGGCGCGTTGTTGCAACCACTAGCTCACCGCTGCCATCCGCTAGCGGATAGAGCATGTGCCACATGTGGCCGTCTTCTTCTTCGTTCAGTACTTCTAGGTCCGACACTGCCGTGTGAAGCACTGGATCCCAGTTAACCAAACGCTTACCACGGTAGATAAGACCTTCTTCGTGTAGTTTCACGAATACTTCAGTTACGGCTTTAGACAGGTCTTCGTCCATGGTGAACACTTCGCGCGACCAGTCAGGTGACGTACCTAAACGGCGCATTTGGCCAGTAATAGTACCGCCACTATGCTCTTTCCATTCCCACACTTTTTTAATGAAGTCTTCGCGACCTAAATCGTGGCGCGTCTTACCTTCAGCGTTAAGTTGGCGCTCTACCACCATTTGGGTAGCAATACCGGCGTGGTCAGTACCCACTTGCCATAGCGTATTGTCGCCCTTCATGCGGTGATAACGGGTTAAGGCGTCCATAATGGTCTGCTGGAAACCATGGCCCATGTGAAGGCTACCGGTAACGTTTGGCGGCGGAAGCAAAATACAATAAGGGTCGCCGCTACCTGAAGCTTTAAATAAACCCGCCTCTTCCCATGACTTGTAGCATTGCTGCTCGATGGACTGCGGTTCGAAGGTTTTATCCATTACACACTCTCAAATTGAAGCTAAACGCGAATGACTTATGCAGATTTGAACTGCATGTTGCATCCAGCTTGCTGATAGTTTTTGTATCTTACCCGCGCAGCCTGTTTGGCGTTCTCGTCCACGGGTACAAAATCGATGATTTGACGATGCTGGTTGGGTGAAGGCACCATACCGGACCCCACATTTACCACCATTTGTCGTCTGGCTACCTGCTCTGGCCGCCAACAAATTTCCACCGGCGTTCCCGACTGCGGCCCTTCACCAAAAAGGTTATGGGGCACAAAGCGGTCTGCCGGCAGTTGCCATAACAATTCATCAACTTCTTCAGCTTGCGCCTGTGTATCACACAGCACGCTAATTTTTTGCTTATTAGCAAACGCTGAGGCAATGACTTCACTGGCGCGGCCTGCCACACCATTGTCACCGCTGGTAAGTTGATAAAAAATCACTTGTGGCATAAATGATTAGTCCTCTAACTTGATATCAGCGCGGTTCATTAAGAACTGAGACAGCATAGGCACTGGACGGCCTGTTGCGCCTTTGTTCTTACCACTGCGCCATGCCGTACCGGCAATATCAAGGTGAGCCCAGTTGTACTTCTTAGTGAAGCGTGACAAGAAACAACCCGCCGTGATAGACCCAGCTGGGCGTCCACCAAGGTTTGTCATATCTGCAAACGGGCTTTCAAGCTGCTCTTGGTAATCGTCCCATAGCGGTAAGCGCCATGCGCGATCTGAACTTTGCTCTGATGCATTAAGTAGCTCGTGAGCTAGTGGGTTGTGCGTGCTCATTACTGCTGTTGCGTGATGACCAAGTGCAATAATAGCGGCACCTGTCAGCGTAGCAACGTCGATAACGAGCTCTGGCTCGTAACGCTCAACGTAGGTCAGCGCGTCGCACAACACCAAACGGCCTTCCGCATCAGTATTTAGTACTTCAACAGTTTGACCCGACATAGTCGTTAGTATGTCGCCCGGACGGTACGCTTTGCCATCTGGCATGTTTTCACAGCCAGCCAATACGCCAATAACGTTAATTGGCAAGTTAAGCGCCGCGATAGTGTGCATTGTACCTAATACGCCTGCTGCCCCACCCATGTCGTACTTCATTTCATCCATGGCTTCACCAGGCTTTATTGAAATACCGCCTGAATCGAAAGTAAGGCCTTTACCTACAAGCACAATTGGCGCTTGATCAGCTGCGCCACCGCGGTGATGCATAATACTCATCATGCTTTCATTTGCAGAACCACGACCAACGGCAAGGTAAGACTGCATACCCAGCTCTGCCATTTGAGTTTCATCTACCACTTCTGCGGTTACGCTGTCGTACTGGCTTGCTAATTCTTGTGCTTGCTGCCACAGATACGCTGGGTTGCAGATATTTGGTGGCATGTTAGCTACGTCTTTGGTTACTTTCGAGCCACGGGCTACAGCTAAACCATGCTCAACCGCGCGCTCACCAACAGTAAGCTCGCGACGGGTAGGCACGTTAAATACAATTTTACGCAGCGGGCGGCGAGGCTCGCCTTTTTTGGTTTTAAGCTGCATAAAGGTGTAAAGCGTATCTTCAGTCGCTTCTACAGCCTGACGCACTTTCCAGTAAGTATCGCGACCTTTAACGTGAAGCTCGGTTAAGAAACACACCGCTTCCATCGAGCCGGTTTCATTCAATGTTTGAATGGTTTTAGCAATAATATTTTTGTACTGACGCTCATCTAGCTCGCGTTCTTTACCACAACCAACAAGAAGCACGCGCTCGCTTAGTACGTTTGGCACGTTGTGTAGCAACAACATTTGGCCCGCTTTACCTTCAAGGTCGCCACGGCGCAACAAGTTGCTGATATAACCTTCACTGATTTCGTCTAGTTGTTCAGCCACTGCCGTAAGGCGGCGCGGCTCGAAGACACCCACAACAATACATGCGCTGCGTTGTTTTTCAGGACTGCCACTTTTTACACTAAACTCCACGATATCACCTCGCTTTTCGTCGTTTATGGTTTGCACGATGACTAAAATCACGTAACGTTTCGCGCTGCTTTATGTTTTAATACGCAGCATAACTTTTTAGTTCGCTGCAATTCACGCTTACAGACCTATTGAATATAGGTTAAATTTGCGTCAAAACACCATGCAAACGGTTTATGATTGCAGGCAAAACTTGTAAAAACGGTAAGTTTAAACAAAATTGTGCTTTCTTTCACTAAAATTCCTAATTTTCCGGAAGGGCTGAGATGCTGATATTCCGCTATTTACTTAAGGAAACGCTGAAATCTCAGTTAGCGATTTTCTTTATCCTAATGGCAATTTTTGTCACCCTAAGATTTGTGCGCGTATTGGGCGACGCATCAGACGGTGATATCCCTGCTGGGCTTGTGCTTGGCTTCTTAGGTTTATATGCCCCTATCCTCTCTTCATTGGTGCTGCCCATCAGTGCTTATCTGGGTATTATGCTAGCCCACGGCAGGCTGTATGTAGACAGTGAAATGACCGTTATGCGGGCTTGTGGTATCAGTGAATGGTATGTCACTAGGGTAATGCTATTTTTATCAGTACTAATCATGATATTCACAGGCGCAATTACCCTTTATTTCGCGCCATTAGCAGCTGAAAACGAATATCAACTGCGCGAAAAAGCCAGAAACGAGGCCGGTATCTCGGCACTAATGCCAGGTAGATTCCAGCAAACGGGTAACGAAAAAGCGGTTATTTTTGTGCACGACGTGGATAAAAATGACAAGCTACAACGCGTGTTTTTATCGCAAAATCAAACAGATGACAGCGAAGGTGATGTACGCGTTGTATATGCGCAAACCGGTGAAGTCGCAAACAACCCCGACGGTACACGAAACCTCGTATTAAAAGAAGGTGTGCAGTATGAAGGCAAACAATCTGAAAAGGCCTACCGCAAAGTAGAATTTGACGAATACCAAATTCAGATTGCCGATAAACCTGCCGACGAAACTCGTCGTAAGGTAAGCGTACTGCCTACTAACGAACTGTGGGAAGACGACAGTATTGAAGCCAGAGCCGAGCTTCAGTGGCGTATTGCCATACCGCTTTCCATTCCGTTTTTAGTACTAATTGCTGTGCCGCTAAGCGCAGTCGACCCGCGTCAGGGGCGCTTTGGTAAAATGTTCCCGGCCATTTTGCTTTACTTGGGATACTTCTTGTTGCTACTGGCAAGTAGACGAGTGCTTGAAGATGGAAAAATGCCACCTCAGCTTGGCTTATGGTGGGTGCACACCATCATGCTGATCATTGGTGTCATGTTAATTGTGCGAGACAGAAAAACCGGCACTGAGCTTCGCGCTTGGATATTGGGGAAAAAGTAGATGTTTAAGATCCTCGATTTATATATCGCCCGTACGCTGTTAGGCACTATTACCGTTACGCTTAGCGTACTTATTGGCTTAAGCGCGCTTATTAAATTTGTAGAACAGCTGCGAAAAATTGGCGAAGGCGACTATGACATGCTTGTCGCTTTTATCTACGTTTTACTGAGTTTACCTCGCGACTTAGAGCAGTTTTTCCCTATGGCCACACTCCTTGGCGGTCTTATTGGTATGGGCGTACTGGCCAGCAACAGCGAATTGGTAGTAATGCAGGCCGCCGGCATGAGCCGCTGGAACATCATCAACTCAGCCATGAAATCCACCCTTGTAATGATTTTATTGGTGATGGCCGTTGGCGAGTGGGTTACTCCATACAGCGAAACCAAGGCCAAACAGATAAGAACCGAAGCCATTTCAGGCGGTAGCTTATTTTCTTCCGATAAGCTGGTGTGGGCAAAAGATGGCGACCGATTTGTGAGTATTGGCCAAGTACTTAACCAAGACTCGCTAAAAGACGTAAGCATTTTTAGCTTTAATCCTGACTTGTCTCTTGAAAGTATTACCTACGCGAAAAATAGCGCTTTCGATGGCGACGGCTGGTGGCTAAGCGATGTTGAAGTAACCCAGTTTACCGAAACAAACGTTATGGTAGATGAAAATAACCGCATGCGTTGGAACTCGACCCTTACTCCCGATAAACTGGGGATTGTAGCGGTTAAGCCTGAGGCTTTATCTATTACTGGTCTGCTGGATTACGTAAACTATCTAGATAATAACGACCAAGATCCATCTCGCTATGAGTTAGCGCTATGGCGGAAAGTATTCCAGCCTATATCAGTTGGCGTTATGTTGTTGATGGCACTGTCGTTTATATTCGGGCCGTTACGCAGCGTGACTATGGGTGCTCGCGTTATTATGGGCGTGCTGACAGGCTTCGGTTTCTTTATTCTAAATGAGGTGTTTGGCCCAGTGAGTTTGGTCTATCAGTTGCCGCCGTTCCTTGGTGCTTTGCTTCCAAGCCTGCTGTTTGCTGCTGTCGCGGGCATTATGCTCAGGCGATAATTAAACAGCAACGTGACTTACGATTGGTGTATTGGTAGCTTACAGCACATATAAAAAAGAGGCATCGCCTCTTTTTTTATTTTTGTTTCGTACTCAAGCGTATAAATTCACTACCAATTGACCGATGGGTTATCGTCGCAAGTAAGTGATAGCCTTCTCAAATATGTTTCTTAAGCCAACCAACACGCACGCTACCAGCTTTTGTGGTCGTTCGCCTCTTTGCTTAATTTCAACACTTCTGTTTTCGCTAAACGGTCTTGCAGTGACTGTTTATTCTTAAAATCAAATAAGACCAACAGAGTACCGAGACCACCTAGTGATGCAAAAAGTCGAATGAATAAGCGAGGCCACGTCATGGGCTCTTCGACGGTGCTATAAATCCGCAAGCGCCAAGCTCGCATACCTAATGTTTGCCCACCTCTGCGCCAAAACCACAAGAAAAAACCAGCTATCCACAAGCCTACCCAAGTTTGAATAAGTAGCTTATAGCCAAACGACGCCTGAATAAGGTCAGCGGGCTCCGCGTACCCCTGTAAATCGAGCGTACCGCTTTTTAACATAACCACCAGCGTGACTATCATCACCATTGCTGCGCACATGCCTACGGCGGTTGCCACCAGGGTGTCGTAAACCATAGCAAGTAACCGACGGATAAACCCCGCTCGCTCAAGGGTTTCACTTTCTGAGTCTGCGCTACTCGCATTTTCATATTCAGCAGTCGTCGACGATTTTGGTGCCGGTTGCCTTTTCTTAACTTTCTTATCGTGTCTTGCCACGGGTATCTCTTCACATCATCATTTTCAATACATATTTTGACACAAGCGCCCTATAGCTTAAACACAATAAGCCACACTAAACGTCATTTCATAAAGTGATTGATAAACCGATAACTGCACTGTTATTAAAAATAATGCATCCAAGCATTCAATTTATTCGTTATTGTTATTAAAACGGATAAAGGAAATCATGACGTGACCACATTAACTTTCGCAAAAACACTAACTGCTAGCGCTATATTACTCGCAACTGCGCCCACACTCGCCCTCGATGACCCAGAAGGTGATATTGAACATATTCGGGTACGCGGTGACTCATCAGTAAAAGACGGTGAATTTATTTCTGCTTCTCAGGGCTGGGTGTCGGGTGACACTATGATTGACCGCCCAATGCTACGCGCTGGTGAAATATTGGAATTTATTCCAGGTATGATGGTGACGCAACACAGCGGTTCAGGAAAAGCCAACCAGTATTTTCTTCGCGGTTTTAATCTTGACCATGGAACCGATTTCACCGTAAGCGTCGATGGAATGCCGGTCAACATGCGTAGTCACGGTCACGGCCAAGGATACAGCGACTTAAACTTCATTATTCCTGAACTCATCGACAGCCTTAGTTATTTTAAAGGCACCTACTATGCCAATATTGGCGACTTTTCGAGCGCAGGCGGCGCGATTTTTAATTTGAGAGATTCTCTTGAAAACAACCAGATATTCTTAGGTTTGGGCGAATATGGTTTTAAACGCGCCGTTGCACTAAACCAGTTTGAAGCCGGAGAAAGCCGCGTTGTTACGGCTTTAGAATACCAAACCTATGACGGCCCATGGACTGATATTGACGAAGACGTAAAAAAGAAAAACGCTCATATTCGATATATTACGCCGATGTTAGATGGCCAACTTACCATAACAGGCATGGCTTATGACAATAGCTGGAATGGCGCTGATCAGGTACCAGAGCGTGCTATTCAGAGCGGCTTAATAGACCGCCTAGGCTCTATCGATACTCAAGTTGGAGGTGAGTCTTCTCGCTATAGTCTATCTGCAAACTACGCTAGTGACACATGGAACGCCTCTATTTATGCCATAGACACAGAGCTTAGTTTATTTTCTAACTTCACTTACTTCCTCGATAACCCTGAGCGAGGCGATCAGTTCGAACAAGCTGATGATAGAAAAATCTATGGCGGTGAAATATTTACTACCCTCCCCCTCGCTATTACAGAAGGGAGCAGTATTACCTTGGGCGGCCAGTGGCGCTTTGACGATATTGACAATGTAGGCTTGTATCGCACTCAAAATTTAACCCGGTTTGGCACCGTTAGAGAAGACGCGATAGAAAGTAACAGCTATGCACTGTTTGCTCAGTCCAATATTTTTCTAAACGATAGATTAAGCCTGTCGTTAGGCGGTCGTTATGATTACTTAGATGTTGACGTAGATAGCGATTTAGACGCCAACAGCGGCAGTGCTGACGATGGTCTTTTTACGTTAAAAGCAGGCCTGAAATACTTGCTGTCTGAACAGCTCACCGCATTTGCCAATATCGGTCAAGGCTATCACTCAAACGACGCGCGGGGTGCAACTATTACTGTAGATCCGGTAAGTGGGGATGCAACTGAACCATCACCGCTATTAGTGAAGTCTCTTGGCTATGAAGCCGGGGTTAATTTTACCGACAACAGAACCTATAACGTTTCAGCTGCATTGTGGCGACTAGAACTAGATAGTGAACTGGTTTATGTCGGCGACGCAGGCTTCACTGAAGCGAGCCGACCATCAGAAAGACACGGTATAGAAGTAAGTGCCTACTACTGGATTAATCATCATTTAACAACTGACATTGAAGCTGCTTGGACAAAAGCAAGATTCAGCGACAGCGTAGAGGGTGAAGGCCGCCATATTGAAGGTACAGTACCGGGCGTTGTGAGCGCGGGCCTGACGTATTTTCAAAACGGAAACCAGCTTGGGTTTAGCTATACGCTGCGAGGTCGTTATTTAAGTTCTCGCACGGTGGAGAGTTTCGATGAAGTTTCACCGCCATCAACATTTTTACTGAATGCACAGGTCGCTTATCGTCAGCCTATGTGGGACGTTACTTTAGAAGTGTTAAATGCTCTTGATAGTGATGATCATGATATCGACTACTTTTATGCGTCGAGACTTCCTGGCGAGCCTGAAGAGGGCATAGAGGACTTGCACTATCACCCGGTTGAACCAAGAAACGTTCGCCTTACTGTTTCCTTGAAATATTAGCCGAGCAGAAGTTTTTAATAACAGCGGCGCAGACCCCTTTTGGCGCCGCAATATTTTATGTAAATGTTTAAAAAGCGTGCTAGTTTAAATACTTAGAAGCCGCACTTTTCGAGAGCTAGTCTCATTATGAAAATGGTGCCATAACAATAAAAGGTAGGAGCAACGATGGAACATGAAACTTTGTTTCCTCTGCTGTGCAAAACAGCAGACGGCAACAAAAAAGCCTTTGCAGAGCTTTATAAAATAACCAGCCCACAACTTTATGCAGTTGCTTTAAAGCTACTTAAACGGCCAGAACTTGCCGATGAAGCCACACAAGACGCTTACATTAAAATATGGCATAACGCAGGCAATTATCAGCGAGGAAAAGGTACGGTGCTAACTTGGATGGTAAGCATTGCACGCTATCGAGCTCTGGATTTAATTCGCTATCACAATGTAAGAAATGAAGTTGAGCTGAACGATGATGCACCATCAGGAGTAGAAAGCTCACAAAATGTTAAACTGGGTGCAGAGCAAGCTAGATTAGCCGCGTGCTTGGATGAATTAGACGGCCCTCAACGCCAAGCTATTCATTTAGCTTACGTTAACGGTATGTCTCATCAAGAAGTGGTGAGTCACTTGGCCTCGCCCCTTGGTACAATCAAAAGCTGGATAAGACGAGGCTTGCAGAGCTTGCAGAGGTGCCTGTCACTATGAATTATTTGAAAGAAGAACGACTTAATGCACTGGCAGCGGAATACGTTGTTGGTACCCTTCGAGGTAAAGCGCGCTCACGCTATCAAAAGTTAATGATGCAATATCAAGCGGTGAGCGATGCAACGGCTCAATGGGAACAATATCTAACCGGCTTTGCAGAGACGCTCCCGCCTGTGGCGCCACCAGACGACGTGTGGGAAAGCATCCAAGTAAAACTCGGACATAAAGCCGCTAACGACGCAAGCCTAGCTGGCGATACAAAATCTTTCAGCAAGCCTGGTGAGGTCATCAACTTCGAGAGAGAGAAACAAAAACGTTGGAAGAATTTATCGTTCATATCCACCGCAGCTGCCATGGTATTGGCCGTATTGCTGTTCGTAATGCAACCCATTCCTACACCAGAGGTTTCTCATATTGCCGTGGTAAACAACGCTGACAATACGCCGTTGTGGGTGATAGAAGTTTCTGACACAACCATGAATGTTAAGGTCACCGATGCTTTCGTAGCGTTGGCCGATAAGGATTACGAGCTTTGGATGGTACCTGCAAACGGTGAGGCGCCAATCTCTCTTGGTCTAATGCCAGAAGCCAATGGCGATACGCAGGCGACACCCGACATTTTACTTAGTCAAAGTATCGCAGCCCTAGCCGTTAGTCTAGAAGCACCTGGTGGCTCGGTAACGGGGGCCCCCACCGAAGTACTTTACATAGCACCCATTGTGTCTGTGTAAATTTACACACTAAGCTTTTTATTAAAAGGCCACCATTCGTGGCCTTTTGCTTACCTATTGGTTCTTTCTAAGCTCTTTCTTAGTTTTATCTGAAATCTCCAAGCGCTCTCCCGTTCCTTTTACTTCTGCCGCTTCTTCATTATTTCTTCCCATCACTCTTAACACTTAATAAAAACTTTATTGTAATTTTTTAAACATTTTTGCATCCAAAGTGAAACTTCAGTCGTTTAACTTTTGAACTCATAAAAACAGAGAGACCTAAAATGATCCAATTCAAACGTAAAACTTTATCTGTAGCTGTTGCGCTGACATGCGCCGCCGTTACAGCGGGCGCAATTGCATCAAGCCACCGAGAAGCACCGAATATTACTCGTCACCCAGCCCTAGATAGCACCGATTTTTACGCTTTTAACAGTTATGAAGAAGGTCGCGAAGACTATGTGACTTTTATCGCTAACTATATTCCACTACAGGATGCGTACGGCGGCCCTAATTATTTTGCAATGGATCCGAATGCACACTACGCCATTCATATCGATAGCGACGGCGACGCGGTTGAAGACTTAAGCTTTGTTTTCCAGTTTAACAATATGCTTGCTGCCGATAACGAAGGCATTGCTTTGCCAATTGGTCCAGAAGGCGAGCAAAAAATGGTGAAAGTGCCGCTGAAAAATGTAGGTGGTATAAGCGCCGATGATTCTAGCGCAGCGAATTTTTCAGAAATGTATAGCCTTACTATGGTAAGTGGCGACATGCAAACAGGCACCCGCACAACGCTTACTCCAGCCATGGGTGATATGTTTAAAAAGCCCCTTGATTACATAGGTAACAAAACCTTTACTAGCGAAGCGGAATACGCGCGCTATGCTGGAAGCTTCATTTACTCATTCAATATCCCTGGCTGCGATGACATGGCCAAAGTTTTTGTTGGCCAGCGCAAAGACCCCTTCGTTGTAAATTTAGGCAAAACCTTCGACTTGGTAAATTATGTACCTGTAGAAGGCGATAGTGCACCGGGTGCGGGCGATGGCGAAGGCTTCCCTGGCGGCATTACACAAAGTGCTATGAATGATGACTTAGTCGACAAAAACGTGACGGCCCTATCTATTGAAGTACCCAAAGCGTGCGTTACGGGTGAAGGCAATGGCGTAATTGGTAGCTGGACCACGGCAAGTTTGCCGCAAGCGCGCATTCTTAACCCAGATGCCACGTTTGAGAAGCCAGAAACCAATGGCGGCGCAATGACACAAGTGTCTCGCTTAGGTAGCCCGCTAGTTAACGAGCTTGTTATTGGTATTGGTGATAAAGATAAATTTTCTAGCTCTCATCCAAGTGCAGATGGTCAATTTGCAGATTATGTCACTCACCCATCGCTGCCAGAGTTGCTCAACATTCTGTTTAAAGATGCTGTGAATACTACATTGGGTACGGATATTGAGACCCTTGCACCTACTAACTTCCCGCGTATGGACTTGGTCACAGCCTTCCTTACTGGCTTCCCTGGCGTTAACCAGCAAGCTACGGTAACTGCGTCTGAAATGCTGCGCCTAAACACAGGGATCCCAGCAACACCAGCAGAATCGCAGTCAGCTTTTGGTGTAGCAGGTGATGACTTAGCAGGCTTCCCAAATGGTCGTCGCCCTGGTGATGACGTGGTTGATATTGCACTTCGCGTAGTAATGGGCCGTTTATGCTACCCCATTCCAGTTGCAGGCGAAGACACAGACCTTGGCCTTTGTGCACCTGAAGACGCGAGTGTAGGTAATGTACCATTCACTGACGGCGCGCCTGTAGATGCAAGTATGATTGATACGTCATTTCCATACCTAAAAACACCACTTGCTGGCTCTGAATAAGGAGATCCATCATGTCTATGAAGATTAGGTTATTTAATGAGCGCAGTGGTAATACTGCGCCTAACAAGCAAACGTCAGTGAAGCGCCAACAACACCGTATGTGGATTGCTTCAGGATTGGTATTAGCGCTCTCGGGTTGCTTCGACAGTGACGACGATAACGATTATCAAGCCCCTGAAGAAAACGCGGCGCCGGTTGCCGTTGACCAAATGCTTACAACGCAAGCAGATATTGCGTTTGATGGCACGTTAACAGCAACCGATGAAGATGGTGACGCGCTAACTTTTGGTCTTGGCGAAAACGGTAGCTTAGGTAGTGCTGAAGTGAATGCTGACGGCACCTTTACTTACACACCAAATGCCCAAGTAACAGGTAGCGATAGCTTTACATTTACTGTTTCTGACGGCGTAAACCCTGAAGTGACGGCAAGTGTCAGCGTAACCATAGAAGCCCAACAGGTGTCGTTTTCTAGCTATACCCGCGACGCCTTCAATCAAGCACCAACGGATGAACCTTTACCAATAAATGGACGAGAATTCACCCAAGATGCTGACGACACAACATTTGATGACTTATTGATAGGCCAATAACACGCATCAAATGATAGGAGTTTGTTAGCACATAACCAGTGTCAACCGTAAAGCCAAGGACGGCTTTTTTTAAGGAAATATCAATGAAGTTTGTAAAGCACTCAGCTCTGAAGTTCTTTTTAGCAAGTGCATCGTTGACCCTCTCGACTTTTTCAATATACGCCCAACCACAAAACCCTAACTTCAATACTGTCATCGCAAGCTGGGAGCCTGAAAAGCTATCAATAACAAATATAAATGAAGCGGAAAAAGCACTGTCTTCAAGTCGCTATATTTTCGCAAAAGGAAACGAAAGAGAACAGGTGTCTCGCTTCGTCAGCTCCATGAGAGCAACTTTCACATCGTTAAATGCTGGGCAACAAGAACGTCTGGTAATATTAGAGGCTCGCTTATTACAAGGCACGCATAAATTCGAGGAAGCCAGGCAACATTTAAAACAAATAGCTCACTTTCGCTCGCCAGCTGCTTACTTACTTATGGCTGACATCGCCACGCAACAAGGCGACGTTAAAAGAGCAAAAGAAAACTGCGAAAAGCTAGTAGGGAAAACAAGCTTTCTGATTGCTTTTACTTGCATGGTCAACGCTGAGTTTTCTCAGAATGCTCAGACAAAGTTGCTTCAAAAACTGAAGGCATTTGAAATTTATACCAGTAATGCTCGGCCTTCTGAACGCCAGTGGTTTTTCGAAGTATTAGCAGATATATCACTTCAGCTTGGCGACGCTGAAGCCGCCCTTGGTTATCTATCGCAAACTGAGTTCAAACAGCTTCCAATAAGCGCGATGCTAGTGTGGGCAGACGCTAATTTTCAATTAAGAAAATATGAGGCTGTTACTACCACGCTTGCCCGCAATGTACCCGATATCAAAAAAGTAGATGACGGCTTGCTTTTGAAATGGGCTATCGCAGAACGTGGACAAGGTATCACCTCTTCAACGGTGCAATCTCAACTGTCAAAAAATATGGAAATTCGAGTGTGGCGTGAAGATAGCTCTCACGCGGCGCAAGTTGCCATGTACTTTTTAGAGATAGAGCAAGATTATCCAATTGCCCTTAAATTTGCTGAACTCAATTGGCAATATGCCCAAGCGCTAAGTGACAAACGTCTGTTAGAACGTGCTCGCAAAGCTAATGATGAGTCAAGCGATGCTTAGGGCTTTCAACTATTTCAGCGAACGAACCATGATGAGACTTGTTATATTTTTTTTAGTAGCAACTTTTAGTTTTCCAACCCTTTCTCACGAGCTAAGCAACGGTTATTTAACCCTTAAAAATGAATCTGGCGAGACACTCTCAGGTGAGCTTTTGCTTAAACCTACAGACATGGGGCAAGCTGCCGGGCTCGATACTAATAATGACGGCAATCTGACATGGGGTGAAGTTAAAAGAAACCACAATCTAGCGAATGATTACATTCAAAATCACCTAATAATTCGTGGTAGCGAGACACGGTGTACTATTAGTGTTGCCCACCCCTCTATTAGAGACATATCTGCAGAGTCATTATTGGCATATCCGCTGTCGGTGAGCTGCGCTTTTTTAAACGAAGTGTCTGTTCGTTACACTGGTATAGTGAGCGACTTTCCTACACATAAACTGCTTACTTCCATCACCTTTGATGAACAAACAAGTGTGCATGTACTAGATAGTGAACGCAGCTTTATCATCGTGACGCCTCATGACAACCACTGGGTTACGCAATTTGGTGAAATGGTTTACCAAGGCATTTGGCATATTTTTATTGGCCTAGACCACATATTATTTTTAGTCGCCACATTACTGACCGTTAATTTATTTAGAAAAAATAAACAATGGTTAAAAGAGCAAAGCATCAAACGTATTATAAAAAGCACGGTGATTTTGGTAAGCACCTTTACGCTTGCGCACAGTATTACGTTAACCGCTACTGCTCTTGATTTTATAACGCTTAACAGCCGTATTGTCGAACTCGGCATCGCTATTTCGGTGGCCATAACTGCACTAAACAACGTGTACCCTATCATCATGCGTTTGGGGTTCATTACCTTTGGATTCGGCTTACTTCACGGCATGGGGTTCGCGAGTGTGTTTGGCGACCTGAATGCCCAATCTGGCAGCTTAGTGATGAACGTTCTTGCATTTAATGTGGGGGTAGAGGTAGGACAACTTGCCATAGTTGCACTGCTATTACCCTTACTAATCTTACTTAGAAACGTAAGATTATATTCGAAAGCCATTATGCCAATCGCATCTTCAATTATTGCGGTTATAGCGATTAACTGGACGTTGCAGAGATGGTAGCAGCGGCACACCTAGTTATTAATTGAGAGATAAGAGTAAGCTTATACTGAGTGACAAAAAATAAGAAATGACTAAAGCGGCGCGCGCCTTTGGACAATCTTTCGGCACTTAGCCATAAAAAGCACAAAAAGTAGTTGTATAGGCGCGCCGCATCGCTATAATGCCAAGCATCAACACCACGTTGATGTCTATACACTATGCCAGTGTGATGGAATTGGTAGACATGGCGGATTCAAAATCCGCTGCTAGCGATAGCGTGGCGGTTCAAGTCCGCCCACTGGTACCAAACATTAAACCAACTTTTCAGTTGGTTTTTTTGTGTTTAAATTTCAACAAATCGCCACGCAAGCGTGTCGGCCGAGTGTCGGTCCAATCAAAGCCCGCCCACTGGTACCATCTTCTTCTTTTAGAAGCAGATACTGAAACCGACTTTTGAGTCGGTTTTTTTGTGTCTGAATTTCAGCAAATCGCCACGCAAGCGTGGCGGCCGAGCTTCGCTTCACCGCATTTGGACCAATAAAGCCCGGATTCAGGTGTCTGCTCTTCTATGACACTGCATCCCAATATGCGTCTAGCAACCTCTGGGTTAACAAGGCCAAGTGTTGCGCTTTTGCATTTTCGGTCGATTCCACATCTGATGTTAGCGCCGCAAAATTTCTCATCATGAATACTGACTGCGCTTCTGAGGAATCTGCTTCAATATATTGATGCTCGCTGGGTTGCTGCATTTCTTTGCGCTTAGTAAAACCGACAACATGGTCTTGGTTATCAAATGCAAAACCATTCTTCCAATCAAGTACATAGTCAGACATGCTAAATACCCCCTCATGACCCAGAATATCTAAATCCATCAGGCACGTTCCAACGTTGTAGCCAAAGTCAAAGGTAGACGATTTACCATCTTCAAACACTGCAACGCCCGAACCTCGGATGACAGCATTTGTTTCTTCGTCTCTAACAATTGCGCCAGAAATAAGTTTTAGCGGTGCCGTTGGCTTCAAATATTCGGCAATGGCCCGCATTGAATACCAAGTCATGTCACCCACTGCACCTGTCGGCTCTTTTGAGGTATCGAAACGGATGTTGGTTTTATCCATGAATGGGAAGAAAAAAGACGTTCTAACCGCTTGCGGTGCGCCTATTTCCTTCTCCATTATGTCATTAATAACTTTAGTGCGAGGATTATGGGTAAAATGCGTGGCGTCCATAAAGCTAACACCATTCACATTTGCAGCATTTATCATGTTTTCTAATGACTTTGCGCTTGAGTAAGGCTTTTCCACCAGCAAATGCTTTTTGTTTTGTGCGCCATAAATCGCAATTTCTTCTTTGCTTGCCGTTGGTGTTGCTACATAAATTGCATCAATCGAGTCTGACGCTAACATCTCTTGCCATGTATCAAACACGAGGTTAATGCCATGCTCATCAGCAAATGCTTTAGCTGAAACCGGGCGGCGACTTGCCACGGCTGCTAATTCAATACTTTCTACCTGCTTTACTGCATTTGCGATAATACCCGCTATCATGCCTGAACCAACAATACCTAAACGTAACTTATTCATACTTACCTCCAGTGATTAATTGACGGGAAGTTTAAGTACAAACTAGAATCACAAGAAATGAATAGGTTAAATAACACCAATCCAATTTATGAATATCTCAACCAAAGACGTAAACTTACTTTATGTATTCAAGGTTTTATTTGAAGAGAGGAACTTATCCAATGCAGCTAAACGCATGGCTCTTAGCCAGCCTGCACTTAGCCATAAGCTAAATAAGTTAAGGAATGAATTCGATGACGCGCTTTTCGTAAGGGCAGCTAGAGGCTTAACCATAACCCCATTAGCTGAACAAATTGCGCCGCTCGTATTGCAAGCCGTTCAATCTATCGAAGGCTTATATCATCAACTCGAATCTCAAAACTTTTTACTTAATGAAGATATTGTTCACATATATACGACAGACTTTATTGAGCAACTGTTATTGCCTGATCTGTTAACGCGAATAGAAACGAAGGCACCAAACCTTAAGATAGTCTGCCACAATACCTTGGGCAAAGTGCCAAAAAAAGAGTTGGAAACAGGCGAATGTGATTTAGCTATTGCAGGCTTTTACAATGAGTTACCTGATACCTTTTATCAGCAAAAACTAAGAGGCGAGTCTTTTGTTGTTTTAAGTAGCAGCGAAAAGCTTGCCCCAACAGCGCAACTAGACCTAAGCACTTTTTTAGACGCTAGGCATATCGTCACCACACTAACCGGAGACCTTGACGGAATAGTAGATAAAGCACTTCGTAATCTAAACTTAACCAGAAATGTTGTTGCTGGCGTTTCAAGTTTTTTAACGCCCCCGCTTATTGCAAAAGATACAAACTGCATTTTAGTGTGCTTGGAGTCTATCGCAAAAATGTATGCTTTCACTTTCGACAGATTAACCATACATGAGTGTCCGATTGACTTACCAAAGGTAAACATTAGCCAAATATGGCATGGACGCACGCATCAGGACCCAATGAGAAGGTGGTTAAGAAATGAAATACACCAAGTCTTGTCTAATTGAATAGAGTGAAAATTTACTTTTTGCCTAGAAGCAAAAAAATAAGCTTAGTTGCAGTAAGCGCTTGAAGGCTGCAATAAACTTCGCTCGACAACCCACTTTCTTTAATCACTTAACCAATTGATTCAAAGTCAATTTATACAATATCCCATTAATCTCTAACATAGTTACCAAAACACCACTAGTTGTTTAAAGTTAAAAGGTTACTAAAATAAACCACCTGTGAGCAATAAGCTTTATTCAATTTTTTTGGGAGTTTTGAGATGACCACCACAAAGACAGGCAATGTGCTAATTATCAATGCACACCAGTATTACCCTTTTTCAGAAGGCAAGTTAAACGCGTCTTTCGTCGATAAAGCAGTAACGCTGCTTGAAGCTAAAGGCTATAACACTCGCGTAGTGACAATGGCCGAAGAACACAACGTTGAAGAACAGTTGGCCCATCATCAGTGGGCTGACATCGTTCTTCTACAGACACCAATTAATTGGATGGGTGTGCCATGGTCATTCAAAAAGTACATGGATGAAATATACACTGCAGGTATGGGCGGCGCCCTATGTGCCGGCGATGGTCGAGTTGCCGAATCACCGAAGAAAAACTACGGCACAGGCGGTACGCTTACTGACGTTAAATACATGATGTCTTTAACCTTCAATGCACCAGAAGAGTCATTCAACGACAGTAAAGAGTTTTTTGAAGGTAAATCTGTAGACGATTTATTGTTTCCAATGCATATGAATTTTAAGTTCTTTGGCATGAAGCCAATTGAAACTTTCGCCAGCTTTGACGTGATGAAAAACGCCGATGTGGAAAAGGATTTCAAACGTTTTGAAGCTCACATTCACAAGCATTTTTAAGGAATTATCATGATTACTGAATACACCAATAAGTTACATGCAGGTTCTGCTTTCCCCGATATTTCGGCAAAGCTGTTAAATGGCAACACTAAAAAGTTAGCGAGACCTGAGAACGGTCTTGACTGGAAAATGGTGGTAATTTACCGAGGGCAACATTGCCCACTTTGCACTCGATACCTCAATCAACTTGAAAGTGTTAGAGGTCATCTTGCCGAAACTGGTGTAGATCTCATTGCAGTGTCTGGCGACAGTAAAGCGCAGCTTGAGAGTCACCTGCCTAGATTGGATATCAACTTTCCTATTGCGTACGGCTTAACATTGGAGCAAATGGAAGAATTAGGCGTATATATCTCTGCTCCAAGATCTCCTCAAGAAACTGATCACCCGTTCTCTGAGCCAGCGCTGTTTGTTGTGAACAATGAAGGTAATGTGCACGTTGCTGATATTTCTAACAACCCATTTGTTAGACCTGAGTTAGAGACATTAGTAAGTGGTTTGGGCTGGATTCGTAACCCTGATAACAACTACCCTATTCGCGGTATGCACAAATAATATTATAGAAAATACTCACTCACTGATGAATCCAGTGCAAATGTTGTGCTGGAGTATAATCTCTTAACTGTACATGCCGAGATTCTTCAGGGTTACTTCGTTTGGAACTGAGTAACAATTGAAGTAACCCAACAAACCAATTAAAGTCGCTCAGCACAAACTTTTTTCACTTTCTGAAAGGCTTTAATTAATGAACATTGAACGAATGGAAACCAAGCAGCGCATGAGTCGTATTGTGAAACACAATGGCGTTATCTACTTATGCGGGCAAGTATGCGCAGATGCCACGCAAGATATCACCCACCAAACTCAAACCATGCTTGATAAAGTCGACAGTCTGCTAATACAGGCAGGCAGCGATAGAAAGCATATGCTTTCAGCGACCATTTACCTTAAAACCATGGATGATTTTGCGAAAATGAATGAGGTATGGGATAACTGGGTGCCAGAGGGTCATGCGCCAGCAAGGGCATGCGTTACTGCCGATATGGCCCGCGAAGCACTTCTCGTGGAAATCTCGGTAGTTGCAGCTGAAATTATTAATTGATCGAGCAACATTACTTATTAACATATCGGCTCTGCATCCTCTTTTCAGAGCCTTATAGTCCTCTTTGTAAAATAAGGCTTTCCCGTCACATCACTGAAATAAAATACCTGTAACGTAAAATATTCGCTAATGGAGCCTACGAAGGCTTCCCCTCAAATTGCAGATTGCTTCGATACGAGTTTTCATGAAAAAATTGAAACGCTATCAATACGAACGATATGCCATCCTCTGTCAACTCGCCTACCCCGATGCCGACGCCCAATACGAAAAAATACTAGACCCTTTTCATGAACGTCATCTTGTCGATAAGTACGGCAGAATGAGCGTGAGAATACTGTGGGTCGAAAACAAAAAAGAGGTCATCATTGTTTTTCGCGGGTCGTTAGGCTTTAAAGACTGGTTCGCAAACTTGTTTTTCATACCCTATAGATTGCGCCAATTAAACAGAAGTTTCTTTGTCCACTGGGGCTTTGCGAGATTACTTGCGCAGCCAATGTACTCAAGTACAAAAACTTCCGATGACGCATTACCGCTACGAGAATTACTCGTTAAAGTGCTAGAGCCACTTCGCGCACAAGGCAAACGGTTTTCGTTCATCGGTCACTCATCCGGTGGTGCGGTGGCTGTGTTAATGGCCGATTATTTTCAAAGGCGCTTCCCAAAGTCGGTAAAAAGAGTGGTTACCTTTGGGCAACCTGCCGTCGGCACCCGCTCTTGGTACAAACATTACACGCTACACCACAGGACCTACCGTATTTGCTGCGACCTAGATGTCATTACCTTTATGCCTCCCTTCCCTTTTTACTTCTGGCATGTAGGTAAAATGCTGTGGCTGCACGACGATAAAATTTATGAAAACACGCCTACTCACAGGCGATTTTTAATGTCTCTTAAAAGCTGGTTGTTGCGTCCTATAACCTACCACTACATGCGGAAATACATTCGCAACAAGTCGCTTTTTGACGAGCATTGAAGCGATCATTTTTAGACATTTGTGCGTAGTTTAAATGAGTTAATACACGCATACCCATCCAAATGAGTTGGTTGGCAGGCGAGAGGAAAGATGGCTTCATTAATCATAGAACGCGCAAGAGCAGCACTTAAAAACGCATTCATCGGCGACGCACTCGCAATGCCGGTGCACTGGTTTTACAACCCAGCCGATATCTACAAAGCGTTTCCGTTAGGTATCGAACAATTTGAAGATGCTCCTACTTTCCACCCCTCTTCAATAATGTCGCTGCATTCCACACAACAAGGTGGCCGCGCAAACAAAGCATCAGCTAGCCAAAAAGAAATTGTGGGTGAGGTCATTCTAAAAGGAAAAAGACAGTACTGGGGCAAAGACAACGTTCATTATCACCAGGGAATGAAAGCTGGTGAAAATACGCTTAACGCCCACTGTGCGCGCATCGTCCTAGCATGTGCCCTTAAAGGCTATGACGCAAACGAGTTTTTAAACCAATATATTAACTTTATGCGCGCTGACGAGCCTAAGCACTCTGACACCTATGCCGAGTCTTATCACAGAGGTTTCTTCGCGAATCTTGAGCAAGGCATTCCGGCAGAAAAATGTGGAGCAGTTACCCATGATACAGCTTCAATAGGCGCGTTTGTGTCAGTAACACCTTTGGCGATAGTAGAAGCAGCTAAGAATACAGCACTTAACGAGATCCAACAGCTGTGCCGAAAGCATCTGTATTTAACGCATCCCGATGAGTCATTAGCATCGGTATGCGATGTCTACGTTGAACTTATATACAAATTAGCGCACCGCCAAGATGAGTCACCCAAAGATATTTTAGAAGGGATTGCGCGCAA
The DNA here is from genome assembly GCF_056160665.1 of Alteromonas sp. ABH4_453. Classification (NCBI taxonomy): domain Bacteria; kingdom Pseudomonadati; phylum Pseudomonadota; class Gammaproteobacteria; order Alteromonadales; family Alteromonadaceae; genus Alteromonas; species Alteromonas sp. ABH4_453. Next base: position 682,425 of record NZ_JBSWXP010000001.1, read on the forward strand.
GTCAGCACGTATGAACTTATCGTCCCTTACGGCAAAAAACAAAAGCGATATTGAAGTTGTAGGGCGCATGTATTCGCCAGCGTGTTATATCTCAGACGCATGGCCCGCTGTTTTATACTTCGCTTATCGCTATGCTGATAATCCGAAAAAAGCACTGATGGCAAACACTAACGTAGGCGGTGACAACGTGCATCGTGGTTTTGTTTTAGGGGCCATACTAGGTTTAATGCACGGGGCCGAGATACCTCTATGGTTTGATAAATTAACTGATACGAAAAAGCTAAACTCGCTAATCGATTCTCTAGGCGTTGAATGACTCAAGGAAAAAGCTTCGTAACTTGAAGCGTTTTACATTCAAAGCGACGCGGATGCCAAACTTAGCATTATATGAACAACGATTTATCGATGCTTTGCTTAAGCTCAGTCACAAAGCCTTACAACGTTACCGTTTGACCCGTTTTCGCCGCTTTAAATATAGCGTTAACAATCTTAATATCAGCAAGCCCTTCACTACCGGTTACCATTGGCTGGCGCCCAGTTAATATGGCTAAAGCGTCGTTATCCATTTGAAGCGTTTGCTGCATACCGTTAATAGGGGGCAGTGTTTTCCCATCAGATGTTGTACCCGTAACACCGTTGTAGCTCTGCATTGGCTTTAGCTGATACCAACCGTCTTCACACTCAGCTTTGAAATGATTGAACCCTTTTACTACGCTAGTACCGCAATCTGCCACCAGCCCGTCGCCAAAGTCCATAGTGAATAAGGTAGTTTCATCAACTTCAGTAAACTTGTTTGGGAAACGTTGTGGAGGATGGCTGCCGGCAACAGACAAGGGCTCTCGCCCCGTTAAAAAGCGCGCACTGTTTATTGCATAAACGCCCATGTCATAAAGTGCACCGCCTCCCATATGCTTTTTCATGCGCCAGTTGTCAGCCGCTCTGCCTTGCCCCGCATAACCAGCGAAGCTCGACACGGCAGTTATATCTCCGTAGGGTTTCGCTTCAAGGTATTGATGAAAAGTGCGTGTATTAGGTTCGTGCTGCATGCGATAGCCGATAGACAGGGTCACATTATTTTTATTACAGGCATCGATGATAGCTTGGCACTCCTCACTATCCATGGCCATAGGCTTTTCACACCACACGTGCTTTCCAGTATTTGCAGCCTGCACTGCAAAGTCTTTGTGCGTACCTGTGGGCGTTACGACATAGATAACGTCAATATCATCGTTATCCGCAATCTCAGCCATAGTGCGGTATGTGTATACGTTGCTATCCTTAATTCCATGCTTTCTTTGCCACTTAGAAATTTTTTCTTCGCTACCTGTGATGATGCCTCGCAGTTCACAATGCTTGGTGTGCTGTAGCGCAGGTGCTAATAAATTTGTGCTGTAATTGCCTAAGCCAAGCAAGGCTACGCCTAATTTCTTTTTAGGTGGCTGAGCTAACAAATAAGGGCTGTGGGCAAGGAGTAGACCTGAACCCGCTATTTGAAGGAAGTAACGACGAGTAATACGAGGCATTAGCCCTCTCCATAAGACAATAATCCATGTATGCTTTTAATAGTGATTTACTTGCATATACAGATCACCCAAATATTGTCGAAGAAAATACGAAGACTAGGGTTTGAAGGAATTGAACTTTAAACATGAAATTTTCGTAATATTTATACTCTATCTTCTTCAAGATTGACGAAAAAATCGCGCAAATTTCGCTTCTCACCCAAGGCTAAGACATGGATAACGCTGGCTCTACTAACGAACAACAAAGAAAGAATTTAACTGGTGCGTACCCTAAAATAGCCAAGCAAACTAAGTTGCTTAATACCTTAGTAATCTTTGCCTTTATTTACACGTTGTTTTTGGCGAAGTCACTTCTCATCCCGCTGTTTTTCTCTGCGTTTATAGCCTTACTATTAAGTCCTCTTGTTGCCATTGCTCGAAAAGTATATGTGCCACGGACGATTTCGGCAGGTGCATTGATTATTCTGTTGATAGCACCTTTCACTTTGCTAACCGTCGAGCTTGCGGAGCCCGCAGAGCGGTGGATACATTCTCTGCCCAAAATAGCCGCCGAAATCAGTGAAGAGATAGAAGAAATTAGCAGTAGTATTGACGCCTATACAACACCTCCTGCGGCTGACCCTGTTGAAGAAGAATCATCTATTTTCAACTGGTTTGGCGACGACGACTCTAATAAACAGGTGCTTACTCCGCCAGATACTTCAAATTCAGTGACCGACAAGATCAAGCAAAGTGGCATTGATATGGGTTTGAACCTTTTCAGCAGTGCGCCTTTCTTACTAGCGCAAGTGCTTGGCTGCGTAGTATTGATCTTTTTCTTATTAGTCTTCGGTCCAAACCTCTTCCACGTTTTCATTAGAGATTTTCCAGTGGTTACCGACAAAAGGCGAGCACTGGTGCTGGTAGACCAAATTCAACGAGAGCTTTCTTCATACATAGTAACGATAAGTATCATAAACACCTGTTTAGGGCTGGCTACGGCTGGTGCCTTCCATTACTTCGGAATTGAAGATGCATTATTGTGGGGAGCGCTGGTTGCTTTGATGAACTTTGTACCCTATTTAGGCGGTATCGCTAGTTGTCTCGTGTTGCTCGTTGTGGGTCTAGTTCAATTTGGGCTTACCGGCAGCGCATTTTTACCCGCCGGTGTATTTTTAACATTAAACATTGTCGAGTCTCAGTTGATTACACCCGCTGTACTGGGGCGCAGTATGCAGCTCAATCCGCTGATAATCATAATTTGGATAGCAATCACAGGCTGGCTATGGGGCGTGATAGGAGTCCTATTAGCAGTACCAATTCTGATGTGTGTGAAAATCATCTTGGAAAACGTAGGCGTTTTTAATCATTGGATTCGGCTTATCGAGTCAAAATAGTTAACTGATTATCGCTTGTTTACACACGCAACGCTTTAGCAATACGCTTACGCCTTTACCCCTAAATCCTTGGGCGCACTGTGTGCAGCTCAAAATCTACTGTGCCGTTTTTAAGCTTTTCGAGCTGCGCTATATATTCTGATGATGCAAGAACTGCCTCAATATCATTTGTACTATTCCACTCTATAATCACAATTTGCTGTGGCGCTACAGCGTAGGGGTTATGGTCGCTTAGTGATATATCCTGAGTTTTGGATACTACTTTACCACCCAACGCTTGCGCTTTTTTCGCAAAGCTGTCGATAAAAGCATAATAGTTGTTAGGTGCTTTGGGGTTCACCCAGGCCAATGAAACTGAATATACCTTGTCTGCTGAAAATGTCAGCGTGGTAGGCTTACTTATCTCATAGTCATAAAGCTTTAGTGCCTCCCATGCCTCTCTTCTTAATGCCTTTATATCGCTAAACAGTGGTAGCGATTGAAATGACTTTTGTGCATTAAGTGAAGGCCACTGGCTTACCACAAAAACATTAGGACTAAATGTTCCTATCAGTGTCTTCTCAACAACAAGTACCCCGTTTTGGGTATATCCGTATTCACGTGCTGTTGATGCTCCCAATTCAAAATACTTGTCTCGCAGCGGACGTTTTTCCGCTTCAGTTACAGGTGCAATAAGCTGCATCACCGCTCCTGGATTAAAATGCACCGACAGCGTTTTCTCTTTTTCATTAGCAATTACCGGGGAGGCAAACAAAACACTTAACAACCCAAATTTTAAAGTCAATAATTTCAGTACATTAAGCAACATTCTAACTCTCTCTGTGATAGTTAACTTTGTGGTTATGCAAATACATTAGCAACTAAAGCAACCCAAAACACGGTTTGTTTTTTATTCACAATGGTGCATTATTGTTCCATGAAAGATTGGAATGATTACGCATTAATTCTAGCCCTGCACAGGTCAATAACCCTCAGGGCAGCTGCCATAACCTTAGGGACTACTCATACAACGGTGGCAAGGCGTTTGTCTTTGTTAGAAAAGCAATATAACGCCAGTATTTTCGAGCGCATTCCCGGCGGGTACCGCGCTACCCCGTTTGGCGAGCAGCTTGTCGCCACCGCTATGCAGGTTGAAAGTGTTATTCGTGATTCAGAACGGCTTTACTGCGCAAGTAATGAAAAACTCGCAGGCCCAATAACGCTCTCACTGGGCGAGCCCATGTCGCAGTTTTTGTTGGTCAAAGAACTCGGTGAGTTCGCTCGGCTTTATCCGTCTATTCAATTAAAAGTGAAAAGCTCTATAAAATTCGCCGACTTAGACAAAGGCGAAGCGGATGTCGTTATACGCGGGGCACCTAAATTACCGGAACACTTAATTGGAAGGCGACTTTACAAGCTAGGCTTGTGCTTTTATGCACACAAAGATTACTGTGAAAATACACCCCGTAAAGACTGGCGATGGATTGCGCCGTTAGAGAATGAAGTTTGGCCGCAATGGCTAGCACAATCGCCTTACCCACAGGTACCTATTGGAATAGCAATTGATGACATCATCTCTCGATATCACGCTATATTAAACGGCGTGGGTATGGGAAGAGCTGCATGTTTCATGGGTGACCCACACCCCGACCTAGTGCGATTACCGGGCAGCGCACCCGTTTTGAAATACGATATTTGGCTTCTCACTCACCCTGATTTATATGAACAGCCTAAAGTAAAATTGCTGATGCAGTTTTTAACCGATGCGTTAATGGCTAAAAAAACGCTCGTTGAAGGAGAGGTATAAGTCAATTTACGGTGAACCAATGAGCAGGCTTACTGCTGCAAAACAACGCTTTGTTTATAACAAACGGACTGTGTCGGCAGCTGCAAGCTCAAACCTTCTAATACAAAAGCGACCTACACTAAAAGCCGCTCCGTATGGATGTAACATTGTGCGGTCAGGCTACGACACCGCTTTGGGTACATTAAGCGCACTCCGTGCGTCATTGGTCAGTTTTACTAACGCTTTTCGTACGTCCGTTGACGACATGCATAGCGCCTCAAAAGGGATAAACCAAGTCTGCTTTTCTGTACCGCAATGCATGCCTTCTGGAAATACGCTGTGCATTATCGGCGCTTCAACGTTTACACCTGCTTTATGCTGCAAGATAAGCTGCATCGCGTCCTGATGGTCTTCATTCATATGGGTGATCATGCCCTCTGGTGCGCTATGCCAGTCTTGGGCTTCAACGCGCCAATAGTTTTTATCAACCCAGTGGATTTTTCCGAAACCACCAATAAAACGTACTCGCTCAGTACGAATAATGTAAAAATTGAAATCGTGGGTTTGCTCGTATTTTTTAGCTTGTGGGAATAAACGAAGATACTGTGCTTTCACGTCATCTTGATTCGCTAGCTCAGCGCTTCCCATAATAGTCACTCGGCCATTCGCCTGAGAGTCATCTTCACCGGCATCAAAAATGGTTAAGCTAACCTTGTCGTTCGCTTTGATATTACGCGTATGAAGCGCGATATCACTGATGTAAATAACTGCGTCACCACTAGGCGTTAAATAGTACGGTACAACCGAACCAAAAGGGTAGCCGGGCATTGATGTTGAATGCGTACCCAATACACCGCTGTGGTGGGTTCGGCTAAGCTGTTTTGCTTGAAATGCAATATCTTGCATGCTCATGGTTTACTCCGTTCTTGTTTTTCTGTTTTCGGTTTTCGCTAAAATTAATGTGTCACGAAAACTTGTTTTTGTTCGTTTTTAATTAGGTTTAACTGGGTGTGATAACACCGAGAAAGCATATCGGTAGTAATTACTCGCGCTGGTGGTCCGTCGGCTAAACACTGCTTTTCCCCCAATAAAATGAGTCTGTCGCAATAAGGGGAAATTAAATTTAGATCGTGACTTACGCAAATAATGCACAGCCCTTTTGCCCGCAGTGCAACCAGTTGCTGCATGACAAGTTTCTGATGGCGCAAATCTAGGGCTGAGGTGGGTTCATCTAACAGCAAAAGCTTGCCTTCCAAACTCTCGTTTTGATCGCCCGGTATTATTTGAAGAATAGATTTAGCTAAAAATATTCTCTGCCTTTCCCCGCCAGATAAGGTTTGAATATTGCGAGCAAGTAAATGCATAATGTCAAACTGCTCAGCAATACCATGAATCAACCGACTCTTTTGTTCTAATGACTCAACGTACTGATACCGCGCCAAATGGAGTAACTCGTCGGCGATAAATCCAAATGGCGTCGACGCGCTCTGTGCCATCACTGCACGCTGTATTGCTAATTGATTTGCGCTTAGCGCACTAATTTTTTTCCCGCCAAGCGTTAGCGTTCCTCCAGATGGCGTTTCTACACCACTGAGCATACTTAATAGCGTAGATTTACCGCATCCGTTCTCACCCGCTATCGCGGTAAACTCACCAGTGTTAAATGACAAAGATATTTGCTCAAGCAAACGCGTGTTACCTCTGGCTATCACAACATCTTTTAATGTGAGCAACGCCGTGTTTAACCGGTTACCATTGTCGCTTTGCTCTAGAATTTCCACTTTCATTTTAGCTCCCCCCCACCACTAAATATGCGGCGTTGTTGCCACAGTAAGTAAAGGAAAAATGGCGCCCCTACTGCTGATGTAACAATACCAATAGGCATTTCCATAGGCACAAATAAGGTACGAGCCAATGTATCGGCAATCATTAATAGCAAAGCTCCCATTAATGCGCTGGCAGGTATTAGCACCTGGTGGTTTACACCAAATATTGCCCTGCACATGTGGGGCACCACCAAACCGACAAAGCCAATAATGCCGCACAGCGCCGTCGCTAGGGCCACAGAGAACGCCACCAGCCATAAAACCCCGTGTTTGTATCGGGTAACATTAAGCCCCATATAAGCCGCCTCTTTTTCACCAAGCGCGAGTAAATTTAGCGCATTACGTGACTTCATAAGACCAGTAAAAGCAACAAGCCCAGCTAGCGCAATAAGACCACAAAGCGTCCAGCTTGCTCCGGCAAGACTACCCATGGTCCAGTAGCTAATTTGGCGAAGTGCATCATCGCTTGCTACATAACTAATAGCCCCTATCACGGTTCCGGTTAAGGCGTTAATGGCAACCCCAGCCAAAATAAGCGCGGCTACTGAAACGCCTTGCGGTCCATTTGAAAACCTAAGCACTGTCCATACAGAAAGTAGTGCACCTCCAAAGGCCCACATGGCTACCCATATAGACTCAAGCGCAGGGATGAGCGGAGGTACTATAGTCATACTAAGGGCTGCGGCTGCGGCTGCGCCACCTGCAATACCGATTAAACCAGGGTCTGCAAGAGGATTGCGCACTAGCCCCTGCATAGCACAGCCAGATACGGCTAGAAGCGCGCCAATCAGCATCGTCATGATCACCCTTGGTAGCCTAATTTCAGACAACACATACCAATGGGTGGCATTTGCTGCCGTATTTTTTACCGTATTGCCGGCGCTAATGAAGTATCTAAGTTGCTGTTCAATATCAATTGGTAAACTGCCGCGGGTTAACCCTACATAAGCAAACATCAACAGCAATACAACCAGTATTCCCATGCCTATACGTTTTCGCTGCGCGCGGGCATTAATTAGCTTAAGTACTACAGGCCTAGATGAATAATCGCTTGGGTTATCGCCTAGGTTATCACTGCGCTTAGCTGCGGAAGATAACTGCATTATTGACTCGTTCTACTGTTAGCAGCATTTTGCGTTTGTTTCATTTCAATGGCTTTTTCTGCGTGCTCAGCAACACGCTGAAGCGCTACATCAAAGCGCGGAGAAAGACCCAAACTTATGCTGCTATCCATGGCTTGAACCAGGCAATGAATACCAGCAAAGGTGGCTGCCAACGCATGGTGCTTACAAAGTGCGTCCTTCGCGCTTTTCCCACGCAGCATGTGCCCAGCGGCAAACACAATATCAGGGTTTTGCATCAGCACAGACTCAGCGCTCATCACTTTGTAGCCTTCCACTGCTGCACCTATATTAACGATGCCCAGCGCATCGAATAGCGCTTGGGGCACAGTATTTTTACCCGCAACCGTTATTCCTCTGTCATTGTTCGCCACCACATAGAGCGCTTTAATTGGCGTATTGAACGCTAAGGTTTTATCAGCGTACCGCGCTTTTTGTTGCTCTACCTTCTTTTCAATATCGTGAACAAGGGTAATGGCGTTATCACTTGCCGATAGTTTTTCACCAATATCCAGTACTAGGCGCTTTAGGCCACTTAAGTTTTTGTCTACGTTAAAGGTAGTAACCTCTACGCCAGCATGGGCTATTTGTTCCAGCGCAACATTCGGGCCCGTCGCCTCAGCGCCTAAAAGCATTGTGGGCTGTTGGGCCAATACCCCCTCGGTGCTAAGCTGACGAAAGTATCCAAGCTTAGTTAAACTCGTCGCTTCTTTTGGGTACATACTGGTACTGTCAGTAGCAATTACCCAATCGCCTCGTCCTAACGCGAAAACAATTTCAGTAATACTACCGCCAGCGGTAACAATTCTAGGTGATGCAGTTTGCGTTTCATCTAAAGGGGCGCTAAACGCCCCTTCTGCAAACAAACCCCACCCTACCATCACAGTACACATCGCTTTTACGGCAATAGACGAAAGTGAAAGAGCCTTTTGCAACATCATTTACTCTCCACTTACCGGGTCGGCGCGGAAACTATACGCACCTGATGTCCCCTCTTCATCGTAGTAGCTAGTAATTTGAAGCTTGTAGGTCGTATCGCCTGCCTGAATTAAATAAACCCCAAACTGTGAGTAAAGTAAGTGGCTGGTACTGTCGTAGAAATACCAGTTGTTCGCACTCATGGCGTACTCACTGACCGTCTCTTCACTGAAGTCATAAAACTGTGCCGCTTCGGTGTCTACGCCATCGTATGTTTCAGCGTCTGTGCGAAGCACGGTCGCATCATCAGCAATAGAAAGGGTAAATTCCCCCGCCCCGTCCGCACACGGCATTGATAAATCCCAGCCATCAGTTTGTGTAACTACTTGCTGAATATCAAAGTCAATATAAACCGTGTCGCTGCAACCCACCGCATCAATGGTAAATGCGACTTCTTCAGCAAAGGTGCTTTGCCCGTCAAGAACGCTTTGATGCATAACGCCAAGGGTTATTTCACCGATACCTCGCCCTTCGGTGACGATATCGGTAACGTGAAATTTTGTGTAGTTGCTATCAGAGGAAACGATGTAATAGGTCTCTTCATTTGGCGTTACTACGTGAGTAGTAAAGTCATAGTTGTAAAAGGTATCGCCGATCACTTGGGTTTCTGTATCTGTGCTGAACGCGTCAGCTTCTGGTATATCGCTTTGAGTAACAGCCAAGTAATCGTCTAGTTCGCTGTCAGCGCTAGCATTTAGGAACAAGTCAGACACTGGCGCGCCCGTATCATCGTAAAAGTCGCTGTTATTTCCGGTAAAATAAAGGCTAACAGCGGTTTCCTGGTTTGTATTTAAAAACACATTGGTACGCTTAAAGCCAATTTCCCACGTGGTATCCGTTGCGGCTTCTTCTTCAGTAAGCGTAAGTTGCGTTTGTGTATCTAAGTCAAAATAAACGGCAACAGGCTCTGATGTAGACCCTGTACTAAAAGGCCCGTAAATGGTCCCTTCTTCGTTTTCACCGTCACTACTTCCGTCATCTGAATCTCCGCTACCATCGGTCACTTCATCAGGCGTTTCGACTGGGGTGTCATCGCTACTTGAGCTGCCACAAGCAGTTAGTCCGAATGTCATGGCAAGCAGTAACGCTAAATAGGTTTTGTTCATGTGTTTTCCTTTTTAAAATTCGCCGAATTAACCAGCGGTTTTTAGTTGTTGGTTTGGGATCTGCCGTTAGGTATTTTTTGTTTTGATCTCAAACGCTGTTTTCTGTGTCGGTGCTTTCGTTTTATGGTTATTTCAATACTGGTAACTCACGCCCAAATACAACCGCCTTGCAGCAATCGGCCTTGCGTCAAACACGCCTGCCACAAGAGCGTCGGTTGAGCGATGTTCATCGGTGAGGTTTTCAAGCCCAAGGCGCGCTTGCCACTGAGGCGTGAACTGGTGCTGTACGACTGCGTTTAGCGTGGTAAAGCTGTCTTTGAAAACTGATGTATAGCCACTGGAAGGCGACACATTTCCCTCATGTACTCCATAGAGCTGTAGGCTGGTGTCAGTTTGGCTAAACTGATAAGTAACGGATGCTTTAACTAAATGAGTAGGGCGTTCAGGCAAGCGCTGTGAACTGCCATCTTCAGCAATTAAATAACTGTAATTCAGTTGCCACTGCCAATTATCATTCTCCGCGCTGGCGCTTAAATCAGCACCGTAAAGGGTAGCTTCATCGAGGTTTTGATAAACTGAAATATCTAAACCCGCCTCTTGCGATGCGTCCACGTCTACCGCTGTGGTGATGAAGTCATCAGCTTTAGTGTAATGAAGGTTAATATCAAGGTGATATAACCAGTCATTTTTGGTCGGTTCTACTCGAAGGTTAGCGCCTAAGTTGGCATTCAGCGCTGTTTCAGGAGTAAGTGCGTTGTTGCCGAGCACCATATAACCCAAGTTACTGTGGTCAAATATGTAATAGCGCTCCTTTAGGTTAGGCACGCGATAACTACTGCCAGCCCCTGCGCGAAGTTGCCACGAAGTACTGTCAGCACTAATTGACTGGCTTGCACTTGCTTTAAATGCAGTATGCCAACCAAAATCAGAATCGTTTTGTATTCTTGCGCCTGCTAAAAGCTGGGTGTCGTTTTTCTGCCAGTTTCCTTGTAAATAAAGCTCGGCACTTTCACGACTTACATCGTCAACTTCAACCGTGCCCGTGCTGAGGTTTTGCTGGTCCAGCGTGTCGCCATGTAAAACAAGGCCGCCTACCCACTCGATATCTTCGGTAGAATAAATTTTCTGCGCTTCTAGTTCCGCTAGCTGAATATCGGTTTGACGCAACCCGTTGCTGTTACCACTCTCTTCATCATGTGAAAGATAGCGCGTGTTGATATGCCAATCGTATTGTTGCTCAACGCGAAGATCGTGCTGCCACTGAGTAACGTTAGAAAGATAACTAATAATGGTGGCTTGGCCGGGTATTGATGATTGAGGTTTGTCTTTTTGCTCGTCCAGCCATTGCCCTTTATATTGCACGCTAACGCTATTTATCAACGTAGATAAAGACATTTGCACAAAAGATTTGTCTACCGCGCCACCATCTTGTGATGTAGTTTCGCCGTCGTAATCAAAACCCGGGTTAGTAATGTTCTGAGCCGTGATGCCAAGCTGCCAATCGCTTACTGCTTTCGCTGCAGTGACCCTAGACGTGTGCCCGAATTCATCACCGTCAATTGCATCATCTGTAAAATAAGATGCCTCGTAGTCTGCTGAAAACTGCGAGCCTTCTACCCTTTCGGTGATAATATTGATAACACCACCCATGGCTGAGCTGCCGTAAAGCACAGAAGCAGCACCTCGCACAATTTCAATTTGCCTAATATTAGCAACGCTAATTTGGTCAAGGTCGACCGAAGAACCTGTAGGTGAAATAATAGGTTGGCCGTTGATTAACACCAGCACATGGTCACCATTGAAGCCATTTAGCTGAACGTTGTACCCGTCTTTTTGACTGCGTCTAACCACAACACCGGGCATCACTTCAAGCACTTGGCGTAGTGTGCCTTTACTTAATCGGGCAATGTCCTCTTTATCTACCACGTCAACTTTTACGGGTGAGGATGCCAATAACTTTGGTGTTCTAGTGCCTGTAACAACAACGCGTTCAAGATCACCTTCTGCTAAAACTGAAAAAGCCAAAGGAAGCGTGGCGGCTATGGCAAGTGAAGGTACAACGTAGGCTCGTTTCATTTATTTTTCTTTTATCGCAAATGATAATGATTTGCATTTGATCTTATTTATTTAGAAACGTTTTGCAAGGCCAATTCTTAGATGCGTCCAAAAAAATAAGGTAAACGCCTAATAGATATGACTTTTTAATTATTTCCTGTAATTTAAAATGATGAATGAGGAAATTTATAAAACTTGGCAAGATAATTGATTTACAAGGAAGGAATTAAGGTTTTAACAACGGGATTTTGACACTATGCGCCTGCCTACTAAACAACTTATCAATAAAATCGAAAATTTGTCTAATGGCCTGACGCCCGAACAATTATCGAGCTTTTTAGATATTATTGACGCTATGACTGCACTGGTTGAGGAAGCGGGTGAGTTTAAGGAAAGCAATAAGGTCAACAAAAAAGTTGAATCAGCGCCATTGCCAACGACTTCTAGCGCTGTTCACTAAATATTATCAGTAAAGTCCAAACAAGCTATTAGTTGATAAATACTGCCTATTGCAATACTTTAGCGCGCGTCCTACTAAGAAAAAGAGAAACACGTGCTTTACCTTGTTGCAGTTACAGTCCTATGGGCATTTTCCTTTTCGCTTATCGGTGAATTTTTGGCGGGCTCAGTAGATAGCTACTTTGCCGTATTAACCCGCATCATTCTTGCTGCAGCGGTGTTCCTTCCGTTTCTCAAAGTATCACTGCTAAGCACCAAGCAAAAAGCGGTATTGGCGGCTTTAGGTGCAGTGCAGTTAGGATTAATGTACATTTTCTTCTACCACGCGTTTTTGTATTTAACCGTGCCTGAAGTGCTGCTATTCACCATTTTTACGCCGCTTTATGTCGTTATGTTAAACGATGCTCTGTTTAAGCGATTTACTCCGTTTTATTTGTTGTGTGCACTTATCGCCACCGCAGGGGCAGCAATAATTCGCTTTGATGGCGTGACTGATAACTACTGGTTTGGTTTTGCTATTGTTCAGGGTGCTAATCTTTCCTTTGCGCTAGGACAAGTGGGCTATAAAAAGCTGACTTCGACTTTTACGGCCCAAGTGCCTTATCACAACGTATTCGCATGGTTTTATTTAGGCGCGTTTGTTGTAGCCTTACCCGCGTTTTTCCTTTTCGGCAACCCAAATCAACTACCGCAGAACACCGAGCAATGGGGTGTGCTGCTGTGGTTGGGTATTGTAGCATCGGGGCTTGGGTATTACTTTTGGAACCAAGGGGCACTAGCCGTTTCTGGTGGTACGTTGGCTATTATGAATAACGCACTTATTCCCGCGGGGCTTGTGGTTAATTTACTGCTTTGGCAAAAAGACACTGATTTTACACGTCTGTTTCTTGGCGGTGCCATCATTGCTATTGCACTTGGGATGTCTCATCAACACGCCAAGAAACAAAAACAGATTTAAGGCCCAAAAAGGCCAAAGCTACGCAGGACTATACTCACTCACCATGGTGTAGTCTTTGCGCGGCCCAATGACCTGCCATGTAGAGCGCCACACAGGCCATGCTGTGAAGTCATAGCGCACCACGTAATTATCATCGCCACATAAGTGTTTGGCGTTCGGGTTGCTCGCACTAAATGTATGGAAATAGCGCTTATCGTCGAACAACACTTCAAACAAACCCGTTTGAGGCTGCAGCCAAAAATACCGACGTTCTGCGAGCATTACGCTATTATTCGGTGCGGTTACTTCGCCTTTTTCATAATACGCCAAGCCGCTTTTTTCTTTTTGTACGCTGCCTTCCAGCCAGCTGAATTGAGCCTCGCCAGAAAAGGTAAATACATCGCCATTTCGCTGGATGATTTTGCGCGTTAGCGTCCATTGTCCAGCAAAATCGTCTAAGGTATGAGGATGATTCTCTATCATTGCTCTCCCTTACCAAAAATAGGTAACAGTGGCAGAGTATTGGTCGCCGCGACCCGGCGTTCCTGGAATTTCTTCAAAGCGCTCATCCCACAAGTTATCGACTGCCAATACCAGACTTAACCCTTCAATCTGGGCCGGTGAGTATGTGAGAGTAACATGCGAGAAGAACGCAGAGTCACTGCCGTTTCTAAGCGCATTGGTTTCCTGTTTTCTCCATTCGTTGTCAATGCGAACTTCAACCGTATCGGTTGCAATCCACACCAATCCAAGGGTTGCGCGATGCGGCGGATAGTTAAGCGCGTAAAAGCTCGCGTCTACCTCATCAATTCGATAGTCTTCAGACTTATGTAGATAGGTGTAGCTGGCCACCACGTCTGCGCTATCAAAGCGTTTAATGGCAATCACATCAACACCTAGGGTTTCGATATCAACCGGGTTTGCACTGCGAGCTGAAGTAGCGTCGAAGCTATACGTCCAATCCGTCAGTTCGTTATCCCAGCGATAGAATACGGCGGTATCAACTTTGAAAGACGATTTATCAAATGACGCCCCAAACTCTAGGTTTTTGCTGACTTCTCGCTGTAACTGGTTGTTACTTCTAAACAGACCGCTGGTGGTGCTGCCGCCTACAGCCGTGTAGCCAGCCACCTGCGTCGCCTCTGCGTATGAAAGATAGAGCGTACGCGAGGCATTGTTGTCCGTTTGGGTAAACCAACTGATATCGCCTACAAAAGACAATCGATCGTCGTCGCGGTTGGTATCGTCGAAGGCCCCACCTAAACGAACGATAAGCGATTCATTGCTGTTCAACTGCACTCGGTACTCGGGCACTACGCTTATTTTATAGTAGTCGCGAGAGGTGAAATTGTTCTCTAACGTGGTTGATGTGATGTCGTCTGCAGTAAGCTGTGCTGCATAGTTGATACCGAATTCTTGCGATACATTATGGGTACCAGAAAACGCCAATGACTTCACTTGGGTTTCGTGAAACGCCTGAAACGCTTCAGGGTTTTCTCGTGAGAATACGTAATGGTCGTCATTCTCTCTGTAGTAAGCAGAAACCTCAAAGTTATTTTCTATGCCCTCTTCGCCGTAGCGCTGTTTATGATTTAGCATGACCAAACGGGTTTGAATGTCTTCTGTTTCGTTTACGTTAAAAGGCGTGTACAAGTTAGGCCAGCCAAAGAACTTTTGCTGAAAGCCATAAAACACGTCGGTTTGTGAGGTTTTACTTGCCAGCTGGATACGCCCTGACGCGCGTTCGAAATTATGATCGCCATTAGCGATAGAGCCATCACTTTCAGAGCGAGAATACTCCCCTTCAACCCCAACAGACCAACCGAGTAAATCACTAAGCGCGTGCTTTACTGCACCGTGTACACGCTGCAAATTGAAGTTGTTATTACCTACTCCCACTGACACACTGCCTGCTGTTTGGATGGGACGCCAGCCGTAAGACACCGTACCTACAGAGCTATTTACGCCGTAAAGCGCATTATCGACGCCCGTGAAAATACTCGGCTTCGTCAACATTTCTGGCGCAATGGGAATTTCAGCGAAATAGTGCCCCGTTTGCGGGTCGATAAGCGTTGCGCTTCCCACTCGAAAGCCCGTGTTTTCGAATATACCGCCGCGAATAGTCACGTCAGCCTGCGCTTCTGCCATGTTCCTTGATTGCAAATCGACTCGCGGATCGTACTCTAAGTTAGATATAGGTGAATTAAACGTCCCTACCGGCTTGTTGTTCGCCGTCGCCGCCCCTTCAATCGTAATTTTTTCTACGCCTTTTTCGTTGCTGTCCACGCCAGCGTTAGCGCTTGATGAAACAACACTTTCAGCGGCCATGGCAGAAAAAGGTAGAGTACAAAAGAGTAATGAGAGGGTTGTATGACGCATTTAGGGTCCTAGTTCAAATTTACGGGTAGCCAGCAAGAAGGCGTAACAAAGACGCGAAGTGTATAGCATTGGCAGGAAGAGGAAAACGCCAGATAGTTGAGTTTGGACCAGTATATTACTTTGCAACAACGCTTTGTAATAACGCTTTGCGCGTTTTCACCTTCCGAATGAAGCGCCCGATATGCAATTAGTCTTCAAGAATCATTAATCTCACCTTTTGGTTCCTAAGCACTCTTGCGTAAAGAAACGAGATAACATAACATCTACCGCCTTTTTTATAACCTCTGAAGACACGTAAAACCTTGCTTATGCTTAACATTAAATTACCGTTTTTATTTTCGCTAGCTGCACTATCGGTAAATGCCGCTGCGCAAAGTGATGAAAGCTCCCTTCAAGGTGCTCATGATGAACTTGAACACATTGAGGTAAAAAGACACTTTCAGCCATATCGTGGTAATGTACCGCTAATCGACACGCCTCAAGCAATCGACCGAATTACTGCCGATACATTAGCAAATGAAGGGATCACGCGTTTCATCGATGCGTTAGACTTTGCGCCCACCATTGTTAGACAAAACAATTCTGGCGGCATGTTCGATAGCTTTGCGATCCGAGGCTTTTCTGGCGATGAAAATAACCCATCGGGTTATTTAATCAACGGCTTCAACGTGCGTGGCTATAGCGGTAATAGAAGCACGGTTAACGTTCAAACCATAGAAGTAATGAAGGGTCCGGGATCAGCCTTATATGGTCAAGGGGAACCTGGCGGTACCATTAACGTTATTACCAAAAAACCTCAGTTTGAAGAGCAAGGCTACATCCAAGGTACCGTAGGTAATTTTGATAAAAAACAAGTAGAGTTCGATTACACGAACGGCATTAATTCAGACATGGCGTATCGCGTTAACGGTTCATACGAAGATTCTGATACTTATCGCGATAACGTGTTTTTCAAGAATTTGAACCTTAACCCTTCATTTATCTGGAACATTTCTGATCACACCAGCTTAAGCTATCAGATGGAAATATTGGATCAGGAAAAGCCGCTTGATCGCGGTGTGTTCATATTGAATAACGACTTCGACGCCGTAGATGCCGAAGACTTCTATGGTGATGTTAGAGACGGAGCCCATGAAGTTAAAGCCTTCGGACATCAGCTAGTGTTAAATCACGAATTGAATCACAACTGGCATTTACTCAGTGGCTTCGCCTACAGAGACTCTTCTTTTGAAGGGCAGTCTTCAGATACTGAACTGTCAGAAGGCCGTCAGCTTTTGTATACCGACCCATCTATACTTTCAAGGCAACGCAGAACCCGCGACTATCAAGCGCAAGACTTATCGCTACGCTTTGAATTAAGCGGTGTGGTAGACGTGGCAGGCTTTGTAAACAACGTCTTGTTTGGTTTGGACTATTACAACTACCATATTGATACAGACTATGGTCGTTGGCGCACTGTGTGGGGTGCTGGTGATACCACTTATAGCATCGACCCAGAAAATCCAGACTACACTATTTTCAGACCCGAAGTGACGCCCACGACACTCACAGCAGAAAAGCAAAAAGGGTTAGGGTTTTACGCACAAGATATTATTGAACTTACTGACGCCACCAAACTTTTAGTTGGCTTTCGTGTGGACAAGTTCGAGCAAGACATTTTCAATAAGTTAAGCAATGAAGGACAACAACAAGACCAAACGGAAGTGACGCCACGTTTCGGTTTTGTGTATGAAATCAATGATTCTGTAAGCCTTTACACTAGCTATGCAGAAGGTTTCAGACCCAACCCCGGACTTGATTCAGACCGCAACGCCTTTGACCCAGAAGAAACCACCTCTTTTGAGGTAGGTGCTAAGTGGGAAAACATTGCTGATATGTTTTCTGGTAGCGTCGCTATTTTTGATGCTGAAAAGACCAACATGCTTACCGCTGAACCTAACACTGGCTTTTCAGCCACGCTCGGTGAAGTTGAAAGCCAAGGGGTTGAATTTCAATTAACAACTGATCTTACTTCAGACATTCGTCTTGATATGGCCTATGCATACATAGATGCTAAAACCGCAAACGAAGTAAATAACTTGGATTGGGGCGTGCCTGTTCCTAAAGGATCGCGCTTAATCAATATTGCCAAGCATTCGGGGTATATCTCGCTTAACCATTTCACCAGCATCTTTGAAAAAGAAGCGTTCTTTGGTGTGACCATGCGTTACGTGGGCGATCGCTTAGGGCAAACCACAGATCCAACATTCATCTTGCCGTCTTACACGCTTGTGAACTTAGCAGGGTCAGTGAATATCAGCGATGCGCTTTCTATGAGATTTGACGTGAATAATCTGTTCGACAGAGATTACTTTGAGAACTCATACCATCAGCTTTGGACCATGCCGGGCTCACCGACTAACTATACGGTGAGCGTTAAGTATCAGTTTTAGTATTTAGTTTTGAAAGCCTCTATTTCAGTAAGTTCTTTTAAACTGCGCAAGATGCACGTTTAAAACTGAAAATAAAAGCCGGAAGCGTTTTCATCGCTTCCGGCTTTTTAATTTTATAACTCCAGCAAATGTAAGGGTTGTTTGCCTTGTTACAAACTCTCTAAATCAAACGCGCCTTGCTTTGAGAGCTTTTCGTTCAATGGCTTCACTTCTTCACCAAACAAGGCTTCTAGCTGCACTTTATACTGCTGCCACTTTGCGTCTAAGTCTTCTAACCGTTTTAGTGCACCAGCTTGTGCAGGCGCGCCGGTTCTGTCGAAGTTATCCATCAAGAAACGTACTTGTCTGTCGAGCATATTCGGCCAGTTAATGTCATCTTCAAAAGTTTGATGCTTGGGCTGAATAACCAACGCTTCCCAGTCGTCGATTGCACTAACAATGCGCTCGATTGAAGCCGACACATCGCTTGCCAGCATTACGTTATCTTCAGAAACGCCGTTTAATTGTGCTCGCACATCACGGGCTTTTTGCAGGTGTGAAAACAAATCATTCAGTAAAGTTTCTGTAGCCTGAATGCTCTTTTCAACCACTTGAAGCTGCGCTTTATCTGCTTCTTCTCTTGGGTCTGGAAGTACTTTAAACGCGCGAGTTTGTGCCTGTTCACCGACAGTGATTTTCGCTTTGTAATCTCCCGGCATCACGCGGGCGCCATTCCAACCGCCAAACAGTTTTACGTTTTCTATGCAGTTTAGTGGCTCGCGGCGAAGGTCCCATACAAATTCGTTATAACCCGCCTTTGTTGCCGGATGTTTAAATTTGATGGGGCTGCGAACGTCTTCGTTACCTTTCGCGCACTTCTCAAATGCACTAGGTGCAGATGACAGTGTGCGAACAAGCTCGTTATCGGCATTAAATATATCAATGCGAAGCGTTTGCTCACCTTCTATTTCATCCTTCAAATAGTACCGGAAAGTTGCGCCACGCGGTGGATTCTTCGCTTGTGGCTGGTCAGTCATGCCTCCGCCAGATAACAAGCGAATGCCATCAATGGGTTCAAACTGGAACAGCGCTTCGTTATCTAGCGACTTATGCACTTCACGTAGCGGTGCTATGTCGTCTAAAATCCAAAAGCCTCGGCCTTGGGTTGCAACAACTAAGTCATCGCCTTTCACCTGCATATCGGTAATCGCCACAGGCGGAAGGTTTAAGTCTAGTTCTTGCCAATGTTTACCGTCGTCGAAACTAATAAACATGCCGCTTTCTGAGCCAGCGAACAGCATACCTTCGCGCTCTGTGTCTTCCCGTACTACACGAACAAAAGCGTCCTCTGGTAGGCCTTCGTCAATACGCTTCCAGCGCTTGCCAAAGTTGTCGGTTTTGTAAATGTAAGGCGTGTAGTCATTTAATTTATAGCCTGCCACTGCCACATAGGCTCTGCCTTGTGCGTGGGGGCTAAGTTCTATGGCATTGACCTGCGCTTCTTTTTTGTGAGGGGTAATATCTTTCCAGTTTTTACCTTCATCACGGGTTATATGAAGCTTACCGTCATCGGCTCCCACCCAAAGCTCACCTTTGTTAACTGCTGACTCGGCTATATAGAACACCGTATTGTAGTATTCAGCTCCAGCTTGTTCATTGGTAATCGGCCCGCCGTTCAGCCCTTGCTTTTCAGGCTCATTTCGAGTCAAATCCGGGCTTATTTCCTGCCAGTTCACACCGCGATCTGTGGTTTTTAAGATCATCTGCGTGCCATAGTACACGGTGTTAGGATCATGCTTTGACACTACCACTGGGGCATTCCAGTTGGTGCGGTACTTTTGGTCACGTGCGTTTCTGCCAAACACATATTCAGGGTAAGGCATGATGGGCCGCGTAAGCCCAGTATCGCGGTTGTATTCGGTTAATGTGCCGTTGATGGTAGTGGCGTAAATAAGGGTTGGATCGTCTGGGTTAAATGCAATATGCGCACTCTCGCCGCCGCCAACAGAAAACTGATCTTCTATTCCCATACCGTCGCCCCACGTCTCAGACGGTGTAGCCATGGTCGAGTTATCTTGCTGGCCGCCATAAACGTAGTAAGGGTTTAAATTATCGGTAATAACGCGGTAAAACTGCGCCGTTGGCTGGTTGTAAATGCTTGACCACGATTCACCACCATCGAAGGTAACGGTTGCGCCACCGTCGTTAGCGTTGATCATATTTAAGCTGTTTTCCGGGTTTATCCACATATCGTGGGTATCACCGTGGGGCAGTGATTTAATTTCGAAGGTTTTGCCGCCATCAATAGATTTATGCAGCTGCACATTCATCACATAAAGGGTATTTTCGTCGTTAGGGTCTACCTTGATGTGGTTGTAGTACCACGCGCGGGCTTTAAGAATATTGTCGCCGTTCATCAACGACCACGACTTGCCCGCATCGTCACTGCGATATAGGCCGCCTTCTTCAGCCTCGACAATGGCATACAGGCGCTTCGGGTTAGACGCGGCAATATCTACACCTACCTTACCAATAAGCGTAGGCAGCCCTTTTTCTAATTTGTCCCAGCTTTCACCGCCATCTGTTGACTTATAAAGGCCACCGCCCTCACCGCCTGATTTAATAAACCACGGTGTTCTGCCGTGATGCCACATGCTGGCATAAAGAATTCTGGGGTTAGATGGGTCGATTGCTAAGTCAGCGGCACCGGTATCGGCGTTTACTTTTAAAACATGCTGCCATGTTTTACCGCCGTCTGTCGTTTTAAATATACCGCGTTCTTCGTTAGGTCCCCAAATATTGCCCTGCACTGCCGCCCATGCTATATCGGGACTGGTGGGATGGATACGAATTTTGGGGATTTGACCCCGTTTATCTAAACCCACCAGCTTCCAGGTTTCACCGCCGTCTGTAGATTTATAAACACCTTTTCCATGACTAGTAGTTACACCTCGAATAGGGCCTTCACCCGTACCCACGTAAATAACGTTTGGATCTGAAGGCGCAACGGCGATAGAACCTATGCTGCCTACCTTAAATGTTTTATCGGATATGGCTTTCCAGGATAAACCGGCGTTTTCGGTTTTCCAAACACCGCCACCTGCGGTGCCCATAAAATAAAGATTGGTATTACCTTCAACTCCAGTAACCGCCACCGAACGCCCACCGCGGTAAGGCCCAATAAAGCGATACTCCATTTTATCGAAAAGCTCAGGGTTAACCGTATCTTCAAGTGCGAATGCAGAATACGAGAAACTAGAAAGTGCGCTTACGCAAAGAGCTAGCGCAGCCACTATTTTCCCAGAAACCAGTCTCTGTGAAACCATAGAAAGTGCCTTGTTGTGTTTTTATTTTTAATAAGAAGAGTTTCTTATACTGCTTTGTTACGGGCGTTATGGCAAAAGTTTTTGTTATAGAAAAAGCACTTGTTTATGAAAAATAGTGACGTAAACAATCAATTTCCCATGAGGGAAATTCTGCATAGGACATTGTCTTATAGAGCGACTTGCTTATCTGAGCTATAGATAGAAAAAGACTAATAAAAGCAGATAATTAAGAAGCTTCAAATGGACTATTACGTTTATATATTGTTTGATACAAAAACCAATGACGTTTTCTACGTAGGGAAAGGTAAAGGTTTCAGAATTGATCATCATGAAAATGATGCTATCGAAAGTGAAAAAACTGAAAAGATAAAAGCCTTACAAAAGGACAACCGATTCGGTAAACGAATTGTAGGGCGCTACTCAACTGAAAACGAAGCCCATGCTGTTGAAACTGTGCTCATTAAATGGGTATACGGTTTTGATAACCTTACAAATAAAGTGCATGGCCGTTACTCTGCGTTAATACGTACAATGGGTGATTATGAAAACATTCCAGGTATTGATGTGGAGTACACGCCTAGTCTCAACGACGGTTCATTCACTAAAGCTCAGCAAGAAAAGTTTGTGAAAAACAACATTGAAGCCAAGCTTGAGTCAATCAAAGAGAATATCGAGCCTCTGCTTGAAGATACTGAATATTCAGTAAGTGAAATTATCGGTAAGTCACCTGCTGACACTGGTTTATGGATAAATAACCCTGCGATAGACATTTCGATTAGGCTAAAACTACCATTAGCTGGAAGAACGATCAGCCCAGAGTTTGTAAGCACAAATACAGATAAAGAATCGAAGACGCGCTTTGCACAGGTCATGGCCCCACTAAAAGTAAATAATGGCAGTGTAGGCAGCTACATAGGGTTGCAGAATTATCTTGAGCGAACTGGTATTAAAAAAGATATTGAGGTACGCCCAAGAGCTGATGATATTGATGAGATCTTCAATGTCGTAACATTCATGATGGAACAACTTCAAACGAAATATAGTTAGACAATTGAGATAGGCAGGTCCATAGATTTAACTAGTATGGACCTAACCTGATTCTTAGCTTCCTTTTTAAAAATAATCCCTCAACACACACTCGCTGTTGGAAAGCTTAGCGACTATACGCTCACCAAAGCCGGGTAAAAACTCGATGGTAATAGAGACGCCTTCGCCTCGGCTTTCCATTGGATAACCGCTTAGCCACTTAAGGTAGGTTTCTACTTCGCTATCTGTTAGCACCATCGATTCATTCAAAGCAACTTTGGTTGATTGGATAGTCTCTCTATCAAAGTCACTGCTACCATCATCTTTTTTTTCAGGCTCTGCAGCATCATTGGAATTCGTATATGGCTGTTTTTTCATGGCGTTTCCTTAAAGTCATCACTACAGACTAGGTGTTTCTTTGTTATGAATATCTAGATTAAACAAAGAAATGTATTGCCTGAATAAGCCGTTGTCTTAGCCCGTACACGATTTCGTTGTTCATCTGTTGCCTCAGCCCTTACAATGAATACATTCTGTTGTTACGGCGTTAGCATTGGTGGCTCACGCTGTGTAATTCGACACCTAATTACTAAAGAGACTTTTTTATGAGATTTCTACTTTCTACAGCTTTCGCTATTGCGCTTGCAGGCTGTGCAACCCTTTCTCAGTTAGCGGTTTACACGGTTTCTAATGCCGAGTTAGAACAAGTACTTGATAGCCAAGTAAGCAAACTGCAAAAGCAAACGTCACTTGCTGGTATTCCTCTGTATTTGGATGTGGAAGATATGACGGCGACCATCGGACCAGATGGAAGAGACGTGGTTCAGCTAGGCGCGATTGCTACTGCGCGTATTAGTGCCTTTGGTTTGAACTACCCAGCCAAGGTAAGCCTTTCATTAGAAGGCACGCCTTATTATGACAGTGAAGAAAAAGCGATTTTTGTGCGTTCATTGTCTCTACTTGATAGCACAATTGATGCTGGCGGCTTCAAGGGTAATTTAGCCCCTGTAAGTGGCGAATTCATGCAGCTCATTAACGGCTATCTAGCCACTAACCCCGTTTATCGTTTAGACCCTGCGAACAAAGCAGTAAGCATGCTTTCAACGGTACCTTTACAGCTAACTGTAGAGCAAGGGCAGCTTGCGCTTCGACCTAAACAATAATCATTGAAAAAACGTATGAAGTGTCGAGATTGTTAATGGCTAAAGGTGCAAAAGTAACCTGAGCCTCGATGCTCGTGAACAGATTTTCCCATTCAGTGAAATAGGCAGGCATAGTGACAGAACGTATCAAAACACTAGATGAATTCGCAAAGCACGTAGATTACTCTTTGCTGAATACGCTCACTCCCGATCCGCAGTCGACGTGCGATGGTGACGACCATGACCCGCGCCAAGTATTCTCAGGTCACTATGTGCCAGTGATTCCGACCCCATTAACTGCACCGACGTACGTTGCTCATAGCGAAACTCTGTTTGCCGAATTAGGTTTAGACGACAGCTTGGTAACTTCTAAAGAGTTCACCCAGCTGTTTTCAGGCGACATGTCTGCAGTGCCTGAATCTATGAAGTCGTTCGGCTGGGCAACCGGCTACGCACTTTCTATTTACGGTACGGAGTACACACAGCAGTGTCCGTTTAGAACGGGCAACGGCTACGGTGACGGCAGAGCAATTTCTATCGTTGAAGCGGTGCTAAACGGCAAGCGTTGGGAAATGCAGTTAAAAGGTGCGGGCCGCACGCCTTATTGCCGCGGCGCAGATGGTCGAGCCGTATTGCGCTCTAGCGTGCGCGAATTTTTAGTGCAAGAGCACATGAACGCGCTTGGCATTTCGACCTCACGCTCACTTAGCTTGTTTATGTCTGAATCTGACACCGTAGACAGACCTTGGTATCGCGAAGGATCTCACTCCTATGAACCTGAAGTGATGGTAGAAAATATCACAGCAATATCTACCCGCGTTGCCCCTTCGTTTTTGCGCGTAGGGCAACTGGAGCTTTTTGCTAGGCGCGCAAGGTGTAATGAACACAGCGAAGCATTAAACGAGCTAGAAGCCATTGTTAAGCACCTTATTGAGCGAGAGTACGCAAGCGAAATAGACACTACAGCGCCGTTTAAAGAGCAAGTGATAACGCTGGCTGAGCATTTTAGAGGCCGATTAACCCGCCTAGTTTCTAATTGGGTTCGCGTAGGTTACTGCCAGGGCAACTTTAATAGCGATAACTGTGCCGCCGGTGGTTTTACGCTGGATTACGGGCCATTTGGTTTTTGTGAGTTTTTTGAAGCAGACTACCAACCATGGACAGGCGGCGGTCGTCATTTTTCGTTTTTAAACCAGCCCATTGCTGCGCAAAAGAACTTTGATATGTTCTGCCGCTCACTGATGCCGCTACTTGAAAACAACAGTGAACAGATCGCTAAGCTTAACGATATTAACGACGGTTTTTCTGGCGTTATGGAACGCGCCATGGAGAGCATGTGGGCAACAAAGCTTGGCCTTGCGAGCTACGACCACGACTTGCTTATCAAGCTACTGCAATTAATGCTGCGCACAGGCGTTGACTACAATATGTTTTTCCGAGAGCTATCATCAATGCCTGAAGATACGGCGAGTTTGACGAAGAGCTTTTACTACCCGCCTAAAGCAGAGGTCATGACAGAATGGAAAGCCTGGTTACAAACGTGGCGTGAGCGTATTGAAAAGGACGCTGAAGCACAAGTTGATGCAGCAAACGCTATTGCTGCTACCGCAGAGAACATGCGCCAAGCAAACCCTAAATTCACATGGCGCGAATGGCTTATTATGCCAGCCTATAAAGCCGCAGAGAAAGGCGACTTTACCCAAATTCACGAACTACAGAATATACTTACCGCGCCTTATGATGAGCAGACAGAAGAGGTAGAGAATAAGTATTATCAACTGCGCCCACTTGAATTTTTCAGTGCTGGCGGTGTTGCGCATTACAGCTGCTCTTCGTAACAAAGAGCAGCTGCATCTCATTCGACTTACAGTGAGTCGATGGCAGAACTGGGCTCAGTAAACCACACCGGGCCATCTTCGGTCATATAAAAGTGATCTTCTAAGCGAATACCGAACTCGTTTGGTACTACGATCATAGGTTCGTTACTAAAACACATACCAGATGCTAGCGGGTGAGGATTGTCTTTCACCAAATACGGCCATTCGTGAATATCCATACCAATGCCGTGCCCGGTTCGATGGGGCAAACCTGGTAAGTTATAGTCAGGTCCTAAGCCATCTTTTGCTAAGCTGTCTCGCGCGGCTTTATCAACATCGCCACAGGAAACACCAACTTTTGCAGCGTTAAATGCGGCAAGCTGCGCGCGCTTTTCGCTTTCCCATAGTGCTCGTTGCTTATCGGTTGGCTCACCAAAACAATAGGTTCGAGTAATATCAGACAGGTAGCCATGTACTTTACAGCCAGTATCAATCAATACTAAGTCGTTTTTCTTTAGTACTTGAGGGTCTTTAACGCCGTGGGGAAACGAGGTGGCTTTTCCAAAAAGTACAATGCAAAAATAATTACCCGTGGCCCCCACTTTCTTGTGTGCATCGTTAATAAATGCTTCAACTTCAGTAGTAGTAATGCCTTCATAAAGCATACTGGCAGTCGCTTTATGCACGGCAAGGGTCATGTCCATAGCACGTTGAATGAGCGCGAGTTCACTTTCAGATTTGTGCATGCGACAGTGTGCTGTTACCTCAGCACCATTGATAATTTGCCAAGGTTGGCCAAGCATCTTATTCAAACCATCTACGATAAAAAACTGGGTCGACTCATCCACACCCAGTTTATCGCCACCAGCGGTATTTAGTTTATCTAGCATAGCGATGACAAGCGCATATGGGCTCTCGTGCTCTTGCCAGCCAATTATGTCGCCTTCCACTAATTTGCGTTCGTTTAAAGAGTCAATTTCAAAGGTAGGAGCTAGATATACAACGTCACCTTTTGCAGGCAAAAGCGCACCGACTAAACGCTCACTGGCGTACCACTGCATTCCTGTAAAATACGCCAAGTTAGTGCCCGCGTTTAAGTAAAGCGCGCCTATGTCATGCTGTTGCATGTAATGCTGCGCCTTGGCAATTCGGGCCTGATACTCAGAAAGAGGGATGGGTGTTAAGTCGCCTGTCATGTCGACAAGACTATCAAGTGCTTGTTGTGCTGTCTTTGTGCCGATAGCTGTGTTCATCAAAGCCCGCCTTAGGTCTGAAATTTTAAAACGGGCTCACTTTACAACACTCAAAAATAATGTCGAGATAGCAGTCGCTCACCCGACAATTCGTTTAGTTCTTGCGTATCAATTACATTACACGCCCCACAGCATGCACTTTAAAGCGCGCCTTTCCATGCCTTTTCAGGCAGCAAATAAAGGCCCTTTTCACTCTTCGCACCTTCATTGACTATAAAGCCTATACCAGCAGCCATAACCGCTAACGTCACGTCAAACGCATTAATGCTGTCACCATAGCCCGCTGTTAGGTTAAACATAGAGCCATCGGCTAGAAGATACAGTGTTTTATCGCCCAGTTTATAGGCATTTACATAAGGCATTGGCTCACTGTGAGTAGCGTTGTTTTTAAGGTAAGGCACATCAATTTCTTGCGCTACGTGGCCCACATTTAAAATAAACGCCCCGTCTTTCATGCTGTCTAAATGTTTTGAGTTCACTACGCCATAGGCACCAGTTGCAGTGGCGATTACGTCTGCTTGGCTAGCGGCTTCATTTAAATCAACCACTGGCCAGCCGTCGTATTTCGCCTGAAGCGCTCTTGCTGGATCAAGTTCTGCAACTTGAACCTGTGCCCCGAACGCTTTAGCCGAGGCAGCAACGCCCTGCCCAACCAAACCATAACCAATAACAACCACTACTTTTTCGTGCAGGGTTAGATGAGTGGTTTGGAAGAAAGTTTGCCATGCGCTCAAGCCCACCATGTGCCTGTTGTGAAGCCCTTCTTTTACCGGCAAATCATCCCAATTAAATATTGGATAGTTTGGCGCCATACCATTTAAACGGTTAATACCAGAACCCGTTGCTTCTAACCCCGATACAATATTTGGTACTGGTTTATTTGCTTTTATATTTTCGTGAAGTCGAGTTGTCAGATCAGCGCCCATTTCACACAAATGGGTAGGCTGCCACGCCAGCGCTTTATCGAATGACTCAGACCAGTCAGCCTCGCTCATATCACGCCATGCATGGGCCGTTGCGCCTTTATCAACAAGGTAAGACACCACGTCATCTTGCACTGTAGTGGGGTTACACGTGGTAAGAAAAATGTCGCATCCTCGTGAAAGTAGCCCTTCTACCAAAGGCGCCATTTTCAAATCTAAATGCATGTTGCAAGCAAGTTTAACGTTCGACAAATCGGGAAGTGATGCAATGGCGTTACGAGTGCGCGGCATATGAAGGCTAGCCCACGCCAACTCTGCTTGAAAATCTTGGTACATGAAAAGGATACTCTGAGAAAATGAAAAGCAGAATCATACGTGAGAATGCTGTATTTATAAATCAGCTAGATACTTCCCTTTATTTCTCCTCTTGGTTATTTCCTCTTATTCTGAATCTTCCTCCCAAAGCACTACTTTGTTTCGACCTTTTGCTTTCGCTAGGTACAAGGCTTGGTCTGACTGTTTAATGAGAACATTAATATCCTCTTCGCCTGGCGAGGTGCCTGCCACACCTATACTTACTGTCACTCGTATGAAATTGTTAATGTCGTGGGTGAAAAGGTGTACGCGGAGATTCTCGGCAATTTGCTTGGCGTAATGCACCCGAGTATTGGGCAAAAATACCAAAAACTCTTCGCCGCCCCAGCGAAAGGTAATGTCAGAGCCCCTAACTTGCCCTTTAATTTCTTCAGCGACTTTTTTCAGCACCTTGTCACCCATGTCGTGACCATATTTATCGTTGATACGTTTAAACCAATCAATATCAATGAGCATAACCGACATGAACTTATTACTGCGCTTTCCCATCTCCCAAATAGGATAAACCAAGTCTTCAAAAGCTCGCCGATTATAAAGCGACGTAAGCGGATCAAGCCTTGCGTCACGCTCGGCGTTTCTGCGCGCTTGCTGTACTTGTTTGTAGTTAAATGCCAGTGAGATAGATAGCAAAGACATTTCCAACACCATACCAATTTCAATGCCTCTAAATGCCCATTTAGAGTATGGAATAAGCCCCCATGTGGCTAGACTCGACACCATCGCACCGCCGGTTCCGCATAAAATGGCAGGGAGGAAAAATTTAGCTAATGTGTCGCCATTACGGTAGGCAAAAATTCCTATCAATAACATCCAAATCGCTATTGTTGTTAAAACGGCAAGCTGCGACATCACCGCGAAAGAGCGACTTCCAATCAACACAATGGTGACAGCGAGTGCACCCAATGCGCCATAGATATACTTCCTACACCGATAGAGCTTTGGTAGATAGAGTTGGGTATTAAGAAACTCGATAGTGAATCTTACCGCACTGAACAAATACAAAAACATTAGCGCGGGCAAAAGCCACTGTTGAAGGAATATCGATTCTGACCAAAGCCACCAAAAACCATGACCGGTATAAGTGAAGTTAAATAGCAAAAACGAGAGAAGGTATAAGGAATAAAGCAGGTAGCGCCGTTCTTTAAGATAAGAGTATAGAACCAAGTTGTAGACCAATAAAATAACGAGTGCGCCGTACAACGCGCCATAAAAATACGCATTTTCCGTTGTCTTGTTTTTGGCAACTATTGGGGGCCCTACATATATGGGGATCGTCATAGGATCTTCAGAGGAAAATCGAAAAACCACCAGCGTTTCAGGTTGGGTAAATCGATAGAATACGGAAGGCATTCTTGCGTCTTCAAAGCGAGCACTGTGCACCTGATTATCACCAAGTTTTACATGACGCTTTCTTTGACCGTTTTCGAAAAAATAGAGGTCGATTTCGTCTAGCCACGCATTATCTATCTCTATTTTCAGAGGAAGAAAAGGTACGTTTATTGGGCTATTTTTAGCAATACGAGTAACAAGAACACCATATGTATCTAATTCAACAGCCAACACACCCCAAACCGTGTTACCAGTGAACCCATAACTAACGCGCCCATTAGTATTTTTTATAAGTGTATTCTGCTGATACTTAGTCAGGATGTCTTCAGCAGTAAGCTGACTACCTTCCTCGTAATACATCCACAGCTTGTCGTTAACTAACTGCATTTTATCTAAAGACGCAGTACTTTTAGCGTAAGCGTGAGAGAGCCCGCCCCACAAGCAATTAACTATTACAAAACCAATAAATAAAAGAAGTGCTTTCATACATCAATTCTTTTTTATAGGGGCTTTTGAACACAGGGCTAGCTTTTGTATCGGCAACCCTTTCTTATATAAATATTAAGTTACGCTTATCAAAACCGTTTGTGAATAGGTTAAATTCATCAATATTCTACAAATGCGTTTTTATGTTGTTTCGTTTCCACTTGTAAAGGCTTACGTATCTTTTATGCTTAGTTTTATTACCAGCACGCTGATTCCTGTTTTGCTCCTTCTGTTAATGGGATGGCTATTTTTTCGCATTAAATGGCTCAATGAAGGGTTTATAGAAGCTGGATCTAAACTGGTATTTAACGTTGCGCTCCCTGCGCTGTTATTTTTATCGATAGCGCGAGCAGACTTTTCTAAAGCCGCCAACCTATCGCTGATAGGCGTTGGGGTTATGGGCACGCTCATTGTTTTTGCCGCTCTGATGATTACCTCTCATCTGACCGTACATCCGTACAAAGCCAGAGGTGTGGTTGTACAAGGCGGTTTCAGAGCCAATATGGGCATTATTGGCCTTGCTTATTGTGCCAATACCTATGGGCAAGAAGGGCTTGCTGTAGCCTCGGTCTATATGGGATGTATTACTATATTGTTTAACGTATTGTCTGTCTTTGTTCTTAATTTTTATCAAGGCACGTCGCGTTCTTTGTTGGGTCAAGTTACTGGCATGGCGAAAAACCCGCTAATTCTTTCTATCGCGGCAGCGCTCCCCTTCTCTTACTTCGAATGGCAATTGCCCACCACCTTGATAAAAACCGGTGAATACTTTGCGCAGCTAACACTGCCACTTGCACTTATTTGTACCGGTGCTTCCCTACAGTTCCGCTCATTCTCCAGTGACTGGTTTAACATTGTGCTTAGCACAACCAGTAAATGCGTGGTTTATCCCACCATATTAGTCGCGTTTGCCTATGCTTTTGGATTTAGAGGTATGGAGCTGGGCATTGTTCTTCTTCTCGCCATTTCACCTACTGCCGCAGCAAGCTATGTCATGGTTAGAAACTTAGGAGGCGACTATCGCTTAGCAGCAAGTATTATCGCAGTCAGCACATTGGCATCTTTGCCTATTACCGCCCTCGCTTTTGGAATATTAAGTAAGCTACAGCTGGTGTGATGACAATACGTCTTTGTTAAGCGCATTTTAAGTTTATAAACAGTGAAGAGTGAAGCTATTGATGTGTTGTTAGACAGTATTGGAAACGAAAAGCGCCGGGCAACTCGACGTTAACCCGGCGAAAAAGGTGTAGCAGTCACCTTAATCTGCTTCTATCTCACCCTCTTCAATGGCCACAACGCGACGCGCTTCAACGTAGGTTTTAATAGCCCAAAGTGTCTCTTGGTCTAAGATAGGATCGGTT
Source organism: Alteromonas sp. ABH4_453 (assembly GCF_056160665.1). Taxonomy (NCBI): domain Bacteria; kingdom Pseudomonadati; phylum Pseudomonadota; class Gammaproteobacteria; order Alteromonadales; family Alteromonadaceae; genus Alteromonas; species Alteromonas sp. ABH4_453. The sequence continues at coordinate 713,399 of NZ_JBSWXP010000001.1, forward strand.
TGACCTTCAGGAATACCGCCAAGTGCAGGCATCCCTTTCGCCGAACCAAAACGCAAGCGCTCAACGAACCATTCGTCGTCTTCAAAGCTTTCTGGGTCGAGTTCACGAAGGTCTGGGTTTATTCCGCCAGACTGCGCGTGCAAGCCGTGACAGCCAGCACAATTATTTGCATAAGCTGATTCACCAAATTTGATAACTTTCGTTTTGGTGTCGTCGTCTAGGCTTCGGTAGGGGTTTTCAAACACCCACCCATTTTCAGACTCATCGCCATCAGTGATTGGCGGCATAGCTGAGCTATCTGCTCCTTGAGGGATAACATTTCCATGTGCAAGCACGTGGCCAGACAAACCAGTTACCACGAGCGCAGCAAACAACATCGATATTTTTGTTTTCATAATTCATACATCCTCAAAAGACTATGAATTAAGTATACTTACGAGTAAATAAGGGGTAACTCTACTTTGGTTTTGAAAGGCTCCTCCTTTGGTAGGAGACCACAATGATAGCCACTGAAAGCGCAAACTTTACCGTTGCTGCTTCAACGCTAGTGCTAAAGTCAGAGTCGAAATAAAGCCCATAAGAATGATGAAGACTTACCTTGCCAACAGGTAAATGAATAAGTGAAGAAAAAGGCCAGCGCACGTTAGCGCTGGCCATGCAATTATCACCGTTTTACGCTTGGATAATATTAGTTTTTTGCCACCTGCTGATAGCGCTTGGGCAATTTAAACGTCCACACAGTGCCGCCTTGGTTGAAGTGCTTCACGCGTTTTGCAACTTCACCGCCCCATAATGGCACTGCGCCGCCCCATCCAGATAGTACCGAGATATACTGCTCACCGTCCATTTCCCATGTCACTGGAGATCCAACAATACCTGAGCCAGTTTGGAACTTGTAAACCATTTCGCCGGTTTTGTCGTCAAAGGCCATAAGATAACCTTCAGGGTTACCGGTCCAAACCAAACCACCACCTGTAGTTAACACGCCGCCCCAAAGTGGAGAGAAGTTGTTATAGCGCCAAACGGTTTTACCTGTTTTGGGGTCAATCGCTTTAAGTACGCCGATAAAGTCCTCATTCACTGATTTAATGGTGAAACCAGCACCTAGGTACGCTGCACCTTTCTTGTAAGAGGTAGGCTCGTTCCAGATATCCATTTCCCATTCGTTTGAAGGCACATAGAAGAGTTCAGTATCTTTTGAATAGGCCATTGGCATCCAGTTTTTACCACCTAAGAACGCAGGACGCGCTACGACCTGTGCACCTTGTTTACCATTAGCTGATTGCGCTGGGCTTCCTGGGCGATTTTCTTCAATGTAGATAGGTCGACCTTTTTCATCCAGCCCCTTTGCCCAGTTTAATTTATCAACAAACGGGAAGCCGCGGATAAAGTCACCGTTTTCACGGTTAAGGACGTAGAAAAAGCCGTTTCTGTCAGCGGTTGCCGCCGCTTTCACTGTCTTGCCGTTTTCCTGGTAATCAAACGAGATAAGCTCGTTTACGCCATCGAAGTCCCAACCATCGTGTGGTGTGGTTTGGAAATGCCACACAATTTTTCCTGTATTAGGGTCGATAGCTAAGCGCGACGACGAGAAATAGTTATCGCCCGGACGTAGGTGAGAGTTCCACGGTGCAGGGTTACCCGTACCGAAAAATAGCAAGCCTGTATCTGAGTCATAAGTGCCGCCTAGCCACGTTGCTGCGCCACCGGTTTTCCATAAATCAGCAGGCCATGTTTTACCTGGCGCACCGCCTGAAATACCATTCTCGGTTTTCTTACCATCTTTCCACAAATACCCCATGTGCCCTTCAACGGTAGGTCTTACCCACAGCTGTTTGCCAGACTTCGCGTCGTAAGCATACACCTTACCGACGATACCGAACTCACCACCGGAGATGCCTGTAATGACTTTTCCGTCAACAACAATAGGCGCCGCAGTAATGGCGTAGCCCGCTCGGTAGTCTTCAACTTTCTTCTTCCAAACGGTTTTACCCGTGTCTTTATCCAATGCGACTAACTTAGCGTCCAAGGTGCCGAATATGACCAGATTATCGTAAAGCGCAACGCCACGGTTTATCACGTCACAGCAAGGCATAATGCCGTCTGGCAAACGCGCCTCATACTGCCATAATTCTTCACCAGTTCTCGCATCGATGGCCCACACACGAGAGTAAGATCCGGTTACATACATCACACCATCTTTTACCAGAGGCTGCGATTCTTGCCCCCGCTGCTTTTCACCGCCTAATGAGAACGCCCACACGGGACGCACTTCTTCTACTGTATCGCGGTTGATAGCGGTTAGCGGACTATAGCGCTGAGCTTTCAAGCCCATTCCATACGTCACTACGTCATCAGTGGTAACGTGGTCATTTTGAATATCTTTGTCGGTGACAACAGCATGGACAGGAGTTAACGCACTTGCACAAATCAGCATTGATAGGGCAAGTTTTTTAATTGGCATATTATTATTCATAACGGTTCCTAGTTGCATGTAGGCCATAAATGGTCTGTTTCAGACTATTCGTTAGGATTAGCATAGCTAGGGGTGATGTCGATGCCTATGCAACAGCGGAGTGATTTGACTCCTCCTTTAGGAGGAGGAATGAAGGGCTATTTTCCCTTTTGATTAATGCCTTTACGCCTTTTTGAAGTGATGCGTTATTAATAACAGTGCTAAAGCTAAAAAGGCATTTGGCCATAGTGTTACCGGTTAATAGGCTAGTGTTCGAAAGGACGTTATCCGAAGCGCTCTCGGCCAAACTGCTATTGTTTAACATGCTATTGGTCAGAATGCTCTTGCCCCGCAAAATAAGGCGGCATTTCATAATTGGTTTTGTATTTCTCAAATAGCCGTTGCATATCGCCCTCTACCACCATTCGCGTAATTACATCGCCAATTTCATAGCCAAGCGCGCGATAATTAGTGTGAACAGCAAGTCCAATGTCCCACTTTTGCTTTCCAATAAGCGGAAACGCGTTGCTTGCAAGGCGATATTGCTCATTATTAACAAACTGACTGAGGTAGGATATTTGCGAGCGCAATCCCATTACCGCTTCGACGGTTCCTGCTTTCATTGCGTCAATCGCTTCTGCATTTGAACCATAGTGCGATGTTTTTTCTCGCAATCGGCCGCCAAACGCTGACGTTAAGTAAAAGTGGGGAATGCTGTCTATTTCCGCACCAATCGTGTGATACTGAAACATGCCCATGGTTTCCACTTCGGGCAAGGTGTGCGTGTTGTGAATGATTTGCCAGCTTTCACGCTGATAAGGGGCAAACATATGAACGAGCTCATTAACCAACAAGCCCACGTCGTCACGTTTTTGAGAAAAGCTTGGGTCGTAAGGCGCGCGCATCATCACATCAGCCTTAATGCGATGAATTATATGGCCCTTCCATAGGTAATTTCTGAAATCGTCCTCTGTCGTTTCACCTGGTGTCATCCATATCAGTTCTAGCTCAACACCAAGGGCGCTCGCGATTTCACGGGCGATATCAATATCAATACCTGTGGGGCTGTCGTTTTCAATAAATGAAAATGGAGGATAGTCGGTGTACACCGCAATTCTAATTAAACCGCTGTCTTTAATATCGTCTAACGATCTTGCTTCCCCGAACGCAGAAAGCGCAGAACCCGTTATCAGGCAGAGTAAAATGAAAATAACTCGAAAAGGTTTAACTAACTGCACAGCTTACCCACTTATTCGATCGAACTTCTTAAGCATACTAAGGGGTTAGCGTGATTTTACTAATGCTACTTTAGCGCCATAGCATTCCTCCTTTAGGAGGATGTTCTTCGGGAAAATTGCCATATACCCTTATGTCAGACAAACAGATATCAGCAAAAGCATGCAGCTGAGCTCGGGGTGGTATATGGCAAAGGGTGTAAAAAGCACGGTTGAAAGACGATTAACCGGTAAGCGCTATCAAAAGTGTATAGCGTCACTTTTTTGTTGCGTTCTGTTGTCGTTTTTAAACAGCGCGCTCGCATTTAATGAAGCTCAATCTTCTCAGGCTAAACAAGCTGCACCACAGGCCTCTTTTGCCACTATTCCTGTCATTTACATAAAAGATGCGGGCACATCTCCACCAGGCACACCAGACTATTTAAAGTCCCCCAGCAATGAGGGGACAGCTGGCGCAAGTGTGGCGATACAGGATGCCAACATCACGGGAAAATTTCTTGGTTATCAGTTTGAGTTAACTGAAATCAGTGTGCCTTCTATCGGCGAACTGCAAGCTTCTTTAGCTAAAACACGTAAGCACTCTGGTTCAAGTACTAACACAAATCACAAAGAAATAAGCAGCAATCAGCAGAGCAACATCGCACCTGTTGTACTACTGGATATGCAAAGCAGCGATAACTCAGAGGAAACCTCAATAGAACAGTTGATGACAACTATTCAGGAAACGCTGCCTAATGCCGTATTTTTTAACGTAGCTAATAGCGATGATTTGCTGAGACAAAATTCATGTCGCCTGCCCTTGTTTCATACGATCCCCAGTTATCAGATGAAAGCCGACGCGCTAGCCCAGTGGTTTCGCACTAAGCGAATTGACGAGATATTTGCAGTTTACGGAAAAACCGCTGACGATGCTGCATACCTAGCCGCGTTCAAACGCAGCGCTAAAAAATTCAAACTTTCACTTGTTGAAACTAAACAGTGGCAGGATAACTTCGACTTGCGCAGGGCTGCCTTTGCTGAAATTCCTCAATTTACGCGAACAACAGAAACCTATCAGGCTGTTTTTACCGCCGATAGCGCGGCGCAATTCGCATATAGCCTACCCTTTAACACCTATTATCCCGTACCTGTGGTAGGCGCTGCCGGCCTAAAAGCGCTAGGTTGGCACTTTACCCACGAACAATGGGGCGCCCGTCAGCTTCAAAGCCGTTTTAACGACGGGTTTAACAGACACATGAATGAAGTCGACTTCGCCGCGTACCTTGCGGTAACCGCGGTGGCGAATGCTGCGCAGCAAGGAAGCGATTTAACGCAGCAGGGAATACTTAAAACCTTGCTTAGCGACCACTACACACTAGGTGCCTATAAAGGCCGCCCTCTTTCTATTCGCCCCTACACCCACCAATTTCGTCAGCCTATTGCGTTGGCCCACGAAGACGCATTGGTGACTCATGCACCCCTTGAAGGCTTTCTGCACCAAACCAACGAACTGGACACATTAGGCGCAACACACACTACCTGTAAGGACAAGTTATGAGCTATCGCTTTGCACTCTTGCTTGGCAGTTTAATGGCAAGCTTTGCCTTTGCACTTCCTCAAACCTTTGCATTTCCTCAAGCGTATGTCACTAACGAAAAAGACAACACGCTATCTGTCATTGATATGACGACATTTGATGTGATTGAAACTATCGAGGTTGGAGAGCGCCCCCGAGGGTTTATTTTAAGTGCAGACCAGTCCCACGCGTATATCTGTGCCTCTGATGCTGATCGCATTCAAATTATGGATTTGTCTACCCATTCCATAGTGGGCGATCTTCCCTCAGGTGCAGATCCTGAAACCATAGCATTACATCCTAACGGCACCACTATTTACACAGCTAATGAAGACGATGCCCTTCTTACTGTTATCGACATTCCAACGGCTCAGGTCATTTCTCAGATAGATGTGGGCGTAGAGCCTGAGGGGCTGGCTGTGAGTCACGATGGCAGCATGATGGTCGTCACATCAGAAACCACTAACATGGTGCACTGGATAGTTACCAAAACGCATGAAAATATTGCAAATAGCTTGGTTGATGCAAGACCCAGAGATGCTCACTTTACCAGAGATGACAAGTACCTTTGGGTAAGCTCGGAAATAGGTGGCACCGTTAGTATTTTCGATACTGCTACTAAGCAAAAAGTGAAGACCCTTTCCTTTGCCATTAAAGGCGTTTATCGCGACAAGGTTCAGCCAGTGGGTATTGTGCTTATGAAAGATAAACCCTACGCCTTCGTGGCGCTTGGTCCTGCGAATCGCATAGCGGTCATCAATACCGATACCTTCGAAGTGGAAGACTACATTTTGGTTGGGCGACGAGTGTGGCAATTAGCGTTTAATCAAGATCAGTCTTTATTGCTGACCACTAACGGTGTGAGCGGTGATGTTTCTGTCATCAATACCCACTCGTTAAACGTAGAGCATACCGTAAAAGTGGGGCGATACCCTTGGGGCGTGGCGGTTAAATGGAAATAGCGGTTCAAGCGGTTTCACATCAGTACGGCGGCCACCACGCGCTGGACAATATAAGCCTTTGCCTAAAACCAGGCTTAACCATGCTGCTTGGACCAAATGGCGCAGGCAAAAGTACCTTATTTGCGCTTATTACGGGCCTTCAAAAACTCACGCAAGGCAACATTACCTTTGATGGTGCTAGCCTGTCTCAATCTCGTACAAATATTATGGCGAAAATGGGCGTGGTATTTCAGCAAAGCACTTTAGATATCGACTTATCGGTAAAACAAAATTTGTCCTATTTTGCTTCGCTCCACGGCATAAGTACCACTAGCGCGCTATCTCATATTCAAGGCCTGCTCGACGAGCTCGACCTTACGACCAAGCTCAACACAAAAATTCGCAACTTAAATGGCGGGCACAGACGTCGGGTCGAGTTAGCTCGCTGCCTTATTCACAAGCCATCCTTGCTGCTACTAGACGAGCCTACCGTTGGCTTAGACATAGAATCCCGTCATCTTATTTTGCGGGTAGTACAAGCACTCGCTCATTCGCAAAACGTAAGTGTACTGTGGGCCACGCATTTGTTTGAAGAAGTGAAGCACAACAACAATCTGATAGTCTTATCAAAAGGACGAGTGTTAGCTCACGATAAATGTGAAGCCTTGTTAGCCAAGTATCATCAACAGGATATTGAGCACCTTTGGCAGCATTTGATGCAGGAAGGCTCCTGATGTATTGGCGCTGTTTTGTTGGCGTACTCAACCGAGAGATGCTGAAGTTCTGGCAGCAACGTACACGTCTGTTAAGTGCATTGGTGCGCCCGCTGCTTTGGCTATTTGTTTTTGCCGCAGGGTTTCGTTCGGCCCTGGGTCTTTCAATGACCGAGCCTTACGAGAGTTATATTTTGTACGAAGAGTACATTGTACCTGGGCTTGCCGCCATGATTGTGCTTTTTAATAGTATGCAAAGTTCATTGTCCATGGTGTACGACAGAGAAATGGGCAGCATGAAAGTACTGCTGTTAAGCCCGGTTCCCCGCCCTTTTCTGCTAGGCAGCAAGCTTATAGCCAACACCTTGGTAAGCGCTATTCAGGTGTACATCTTCTTTGCCTTTGCGCTTTTACTGGATGTACGCCTATCTGCGTTGGGATACGTTTATGCGTTGCCTGTTATTGCGCTACTGTCATTGTTTTTAGGTTCGTTAGGATTATTACTGGCAAACTATATTAAGCAGCTAGAGAACTTTGCCGGGGTCATGAACTTTGTCATTTTCCCATTGTTCTTTCTATCCAGCGCCTTATACCCGCTTTGGAAAATGCGTGAGGCCAGCGAATGGCTCTATCAGATTTGTGCCTTTAATCCCTTTAGTAGCGGCGTAGAATTACTGCGATTTGCGCTTTATGAAAAACTCGAACACAACGCGCTTGCTGTTGTACTGTGCCTTACCGTCATCACGTTTATTTTCTCGGTGAGAAGCTTTCGCCCCAAAGCCTCAAAAGGGCGCTTCTCGTGATAAAAGCAAACCTGATTTGGGCTGATGAAAGCAATAAAGTTGAAACGTTATACGATAGTGACTGCTTACTTATTTTAACTACACCCGAGTTATTAGCGAGCCAACTATTTCACTTTTCAAAACCCGTTAAGACATACATTGAGCAAGTTTTTGACGATGTAGGTTTTGCAGGAAATAAAGGCGAATGTGTATTAGTACAAGGCCTTAAGGCGTTTAAAACAAGTTACATCCCAGACACTGAAAACAGCGGACAAAACAAAATTAGCCAACAATTAGCTGATGTAAAACGGGTGCTGTTTTATGGTGTCGATTTTGCGCTTTTTGAAGCGTCAGATGCACCCAACGCCTCTAGCCGTGCCTCGACTTTATCTAAAACTAATTACTCCTCCATGGTGAATCGTTCAAGCTACGCTAGCGATTCAAATTCTGCGTTTAATTCAAAAAGCAGCAGTGACTTGAACCAAAATGACGCGCCAGCATTTCGCTACTTAGAACAGCAGTTCGATGCATTGTTTAAAAAGCTTAAAAGCGTGTCGGTAACCTTGGAAAAGCTGTCGTTAATGGCGCTTTCTACCACTGAAACAGCAAGCAGTGACCCTGTTAACACCATTGCGAGCCAGTCACAGTTTCTGAGTGCGCTACTTAGAAACTATTTCAAGCACGGCTATCACTTTAAAGGCTATAAAACGAATAATCGATCGGTTTCCAACAGTCAGCCTCTCAATGACAACAACAACGCAAATAATGGAGCAATTAACCAAGCACTTGATATTAGGGGCACGCTGTCTCTTGCATTAGATGCCAAGTATTTTACTAGCGCGCAAAAGCGTCTCGTTTCACACACTATAAGCTATGAAACGGCCCTTAATGACGCGATGACCTGGGCTAAAGATCTCGCCCACATGCCAGCCAACCTATGTACGCCAGATTATTTGGCCGAACAAGCTCAGCAACTGGCGCAAACCTTTAGCACGGTTTCTTGCGATATCCTCAATGAAAGCACGCTGAAGCAGCTAGGCATGAATGGCTATTTAGCGGTAAACGCGGGTTCACAGTTTGCTGCCACAATGCCTATTCTTCGCTACACAGCCAAAGGTTTAGAGAATTCTCCGCCGGTAGTGTTAATTGGCAAAGGCGTAACGTTTGACAGTGGCGGCATAACGCTAAAACGCAGCCCTGACATGCGCCACATGATTTACGACATGGCGGGCGCCGGCTGTGTATTGGGCGTCATTCAGGCGGTTGCCACACTGGGGTTAAATATAAATATTATTGGTATTGTGGCGAACGCCGATAATGCAATTGATGGCAAAGCCTATCGCCCGGGTGACATTATTACTATGCACTCAGGAAAAACCGTGGAAGTCATGAGCACCGATGCAGAAGGGCGTATGCTTATGGCCGATGCAATCAGCTACGCGAAACAGTTCACCCCCTCGGTTATTATTGATATAGCAACGCTAACCGGCGCGGCTATTAGCGCACTGGGGCACAAAGCCACTGCGCTTTTTAGCAACACTTCAGCGCTTGAAAGTGCGTTAGTTGAAGCGGGGGAACAGGCTAACGACAGGTGCTGGCCTTTCCCACTGTGGCCAGAATATCAAGACGCCATTACCTCTCAACATGCGGATATGATGAATACGGGGATAAACTCTCCCGGTGCTATTTCGGCAGGCTGCTTTCTCTCTCGCTTTGCTGACGGCATCCCGTGGGCTCACCTCGATGTAGCAGGAACCGCTTTTACCTACACCAAATCGTTATCGGCAACCGGCCGCCCTATTCCTTTGCTGTTATCTTACTTAAGCAGCTGCGCTATCAAAAATAATCAATAAATCATCAAAATTCATGACAGTTCTCCTCCCTTAGGAGGATATCTGTTAACACATATTCAACATATACTCAGTCATGCGTTTAATCATAAAGAAGAGGAACAATTATGTGGACTAAACCCCAATACACAGAAATGCGCCTTGGTTTTGAAGTAACTCTTTACATCAATAACCGCTAGGCAACGCCCTCTGGGATGATGAACAAAAAGGCTGCCGATGCAGCCTTTTTTTACTTGTAGTATGGAGTTGTTATGCACGTATTGATTCTTGGTTCCGCCGCCGGGGGGGGATTTCCGCAATGGAACTGCCACTGCCCCAATTGTAAGGGTTTACGCGAAGGTAAAATAAAGGCGAAAGGCAGAACACAGTCGAGCATTGCTGTCAGTTGCGATGGTAAAAATTGGGTTCTCATTAATGCCTCCCCCGATTTAAGGGAGCAGATAAATAGCCACCCGCAGCTGTGGCCCGACGCCCATGTGTTTCGCGGCACACGCATAAGCGCAATTGTGCTTACCGACAGTCAAATAGACCATACTACAGGTCTGCTAACATTGCGCGAAGGCTTACCCCTTCCCGTTTATTGTACCGATGTTGTGGCCGAAGACCTAACCACCAGCTTCCCGCTTTTTACCGTATTAAAACACTGGCACGGCGGACTACAGCAGCATTCAATTAATACCGATTATCATCAACGCTTTGTACCAAAAGGGGCAGAAGGCCTGACTTTCCAACCTGTGGTATTAGAGTCTAATGCGCCCCCTTACTCGACGTATCGCGACAACATTGTGCCGGGCAACAATATCGGCCTGAAGATAACTGACGACACCACGGGCAACGTGCTTTTTTACGCGCCGGGATGTATGCAGGCAAACGACACAGTAAAACAGGTGATGCGCGAATCTCACTGCGTGCTATTTGACGGTACGCTGTGGGCCAATGAAGAAATGATAGATCACGGCTTTAGCAACAAGCTGGGCACTGATATGGGACACATGCCGGTTAATGGAAAGGGCGGAGCCATTGCGCTGCTAAAGGAATTTAACGTTGAGCGTAAAGTGCTTATTCATATCAACAACACAAATCGCGTGCTTGACGAAGACTCCAGTGCCTATCACAGCCTGTGTGAGCAAGGTATTGAATTGGCTTACGACGGTATGGAAATTGAGGTGTAGTAATGACAGAACACGCATGGTCTAGACAAGAATTCGAACAAAAACTGAGAGAAAAAGGCGCTTACTACCATATTCATCACCCCTTTCATAAACGCATGAATGAAGGACACTGCAGCGTTGATGAAATTCAGGGCTGGGTGGCCAACCGACTATATTATCAAATGGCGATACCGGTTAAAGACGCGGCAATTTTAGCGAATTGCGAAGATCAATCGGTACGCAGAACTTGGATCCAACGAATTATCGATCACGATGGACGGGAAGGTGAAGACGGACTGGGCGGCATAGAAGCCTGGTTGCGGTTAGGCGAAGCGGTAGGCTTGAACCGCAGTGAATTGCTTGATGAAACCCACCTGTTGCCAGCGGTTAAATTTGCAGTAAATGCCTATGTGAATTTTGCCCGCCGTGCGTCGTGGGAAGAGGCTGCCTGCTCATCGTTAACTGAAATGTTCGCCCCTGAAATACATCAAAGCCGATTAGATACCTGGCCTGGGCACTATACATGGATTGATAGTGAAGGCTTTACCTACTTTCAAATGCGGTTAAGTCAGGCGCGCCGTGATGTAGAGCATGGCCTGCAGATTACCCTTGACCACTTTGTTACCCGACAACAGCAAGAACATGCGCTCAATATACTGCAGTTCAAAATTGATATTTTGTGGAGCATTGCTGATGCCATTTGCTTTGCCTATGAATACAAGAGAAAGCCGTTTGATGGGATTGCCGACCAGCGGGTGTGCCATAAAGGGAGGTTTTAATGATGTCGAATTTACAATCACAAACCCAACACCACTTAGATGCTGATAGCGTCGGTGCTGATAACGTGGAAAATAGCAGCAGTCACAACAACGAGGGCTGCGGCACAAGAGACAAAACAGCTTCTTTAAATCCGCTTTTTCGCATGCAGTACGAGAAAGCTCAGGGTTGTTATGTTTTGTTATTCCCCGAAGGAATGATCAAACTTAATCCTTCTGCGGCAGAAATTCTTAAGCGTGTGGATGGCAGCAATACGGAAAATGCCATTTGTGCTGAGCTTCGCCAAGCGTTCCCTGATGCACCTGAAGATTTGGAAGAAGATGTTCATGCATTTCTGGTCCATGCCGAGCAAAAGAAGTGGATCCGCTATGACGAATAATACAGACGTTGATTTACAAACCGACGTACCAAATAGCATAACACCTCCGCTATGGCTCCTAGCCGAAATTACCTATCAGTGCCCATTGCATTGCCCCTATTGCTCAAACCCAGTAAATATGGAAGAAACATTTAATGAGCTCTCTACTGAGCATTGGGAGCGTGTACTGCGTGAAGCGCGGGAAATGGGCGCCGTGCAGTTGGGCTTTTCTGGCGGAGAGCCATTGCTTCGAAAAGACTTAGAGCATTTAGTTGCTTATGCGCGGGCTTTGGGTTTTTACACCAACTTGATCACCTCTGGCATTGGCATGACAGAAAAACGTATTGCCAAACTCAAAGAAGCCGGCCTTGACCACATTCAGCTGAGCTTTCAGGCAGCCAATGCTGAAGTCAACGACTTAATAGGCAACAAGCGTCACTCATTTGAACAAAAACTTAAAATTGCGAAACTGGTAAAACAATACAACTACCCTATGGTGCTTAACTTCTGTATTACCGCTCAGAACATTCACGAAATAGAAGACGTGATGGCGCTCAGCGAGCAGCTGAACGCTGATTTTGTCGAGCTAGCTACCGTACAGTATTACGGCTGGGCCTATGAAAATAGAGACCATTTGCTGCCTACGTCACAGCAGCTACAGGAAGCTGAGGCCGCAGTGAACCGCTACCGCGCGCAACAAAACGGTAAAGGCCCAACCTTCATATTTGTGTCGCCCGACTACTACGAATCTCGCCCTAAGGCGTGCATGAATGGCTGGGGCACAACGTTTTTAACCGTAACGCCAGATGGCAGTGCCCTTCCGTGTCACAGTGCAAAGATATTACCCCTTCGTTTTCCTAATGTGAAAGAACGTTCATTGCACGATATTTGGCACCAAGACTTTAGCTTTAATCATTTCCGTGGCGATAGTTGGATGCCGTCGCCCTGTAGGGACTGCGATGAAAAAGATAAAGACTTTGGCGGCTGCCGATGTCAGGCGTACCTGCTAACAGGTGATATGTATAAGACGGATCCGGTTTGCAGCAAGTCGCCCGATCACCATTTGATGAAAGGCATTACCGATAAAGCAGGTACTGCACCGTCGAAGGCACTTCAGTATCGGAAGGTGGAAAAGCCGATTCCCATTCTAGAAGTAAGTGCTACGAGGTAAGCGCTACGAGAAAAGTAATACGAGACAAGTAATACGAGAAGAGTGCGCTGCGATAAATACAAAACAAAAAAGAGATACCGTTAAACCGCAATGATAAAAGTGTATGTCTGAATTTCATTTCATTGATGCCAGCTCTGTGTCAAAAGTGCATAGCGTTGTTTTTGCGCTAAAAACCCCTGCAGCAGGCCACACTGGATTGTCTCATTTAGCTGAGCACATGAGCTTTCGACGCTCTCACCACTACCCCGCTGCCCACGAGCTTTTTACGGCCAATACACTTCTGCCTGTCACTATAAACGCTACCACGCTCGCCGAGTACACCTTCTTTTTCGCCTCGTCTGAAAAAGCGAACCTACTGCTTGATACTATAAATTACTTATACTGTGGCCTGCTTAACTGGGATTACGGTACCGATGAGGTTATCTTAGAGCGTGACGGGGTTATTTTTAACGAGCTCGCCATGCTAGAGGCAAACAGCGACTATGCGTTAAACGCCGCTATTCGATTAGCCGATACCGATAATAATGCCTATCAACACGCGGGGGGGGTTACACAAACCATAGGCAGCAACAGCATTCAAGCGCTTCAAGACTACAAACGCCAGTGGTATCAGCCAAGCAATATCACCACGCTGGTTTATAGTGATTCAGCCCAATTTTTTGAACAATGCAAGGAGGTTGTTACAGCCCTGAGCGTGGAAGCAGCCCTGAGCGCTGAAAAAGCCCTGAGCGAGAAAGCAGCTTTGAGCGAAGAATCAACACTGAACAGTAACGCCCCCCTGAGTCAGCACGCATCACAACGCGAGCACTCACATTTAGACAAAGTAGCCTCCCTTGATTCACAAACAATAAATGGCAAAAACGATTCAATAAGCCATGTCTTAACCTGGTGGTTTCCTCAGTGCTTTCTAAAGGGTTTACAGCAGCAAGAAGCAAGGCTTAACACTGTAGCAGGCCCTGAAAACACCTTATTTATTGACCCTGAAATTAATCAACAAGGCAATTTTGCAATTCGCCTCGTCACAAAAGAAGCGATTAAAGAAGAAGCAAGAGAGTTTTCAAGAGAAGCTGCACCAAGGCTTTCAAAAAAACTGACACACAAGCAGATAAAGGGTAGTAATAATCAAGAGTTGGAACGACTAAAAGATGTCGTATCCACGTGTCTCGCCTCATTAGATATCGCGCCTTCAAACCCGATGCCAAGCACTGGTAAACACGCAGAAGGTGTAGGTGTAGCCATTCGTTATTTTGCGCAATTAACGAATGGGTTGTCTTGGAACGAGCGTGCCGCCAAAGATAGTACCACCAAAAAAGCTTATCTAGCGAGTGCCAATAAGGTATCGCATTTTTGTCTGGGAGCGCTAGATTCACCTGAAAAATCAGTGGCACGCGAGCGTGTTACAAAGGCACGTAAAAGCTTAGCCGCGCGTGCTAGCGCTTCCAATAGCGCCCCGTCATTTTTCATACCGCGTCTTGTCTCCAAGTACCAACATTTTATTACTTTAGATAACTTGCCTTCGCTCCCACGGTTGTTACACCCCCTCGCTAGAAACACCACTGCTTTAGCGCAATTTAACGCTGAGCAAATTGCTTCGGACTTAGCACCATTTTTAAACCCGTCCCCCTCCACAACAGTAAAGTCAGTGCCTCTAAATTCAGCTTCTGGTTATTTGGCCTCGCACTGGGTGTATCGCATCGCGTTCTATCAACAGTCAAGACTACAAGCGGTGCTGGCACACCACCTTTTCTGGCAACCAAGAACCTCGGGGGAATGCTACGCACTGGGCGCTGCAACCTATAAAAATAACCTTTTTCTATTTGGTGCCAGCGATACAAATATCACAGAGCGTGAAAACTGGTGTCATAAGGTTTTATCGATTCTCTCGTAGGGAATTCGGGAAAAAACACTGCTACCAATTTATGATACTTCCTCCCACTTAAGGAGGATATTTTTAGGGAATGGTTAAGGCAATACTGAAAGTATAAATAATAACGAAGCAGTCAAGACCATGCCTACGCGAATTTCTACTAAAAGCTCTAGCCAAAACGTTGCACAATTCCCAACACATCAACTTACCCGTTCACCTTTTGCTCTTGCGATTATTGCAAGCGCTGTAACCTATGCGTTTAGCTCTGCTGCAGAAGCTAACGATGCAATGGACCACTACGAGGTTATAGAGGTACAGGGAGCGACACCGCTTAGCGCCAACAGCAATAACTCTGCCGTATTTGGCAACGTTCAAACACTCACTCAAGATGACATTGAAGGGAGCGTTAACCGTTCACTACCGGAGCTACTCAAAACTCAGCTGGCAAGCGTGAACCTAAACGATGTTCAAAACAATCCATTCCAACCCGACCTGCAATACCGCGGGTTTACTGCCTCTCCGCTGCTTGGTCTACCTCAGGGCATTTCGGTGTACTTGAACGGCGGTCGGGTTAATGAAGCGTTTGGCGATACTGTGCATTGGGATCTAATGCCTCTAGATGCTATAGATACCGTTTCTTTGTACTCTGGTTCAAACCCTCTGTTTGGCCAAAACACGCTAGGCGGCGCCCTTGCGCTAAGAACGAAAACAGGGTTTAGCTTCAACGCCAACGAAATAGATTTACAGGCTGGACAATTCGGCCAGAAAGCCGCGTCTGTGGAATCAGGTGGTCATAACGATCACTGGGCGTATTATGTGAACCTGAATCACTATGAGGAAGATGGCTGGCGCGACTATTCGCCTTCTGAAGTGCAGCAAGTATTTACATCGCTTGCCTATAAAAGTGACAAAATGCATCTCGACTTGAACCTGTTTATGGCCGATAACGAGTTACTCGGGAATGGTGCGTCACCTATTGAACTGCTGGATATTGAAGGCAGAGAAGCGGTCTACACCCACCCCGATCAGACCAACAACGAACTTACGCACGTTAATATAACCGGTGATTTCGTTTTAACTGACACCTTATCTTTAACCGCCAATATGTTTTATCGCGACACACAAACTCAATCAATCAACGGCGATGACAGTGATTTTGGTGCCTGCCAGTTCGCTGATGGACGCGTAACACTGTGTGAATTTGAAGATGATGACGACGATGACGATGAAGATGATGATCCGCTTGATAGTGATGATGATGGCGACGACAATGACGATGATTTGCCTGTTGTAGGAGAAGGTGACGATATAGAAGCGGTTGAATTTATTGGCTTTGATGACGACACCGCGCTTGCCGACATATCAGATGTGGACGCAGATGAACTTGATGGTACATACAATACGGGCCGCACAGACGCCAAAGCGACTGGGTTATCTTTTCAGCTAGCAAAACAATATGCCTTGAGCGGCTTCGGTTCAGAGTTAATTGTTGGTGCCAGCTACACCAAAGGAGATGTTAACTACGCCGCTGATACTACATTTGGTATTTTGGAAAACGAATCTGCACAAGACTCACGCACCGTTTTACCCATCGACGGGCTTATGGCACAAGAAGCACGAGTTAGATTAGAAGTAGACACCACCGCATGGTCGCTATTTTTCATGAATAGTACACAGCTCTCTTCAGCCGTATCACTCAATCTTGGTGGACGTTTTAACAGAGACCATATTGTTATGGAAGACCTGATTGATGACGGTGAAGGTTCATTGGACGGTAATCACCGCTTTACCCAATTTAACCCAGCGGTAGGGGTAGACATTACTATTGATGAGCAAAGCCAGTTGAATCTTGCAATCAGCCAGTCTTCAAGAACGCCAAGCCCAGCAGAGTTAAGTTGTGCAGATGAAGACGACCCGTGCCGCTTACCGAACGGTTTTGTGGCCGATCCTCCTCTTGATCAGGTGGTCACCCAAACTATTGAAGCGAACTACACCACACGCATTGATAACATCGACCTGATGCTAAATGTTTTTCACAGTAGAAGTAAGGATGACATTATCTTCCAACAAGCAGGCTCTGTTGCCTCTCGCGGATACTTTATTAACGTTGATGAAACCCAGCGTCAGGGCGTAGAATTCAGCGTAGGCTCAACGTGGGAAAAACTAACCTACCGGTTAAACTACAACTATCTTAACGCAACCTACGAATCGACATTCACGTCGTTTAGCCCCTTTAACCCTCAGGGTCCAGACAGACTCGTAACACCAGGTGACAAAATTCCAGGCCAGCCAGAGCATTTAGTCAAGCTCTATGCAGATTACGCCTTAACGGATAAAGCGCGTTTGGGGGCAGAAGTTATTTCAGCATCTAGTCAGTACTTTAGGGGCGATGAGGCGAACGAAAATGAAAAGATTGACGGATACGTTATTGCAAACATTTTTGCATCGTACCGTTTCAACGACACATTTACCGCATCGCTACGTGTGAACAACCTGTTTGACAAAGACTATGAAACTTTCGGCACTTATGGCGAGGCGGATGAGGTGTTAGAAGACATTTATCCCGACGTAGAAGGCGCAGAGTTCGTGGGCCCCGCACAACCGCGAATGGTCAGTGTGAATCTAAAAGCGAGATTCTAATCAAGTAGCAGTTGTTACCACACGCGCTTTTATCGATATAAAAGCTGAAAAATAATCAAAAAACGCGACTTACTTTTTCACAGTAGTCGCGTTTTTTATCATTTATACATTTAATTTTCCCGCTACTAAAGAAGGAGATTAACACGCCTTACGGCTGATGGTTCAAAATTCAATAGAACCTATTATCAATTTACTGGACACCGAAAGCATTAAACCAGTCAAAAATAAAAATAAAAAGCCACTGTAATTAATCAACACTACCAATAATGGGACAGTAAAATGAAAAAGAACGCATTTACAAAAACCTGTTTATCTATTGCCATTTTAAGCACAGTCAGTAGCCATAGTTTTGCCCAAGACGAGCCCTATTCATGGAATATCTCTGGATGGATAAATGAAGGCTTAACCTATTACGACGACGGTTTGGGTAGTGATGTGGCACAACTTTCAGACAACGGTACAACGCTAGGCAGCCGTATTACGCTTTCAGGGAATTATAAACTGGAAGAACAAGGCATGGACGTGGGCTTTGAGGTCATTATTGAACCTCTTTCAGGCGCACCGAATTACGCCGGTGGTGGCCATCAAACGCCGCTTTTATTTGCAAACCAGGATAACTTAGACACCTTCAATGGCGGCGACATAGGCCTGTTGGGCAGTAGCCTCTACTTTGGTGGCGACTGGGGTAAAATCACCGTTGGTTTACAAAGCCTTCCCACCGATAACATTGCCGTTCTAGCCGATCCTTCTGGCACAATCTGGTCGGGAATTTCTCCATTATTTAGAGCTAATGGTTTCTTTATTCGAGGCGTGGAAGAAGGTTCAACCAATGTAGCGTGGGGTCAATTTGCTCAGTGTCTGGCAACGCCTGGTTTGGGTATAGGGCTAGATTGTAATGGGATTTACCGTAATGGTGTACGCTACGATCTTCCCCAAATGGGCAATGTGAGTATTGCGGTCGGTTATGCAAACGACGAAATTTACGATATTGCGGTTAAGTATGCGGCTGAGCACGAAGGCTTCAAAACTAACCTTCACGCAGGTTACTCGGTGAACAAAGATGGCGGTAGCAATGTTGGGGGCAACAGCTCAACTACGCTGCAACTGCAAGCTGGCGTGATGCATCTTGAATCAGGAGTATTTGGGGTCGCCACTTATCAGATGGAAGAAGCTGACGATGCGATTGTTGGCTCGGGTGACGATACGGATGCCTATTACTTTAAAGCAGGCATAAGAAAACAGTTTAATCGCTTTGGTGACTCTGCTTTCTATGCTGAATATGCAAGTTATAACGACCAATACGGTATGGCGCATTTAGATGGCGTTACCGGCTCAGAGCTTAGTCAATGGGGTATTGCAGCAGAACAATATTTTGGCTCGCGCTTCTTGGTGTACGCGAAATACGAAAATCTAAGTTTAGATATTGATGGTTCAGAATCTGCGCAAGGAATTTATAACAGCGCAGAAGACTTAACCCTAATTCAACTAGGTGGCACTGTGTTCTTTTAATTGAGAATTAAAAATCAGTCATATTTTAACATTGAACTTATATCTAATTACTCTGAAATTTAAAAATTACTCGACTCATTTAATTAATGATAAAAAATTGAACAATTTTAAACTTAAGTAAAAAATTAAAATTAAGCTAAAAGATATGACATAAAAAAGCGAGATTCACTCTCGCTTTTCCTATTGAAAAAGGAAAGATCATGAAAAATATATCTCTATTTTCATTACGTTCAGCTCAACCCATTCTGTTAGCCCTACTTTTCATAACGACAGTACATATCGCAGACGCACAGGTCATATTTCAGGAGGACAAAAACAACTTTATTCGCCTTGTTGAAAAGCAAAACGAAGCAGACAGTGACATGCGTGCCAACCAACACCCCTTTACGCTGCACGAGCAGGATGTATCAGCCATACTTAGCGCTATTGACGTGGTTAAGAACAAAAATACGTCAACACCGCTTTTTTCCAACGAGCAAGTTACGCTACTTGCCGCCTATCTGCCTGATGCGCTGCGAACAGCGACTGCTCAGCAAGACGTAATTTTTGCCCTTAGTAAAGAGAAGCGCTATTTGGCAGGCCTTAAAACACAAACGTATTACATTGCAGGCAGTATTTTCGTTGCAGACGATCACCTCAATATTCTTATTGGCGAGTTCGACAAAGTAGCCAATAAAGCCTACGAAATGGCTTATGATCCTACTTCTCAGGGCTTGGTAAAATACGACTTTAATTTTGGTAATCGGAAACAAGCAAAGTTCTCATTCGATTCCCCACTCTCTTTTTCCGCACCTGATATAGAACTAAAAACGAAAAGTCGCTTCGATTGGGTGGTCGCACCGACTCAGCTAGCATTTGAAGCACCTGTAGAAAAGGAAACACTTTCCCCAGCGAATAGGGAAAACACACCCAGTAAGAAAGACGTAGCTGGCTCGGCCCCCTTACCAGCAGAGAACGATATCGTTGCTCGTTTTAAACGGTTAGAAGCACTAAAAAAGGCAGACCTAATTAGCGAAACAGAATACGCCGAAAAAAGAAGGCAGTTACTTGACGAGTTATAGAACGAAAGTCCCGTCAGTACTGGTCTTACGTGCTTTTTTATTATAAGCCATTGGTCTTATTAGGCCTGATTTAATGTTATATTAATGTTAACATTGTAAACACGTGAAGTGACTGTTTAGCTTTTAATATTTCGGAGAATTTGGTCACTTTGAAGCGTTTCATTTACGCCATAATTTTGTCTTACTAAAAGGCTTATGTGTGAATAAAACGCCAGCCCAAATAAGTCACAAGGCCAGCGGCAAACGTCGCTTTTTTAGCTGAGGGAAAGACCATGCACCGTATCTTGATAATTGACGACCACCCTATTTTTCGTCACGCAATGATTACTATCTTAGGGAAAAAGTTTCCCGACTCAGAAACCCTCGAAGCCAATTCAATTTCTGAAGCGTTAACGTTACTAGAGCAAGACGCGAAGTTCGACTTAATCATGCTTGATTTAAATATGCCGGAAACCTGTGGCCTAAACGGACTTTTAGAAATTCGAAACCAACACCCTAACGTACCTGTAGTGATTATTTCCGCTGAAACGGAAAAGCAAAATATACTGCAAACCATTTCTTATGGTGCCGTTGGCTTTATTTCAAAAAGCAGCAAGATTGAAGAAATCGCCACATCTATCGAGAGTATTTTTGAAGGGAACGTGTGTTTACCATCAGAGATATTGAGAACACCGTCTACCAGAACACGCATGACCAATGACAACGGTATTTCGCCGGAGCAAATTCGTTCATTAACACGAAAAGAGCTGACTGTACTGAAATATCTAACTCAAGGGTTAGCCAATAAAGTGATTGCCTACGAGCTTAATATTTCTGAAACCACGGTTAAGTCTCACGTCTCATCTATTCTCAAAAAATTAGGCGCCAGCAACCGAGTAAAGGTTGTGGCCAGTGCCGCGAATATCGACTTTAACCAATACGTATTTAATTAAGACCTGTTGTTCTTTGCTGTGCGCCGAAGATTAACAGGCCCCATGTTCCTATACTTTTAGCCATTCAAGCTTGAGACTAGCGCCGCCTTAAGCACCGCGGAGTTAACAGGTTTGTGCAGCAGCTGAATGTCGGTGCCTTCAAGTTCATTCGCTAACGCTTTTGAGTGATTAGCGGTGCAAATCATAATGGGCATTGAAGGCGCGATTTTTCTTACGCGTTTCGCAATGTCTAAACCGGTTTCTTCTTCATCTAGGTGGTAATCGACAATAAGCATGTCGCACTCGTTAAAACTGCCATTATTTACAGCACTGCATTGTTCAAAACCTGAGAAAGTCTCTACTTCCATGTCCCAGTTTGCGAACAACGTTTGCATAGCGATGCGCATATTCGCATCGTTATCAATGTGCCATATATGCTTATCCAAAATGTAATCTGGTAACGATGGCTCCAAAGTATAAAGATAGTCTTGTTCCTGGCTCGTATCACACACTTCGGTAATAGGAATGGTCACCGTGAAACATGCGCCTACGCCCTCTTTCGAGCGCACTCGAATATCGTGCTCTAGCAACTTACTCATTTTATCTACAATGTATAATCCCAGACCCAAACTGTAAGAGTAGTTAAAATCGTTTTCTAATCTGGAAAACTCTTTAAAAATAACTTTCTGATCGTCTTCGCTTATACCCACCCCTTGATCATAGATGCTAATTTCTAGGTTCTCATTCACCTTTCGTGCTGCCAGTAACACCTTGCCGTTGGCACCGTATTTCATTGCATTTATTAATAAATTTCGCAATATTCGAGAAAGTAAGTTCACGTCTGTCACCACGAAGGCTTCTTTCAATCGATAGCGAAAATCTACACTGTAGTCTTTACTGATATGCGTAAACTCTTCGGCTAGCTGCATAAGTAACGGCAATACATTTTCTTGCTGCTTATCGGGCTGTAACACCCCAGCGTCCAGTTTGGATGTTTCAATAAGCGTGCGAATAAGGCCATGTAAATCAGACAGTGAATTATCGAGGGCGGCAACAATGGGGCTGGATGAACTATCCACTTGATCTTTCAATGTTTCGTTGAACAAGATGGCAGCGCTAAGGGGCTGCATAAGGTCGTGGCTAATAGCAGCCAAAAATTTGCTCTTTGAATCAATCGCTTCTTGAAGGGCGATGTTGGCGTGATTGAGTTCACGGGTACGCTTTTCTACATTCGATTCTAATTGGTCTTTAGCCGCTTTAAGCTGGAGTTGGCTTTCTACCTGCTGCGACACGTCTGTTGCCAAAACAAAGTGCCCGGTGATATCGCCAGATTCATTGAAATGAGGTAAATAAACTTTCTGTAAAAAGCCAACGTCGCCATGAGCATTTTTTTCTTTGCTTTGAAAGCTCACCACTTCGCCTTGGTTAACACGGCGCAAGTACTGAATAAGATTGGGGTAAACCTCTTTCAGATGGCTTCGATCCATAGGCATATCATTAATATCTTGCTCACTAACGCCATACCAATCGCGATAACCTTTATTGGTGTATTGAAACTTTTTATCGGTACCAATGTAAGCAATAAGCGCCGGTACATTATCGGTTATCATGCGGATCCAGCTTTCGTTTTGCTTCAGCGTTTCCGCGTACTGATGCTGCGATGTAACATTGGTGAACGTGCACAGCGTATTGCCGTCGGGCAGTGTAGTGATGTTGCGTTCAACCACCAGTTGCTCGTGGATAATCTGGGTACTTGGCCCCACCGGGTTTAAGTTGAGCCCGCTCCAGTGACGGTTATTTTGAAGGGCATAAATATTCTTACTGTTTACCAGTACGTGCTGGGGCACGTTTGATTGGGTCAAAAACGTGTTATTCCAAAACGCAATGCCACCTTCTCTATCAATGAGCAATATTCCAACATCAATATTATCGATAAGGCTTTGCAACAGCTTGTTTTTCTCTTTAATGACTTGCTCGTAACGATTTGATTCAAGCAGTTTTACTTCAGTGATGTCGTTAAACAGAATAACGTTCCCGCCTTCTTGCGTGGGTCGATTGGTCAGCTGATACCACCGCCGGTTTGACAACTGATAAATCATCCTACCTTCGACATCAGCAGGCAGGGCGCGGCGAATAACCCCGGAATGCTTGGCAGCTTGGGTGATATCGTAATAGTTATCGCCAATTTTAGGGGTAATAGAAAGGTCATCCCAAACCGTTTCAAAGTGCCGATTAAAGAAAATGATCCCGCCCAGTCTATCTAGCAACACCATCGCCTGATTGGTACTTTCAATGGCATCGTGTAAACGCTGCTTCACCTGATGGGTTTCTTCGTGAGCACGCACCAGTTCGGCGTTTGACTGTTCCAGCTTTTGCAGTACTGACTGTAGCTCCTCTGTTTTCTGACTCACTTTTTCAGAGAGTTGAACCGAATGTTCGAAGGCGCGGTAACTGTGATGATTAAAACCGCCCTCTTCCATGCGATACATCAGCGCTGCGTTTATTTTCTCAAGCTTTTCGTTTTCACGCCGTTGCTCGTAAAGGGCCTTTTGGAGCGCTTCCACGTCGGCAAATTGATTATTGGGCTGCAAAATACACCCCCGTAAACGTTTGGTTTAAGTGAACCGAGTGAATATGCTCGCCATAGGCATTGAAGCCCGCGACATTGTACCTTTGCTGTAGCCGTCTTATTTCGTGGTCGTTTTTGCCCTGTTGAATTTCGAGCCTTCGCAAAAAGCAATCGCAAGCATAGACAAATTCGGGCTCGCCAAGCTGAGCGCACAGTTTGTCTAGTTTACTTTCTAATGCTTCAATGCAGTCACCCAGCTGAACAAATGTAAGAATAATGCCAATATCTACCGCGCAGTAAAAGGTAATGGCGTTAGTGGCCAAATCTACTTTTTGAATAGAGCGGATGAAATATTTGCCACCTACCATCACAGCAAGGGGAAACATGGAAAACACATCCGGCGTTAAGTCTTCAGCTTTCATTCCCAATAAACTGGCGTAATACTGCGCTGCGGGTTCACCGTTAATCTCATACACGGTTCGCGACTCAGGATCGGCGTGGGTGACCACCAGCTTCGATACGGGAGAGTTAATGTGATCAATGGAGAACACGGTGAAGGGCTTTCCCGTGCCAACAAGCAGCAGTACTGCTGCGTCTCGATGAAATTCACCGTTGTAAAACACATAGGTGGCTTCAAGCTTTAAATCGTCGCCAGCGCTACCGCCTAAGTGTGGGATATTGCCAAATGCGGTCGCAAAGGTTTCTAGAAAATGTTCCTCATGGCGGGTAAGTCCATCGAGCACAGAAATAACGAAGTGCTGCTCTGTATCGTAACGACGCTCCCTCCCCTGTAAGGCTCGGCGCAAACCACTGGCAATATCGTGGGCTTCATCAAAGTTTACTTCGCCTAAATTAGGCACCAATGCTGTGGCAATAGAAAATTCGTTTTTCAAAAACGCGACGGCCAAAAGCTTTTCTGTTCCGTACCCATTTTTATTAAATTCTCCAGCACTGGTGCAGCCAACAATATTCACGTGCGGAAAACGTGCGGAGATTTCCTGTGCTACGGTGTCTAAGTCAAACAGCGTGCTGGTATGAAAAAGTAATAGCTCTATTTCATCGCACTTAACGTTGGCTAAAATCTCATTGGCCACATCACGGCAGGCTTCTTTAGCACCGTATAAACTAGAATGGTTGTCATCGTTAACCTTGCTATTAGCAGGTTGACTAAGTGCGGACAGGATTGAGGTTTTTGACACGCGTTGGCACCTTTTTCTTTTTATATTTATCGATTTTGCACAAGTCAGGGTTATCTAACGTAACCACACACTCAAGGCACTGAATACATTCAGCATAGTCAATGCTGCCGTCTTGTTCTATAGCATCAATACCACATTTCTTTTGTTTGCACAGCTGACACGGATTACCGCAGGCATCTTTACGTGTAAGCAATTTAACGAAAGGGAAACGCCCCAGAATGGCGAGCCCTGCTCCCAATGGACATAAATAGCGGCAGTACACTTTATGAATTTTTAAGCTAAGTAGCAGCAATAAAACCGAATACAGCACAAAGGGCCAATATCGAACAAAGTGTAGGGTTATGGACGTTTTGAACGGCTCTATTTCAGCGAGCTTCTCCGCAAAGTTTAGCGAATAGAATGAGCACGCAACAAGCCCTATAAGCAACCCATATTTGATTTTTTGCGCCCGTTTGTGGTGCTGAGGTTTAATTCTAATTTGTTTTATCCTGAGCTTTTCAGCCAGTATTCCCATCATTTCCTGGAGTGCTCCGAAAGGGCAAAGCCAGCCACAAAATAGTCCCCGTCCAACGATAAACAGCGAGACAAATACAAAGCTCCACAAAATAAAAATGACCGGGTCGAGAAGATACACCTCTAAGGAAAATCCATCGACAATATCCAGTAGCAGCGTGTATATGTTGACAACAGACAGTTGCCCTTGAGCGTAAAAGCCAATAAAAAACAGCACGAACACAAGGGAAAATGCCCGCACTGTATGCACAAACTTGGTGTAAGGCGTTAGCCTTTGCTGGAATGCAAAAAACAACGACAGCGCTACAAGATAAACAACGGTGATGCTTATCGTTAAGGTTCTGTCCCTCCAAATTTTCTGCCACAACGGAATGGGCTTCGCTAACTGAGCCTCAGGATTTTCCATAAATAGTTCACTAGGCAGTGTCACTTTCAAAGGGAACAGATGCTCATCTTGCTCGAAGAAACTTGGCTTAAACGGCACACTAATCGCTATTTCCATTTCTTGGTCAAGTGACAGCCCACCTTTCGATTTTACTCGAAGTACTTTGATCTCGTTGTAGTCGGGCAATGCTTGTGAAAATGCGGGGGCATAGAAGCTATAAAAATCGATATCGCGGATAGCTGTGGGAAAGCCGCCTTGAGACACCCGTAAATGCTCAGGTGTGGTTTGGGGAATAAACTCATCGCTGATAAAACTGAAACCTTTCGTATTCAGCACCATCAGTGCCATTTCACCCGGATTTAGGTTTTCCTGCAACCGAGCAAATTCCTCTTCATCTAGCAGGTTTTTCCCCACAATAGGAAGACTTAAAAACGCATAGTAGTGTTCGGCAATGATGTCACCATCAAGAGCAAACTCGCTTTGGATATCGTCAACCGCCCGAACCACTTCTCTCGAAAGCCCTTCGGTATTTTGCTGAGTAATCTGGTGCTTTTGAATGTAGCCCTTGTCCACCAATTCGCTAAAAGTAAGAGGTTCGTAAAAGTCTGGATTGATAATATTGTTGCTAGGCGCAACAAAGCCATCGAGCTTAGCTCTGGCAACGGCTAATGCAGATGTCACGATGGTATCGTTGATAACCAGCACCGATACGGTGGCTTTCGTAACCCCATCAAAGTAGGTAGCGTCTTTGCCTACATTGCTTTTCCCACCAATAATAAAACGCTCTTTGACACTGTGCCCTTGGTATTGGGCAACGAAATCAAACATGGATTTCTCGCCAAGCCCGTGCAAAAAAATCGGCTCGCTATGCTGCTTGACGAACAGATCGACCACATTGCCTTGTGTGTCTAGCCCAATCACTACATTAACCGGTTTGCCTGAAAAGCCTATGAAGTCGACAAAGTCATTCGACTCAAAAACATATCCGAGTAATTGCTGAAGCTGATAGACCGGGGTTACCTTGATATCTGTGTGCATCTCCCCCACGCGTGTAGCGTTGGGAAATATTTTGTAAATGTCTTGTGGAATGTCTGTCGCGTCAGACTGCGCCAACACATTGGTGCTGAGAAACAGCAAGAAAATGATTGAGGAAAATGCGATGCGCATAAAAGTAGCGGGCGGCGGTAGGCGCCGCCCTCAGGTTTACTTAGAAGAAACCAAGTGGATTGATGTCGTAGCTTACCAATAGATTTTTTGTCTGCTGGTAGTGATCTAGCATCATCTTGTGGGTTTCGCGGCCAATGCCCGATTTCTTGTAGCCGCCAAACGCAGCGTGAGCTGGATACAAGTGATAACAGTTCGTCCATACGCGACCTGCTTCAATCGCTCGACCTACGCGGAATGCTACATTCGCATCGCGGCTCCATACACCAGCGCCAAGTCCGAAGCTTGTATTATTGGCAATCTCAATCGCCTCTTCTTCGGTTTTGAAGGTTTGAACAGCGATTACCGGACCAAAAATCTCTTCCTGGAACACACGCATGTGGTTTTCACCCTTCAAGATAGTCGGCTGAATGTAGTAGCCTCCATCAAAGCCAGGTAGCTGCTCTTTCTCACCACCAGTGACAACCTGAGCCCCTTCTGACTTACCGATATCGATGTATTTAAGGATCTTTTCGAACTGCTCATTAGATGCCTGTGCACCTACCATGGTGTCTGTGTCTAGTGGGTTGCCACGTTTGATCTTCTGAATTTTTTCCAACACTTTTTCCATGAATGCATCATAGATGTCTTCGTGAATAATCGCTCGAGAAGGACACGTACATACTTCACCTTGGTTGAAATAGCCAAGCACTAACCCTTCCGCACACTTATCGATAAATTCTGGTTCGTGATCCATAATGTCTGCGAAGAATAAGTTTGGCGATTTGCCGCCAAGCTCTACAGTAGATGGAATAAGGTTTTCGGCAGCACAGCGAAGGATGTGCCCGCCAACCGGCGTAGAGCCAGTAAACGCAATTTTTGCGATTCTTGTGCTTGTTGCAAGAGCCTGTCCGGCTTCTGCCCCGAACCCGTTAACGATGTTTAGTACACCCGGTGGTAGTAGGTCTTGGATTAGTTCGGCGAACAATAAGATAGATACTGGCGTTTGTTCTGCTGGCTTTAACACCACTACATTACCGGTAACAAGTGCTGGCGCAAGTTTCCATGCCGCCATAAGTAGCGGGAAGTTCCATGGAATGATTTGTCCAACTACACCATAAGGTTCATGGAAGTGATACGCCACCGTGTTTTTATCAATTTCACCGATGGTGCCTTCTTGGCTTCGAATACAGCCTGCGTAATAACGGTAATGGTCTGCGCACAGCGGAATGTCGGCATTCAGTGTTTCACGAACGGCTTTACCGTTATCCCAAGTTTCTGCAACGGCGAGTAGCTCTAGGTTTTCTTCGATGCGATCGGCTATTTTCAGAAGAATGTTAGAACGCTCAGCTACTGACGTATCTGCCCAGCCCTTTTTCGCAGCGTGAGCGGCATCTAACGCAAGCTCGATGTCTTCAGATGTTGAGCGTGGGATTTGTGCGATGTCGCTGCCGTCTACTGGAGATGTTGCGGTGAAGTACTCACCTTTAACCGGTGCTACCCATTCGCCATTGATAAAATTACCGTAGCTTTCTTTGAAGCTTACGACCGAACCTTCACTACCTGGCTTTGCATAAATCATAAGAAGTACCTTTTGATAACTTTGCGCGTACCACGCGCACTAACTTGGTTTGTTGTGTAGTTTGATAATGGTACTTTTACGTTGTACCTACCATGATGCGATAGGCCGATTTGACTCCTACTTTAGGAGGGGAAACCTATGGCTACTTCTCACTCTTCTCGACAAAAGACACCGATTGATACGCTGAAAGCTCTGCATCACCGATGTAACCGTGTTTAGCCGCAATGCCTGAAAACTGGGAAGGCACCGCGTCAAGCTTTCGCTTAATGACGGTAAGTGCGTTAGAGACAGTCTTAGCCGATAGGCCCAACTCATCAGCAATATCAAAGCGGGATTTATTCATTGCTATAGCAATAAATATTTCGAACTCACGTTTTGTTAATTTGGCAGCAATGTCCACATTGGTATCGAGAAGTTGATTGGCTAAATTTACCGCCAGGCCTCGCTCAATATACTTTTGCCCTTTTGCGACGACCTTAATTGCTGAGATCAATATTTCAGGCGAACTACTTTTACTGATGTACCCCATAGCACCGGTCTGCATGGCGCGGTGCAATATGACGCTGTCTTCGAACATGCTGAAAAAGATAATTTTTAAATCTGGATGTCGCTTCAAAAAAACCTTGGCTAAAACAAGGCCACTTTCATTTGAAAGGTTTATGTCGAGGATTAAGATTTCAATGTCACTACTGGCTAATAAACGATGGGTTTGTGCACCGTTTTCAGCATCAAAAATACGGCAGTCGGGCATCATCGCATTGAGTAAAGCTTTGTATCCTTCACGCACCACAGCGTGGTCGTCGACAATTAGAATATTCATGCGACGTTAGCACCCATAAGAGGAGGCATTTTTTTAAGGGTAAGGGACAGCGATACAGCAACGCCGCCATCATCGGGTGACGTTACACTGCAATTTGCTCCTATACAACGCGCTCGGCTGCGCATTGAAGACATGCCAATATTTTCTACAATGTGGTTCCCTAATCCCCGACCGTTGTCTTTGACCATCACAGAAACACGGTGAGTATCGCCATAAATTTGAATGCTAACCTTGGTGGCCTTCGCATGCTTAATCACGTTGTTAATGGCTTCTTGAGCAAATCGGTAAAGGTGAATATCTCGCTCATTATCTTCTTGATAGCGCTTTAGATTAATAGACACGTCCCACTGCGTATCGGGCTGTGCTACTTCTTGTTCGTACACCAATCGCTCAAGCGACGACTGAAGAGAGACTCTATCTAAAACAAGCGGGTGTAGGTGAGCAGTGAGTTTTCTAATTGCATCGCTTATTTGATGTGACATCACTTGAACCTTCTGCGCCGACAGTTCAACAACAGATCGCTCTTTTGCGTTAACCAAAATATAGGCGTGGGCTTTTATCGTTGTCAGCAACTGCCCCACATTATCGTGAAGCTCTCTGGCAAGGTAATTACGCTCTTGCTCTTGAAGAAGAGCTAGCTGCTTATCTATTTTTATGAGCTGCTTTTCTTTTGATTTAAGTGCATTTTGTAGGTGCTTAAACTGCTCTAACACCCTGTTCATTTCGGTGATATCTGAATGTGGCAGGGGCTGTGATTCCTTGCCTTCTCGTAGCTCAGATAGCGCGTCAGCGAGCTGATTTAGCGGCACTAACCTTTGCTTAACCGCCACTTTTAACGTAAACAGCAACAGCACAAATGTTGCGAAAAACAGTCCCGCCACCAAGGCAAAAAAAGTGAGATTCTGGGTGAGTTCAGTAGCATCAAAAGGCGTAACGATAAGATACTGATTTTCCTGAATTGGGATGATTACAGGTGTGAGTGCAATGCGTTCAGTTGTCGACACCGATGAAGTCTGCTCTGCCTGAAGGCGACCTGTGAAATAGTGGGCGGATAAGTGAGGGCTAGGCTCTACAATCGCTTCGATATCAGCAACAGGGATATTGAGGTTGACCATTTCTCGCACTTGATTAAGCGCGCCCGTCATCTCTTCCTCAATGTTATCTTGTATGTGGAAGTAGACCAGACAGGTAAAAACCAAAAAGCAGCCAATGAATACGGCCACTATAGCTGTAGATATTTTCGTAAAACCTGACATAACCGCCCCTGCAAGCCTTTTATTACAGGGTTATGCTATACAGGCTACGTTAAAAAGCACATCCTGCAATAGGGGCGAATTCATCCTACCAAGGTAGGATGAATTCTGTTTTGAGCGATGTTTTATTTGGTAAGAACGGAGACTGTTAACACTTATCGGTAAGCCTCTTTTTCTGTGCTACTAGCTTCCCAGTCGACTGCTGAATTGGCCTACTGCATCAACGACTTCTTTTGCACCGTCTTGAATTTGTTCGATAACTTCACCCGCTTCTTTGGCGTAATTGAGACCTGATTGCGCCTTTTCATCACCTTCATTAACCAAGCTCACTGCGTCGGTGGCCAATGTCTGGTTGTGTTTAACCACATTGATGATTTCTTCTGTGGCTTCGGTCGTACGCGATGCTAACTGACGCACTTCGTCAGCAACTACAGCGAAACCTCGCCCCTGATCGCCAGCACGTGCCGCCTCAATCGCAGCATTTAGAGCAAGTAAGTTGGTTTGTTCGGCAATAGCACTGATACTTCCGATAATGGTGGCAATTTGTTGAGACTGAGCGTCCAATGCGTTAATCCCTTCTTTTGCCCTATCCATTTGCTGCGACAGCGAAGACATTTCAGAAAGCAGTTCGCTAATAACGTCTTTGCCTCGGGACGCGATTTGGTCTGTGGTGTTTGAAGAACGGTAGGCGATATCAGCGGCACTGGATACGGCATTTTCTCGTGCCACCTGCTCAGTAATATCAGTAGCCAACTTAACCACTTTATACATACGACCGTGAGAATCACAAATCGGGTTATAGGTGGCTTCCAGCCATACAACATTGCCGTGTGCATCGAAGCGCTCAAATCTTCCTGCTACGAATTCCCCCTGAGCAAGTCGTTCCCAAAACGTTTTATAGTCGCGGGAATTCGCATACTCCGTATCACAGAAGATTCTATGATGCTGACCTTTAATGTCATTAAGGCTGTACTTAACGGTTTTCAGGAAAGCTTCGTTTGCGTCCTGAATATTTCCGTTTAAATCGAATTCAATCGCCGCATTTGACTTGTGTAACGCGGCCACCAAATCTTCGTGTTCTTTCGAGTTAGCTATAGTGCGCGTGAGGTCGTTGAGGTTAACTGAGAATTTGTGAATATTCCCTTTTCCGTCAAAAATAGGTTCAACCACGCCCCGTAACCACGCTTCTTCACCATTTTCACGAAGAAACTCAATCGCCCCCCAGTAATGGACGCGCTGCTCGATAGAATCTTTCAGCTTTTTAAAATGAGGCGTGTTTCTGGCAATCTCGGGAACAAATTCAAAGAAGCGATGCCCTTTCACTTGAGAGAGTGA
The DNA here is from genome assembly GCF_056160665.1 of Alteromonas sp. ABH4_453. Lineage (NCBI taxonomy): Bacteria > Pseudomonadati > Pseudomonadota > Gammaproteobacteria > Alteromonadales > Alteromonadaceae > Alteromonas > Alteromonas sp. ABH4_453. The sequence continues at coordinate 745,174 of NZ_JBSWXP010000001.1, forward strand.
GTAACCTAGCTCTTTCTCGAACATCTCGTTGACGGCTTCAATTTCACCACGCTCATTAAGATTGAGAAAGATCATTTCTTCGCTCAAGCCATCTCGCATTTGCTTGAGTATATGTAACTCCTCGCGAAGCGCTTCGTTTTCTTTCACTAAGTGTTTATTGAACATAGGGCCTTCCCTGACAAAATTTTGCGGTAATAGTACGTTTATCGACTAAACTGGCGTTTTTCTTAGTAAATTTACAATTCTATTTAAAAGATTACTTGGGAATAAATTTAGCTTTGTTTGCCCTACTGACTTAAGCATTTTGCCGCAGGATGATGTAACGAATAAACGGCTTTTGAATGCAGTAAACTTTAGCCTGTACTACTATAACTCAGTATTAGACCTCACAGTTGAATAGTTTCAAACAAAGCGGGACCTTTACTATGTCGATTATTACTAGTCCGTAAAACTTATCTGATAACGCGCTACGTTTTCAATTAGCCACTGTGTAAATGCTTGGAAACGTGCTTGAGAATGGGTTTCTTTGTGCGTAGCCAACCAGAACGTGCGTTTGATGTGAATCTCGTTTTCAATTAGCCGAACCAAGCCTGGTTGTTTCTCAGCCATAAATTTGGGCAAAATCCCTACGCCAGCGCCATTAATAAGCATCTGATATTGCGCATTAATGCTGGTGCTGCGAAGCGCGCTTAACTGTGACAGTGCCGTTTCCTCAATGAACTTCAATTGAGGCGCATACACTAAATCGGGAACATAACTCACTAAATTGAATGTGGTAAGATCGTGTAATGATCTAGGTTCTTTATCGTCAATAAGAGACTGGTGGGTATAAAGATAGAGGTTATAGTCAGTGAGTTTTTGTGTAACCAATAAGCCTCTACTGGGCTTTTCTAACAAGATAGCCATATCGGCTTCTCGTTTGTTCAGGTTTAAAAAGCCGCTGGTTGCCACAAGCTCAATACTGATCCCCGGATACTGCTTTTTAAAATCGGGGAGTAAAGGCGCCAAAAACCAGCTACCAAAACCTTCAGAAACGCTAACTCTAATGGTGCCGGCCAAGTGGGAACGTTCATCGCCAAGCTCATTTTGCGCTTCTAAAAAATAATGCTCTGCTTTTTCAATATACGTAACTAGCTCACTACCATGGGTGGTAAGCACATACCCTCTTTTAGTCAGCTCAAACAATTTACAATTTAGTGAGTCCTCCAGTTTTTTTACACGACGTATCAAGGTCGTAGGATCTACCTTTAAGCCTTTAGCTGCAATAGCTACGCGGCCATTTCTTGCCAAACCAAGAAATAAACGCATGTCATCCCAATTCATTCAAACACCTGCATTTTTACAGCACCATACTGCAAGTATATGTATTGCCTTTGCAAACACAAGGTTTCAATATTGTTAAAAATTACAGGAGCTATGTCATGAGAAAGATTGTTCACTTTATTGCAGGTAAAGATTTTGAGGATAGCAGCGAAAATACCGCGTCGGTATTTGCGCCTAACACAGGTGAAGTACAAGCTGAAGTAAGCTTAGCTAACACTTCAACTTTGGCCTATGCAATTGAAACAGCCCAAGCTGCACAGGTTGAGTGGGCAGCGACAAACCCTCAGCGACGCGCTCGTGTCATGTTCAAGTTTAAAGAACTAGTTGAAGCAAACCGCGATCGCCTAGCCGCGTTGCTATCTAGCGAGCACGGAAAAGTGTTGGTTGATGCGCAAGGTGATATTCAGCGCGGCCTTGAAGTTATCGAGTTTGCCTGTGGTATCCCTCATGCGCAAAAAGGTGAATATACCGAAGGCGCAGGCCCGGGAATCGATGTGTATTCCATGCGCCAAGCGTTGGGTGTAGTGGCAGGTATTACGCCATTTAACTTCCCGGCTATGATCCCAATGTGGATGTTTGGTGTGGCAATTGCCTGCGGTAATGCGTTCATTTTAAAACCATCTGAGCGCGATCCGTCAGTACCTGTTGAACTGGCAAAGCTTATGATTGAAGCCGGCCTTCCTGCAGGCGTGCTTAACGTTGTGCACGGTAACAAAGAAGTGGTTGATGGTATTTTAGATCATCAAACTATCAAGGCGGTGAGCTTTGTAGGCTCTTCTGATATCGCTAACTACGTGTACGAGCGTGGTGCTCGTTCAGGTAAGCGCGTTCAAGCTATGGGCGGCGCGAAAAACCACGGTATCGTAATGCCTGATGCTGATTTGGATCAGGTAGTAACCGACTTAGTAGGTGCTGCGTACGGCAGTGCCGGTGAACGCTGTATGGCGCTACCGGTTGTCGTTCCGGTGGGCGATGAAACCGCTGAGAAACTGAAAGCCAAGCTTATTCCGGCTATTAAAGACATTATGGTAAGTCATAGTGAAGATCCTAACGCTCATTATGGCCCTGTGGTTACTGCTGCTCACAAAGAGCGCGTTGAAGGCTATATCGACCTTTGCATAGAAGAAGGTGCTGAGCTTGTGTATGACGGCAGAACCAGTCAGATCCCAGACGACAGTCGAGGCTACTTTATCGGCCCAACGTTCTTCGACCACGTGTCCAAAGATATGCGCTCATACCAAGAAGAAATTTTTGGTCCAGTGCTGCAAATGGTGCGCGCTAAAGACTTCAATGAAGCGGTTAACTTAGCAAGTGATCATCAATACGGTAATGGTGTTGCTATGTACACTCGTAACGGCCATGCGGCGCGTGAATTTGCGCAACGTGTAAACGTGGGCATGGTTGGAATTAACGTACCTATTCCTGTGCCAGTTGCTTACCACACATTTGGGGGCTGGAAGCGCTCTGCGTTTGGTGATACCAACCAGCACGGTATGGAAGGGGTGAAATTCTGGACCAAGGTTAAGACCATTACACAGCGCTGGCCTGATGGCTCAGATACGAACGACAACGCCTTTGTTATTCCAACCATGGGCTAAGCGAGGAGACTATTATGACCACAGTTGCATTTATTGGCCTAGGTAATATGGGCTCAGGGATGGCAGATAATCTGGTTAAGAACGATTACAACGTATTGGCTTTTGACTTAAGCGAAGCGGCACTGGCCAAAGCCAAAGCGGCAGGGTGTACTATTGCGCAAAGTACCGAGCAAGCTGCTGCTGAGGCCGACATCGTTATCACTATGTTACCAGCAGGCAAGCACGTACAAGATATCTATTCAAATCAGATCTTGGCTTCTGTCCGCGAAGGCACCTTGCTTATTGATTGCTCCACCATCGACGTAGAAACGGCGAAGAGTGTGTCGGAACTGGCAGAGAAAAAAGGCCTTAAAATGTTGGATGCGCCGGTTTCTGGTGGTGTTGCAGCGGCTGCGGGCGGCACACTCACGTTTATGGTGGGCGGCGATACTGACGCTTTCAATAAAGCGCAATGCGTTCTTGGTGCTATGGGCAAAAAAATTGTTCATGCGGGCGGCCATGGCGCGGGTCAAGCTGCGAAGATTTGCAACAATATGCTGCTTGGGGCAACTATGATAGCCACCTGCGAAAGCTTCCAGCTGGCCCAAAAGCTAGGCCTAGATCCACAAGTATTCTTCGATATAGCGTCTAATGCGTCAGGACAGACATGGTCAATGACCACCTACTGCCCTGTAAAAGGTGTAGGGCCTCAAAGCCCAGCTGATAACGATTTTGCAGGCGGTTTCGCTTCAGCGCTTATGCTTAAAGACTTAGGCCTTGCCATGCAGGGCGCGAAGGGCGTCAACGCGCAAATACCTATGGGTGAGCTTGCTGCAAAGTGGTTTGAAATGCATTGCGAAGAAGGCAATGCAGGGATGGATTTCTCTTCAATAATCAACCGATTAGCGTAATAGAAAACCAACAGTTCTCCGACGGCTACTTTCCCTCAGAAGAGGTGGCCTTCTTACTGAGCGAGTAAAGGATTTTACTCGCTCTTTTTTTATATTTTCCCTACCTGTCCCGCTTTTTTTTGCGCTCTTGTTACCTCGCTATCTCTCTTATCAAGTGGGATTATTCCTTCGTTATTTTTAGTGTTCTCTTTTCATCATCCAGAAGCCATTTTCAGGTGACTTATTCGTTCTCACTCACATGGTTAAAACAAGCCAATTCAGCGTTCGGTCTACATCTTGCAGTCCCGTATTTAGCCTAAGAAATTTACACTGCATTAAAGGGCTAAATTTTATACCCCCTTATGCAAAGCGATACTTTTATAACCGTGAAAATATTATACGTTTTAATGACTTACTTAATTCACTAAGCAATTTCACTAAACACATTGGTTCTCTATATCGCTCACCTAGAGCGCGCTTTGAGGATCAGAGTGTCGCTAATTTCTAACGTTCAATTTCCTAAATTCAGTAAGTAAAAATAAAAGGAACACACTATGAAAAAGCGTATTGTTGCCGCTTCGACGGCAATTGTAGCTATTGGTTGTATTTTCGCCTTTATCGATACAACCCCCTCGGGCAAAAAAGAGGTAGCAGCGGCGAATGCTGAGACCGAATCTGTTGGTAAAGAAAGCACTGTTGAAAGGCAACGAAACGGCAAAGTGTTATCGACCGGTGTCGATAACTTCAAACCAAAAAATGAAGCCGAGCTAAAAGCTCAGGCTACAACTACTACTAACGGTAGATCAGAGAAAGACACCATCGTCTGGACAACATCAGAAGATGGCAAAACGATACTTGAAGCAGAAGGCTATATTCCCGCTGACGTAACCGATGAAGCTTACATTGAGCTTGATCGTGAAGAATTAATGACGGTAGAAGTTGGCGAGTATCTCGATTTATACATCCCACAATTCGGTGGCAGTTACACCGGTGAAGTTGACCACGTTGTCACTCATCCAAACGGCGATCGTACCGTAGAGGCCCACATCCCAGGTGCGGGCTCTCTCTACGCCGCCGTTATAACGCTTGGCGAAAATGCCACCTACGGAAACTTAGCCACGCCTCGCGACGTGTTTGTGCTTGAAGGCAATGATAAATACGCGTGGATAGCCCCAAAGTCTTCAATGATGCAAAACCACATCGAACGTGAACCCGACAGCGAACGCCCGCTTAGCGACGACAACGCTGAAGAAGTCTTCGATCTCGGCCAAAACTAATCCCCTAGTGCCTGTTGAGCTTCACAGGAAATTCAACAAGCTCAAATAAAACAACAAGAAGGAAATAAAAATGAAACACACATTTAAGTGTTTAACGGCAATGGCAGTTTCACTGCTTTGTGCAACATCAGTAACAGCAGCCACCATCGATGTAATGGTGCTTTACACCCAACCTGCTGCAAACAATGTGTCTAATATCGACACTAAAATTAACCAATACATCTCACACGCCAACCGTGTTTATCAAAATAATGCGGTAGATCTGCAGTTGCGTTTAGTAGGCGCTCAGTCTTCTGCTGCAACATCTAGCGACCTTCAACCTACAGAAAGTGCGCTAGACTTGTTAACTGATAGCAGTGGTGTGCAAAACGCACGATCTTCAAACGGCGCAGACATGGTTGTGCTTTTAGGTAATCGTGAAAACATTTATGAAGGCGGTCAGCTAGCGGGTTACGTGTGCGGCATTGGCTGGGTTGGTCAAGGCAACAACGGTACACTGTACGCTAGCTCGCAAAGCCGCATGTACAGCATCAGCGCCGTTGACTGCGGTCTGTCTACATTTGTTCATGAACTCGGTCACAACATGGGCTTAGGCCACTCTGTTCGCCAAGGTTCAGTAGGCGGTGTATATAGTGATGGTATTGGTCACGGCGTTGATAACAACTTCTCAACTATCATGGCCTACCCTCAGGCATTCGGCAGTGCTACACAGCTAGACTACTTCTCTGACCCTTACTGGTCAGGCTGTAATGGCCAAGCCTGTGGCGTTGAAAACGAATCAAATGCTTACCGCGCGGTAAATGCGGTTATTAACCAAATTGCTAACTACTTCTAAGTAAGTAATTAATTAGGGGATAAATAAGGGAAAGCAGCCTTGCTTTCCCTACTATCTTATGACACTTAATGATGCCCACCACAACATCCACGTTCATGCTCAGCCCAGTTTTTAAGCTTGGTGGTTTTGCCTATGCCAGGGTTAAAGCTGTTAGTTGGGTCGAGTTCGCGATAGAAGTTCTTAAGCGCATCTTTGGCAAAGTACTCATGACCCACATTGTGCTCTGCAGGATACTCAGCGCTTCTTGCATCAAAGGTTTCTAGAATTTTGCCTTTTAGCAATTTTGCGTCGGCGCCTTTCTTCAATACATAGTTTTGGTGCATCACGTGACAAAACAAATGACCGTAATAGAGTTTGGTATCTATCTGGTCGTCTATTTCTTTAGGCAATACTTCAAACCAATCAGGGTCGTTACGGCGAAGTGCAACGTCTATGGTCATCATAGCGCCCACATCTTTACTGTGCATTACGTGGTAGCGACCTATTGCTCCACCGGCAACAAAGCGGTGTAAAATCGCTTTATCTGCTTCTTCCTCGGTACATTCAAAGTAGCCACCTTCATTGGTTTTAAAGAACTCATCTAAATAGGCTTTAGCTTCATCTACCCCGTCGTTGCTCATTTCCAAAATCCAGTGATGCTGATATTTGTCCCTAAACGCTTCCATGCGCTTGGGTAAGTGATTAGGAAAAATATAGCTCATGTACTGCATGACGCGGTCTGACATTTTGTTGGGTAAAAAACCTAACTTGTCGGTAAATGCGTCAAATTTGCGCTTAAATGCAAACAGCTTAGGAATAAATTTGGCGCCAAGCTTGCTGATAACGATAAACATATCTTTACCGTATTTCTTTGATACGTCGTAGCAGTCACGGTGAAGGTACTCACCCGAGTCTGGCAAGTTCTTAAAAGTAGAAAGTATGTCGCGACGCACTTTGGTAAACACTGCGGCGTCGTTAGACCCCACATAAAATACCTGCTTTTTCTCAGGAATAGGAAACGTGTCTAGCCTTACTGCAAACACAGCTAGTTTGCCTGCACAGCCTGAAGCGTCGTGAAGTCGCCTGCCGTCGTTATTGAAGCGCGAAGGTGTGTCTGAATCAACGTCTCGAACTCGTTCATCATACTCGTTGTCTGATGCACGAGCGTCAGGGTGCTGAACGTCAGCTTCTTTGTAACGTTTGTTCTCAAGATTATTTAAAATCTCTTCTGGCTCGCTACCTAGGTTAATCCCCAGATTGTTTACCAAAGATAGATTGCCATTAGCGTCGATTTGGGCAAAAAGTGCGAGTTCAGTATAGGCAGGGCCTCGTTTAACCAAAGCGCCACCAGAGTTGTTGCAGATTCCACCGACGATGGATGCGCCAATACATGAAGACCCAATCACTGAGTGAGGTTCACGGCCGTAAGGCGCAAGCGTCTCTTCTAATCCAAATAGGGTACTGCCAGCTAAACCTACAATTTGTTTACCACTATTTACCAGCTGAATTTCATCAATTCGCATAGTGCTTATAATAACAAGAGGTCTATCGTAATCTTTACCGTCTGGCGTAGACCCCCCGGTTAACCCTGTATTTGCCGCCTGCATAATGACCGCAATATCAGCATCAACACACAGCTTCAACACACGCCAAATTTCAACCAGCGTACCTGGTCTTACTACTGCGAGTGCTTCGCCCGCACCAAAGCGAAACCCTTTGGTATATGGCTGCTTCTTCGCTTTATCTGTTAACAAATAGGCTTGCCCTACTACATCGCGCATAGATGCAATCAAAGACTGAGTGTCAACGTTTACGGTCATGATTCTCTCTGTGTTGAAGTGTTGGAAGGATGAACTTGGTGATGAACTATACACTAACGCCATTTTTAACAAAGGGGGAAGACGTTTTTTATAGATATAATTTACTTATATTTAATGCGTTGTGCATTTCAAAATAGGTTATTTTTAAGAAACGCTAATAAGCGTGTTTCATCGTTACATTTTGTTACGCTTTGACGCTGCAAGTAAGACCACAGAAGTATTGTAAAGACACTTTTTAGTTCGTAAGGTTGATACACACGAAAAGGAGTTTTCATGTCACATCAAGCCTTCGTTTTAACAAGAAACAGTTTCTCAGGCAATACCAGAGCAAAAGAGGCTTACGAACGGTTTCTTAGTATTTTGCCCAGCTGCGGTTTCACCGTCACAACAGGTGCCATCCAGCCGCCTCGAAGCGTACTTAATAACACCTATACCTTTTTTATTGATGCGCAGTATTGTGACTCTGCCGCTGTGCTCAATTTGCCTGTAGTCAACGATAACCCAGAGTTGAACAAAGTCATTTTCAATGTGCCAGAGTCTGACGTCGATTTTCATTATGCAGCACTACAACATGGTATTAACGGTATTTTCCATATTGAAGATAATTTAGAACTTCTGGTTCGCGGTGTTCAACAAGTCCAAGCAGGAAACAAATGGTTCAGTCGCGAGATAATGAGCCGCTACATTGATGCTAACCTCGTTGCAAAAACCAAGCCCATAGCAGCACTTCAATCGTCAACCACAGTGTTAACTAAACGGGAACTTGCCATCACACGTAAAATTGCCGATGGTGCGCAGAATCAAGAGATTGCAGACTGCTTGCATATCAGTGTGAATACAGTGAAAACACACGTGTACAGCATATTCAGAAAGACAGACTGTAGGAATCGAGTTGAACTCATTAAATGGTTTGATCATCAATTTAGTCAGCCCCAACAGGTGAGTTACTAAACCGACAATCAACTGAAGTATGAATGATGAATGGCGCTTACGCTTTAGCGCGCCATACCCCTTTCTCCATTCCTTGTAATACTAATTCACTTACCGCTTTCTCTATGCTTTGCTTAACGCACTCAAACATGGGTTCGTTGGTGGTGTAACCCGTTTCGGCTTCAAGCAAACGTTTTAGCGAGACATACCTAAACAATCCCGCTCTCACCTCTTGGCTTAGCACTTTCTTAGATGTTGAAACCGACACCAATACTTGACCTGTTCTCACGTCAACGGCGCGCATGTAAATGGAAATTTGATCTTCCCTAAACAGCTCACTCGCTCCAATGCCAAAGTACTCTACACCAGCGCCGCCGGTACGAATATTGGTATCGTAGCTAATTATCCCACCTTCTATAATAATTCTAGCTGTAGTGAGTGGCGGCAACTCACCACTGTTACTGTCGTCAGCTCGAATAATTTTGCGTTCGGTAAGAATGTTTTGCAGTCCTTCACGCTCAACCGGCAAAAACCACGATGTTTCACTTAAAGTCTGAACAAGAATAGAGGTTGCGCCCTGAGTCACCGCAGTAGAAAACGAACTTGCCCCAGAGCTCGGCTTGTATTGCCCTGTCTGATCTCTAAACGCATACACAGAAACGGGAATTTGCCCCATAGGCGCGGGCAAGCTTTTTACTTCAGATAATGTGGCACTGTCTTTAATTACATCAGCGACCGTTGTATCAGGCGGTAGTGTATTGGTGATAGACTGACATCCTGTAAGCGCCATTGCCATTATTAAAAAAACGGTACTTCTCATGTGTTTCCTTACCCAAACCGTGGAATTTCGACGACAGTAACCTCACCTGTCAGTAAGTTAGTAATGTTCACAACAATGCTGTCAGGATTGCTTGTTATAAGCTCTACCTGAAAGTCACCACTAACAAAAATACTATCCTGATTGAATATGCTGTCTATCGGGTTGCCGTCTTCATCATATTCTTGTTCACCAAATGCAATATCCGTAATTTCTCGAACGATACGGTTAATGTAGGCACGTTCTAGTGACTCTTGAAGTCGCTCATCGTATGAGCGTTCGCTTAGTGGTGCGCTGTGCGCATTTTGCGAATTTGCTTTACTTAATAAAAATGAGCCGTTAAGTGGATTACCACCAAATGATGGATTTATCGGCTCATAGACTAATTCAGTTGCTTGCGTTGTCGCTGGCGCTGTTAGCGCAGTCGCTATGAATGTTGCAACCACTATCCTTTTAATCATTACCATTCGTCCCCTGCTAAATCTGGGCTTCTACTGTCTATACTCGCATTTGCCACCGCATCTAATACCAACATAATGGCTTGCTGTACTTTTTCATCTATCGGAACTTGCCTACGCCCCATGTACGTTTGGTAGACCACTTTGTTGTCATAAATTACTGATAATAAGGTACCTGCTTGTGGCACAATAATCTCTTTAACAATAAGGTTTTTACCCGAACTGTCTGGAACTTCTCGCCAGTATTGGCTTATTCGGGAGGCAAATTCGTGGCCCTGACGGCTTATACTGTTATCAAGCAACAGCCCGCCTAACCGAATTTCTTCTGCGTGAATCGGAGAAAAGAGCACACATAAAAACAGTGTGGAAAGAGAGAAACGGTACAAGTACTTCATTTTGATAAATATAGCCGGGCTCTCGCCCGGCTATTCACGCTGTCCGTTAGTACATTTACATCTGAACAACGGTAGCTACGTTATAGTCACCAACCTGCGTAACACTTACTGTGCCGCCATTGCCAGTGATACTACCCGTAACTAAGTTGTCGTTACCCATTTGCGTAACTTCAAAGGTATTCATATCGCCTGAAATAACGAACTGCCCGCCCGTTTCATCTGTTACCCAGTTACCCACGCCTTCTTGCATGACGCTAACAACGTTTTCGTCACCGTTAACCAGCAAGTCGAGTAAGTTGAGCTCACCTGATTGCGAAACCGTAATGTCGTTAAAGCTTGATGAAACATTGCTCGCCAATTCAACTGACGCGTCATTTTCAACGCCCTCTTGAGACATTTCGATAATGTTGCCATCTGCGTAGTAACTTGCGTCACTAATACCAGCTTGCGCTAACGCCAAGTTACCATCACCATCTTGCTCAATTTCAACGGTATTAAGAATACCATCGAAATTAACTGTGCTGATTTCATTGGCATCGCCTACCTGCGTTAAGTCGAACTCGTTTAATAGGCCAATCACGCCAGCGTAAGCCGTATTTCCTTCGCCCACTTGGTTAATTTCGAACGTATTAGATTCTCCGCCGATAGTTTCAACCGTAGCCAGGTTTACGTCACCGATTTGGTCAATATTTACTTCGTTGCCAGAACCTTCAAACGCACCCGTAGCTATTTCATTGCCGTCGCCGTCTTGTTCGAACTCAAGCACGTTACCGTCGCCAATCATAGTCCAACCGATCACATTCTGATCGCCATCTTGATCGACTTCAACTTCATTATCAGAACCAATTACAGTTAAATCTGAAATGTTGTAGTAACCATCTTGAATAACGTCAATTACGTTAGCATCGCCGCTTAGTTCGCGAACATATGATTCGTGCCACTCACCGCTTTGATCAACAAAAATCGTATTGTCATTACCAGAAATCGCGTTATTAGCCCAGTTGCCACCATCACCCTGATACACTGACAAGGTATTTCCACTGCCCGAAATACTGTTTATAGAGCGATTAAAAATAAAACCGATAGGGCCGCCGTCACCTAACTGAACCAGTGAGACTATGTTGTCGTCGCCTTCAACTACAAAATCTGCGGTACTGTTTAAACTGTCTTGCTCAGATTCCAAGAAGTTGCCATTTCCAGTAACGCTCGCGTAGAAGCTGTTGCCTGATTGCATTTGCGAAGCAAGAACTTCGTTTGCGTCACCCGTTACCTCAACAAATATGGCGTTTAGGTCGCCCTCCTGGCTTAAAACTGATTCATTACCTACTTCGTTTCCCTCTGGTGCCGTTTGGGTTAGCGTAATTTCATTGCCTTCTGCCGCAGCTACAAAATCTGCTGTGGCGTTAAAGTCGACAGTTTTAGTTGCAGGAACTTCCTGAGCTGACGCCCATCCTGACGCTGCTACTAAAAGCAATGCACTCGCTATTTTTGTTTTTTTCATTTTCACATTTGTCTCCCTATGGCAATCACATCATTCTTGATATTGTGTGATGTTAATCACCATTTCGTTCCCTATCTGATAAACAGTGAAAGACTGTTCACCCAATTGATTAACATTGGCAACATTGTCGAACCCATCTTGAATAATTTCGAAATAATTGTTGTTGTTTTGCTGCAGCAAATTCACAACGTTACCTTCACCTAGTTGAGTGATGATAGCTTCGTTATTACTGCCGTTTTGAACAACGTTAGATAGGTTGGCGCCGTTGCCGCTTTGGATAATGTTAGTTATGTTATTTAGCCCAAACTGACTGACAGCAATGAAGACCGTTTCATCGTCTATCGTAATAGCTTGAGCATTCAGACTCATTGAAAGAGAAGATTCCACCATGTCGGAACTTGTTGATAAATCGGACTTATGGGCATGGACAGGGGAATTGATGGTTAAAAGACTACATACCGTTAAAGCTGAAAACACAGTGGCTTTTATTGCTCCTACGTGTTTAGTGCATTGGTATTTTTTAACCTTTAGTTTCTTGTCCATGAGAACGACTACTTCCTTAATTAACAACAAAGGTGACCCTTTTATAAAACGCTTTAAAAGCACGAGAAACCATCACTATTAAGTTGTATTTATAACGGCAAAATAACGTCTGCTGCCGTGAAACCTGCGGGCTAGCGAAAAACACTCATACTTTAGTGCTAGATTTAACTAAAAATGACACAGGAAAAATACATTGGTTAGACCACCTACTTGCTTTGCGGTCCAACGCTTTGCATTTACTCTAATTCCTAATAAATAAGTACCACTTCACGTCATACCTCGGTGTATTCCCTAATGGTTAAGTAGTATTTTTGAACAAAATTTAAGGTTAGGGGTGGCAGGTTTTTAAATTTGCGTTATAAGTTTTAACCGTTAGTTATATCAGACCGAACGAGAAGGTTCTGTGATTTAAGCATTCTTGCTAATTATGGAATCTAATTATGAAAACAACGCCTTTTAAAACAGGCCTTTCAGCACTGTCATTAGCCCTACTTCCGCTAATGGCCTCTAGCCATGCACACGCCGCGAAGGCCGAAATCTTCGATGATAGCGTGATCGTTGTATATAAAGAAAATGTCAGCAAAGCGGAGAAAATGCGCGCACGTTCTTCAGTGGGCGCAAGAATTAGCGACGCTAATCGTGATGAAGTAGACGACCGTTTCTCTAACCTTTTAAACGGCCGCATTGCCAAACTGGAACTTCGTGGCAAGTCTGTAAAAGACGCCATAGAAATCTTAAAGAAAAATCCTGCGGTTAAAATCGCCGAGCCAAACTTCTTGTACCGCAAAGCATTGGTGACTAACGATCCCTCTTACGGTGACCTATGGGGTTTGAATAACACCGGTCAAGCCGGCGGTACTGCAGATGTGGATATTGACGCACCAGAAGCATGGGATATCACTACCGGCGATAGCGAGGTGGTCATCGGCGTAATCGATACGGGTGTTGACTACAATCATGAAGACCTTGCAGATAACGCATGGGTTAACCCAGGTGAAATTGCTGGTAACGGTATTGATGATGATGGCAACGGTTATATTGACGATGTTTACGGTATCGATGCTTTTAACGGCGATTCTGATCCTATGGACGATGATTCTCATGGTACGCATGTGGCCGGGACAATTGGCGCTGTGGGCGGAAACGGAATTGGCGTAGTCGGTGTAAACCATGACGTGTCAATCGCTGCATGTAAATTCTTAGGTCCTGACGGCGGTTCAACCGCTGGCGCTATTGAATGTATCGATTACTTCACCGACCTTAAAGAGAACCGCGGCATCAATATTAAAGCTACCAACAACAGCTGGGGTGGCGGCGGCTATAGTGAAGCGCTAGAAACTGCTATTGAAGAAGCTGGCCAAGCAGGTATTTTGTTTGTTGCTGCGGCAGGTAACTCTGGTTCAAACAACGACAACGTAGATAACTACCCGTCTAACTATGTCACTACAACAAACAGTCTGCTTGCAGTTGCTAGCCACACTCGTACTGACGGAGACAGCGGCTACTCATACGGTATTGAAACCGTAGACATCGCTGCGCCGGGGACAGCTATCCTATCTACAGTACCAGGTAACGGCTATGCAGCATACTCTGGTACATCAATGGCAACGCCACATGTTGCGGGTGCAGCCGCGCTTGTGTGGTCTCTAAACCCAGAGCTTACGCCTTCTGAAATGAAAGAGCTGTTGATGGCTACAGGTGAAACCAGTCTATGGGCTGATGGTCGCACCGTGTCTGGCAACCGCCTAAATGTACTTAACGCACTTGAAGAAGCCGATCCAACTCCAGGCTTCAAACTGGGCATTACACCTGGCTCAGCTGAAATTGAAGCGGGTGAGACCTACACCTTCACTATTGAAGTTGGTTCAATTGCTGGCTACGAAGAAGAAGTACAGCTATCGCTTGCAGAACCAAGTGATATCGCGTCTTTAAGTGCAAGCTCGGCAATGCCTGGCGATACGGTAACACTGACCGTAGAGACATTTGAAGATACGCCTTGGGGTCCGTACAGCTTTACGGTTAACGGTGTAAGCGGTGATATTGAAAAATCTAAATCAGCGAACCTTTACGTTTACCCTCAAGGGCTAAACGAATTCCCTTACGCGTATTCTGGTGATGCTGTACCTACGTTACCGAATGAAGAAGATCCAGACGATGTTGGCGTAGACCTGGTAATTAACGTACCTGACGACTTAACCGTATTCGGGATGCAGGCGTCGGTAAATATCACACACACCTATAGCGGTGACCTCGTACTATCACTAACCTCTCCTCAGGGTACGACCACCGTTCTTCGTCAGAATCAAGGTGGCGCTACAGATGATATTGTTGAGAGCTATAACTCTGATGCCTTTAACGGCGAAGTAGCAACAGGCGATTGGACCTTGAACGTGCTTGATACGTTCAACGGTGACAACGGCACTGTAAACACATGGAGCCTTGTGGTGACCGGTATTGGTGAAGTAGGTTCAACACCGCCTAACTCTGCGTTTACCTATGACGCTTCAGGCTTATCAGTAAGCTTTACTAATAGCAGTAACGACGTTAATGACGACATTGTCAGCTATAGCTGGGACTTTGGCGATGGCTCTACTTCAACAGAAGAGAACCCAACGCATGTTTACGCGAGCACTGGCGCCTATGACGTAACCCTTACGGTTACCGACTCTGAAGGCCAAACTGGCGTATCAACAGAAACAGTATCAGTTTCAGATAGCAACATTGTTGCCGAGATTGACCGCGCTATGCTTTCTCGCTTCGGTTCACTACGTGTAGATTTATCTTATAGCGGCTCGATGGCCGATACGGTAATGATTTATCGCAATGGTGAGCTACTCGAAGAAGTAAGCAATTCTGGTCGCTATCGCGACAGAAGCAGGGGCGTCCAACCGGGTGAGTATACTTACACGGTGTGTGATGAAACCTCAGCGTGCTCAGCACCAGTGACGGTAAACCTTTAATGTAGTTTGCGTATCGCTGACGCACTCTTCGTGACAGTTGGCGAATGAAACGCTGAACAGTTAAGAGTTAAGCAATTGCCGGCCAAGGATAGGCCGGCTTTTTTTATTCTGAGAATTAAAGAGAGCGCCAGTCTAAGCCATCGGCTTATTCACTATAAGCCAAATACAACGTACACTTGATGCATTAAGGAATAATAAGCATTTTTTCCATGCACATACTCATTATTGACGATCACGAAATTGTAAGGGATGGCATTAAAACACTCATCGAGCAAGAGTATGGCTGGCATGTTTCTTACGCAGTAAGCTCTCTGGATGCTCTTCCCTCCTTCGCTACGTTAGACGATATTGACGTTGCCATTCTAGATATCTCGTTAGCACAGGAAAGTGGTTTCGACACGCTAAGAAAAATCAAGAAAGACGCGCCGTTTATAAAGTGCTTGATGCTGAGCATGTATGATCATGTAGGCTATATCAGTAAAGCGCTTGAGCTCGGCGCCGATGGCTATGTTACAAAGAATGCCGCCACCAAAGAGTTAATGGACGCGTTGGAATCTCTAGAAAAAGACGAGAATTATCTAAGCACAGATATCAGTAAAAAGTTAGCTTTCGGTGATAAACAGCTAACCTCTATCCTTACTGAAAGGGAAAAGGAAATTTTCTTACTGTTAGCAAAAGGATTTCAGCCAAAACAGATTGCATACTACATAGACACTGCCCCGAAAACAGTGATGGTTCATAGAACTAATATTTACAAGAAACTCAATGTAACTTCCCAATTTGGTTTACTTAGAATTGCGTTAGAAACTGGGTACCTCGACGTTTCTGACGTTATCTACGACGATACGCTAGTCAAAGTAAATTGATGAATTTAACGCGGTATTTCAACGTTACCTATTTACTAATAGGATTAGGTTATACCGCGCTATTTCACGGTGTGTGGTTGTTCAGCACTCAATTTGAAATTATTTCAGGTACGGTGAGCTGGTATTTGCCTGCTGGTGTTCGCCTGGCGGCGTTTTTACTACTGCCAATTTACAGCTGGCCACTGCTACTCATCGCAGAAAAATCAACCCACTTCATTTTATTTCACCCCGGTGGCATTCTCGACAACACGGCGTTTTTAAGTGGAACCATAGGTTGGTACTTAGTCCATTTAGTGCTGTCACCTGCGGTAATTTGCACCTGCGTTTATTTATTCAGACGTCGCTTTAGCGCACCTTATATAGACAATGTTTCCAGCACCCTTGCCACGTTGGCTTTTGGTGTTCTTATAAGTGTTGCTCTTGGGGCGGTATTTTTGGGAAGAAGGGCTATTGAACTGCAAACAGACATAGAGGTTTTTCTTTCTATTTTGTTTGATTTTTCATTAGGTGACTTTGTAGGAATTGTTGTTCTTTGTCCGTTTCTCTTCGCATTATATAAACGGCCATCTATTCCTAAGAGTCACTTAGCACTGTACCTTACAACAATCGCTTGGCTGGTTTTACTGATACTGAGCAGCTATGCCTACTCCCAACAAATTAACATCAGCTATCAGGTTAAGTACGTAGCGGTTTTCCCCGCGCTGTTTTTATCGTATCGCTATGCCATAGTTGGCAGTGCGTTTTCGTGTTTACTCATAGGTATTACTGCGTTCGTGGTGGCAAGCCAGAGCGCACTTCCTCCCATTGAGCATCAGTTTTACATCTTAGCATCATGTACAAGTTGCCTCATTTTAGGTGCTTCAATTAACCAATCTACCTTGCTGAATATGAAACTTGCGAAGAAAAACGAGGATCTTGAAGTATCGGTGCAAAGCGCTCAAGCACTGGCCAGTCAATTAGTGGTAGTGCAAGAAGATGAACGAAAGCGCTTATCGCGGGATTTACACGACGACTTTGGTCACCGCATAGTCGATTTGAAACTTCATTTGTCGCTAGATAGCAGAGAAAGCGACAACGACATGATGCTCAATAAGATAGATGCTCTATACCACGCAATGAAGAAGAGCTTAGGGGGGTTGCGTCCGTCCGGTATTGATACACTTCCCATTGAAAGCGTGATTCAACGTTCAGAGATTATTACCACGCTCAAACGCGCAAACATAGACTATTCGTTTAACGTTAGCGGCACGCCAGTACCGTTCGATTCAAACCAGAAAATACACATCTATCGTATTGTGCAGGAAGCGGTGACAAACAGTATAAAATATGCCAATGCGACGTCGCTCAGTATTGATATCAACTATGCGCAACACAGTTCCGTGTTTACCGTTACTGACGATGGCGGCGGCATCCCTGAGCATAGTGCCCACTTAGCAAACGCTGAACCCACACTCGGCCTGCTGTCGATGAGAGAACGCGCAAAGTTGATAAATGGTGAGTTTGATATTTCTCAGAACAAACCATCAGGCACCCGAGTTTGCTTGACTTTGCCCTTCTGTGCTTAAGTTACTCTACTGCGTTTTAGGTGCGTCGCTGCATCCTTTTTATGCTACATTGCTGTTGATTTAACTACTATTTTGATAACCGTATGCAAAAAAAATTCATTGCTCGCCGAGCCCGCTTTTTTAGACAATGCCTGAACATTGCTGTCCTAATTGCCACTTTCACCACGTTAAATGGCTGTGTAAGTACTCAAAATGAAAGTCCTTACACTTATGCTCCGTCTGCATCACCCTATCAAGATGTGGTTAGTGCACAGCAGCGAGCTGTGGAACAAAGCAAATTACTTTTGGTTGTACTGGGTGCTCAGTGGTGCCACGACAGTACTGGCTTAGCTGAGCGCTTTGCGACAAAGGAAATGGACCTTATTCTACGAGCTCATTATGAAACCGTATTTGTTGATGTGGGAACACTTGAAGACAGAAGAAATATAACCGAGCGATTTGATTACCCCATTTATTACGCCACACCAACAGTAATGGTAGTTGAACCTAAAACCAGCGCATTGTTAAACAGAACGTCAATGGATATATGGGGGCGCGCTGACAGCATTCCCTTATCGGAGTACATTCAGTATTTCTCTCGCTTTCCTGCAATGACAACTGCGCAAAAAGCCCCGTTTATCAACTGGGAAACGACAGATGAAGAAGAAGCTTACAATAAAGAGCAAGCACTCAGACTACAAAGCGCTTATGACAAACTCGGTCCGCTACTTGCGCTAGATTTACAAGGTAATACCCCACAAGAGCTTAACGAGCTATGGAAAGAGACCAAAGGGTTTCGCACTGAACTGCAAAAAACGCTGATAAAGCGCGCCGAGCTTACGTTAGATTCTGAGGATGGCAACGGAGTCAACACCACGCCAGCATTGCGACATTACAATCCGTTTTCTTGGGAGCAGAATTAAAGCGCTTAGTGAAAAAAATAGAAAAAGGGCCCTTCACGTAATGGAGGGCCCTTTTTTAATTTAACCGCATTTTATCAGGGGGATATTCAGCTATTTACGCTTTTGCGCTGCTCGACCCGGTTGATGCATTACTTCTGCGCTTAGCTGGTCGTTTAGCGGCACTTCCTTCACTTCCTGGGCGTCTTCGACCTGCAGGCTTTCCACCGCTATTGTTGCGCGAATCCGATTTACCTGCGCGCGGATTACCGTTTCCACTACGGTTACCTTGGCGTTGACCCGTCTTTTTATTCTCGCCACTTCGTTTATCTTCGCTGCCGCTCTCACCTTTTGGTGCTTTCGGCTTTTTCGGCTTCTTGGGCTTTTTAGGCTTAGACAGCGTGGTAACGGGCACGGCTTGCTGAGGCTCGAAACCTTCCAACGTTTCACGAGGAAGCAGCTTTTGAATCAGCGTCTCAATATCTTTCAAGTTTTGCAGTTCTTCGGCACATACAAATGACCACGCCTGACCACTAGCGCCTGCTCGCCCTGTACGACCAATTCGGTGAACATAATCAGCAGCCGTATTGGGTAAGTCTAGGTTTACAACGATAGGCAATTCACTAATGTCGATGCCGCGTGCTGCGATATCGGTGGCTACGAGCACTTTAATTGCGCCATTTTTAAAGTCAGCGAGCGCTTTAGTTCTCGCTCCTTGGCTTTTATTACCGTGAATAGCGGCACTTGGAATTTTTGACCGAGTTAGCTTTTCTGCAATACGGTTAGCGCCGTGTTTCGTGCGGCTAAATACTAACACCTGCTCCCACTTCTGCTGTTTGATCAGACATATAAGCGCGGTCGTCTTTTTGGATTTATCAATGGTCACTAAGTGCTGCTGAACAGCTTCTACCGTGGTATTGGCTGGTGCGGTTGAAATACTCACAGGGTTGCGCGTTATTGTTTTCGCCAGCGCAGTGATTTCATCAGAAAACGTGGCTGAAAACAGTAAGCTTTGACGCTCTTGTGGCAATAGCTTCAATACTCTCTTAATGTCGTGAATAAAGCCCATATCAAGCATTCTGTCGGCTTCATCCAATACCAACACTTCAAGCTGAGAAAACTTAACAGCGTTTTGCTGGTAGAGGTCAAGCAATCGTCCAGGCGTAGCAATTAACACATCCACACCTTTACGCAGCTTCATCATTTGAGGATTAATACCTACACCACCAAATACCACGGCAGTTTTTAACGGCAAAAACTCACTGAACGCTCTGATGCTTTCTTCTACCTGAGCAGCAAGTTCTCGCGTGGGTGTTAAGATAAGTGCCCGAACATTGTTGCCAGATACAGGTTGCCCTTCCATCAATCTCTGTAAAATAGGAAGTCCAAATCCTGCAGTTTTCCCTGTTCCCGTTTGCGCAGCTGCCAACACATCCTTTCCTTGCAATACTTCTGGTATTGCCTTTTCCTGGATTGGTGATGGTGTACTAAACCCTCGTTTTTCAATAGCTTTTAACAAGGGTTCAGCGAGCCCTAATTGGGTAAATGACATTAATAAACTCCTGTCATAGGTATTTATAAAAAATTGCATACCGCAAAGGTATAAGCGTTGGTGCTTTATTGCTAACCGTGGGGGTTATAGATTACTGGGAAAACCTAAAGAGATACGCCATTGCCAACTTGGCTTATTGGTGTTTGACATCAAGAAAAGAACGTAGGTGTTTACTCTTACAAATTGCGCGCGGAGTCTACCACTAAACACTAAAGTCCACCAGAGCATTTTTTGTTCAACTGATAGTTTAATATTGCGCCCTCACGTAATTTCACCCAAATTGCTAATCAAGAAATGATGTAAAACGTCTATACTGGTAAAAAAGAAAAAACGTTTTTTTCTAATACTTTTAAAAAGTATTTGCTGCCACTTAGTTCAATTTAAAAGAGTACTTTTTGAAAAGCCTTCGTTCTGAAATATCATTCAATACGCTTGCATCTATATCCGTAGTCAGTGCGCTGATTATTGGTCTGTCTATCTATGTCTATGAGAAGCTTTACGTTGAATTCGTGTCTGCGGAAGTAGATGCTATAAGTGTAAACATGGCTGTTGATCTCATCGACTTCATCGATGAGCCTGCCGGCAGTTTCAATCAAACGGAAATTTTGCTTCGTTTAGACGAGTATGAATATGCTGAAGCTGCCTATATTTTCGGTAATGACGGTACGCTGTTGAGCCATTATATAGGTCCTGCCGGCTTTAAAGGCGGGCTAACTAAACCGCAAGAAAAAATGTCTCCTCAGCTCAGCCAAACTGACATCGATAAAAGTATCGCTACACTCTCCATTGGGTTACATCTCACTTCTAGCAAAGTAATAGTAGTGAAAACAGTAGGCGAAGAGGTTTTTCCTATGGGGAGACTTGCACTGGTTTTCAATCTTGAAGAAGCGTTAAAAGCAAGCCGGCAAAGATATATTATTTTGGTCACGCCTTCCGTTGCCTTACTCATTATTATCTCGTTATTCATATCATCAAGAGCTCAGAGCAGAGCAATGCGTCCGCTGAACACCCTAATTAAAACAATGGACAGTGTAGTAGATGACAACGCTTACGATGTTAAGGTTGAGGAAGTAAACAAAGAGGAAATGCTTGCTTTGTCTCGGGCCTTTAACAATATGATGGCAAACATAAAAAAACAGTCTGAGGCGAATCGTCAAAAAAACGAAATGTTGCAGAAGCAACAGTCTCAGATGGAGCGGCTTGCTAATTTCGATGCATTAACAGGACTGCCGAATCGACAGTGCTTAATGAAGCTTTTATCAAATGAACTCGCCCTAGCGCAGAAAAATTCTCATGAATTGGGTTTGCTGTTTATCGATTTAGACGGCTTTAAAGCTATTAATGATTCTTTCGGCCACGATACGGGAGACAAGTTTCTCCTTCACATCAGTTTATTAATGGACAGTACACTTGGAGATAATTGTACATTAGGGCGTTTAGGCGGTGACGAGTTTATTGTTATTGTACGGGAGCTTATAACGCCTAGTGACCTAGAAAAAATAGCGCTAAAGCTCGTAGAAGTAGTGTCTCAACCTCATATCATTAACCGACTGAAGCTAGACTCAAGTGCTAGCTTAGGTCTTGCACTTGCAAGTGAGTGTAAATACTCACTAACCAACCTTATAACTAACGCTGACGTCGCCATGTACAAGGCTAAAGACGATGGTAAATCTAGATTCGTATGGTTTACAGATGAAATGCTGGCACGTACCCAACGCAAAGTGCTTATATCCACTCGCATAACTGACGCTCTTGAAAACAACGCGTTTTACCTCACTTATCAAGCTAAAGTGGATTCAGATAAGAACATCACGGGGTTTGAGACTCTGCTTCGCTGGAAAGACGAAGTGTTAGGTCAGGTTCCGCCAGGTGAGTTTATTCATGTCGCAGAACAAACCGACAAAATATCACAAATAAGCCTATGGGTTTTAAAGCAACTTCGGGACGAATTTCCACTTCTCCTTGAAGCCTTCGGCAGCAACGTCGTTGTATCGGTTAACTTGAGTCCCCACGATTTAAACAACCACAATGTCACGCAATTTTTACTCCACGAGTTAGATACAGGCAAACTCCCCGCTTCAAACTTAGAAATTGAGATTACGGAATCTGCTTATATGAATAATTTCAACGTGGCGAACCCGTTTTTTGCATCACTGAAAGAGTTAGGCTGTAAACTTGCCCTTGATGATTTCGGCACTGGCTATTCTTCTCTGAGTTATTTAACGCAGTTTGATATAGACACGCTAAAAATTGACAGAAGTTTTGTAAACAAAATAGGTGAGTCCAAGCAATCAGAAATGATCACTAAGACCATCATTGATATGGCTAAAAGTTTGAACTTTTCCGTGTGTGCAGAAGGCGTTGAAACTCAAGAACAAGCCAAGTTTTTAATAAACCAGGGGTGCAATACGCTTCAAGGCTTTCTTTACAGCCGGCCAATTCCACTGATGGAATTGGTTGGTAAAACTGTAAATCAATCGCAAAACACCTAAAAGGTGCGGTTGCTTAAAAGCTTCGATAAACCACCTTAACATTTTCGGGTAACGCCGTTCCAGCGGGAACATAACCTATCGCACCTTCAGTATTTGTTACGTGCTCAAGCAATGCGTCCAAATTATTGAACTCAATAGGCGGTGTTTGTCGTCCACTGAAGCGCATTTGCGCCCAATAGGATTGAATTCGTGATTCGGTCAAAGCAATTATCTTGGTATTGAAAATGGCCCGCGCCCTATTGCCTGGGCTCATAGCTACGGGTATTAGGGCATCGCTGGATGATGTTGTACTTCTCATAAAAAGATTGCGTACTTCTGCTTTTGTTAGCACGAAGTTTTGTTCAGGAACGTTTGCAACAACCCAAATACCATCTTGCGCAACGGCTATACGAGAACAAAGTAAGAGTAAGAGAAAGAAAACGAGCAAATATTTTTGCATTAAAATACCCACTCTACTGCCACTTGATACAAGGTCGCATTTCTATCGAAACTATTCTCTTTAATGTCGTAAAACGATGATTTTCCCTCTTTACCGTCAAGAATTGATATTTCAGTTTTAAGTGCAATGTTAGTTTTCACATCCCACCTAGCGCCTAGTGTCCAGGTATCAAGGTCATCTGTAGGAAAGAAGCTATTTAGTTGCTCAACTGCGAAATAAAGTTGATCTAACTCGGGTGACGCACCCAACGGAATAGTGTTTTCGATGGTATTGAGTGATTGCCTAGATGAAGCATAGGTCAGGTGTAAAAGGACTTCATCAAGATAATAGCCATACGAGACATAAAAACTATCTAGATTGGCGAGCACATCGATATCAGATGAAACTTTCATCCATTCACTGCTTACGTACCAGTTAAGCGCGTCATAGCTGGCACCCAGTAAAAAAGCTCCAGCACGATCATTGATATCAAACTGTTCCGCTATGTTGTCAAACCCAGCAGCTCTAAGTCCCTGAACAAGAGGCGCTATTTCATCGATAGTTGTTTCAACTTTAGGCGCATTAACAGTGGCTGCTCTTAACTGCAAACCACCATAGTTGACTTCAATAACGCCGCCGAACAAGTTATCCACTTCAACATCTACGTTGATACCGCTCGAGACCAGCTCATCCTCATACTTTCCATAGTAAGCCTCTATATCAACTACAACATCGCCAAAAGACCTTCTCAACCTAGCATTACCACCTTCATACTGAGAGAATAAGTAGCTGCTATAGAGTTGCTGCGGTGCATTTATCCACGGGTAAGCGAACCCAACATCAATAACATCAGAGTACTTCAAAAAAGGGGTACGAAGCCGGCCAGCGTTAATTTGAAAACTTTCACTAGGAGCATAGGTTAGATACAGCCACTCTATCCCTGACTCTCTATCGTCGTCGGTGTGAAGAAGAAATTGACTTGATGCGGAGAATGAGGACGAAAAATTATAGTCAGCTTGAAGTGCTATGAGCGACTTTTCAGAAAAGCTTATGCTGTTGTCATAACCTTCATAGGTAGCTTTTTCAGTATCTATTTTGCCAGCAACCGCCCTTGCAAAACCGGAAAACTCGAGGCCTTCCGTGCGCCCTACGGGAGCAAAAAAAAGTATGCCGATAGCGATAATAACAGGCAGCAACATCAATTTGGTCATAGTCAATTTACATTTAAAAGTGTTTAAGGCTTAGTACTGTTTGTATCGCCTCTACTGAGCAACTACATTAATGATAGCTTGGTAGGAAGATAACTCCAATCAAAACAACAAGGAATCAAAACGCTGACTCGACCACCAGCGTTTTAAATTAGTTAAGTGTCGAGTTGCGCCTCCCCATAATTTTCAAATGAAATCTAGACACTAAATGCCAATCCTCTTTTGAAAAATAACAACTAATCGCACCACTCATTAAGAAAGAAAGCATCGTTTTTAAAGACCCCAAAGTACTTTATTGACGCCTTTGCTAACAAAGCCCCTGCAGGAGCTAGACGCGCGATGCATCAAACCTTTTGTAATCGCAGTGTGTTACTTATTCCAGTTTCTTTTTGAAAAGCGCAGCATTTTTTCTATCTAAACGACAAATATTTTTATGAATGAAGAATGGAGGTTAATGTGAACCACCTTTAATCTTTAAATAAAAAAATAAATTAGTAAACAATCATATACGAGCAAAAGACGCTTAATTCAAATAACATTAAAAACTCGATAACATCAGTATTTTGCATCAATTTCGCTCGGAATTAACACTAAAAATGGTATATCCAGCTTTCAATTATTGGTCAATTTTTATTAGATGGATAAAAAAAGCTTTACCATATTTGTTATAACAGATAAAAAGCGCGCAGTTATTCCACGCTCAAATTACATCCACGCTGCTGCAGTGTGGTAAACAAGTGAAGTAGAAAACATGAATGTTGATAGTTTAACCCAGCACTTTGAGGA
Organism: Alteromonas sp. ABH4_453; assembly: GCF_056160665.1. Taxonomy (NCBI): domain Bacteria; kingdom Pseudomonadati; phylum Pseudomonadota; class Gammaproteobacteria; order Alteromonadales; family Alteromonadaceae; genus Alteromonas; species Alteromonas sp. ABH4_453. Next base: position 770,244 of record NZ_JBSWXP010000001.1, read on the forward strand.
AAAGTTGGCTTTAGTCAAAGCATCGGTGATGTCTGATAGCTTTGTTATCCAGCTTACAACAATCGCAATTATTTATTGCGTTGCGTTTTTGCTTGCACGACAAGTAAAAAAGCCATTTAAGTTTACCCGAGAAAAGCCACAGCAAGGCGCACATACAATGCACGGCTTTTTATACAATCTGGGTGAGGCACTATTCCCGCTTATCACCATCAGTATGCTAAAGCTTACTACCGTGTTGGGGGCGCAATTTCAGTTTGATGCATGGCTATTGGAAATAGCCGTTGTTGTAGCCCTCATGCTATTTGTTAATTCCTTGATTACTGGTTTTGTCGAAAACAACACCATTGCAGCGTTTATGCGATGGGTGGGTTTACCTATCCTATTTTTACACTTAGTTGGCGTGCTTCCGCTGATAACTTCAGCATTGGAGTCAATGGCAATATCAATCGGCAATGTTGAAATTTCAGCGTATGGCGTAACAAGAGTGTTGTTGTTTGGTGGCTTGCTGTTCTGGCTAGGCCGCAGCTCGAATGCCATTGGTCAAGATATTATTCGAAACCATAAGTCGCTCGACGTTTCTACCAAAGAAGTGTTCGCAAAGCTGTTTGAAGTTGCCCTGTTCTGTGTGGTGTTTCTTTTATTGCTTAACGTCATGGGAATTAACCTTACCGCATTAGCCGTGTTTGGTGGTGCAGTAGGTGTGGGTTTAGGCTTAGGTTTGCAGTCCATCGCATCAAACTTCATTTCGGGCATCATTATTCTATTGGATAAATCGTTGACCGTAGGCGATTACGTTGAATTAGAAGACGGGCAGAAAGGTATCGTCAGAGAGTTTAAAATGCGCTATGCCGTATTAGAAACTTATGACGGTAAAGATGTACTGGTGCCTAACGAAAAGTTTATCAGCTCTTTGCTAATAAACTGGACACACAAAAACCAAAAACAACGTTACCGCATCGACTTTTCTGTCGCCTATAAAACTGATATCCGCGCGATGGTAGAGATTATTAAAGAGGCGGTATCGGAACACCCGCAGGTGATCAGTGGCGATGATGTTCCATTTGAAGAGCTACCTGACTGTGAAATAGATAGCTTTGGCGACTCTGGCGTTAACATGTTCGTCGAGTTTTGGATGGAAGGGGTGGACGATGGTAAAAACCGCGTGGGTGGCGATTTGCTGCTTACTGTGTTTGAAACATTACGCGAGCACAACATTGAAATACCGTTCCCTCAACGCGAAGTAAGAGTCATCAACGAACAAGGCATTGGTATTCGAAATACCACACCGTAGCTAAACTCGCTCATGACATGAGCGCTTTGAGTCATACCTTCGCGCTGGCTAAAACCTAGCGCGAAGTGTATCCCATTGCCACTCTTGGGCAGACAGACCTAACGTCTGGACAAACTTTGCATAGTCTTCTTTGCCCATCGCTGACGCTACAGTTTTTAATTGAGATTTGGCTTTTATTGCTTTTACCTGAAGTAACTCCAATCGCTTATCTGCACTTGAATCGAAGTTTTCACTGATGATTGCATTCGCTTTATTGGTCGCTTCCCACGCTGTAATTACATAGCCCACCAGCTTTATGTAAACACCCACCATACGCTTTCGCTCAAGTATGTTCTCAAACAGTGAACCGGATAATGACTTTTGGAAACTGGCCTCTGTTTCTAAGGCAACAAATTGCTCGGCGTTCTTTAGCTCATTCAACACATTGTGTAAAAGCTTAATGTGGGTGTGCGTATCAAGTGCGTCGACGTGAAGTGCATTAATATCGTCGCTTAGCATTTCTAAATTGACCAACGTTCGTTGAAGACTAGCCATTGTGGTAATTGTCTGTAGAAGCGAAAAATAAAGATTCAGTGTATCGAATTAAAGATGGGTTTGCGATGGTCTCGCGGTCGTTTTAATCACATTAAGAATTCATAACACGACTTATAGAAATCAATTAAAAAGGGCGCCGAAGCGCCCTTTTAGTCTTTATGTCTATTGAGAATTAGTGGTTCAGCTAATTCGCAATAGCAGTTGTACCGCATCTATTTACCCAAGCTGGCGCTTAGATCGTGACGTAAATCAAAACGGTCTAGCGTCATCACTTTGGTCCAAGCGTCGACGAAGTCTTTAACAAAACGGCTTTTCGCGTTGTCGTAGGCATAAACTTCGGCCACTGCACGCAGCTCACTGTTTGATCCAAAGACTAGGTCTACAGGCGTACCTGTATACATAACTTCACCAGTACTTCTTTTTACACCTTCATATACCGACGGGTTATCCGTTTTTCTCCACTTAACGCCCATATCTAGTAGCGTTACGAAGAAGTCGTTGTTAAGCGTGCCCACTTTGTCGGTAAATACACCGTGGCTAGTGCCACCTATGTTTGCTCCCAATGAACGCAAACCGCCAAGTAGAACAGTCATTTCTGGTACCGTTAAATTAAGCTGATCGGCTTTATCTACCAGCATGTCAGTTGGCGAACGATAGCTCGCTTCTGCATTATAGTAGTTTCTAAACGCATCGGCCGTTGGCTCTAGCAAAGAGAAAGAGTTCACGTCAGTCTGTTCTTGAGTTGCGTCCGTACGACCTGGTACTACAGGTACGGTCGCTTCAACACCTGCATCTGCCGCTGCTTTTTCAATGGCTGCCGCGCCGCCAATCACAATGAGGTCAGCAAGAGATACTTTCTTCTTGGAGAACATGCGCGAGTTATAGTCTTCCTGCAACTCTTTAAGTTTTGAAACAACAGCTTTTATCGTTTCAGGTTCGTTAGCTTCCCAGCTCATTTGTGGCTCTAGCGCAATACGAGCACCGTTTGCTCCACCGCGTAAATCAGATGCTCGGAAGCTAGATGCTGCCGCCCATGCTGTTTTCACAAGTTGCTGAACGGTTAAACCACTGTCTAAGATGTCAGCTTTAAGTTTCTTAACGTCTTTATTAGAGATCGCTTTATAGTCAGCTTTAGGCACTGGGTCTTGCCAGATGAAGTTCTCTTCTGGGATATCGTTACCCAAGTAACGTGCCTTAGGACCCATATCGCGGTGAGTTAGCTTGAACCACGCTTTAGCAAACGCTGTTTGATACTCTTTAGGATCTTCCAAGAAGCGCTCGGCAATTTTTCGATACTCTGGATCGTACTTAAGCGCCAAGTCAGCTGTAGTCATCACAGGAGGGTTTTTCTTACCTTCTACGTGCGCATCTGGTACTGATTTATGAAGCGATTCATCGGTAGGGATCCACTGGATAGCGCCAGCAGGACTGCGAGTTTGCTTCCACTCAAAGCCCAATAAGTTTTGAAGATATAGGCTCGTCCATTTAGTAGGTAGCTGTGTCCAAGCACCTTCCAAACCGCTCGTTACTGTGTCTTCTGCATTACCTTTACCGCAGTTGTTCTTCCAACCTAGTCCCTTCTCTTCTAAGCCTGCACCGCCTGGCTCAGCTTCTAAACAATCAGCAGGCTTGTGTGCTCCGTGCATTTTTCCAAATGTATGACCACCCGCTATTAGGGCAACGGTCTCTTCGTCATTCATCGCCATACGGCCAAATGCAGTACGAATATTTTTCGCTGAACCCATCGGATCAGGAACACCTTTCGGACCTTCAGGGTTAACATAGATCAAGCCCATGTGCGTTGCCCCCAACGGGCGCTGAAGCTTACCGTCGCGCTCTTCACGATCGCTCGCAAGCATTTCCACTTCTGGACCCCAATAAACCATGTCAGGTTCCCAGTCGTCGGTACGACCACCCGCAAATCCATAGGTGTCAAAGCCCATGTTTTCCATGCCTACGGTACCGGCGAGGATCATCAAGTCACCCCAAGATAAACTTTCACCGTACTTTTGCTTAATTGGCCACAGTAGGCGGCGGGCTTTGTCTAGGTTACCGTTATCGGGCCAGCTGTTAAGCGGATCAAAACGCATTTGGCCACCGTCACCACCGCCACGACCATCTAACGTACGATAGGTACCTGCACTATGCCATGAAAGTCGAATGAAGAAAGGGCCGTAGTTACCAAAGTCAGCAGGCCACCAGTCTTGAGATGTAGTAAGCAGTTCGTTTACGTCTTTTTTCACTTCATCGAGATCAAGTTTTGCAAACGCTTTGGCGTAACTAAAATTTTCACCAAGTGGATTTGAACGGTTGTCATGATCTCGAAGCGGTGACAGATCAAGTTGATCGGGCCACCAAAACTGGTTTGTTTTCGCTTGGAACGCTTTAGACATGCCCGTGCCTTTAGCACCAGCGGGTTTACTGATTTGGTCGTTGGCTATGGCACCTGTCGCTCCCAACGAAAGCGCAACTAGCGCTGACAGCGTGGTCTTTCTGAACCTATTTAATGTCATGGTCTTTTCCCATCTGAGTTTGTTGTCGTTAATCAATGAGGGTTATCTGTAAACCACTCATCTATTAACATTTTGTTTACCTCACAAGCATTTAAAAGATAGACATACTTACTCTACATTTACAGTTGATAAAATGAATTCAACTGATTAGAAAATCCAATCAAATAAAAAACAATATAAATTCAGACAATTACATTAAAACAACAATATAAAACGATGGTTGATCCAAGAAAAGCTTGTGATGCTTGCCAACCTATTAAACACCTGTGAATCTCTTTCAATGGTTATGAAAATTTTTCGCCTTCAGCTTTTCAAACATAGGTAAATTTCCGAAAGTAGATTAATAAACAAACAGATACGTAATGTATCATGTAAAGTTTGCTCTCAATTGAAACGAAGTTTGAAATTTCTACCATGGCACAGCAATTGATACAGGAAGTATGTAATCAAGACGCATTAGCTTCATAAAAGAAGTCGATGGAATGTTAAGAAGTAATGAGGATGAACTTATGAAAAACACACTTAAAACACTTACTGGAATTGCCGCGGTTGCCTCTTTAAGCGCCATGGCGTCTTTCGGTGCCAATGCTCAATCAAATCAAATTGAAGCAAAAGACAGTGGTTTCTACGTAGGTGGTAATTACGGTTATCTACGTGTTGAAGGTGAAGATGACTTTGACGACGACAAAGACGTTTGGCAAGGTCTCGTGGGCTATAAGTTTAACGAGTGGATTGCGATTGAAGGCGGGTACATCGATTTTGGTGACTACGGTAACGACATTGCAGGGGCTGAAACCGACGGCTACACTGCAGCCATTAAAGGCATTCTACCACTAACCGAGCGTTTCTCGCTGTACGCGAAAGCAGGCCAACTTTGGTCAGAGACAGAATACAACTTCGCAGGTATTTCACGTGATAACGACGACGAGAGTCTTTTCGTCGGTGCAGGTCTGAGCTATGCCGTTACCAGCAACTTCCTAGTAAACGCTGAATACACGGTATATGACACGGAGCTGGATGCAGACGAAGCGTTTGACGATATTGATGATACTGATTTTGAAACTGATCTAAAACAGGCAAGTATCGGGGTAGAGTACCGCTTTTAATTGAACACGATGCAACCGTTTTGAATTTTAAACGGATAATTTATGAAAGCCTTCGTCGTTTAACGAAGGCTTTTTTGTGTTAACCATCTATACGCTGAATAAGTTGGGCTAACTCTTCTATTTTTGATACCGTTGTTTTTACAAGGTTATCAATTTCATTTGATGATGATTGTGAGTTACCTGCCAGCGTTCTTACTTCATCAGCAACGACCGCAAAACCTCGCCCCATTTCTCCCGCTCTTGCGGCTTCAATGGCAGCGTTCAGCGCTAATAAGTTAGTCTGTTCTGAAATTGAGTTAATTGTGCCAACAATGTTACTAATAGTCTGACTGGTCACTAAGAGTTCTTTCATGGCATCTTGTGTATCATTCACCGCTTGCTTTCTCGACGTAACATTGACGGCAAAGAATACGTACCGCGTTACTTGCCCATTGAAATTTTTAAGTGCACTTATTCGAGCGTCAAACGCCAAGTAATCATCCCCAATATTAAACTCAGCAATTTTTGAAACGAACCCAGATTTCTCTAATGTTGATTTATCCTCTGTAGTGAGACTTCCCATAACTTCGCTAGCAAATGTTTCTGTACTCATCACGCCACTTAACGTTTCACGAAGTAGTTTGTTAGCCTCAATAATTTTGCCGCTAGGTTCGATTTCAAGTAGTACCAATGCACTTCCGATTGCCTTCAACTTGTTAGTAAAGTCGAGTGCCATTTGTTTTACTCGGGTGATATCAGCCTGAACGGCAATGAAATTGACTAAGTTTCCGTCTTTAAAGACAGGGTTTATCGATAATGACGTCCAGTAAGGAGCACCATCCTTTTTGTAATTAAGGATCTCATCGTAAAAGGCTTCGCGGTTTTTAAGTTTTTGTCGTATTACGCTAACGGTCCTCTGATCGGTCTCTTCGCCTTGTAAGAATGATCCCGGCTTTTTACCTTTAACTTCTTCAAGCTGCCAGCCCGTTAGCCGGTAAAATCCATTATTCACATATTCTATTAGTCCATTGGCGTCGGAGATAATCACCGCGTTATCCGTCTCGTTAGCAACAAGAGATAGCATTCTCTGCATCTCTCGCTGTTCAACCTCTTCAGTAACATCTTTTATAAAGGCCGTATAAAGCGTTCTATCAGCGAGTCTTACTTTCGACAACGATAGCCTTCCCCACAAGCTTTTTCCGTCTTTTCTCTCGACTTTCACTTCGCGACTCGTGCCGACAATCTTATCTTGACCCGTTTCTCTATTCGCGTTCACGTAATTATCGTGGTTTGCCTGAATCTCTTGGGGAACAAGCATCTTCACATTTTGTCCGATAACTTCTTCTCGCGCGTATCCCCACAATTTTTCAGCAGATGCATTGAACAAGGTGACATTGTTGTTCTCGTCTATACACACCACCGCATCGAGTGCTTGCTCTAGGGTTTGCTCCACAATTTCTCTAGATTCACGCTCTTCTGTAACATCACGAACAAACGCAGTGTAATGCTTTTTGCCTTGTACAATAACTTGTGACAAGGCCAGCTGCACCCAGATACGCTCACCGCTTTTGGTTTCAAGTTCAACCTCGCGAGAGCTTCCAACAATCTTATTAATATTAGTTTGTCTATGTGAATTAACATAACTATCGTGATTGGCTTTATGCTCTTGAGGCACCAATATTTTTATATTTTTTCCCAATACCTCGCCAGGCATGTAACCCCATAACTTTTGAGCTGCGCCGTTATAAAACGTGATGTTATTTTTTTCATCAATAGTCACGACAGCAAGTATCGACTGCTCTAGTGCCTGCTTCGATGCGTCTTCTTTGGGAAAAAACCTCATTAACCTTATCCTTTTGTATAACCCTAAAGCTATATAGAAGATGTTCAAACCTTTTTCCAGTTCTGAGCATTAATCTCGCCTTGATGTGAAAAAATTACACAGAATTAACTGAAACTCGCCTTCAAAAAAATTGATAAAAGCTAAATAAATAAATCAAATCAGACGCTTAACATTCCAGCGCCCACTGGTTAATAAGGTATGAATTCTGCAGTAACTCATAGATAAATAGATATGTAGATCGATAAAACTAGGTAATGAACCATGCAATCAGGTAAGAGTGTTTTTCAACCAGGTCAAAACTGTTGGGTAGAGAGCAAAGCGCGGTTTTCCACGCCTCTAGTAGATTGCGGGAACTATTACAAAGCCCTACACAGCTCGATAGTCAAAGCAAAGCACAGTATTTTTATTGTGGGTTGGGATATTGATAGTCGAATCCGCTTGTTACGAGGTGACGATGAAGCCTCTAGCGAAGCGCCTAGTGTTATTAGCGACTTGCTTAAATGGAAAGCTGAGCAAAACCCCGATATTAAAATTTACCTATTGCGATGGGACTCGTCGTTAGCCTTTTTTGCGCAACGTGAGATGTGGGCTAAAGAAGTATGGGAAGAGAAAACGCCAGATAATGTTCAAACAGAGCTCGACGATACTATTCCCATGGGCGGAAGCCAGCACCAAAAAATCGTGGTTGTTGACGACGAACTTGTTTTTTCAGGCGGCATGGATGTGTCGACCAATCGCTGGGATACCCGAGACCATCCGGTGGTTTCTGAAGAAAGAGATGGTCCTGACGGTGAGTACGGTCCGTTACACGATGTACAAATGGTTTCGAGCGGCCCCGTCGTTGCCGATTTTGCGCAGCTTGTTAGATGGAGATGGCAGCGCGTAGCTGATGAATCTCCTATCGACATGCGTGAAGAGGCACTTATTGACGAAGATGCACCGCTACCGGACGCATGGCCTGAAGACTTCCCCCCTCTTTTTGAAAACGTAGAGTGCGCCCTTGCCCGCACCATCCCGTTTATGGATGAAGTAGAGCCGGCGCAAGAAGTTCGCCATATGCTGCTTGACCTGATTGGTGAGGCAGAGTCGGTTATATACATCGAAAATCAATTCACGACTCGCCAAGAAATTGCTGAGGCTCTTAACAGGCAACTAAAGTTAAAGCCAAATCTTTCGGTCATCATTGTTAGCTCTTACGAGCCAAAAGGTAAATTTGAATGTGAGGCTTTTTGGGCAAGCCGAATTGAATTTAAAGCAATTTTGGAAAAAGGGATCGACCCCAATCGAGTAAAACTGACTTATTCTTCAATCGAAGATATGCAAGGTCGTAAGGCGTATAAACGCATTCACTCTAAGGTGATGACAATAGATAACAAGTACCTTGTTATCGGCTCTTCAAATCTAAGTAACCGTTCAATGACATTAGATACAGAGATTGATACGGTTATATTCGGCAATAGCAAAGACAATCAGGCATGTATAGAACAAGTAAGAAATGACTTACTTGCTGAGCATACAGGTCGTGATATAGATGCAATGCCGGAGATATTTAACAGCCAATACCCTGTTGAAGCATTGATGCAGGGTCAGATCGCACACGGCTATGTGCTTACCGAAGTTCGTGATGAGGTATTCACAGAACACTCGGTGAAAAATGTATTTCGCGCGCTATCAGACCCTGAAGAACCACTTATTTCAGTACCCACACTTGGCGGTGACGCGCTGCCCGCGCGTAACCCTAAGCGCCGCAGCATAATGATTTTAATTGGTGTTGCTATTATTGCGGTACTCGGCGGGTTGATGTTTTGGGCTAGCCAATCAATCCCATGGTTAAGCTCAGACAGTATCAATGCCTTTTTGGAGAAAAGCAGGGGCACTTATTTTGCTCTTCCCACAGTTTTGCTCGTCTATGTAGTTGGCGGCATCCTATTCTTCCCGGTTACTGTACTGTCTTTGGCTGTAGCCGCTATTTTCGGTCCTATATGGGGGCCTATTTACGGCATGATGGGCGCACTAATGAGCTCAGCGATTATGTTTGGTGTTGGAAAGCTATCGGGTAATGCCGGCCTTCGAAAAATAGGTGGACCAAAGGTTGCAGCCGTTGATGAAAAATTGAAACGCAGTGGCATAGTTGGCGTAGCGGCAATTCGCATGTTGCCTATTGCCCCCTTTAGTCTGGTGAATTTAGTCGCGGGCATTTCATCTATTGGCATTTTACAGTTTTTAGTCGGTACATTTTTGGGCATGTTTCCGCCTATGATTGCTAAAGGCCTTGTTGGCGACTCGATTGCTCAAATTTGGCAGAACCCTTCTGTGGAGACTATTAGCTATTTAGTGGGAGGAATCATTATGTGGGGCCTCATGATATGGGGTTCACAAAAATTTGCACGCTACTATCAGGCTAGAAAAGAGTCAAATGGTGACGCGACACAAGGTAGTAACGGTACAAAAGATGAGGGCGAAAAATGTGCCGCATAGTGACCTACAATATTCATAGTGGAGTTGGCAGGGATAAGAAGCATGACTACAAACGCATAGGGCAATTTCTAGCAAACAGTGGCGCTGACATCGTACTACTTCAAGAGATGGATACACGCCCCGTTGAACGTGACACCGCTCAGGATATTAAAGACATATGTGCAAACAATGCATTCACGCTAATCCCCTCTCCCGCCATAAGAGAGCCCAGTGGCTGGTACGGAAATGCTATTTTAAGTAGATTTGACGTTTTAAAACACGATACTCTGGATGTGAGTCAAACGGGTCGACAACCGAGAAATGTGCAAATTGTCGAGTTGAAGACTGAAAAAACACCTCTTACTGTGGTTAATACCCACAAGGGTCTGAAAAAGCTCGAGCGCCGTTCTCAGTTTTCCATGCTTCACGAACACCTTTCGCTTCTTTTGGAAGAAAGAAAAACCCCGTTATTTCTGGCCGGTGATTTTAACGAGTGGCAGTTTTTTTCTAAGGCATTTAAAGGATTAAATCAGTTGCTATCGCAACAAAAAATTGGCGCTACGTTTCCCAGTCAATTTCCGGTGTTTTCTCTGGACCGCGTCTGGGTAACAGAGGATATTGAAGTGAAGTCATGCCGAAAGCTTAAGAATGCAAAAACAAGGGTGTATTCTGATCACTTACCGGTGTTAGTAGATATTGTCTTACCTGAATCGTAAATTTTTCTGTGTTCTGTAACGCCGTAAATTAGAAAGTGTTGTATTACGCCGATTTCGCGGCAAAGGCAGAGGCCGCAGATTCCAGCGTGCCACACCAATGGTTCAGTGCATTCTCTTTTGCTACGACTTTCCGAACAATATCGATAATGCTTCCATAGTCGAGCGCAAACTTTTCTTTTTGTTTGTCGCCGCCAATACAGTTCTGTGCATTTCGGGCTGAGTAATTTTGAGTGTCGATACCAGCCCTGACTCTCTTAAATGAAAAATGGCCGAGGTAGGTAAGACCATCACACCCTCTCCTTGTATTACCTGCCTTAACCCTGTCATAAGCTGCCCTGCGTAAGCAAGATCATGTTCCAAACTCACGCCCGTAGCCCTCTCATAATCAGCAATAAGCTGACCTAGTGCATCCTTGTTTTCATATGCCGCAATTGATATTCAATTGGCATGGTACATATCTGTAACCCTAACAATCCCACGGGTAAAGTACTTGCCCCGAATAAGCTTCGCGACTTTTGCATCAAAGCTTCTAAAAAGACACTTGTTTTAGTGGATGAGGCGTATAACGAACTCATTGATGAGCCACCAAAACACCCAATGATTCCACTTGTTAAAGCGGGCCACAATGTCATCGTAGCAAGAACTTTTTCGAAGATTTATGAAGGTAAGTCCATGGTTATGGACGCCGTTAAAGCAAACGGTTTGACAGCCCTAACCTCAAGTACTAACTTTATTTTTGTTAATCTTGGTAACGGAAACGCTGAATATTTTCGTCAAGCTATGGCTGAAAAAGACGTACTTATACGAGGTATTTATCGCACCTATAACAATTGGTCTCGAGTGAGTATGGGTAAAATAGCTGACGTCAAACGTTATGTTGATGCCATGCCAGCCGCGTTAGAAAAAATGCAAGCAATGCAAAAAGGCTAAATACATAGGGCATGTATTTGTATCAGTACATGCCCCCTCTCGTTTCTTACCTTATTCGTTTCCCGCACATTATCAATTCAACTAAAAGTCTAATACGCACAAAAGTCACCTTTGTCATATACTCTAAACTGTTAATAAGCAGGCAGAGCATGACTACAACAATAATTTTTAAAGGTATTGTTGCAGTAACGCAAAAGTTGCACATACTTTACTAAAAAGGCATCACTTCACGTGCCGCTCAAGGAGGCTGTAAATGTCACTTTCTCTACTAGTTGCTGATGATTCCAAGCTGTCGAGGCGCAGCGTTATTCGCTCGCTACCTCAGGATTTGGAGTACGACATAACCGAGGCAACAAACGGGCAAGAAGCGATCACTGCACTTTCTGAGAGAGAGTTCGCACTCGTTCTTCTAGACCTTACTATGCCTGAGGTCGACGGAGTGGGAGTATTAGAGTTTTTACATGCACGACCTGACATGCCAAACGTGATCGTGATAAGCGCAGACTTTCAGCCGGAAAAGCAAAAGATCGTTATGTCGCTTGGAGCTAAGCGATTTCTGCGCAAGCCTTTAGATAAAGAAGAGTTGGCAATGGCACTGTTTGAGCTGGGGTATCTATGAGCGTTGTACTACCACTAGACGAAGAGCAAAGAGATGCCCTTCAAGAACTCCTAAATATTTCCATGGGGCAAGCCGCAAACTCTCTTGCGCAGTTAATTGAAACCAAAATTGATATTTCTATCCCAAAAATCTCAGCGGTTACTCCCACCCAGCTTTACAGTCTCTTATTTGAAACCGAAGACGCTTTCTATACCCGTCAGTCTTTCTTAGGCGACGTACACGGCGAAGTGATGTCTGTGCTATCTCAAGCTGGATTGAGTGAGGTCGCAACGTTAATGGATTACGATGAACCATTAAGCAAAGAAGACATTCAAGAGATTATCTTGGAGCTTTGTAACATTTTGGCAGGTGCGTGTTTGGCTGGTCTTTCCGACCAGTTGGAACTTACCACTAATTTGAACATGCCCACGTTATTCTTGCCCGATAAAGCGAACTTCGATGAGTTGCAATGGCAGCACAGCTTAGTGATGGAAGTGCAGTTTATTATCGCGATCTCGTCGTTTAGCATGCGAGTTGTTTTCTGCTTAGACGATGAATCTCTTGCACGCATGAAAGACACATTGGATGAGTTACTCGCATAATGTTTGAACAACTGGTAGGTAAATTACCTGTCGGAATTGGTATAGTCGATGAGAGCTTTAAGGTTGTTTATCTAAACGACTTCTTTTTAGATCGACTTCCTCACAATATGCGCGACTGCTATAAAGAAACGCCAGTTGTTGAGTTATTTCAAGGACAAGGTAAGTTTCTAAAACGCAGGCTAAAATCAGTATTTGTCCTACAGCACCCAAGTTTTAGCTATTGGGAACAACGCCCCCACATCTTTCCGTTTAAAAGCTCTCGCCCTATAACGGGTGAAGAAACACAGATGTATCAAAACATGGAAATCTTGCCCATTAAAGACAAAAGCACAGGGCAAAAATTGGCGTGTATTTTTCTGCAAGATGTGACCGCCCAAGCCAGCTACTTTAGAGCCCAGCAAAAGCTTTCAGAAGCGCTAAAAAAAGAACACGAAGCGCAAAAAAAGTTAATTCGCAAACTCGATACCGCACAAAGTCAGCTTATTCAAGCAGAGAAAATGGCTTCTACTGGTCAGCTAGCGGCGGGGATCGCCCACGAAATTAATAACCCTATTGGTTTTGTGAGCGCTAACCTCAATACACTTGAGCAATACGCAACTCACCTTATTGCGATTTGTGATGGCGTTCAGGGGCAACTCGAACACTTCACCGACGAACTTAAAGAGCAGGTCGACGCACTGTTTGAGTCTAATCACTACGACTTGTTAAAGGACGATATTACTGAGCTAATTGCCGAGTCTACAGACGGTCTTACCCGCGTAAAAGACATCGTCGAAAACCTTAAGAACTTTTCGCTGGAGACTACCGAAGGCGTGCAGATAGTAGATATCTGCGCCGTGTGTTACCAGCTAATTACTCTTATATCCGCCCAGTACAGCGCGCCTAAGTATAAGGTCGAATGTGAGCAGGAAAAAGTTGAAGTAATGGGGAACCCTGGGCCGCTGAAGCAGGCGCTCATGAATGTCATGATCAATGCTGCGCAGGCTATAGAAGGTAAGGGCTTCATCAAGCTTACAGTTATTGAGTCCCCTAAGACAGTGACCATCAAAATACTAGACTCGGGTTGCGGTATTCCTACAAAACATCTAAAGCGAGTCTTTGAACCTTTCTTTACTACAAAGCCCGAAGGGCAAGGCCAAGGGCTGGGCCTTTCTGTGGCTTACACCGCCATTGAACAACATCAAGGTAAAATATCTATTAGCAGCAAAGAGGCAAAAGGAACCGTGGTAGAGATCACCATTCCGAAACAGCCTGCAGCACAGCCCCCGTCCAGTGAAGATAATGAAGAGAATAAAGAAAACGAAGCGGAAAACTCTCAAACGGCCTAGAAAACAGATAGCCCAGTACAGAGTAAGACGTTGTTAATCCTCACTCTGTTTGTATGTCCTCTGACTGAACTAACAGGCAAGCTTTTTTACTTCACAGGCTTTAAATGTATACACACCCTTGATGTTTAACGTCCGAGAAATGGCCCCTTCATTAAGCAAGTAATTAAGGTGAGACAAACACTCTGCAACTGCAAACACCATGTTTCGGCTTGAGAGCTTGCGCTTAAACATAACCGGTAATAGCTCTACGACCGTTCGAGGTTGCTCGCACGCATTTAACAGAGCCTTTAGGTGCTCGTGATGATGAGCAATAAGCGAATCCACTCGCTCGTGCAGGCCTGTAAAAGGAAGCTTATGAGCGGGTAGCACTGTTGTATCTTTCGGCAAGTTTTTAAATTGCGGCAGCGTGCTGAGGTAGTCGCCTAAGGTGTTGGCATCAGGCTCTGTTGAATAAGCGCCAATGTTAGGCGTTATAATTGGCAAAATATGATCGCCCGAAATGAGGATATTCTTTTGCTTATTGTAAAGGCACGCATGCTCGGGAGAGTGGCCGCGACCAATGATGATCTGCCATTCGCTACCACCAAGCGATAGCGTCATCCCATGTTTTAGACGAGTGTAACTAATAGGTAGTGGTGAAACGACGCTGCTGTAGCCATTACCTTCACCAGAAGTAAGCTTGTCGATCATAGATTCGTCTAAACCTGCTCGCTGGTAATATTGCACATCCCGTTCATTCGTTGCGCCATTTCTTCCTGCCGCAAACGCTCGAGCAGTAAAATACTCAGTTTGAGACATATAAAAGGGGACGTTATACGCGTCGGCTATCCAGCCCGCTAGCCCCACATGATCAGGATGTAAGTGCGTAACGATAACACCAACTACTGGCCCGTCTAATTGCTTGAATATACGCTCCCACAGCGCTTTGGTGGTGGACGTTCCTATGCCAGTATCAATGACCACCCAACCGCCTTCACCGCGGATCAGATACAAATTTATGTGGTCAAGTTCAAATGGAAGCGGCATTGTTAGCCAAAGAACACCATCGGCCACTTCTGTTAGCTCGCCCGGCTCTACCTGTTTATCGAATAGATATTCCATATCGCCCTCACCTTTTCTATCGTGCATGGTCTAACGTGCACAAAGACTGTACGTTTTCGTTTTAACTCGCGCTGCTTACAAAAACAAACATATCTGTCGAATAGAGATCTATAGGAGTAGGTGATAACAAACGTTATACTAAGCCTACTGCCGTTTCTCGTGCACAGTGGTAGCGCATTTTTATTGCACCGCTGCGCCAGTTATTGAACAGACGATGGTAATGCGAGTTTATAAAACGTACACGCCCATGAGGCTATTTAAAGAAATTAACGTCAACAAAGCCGGTTAGTAAATCAGATTCATGTCAGCCTCAACAATACAACAAGGGTTCATACTCAATAAAAGTACGTTTACCCGGCGAGGCAAGGTGTATGTTGAGCTATGGGTAAAAACGCCCAGTAGCACCGCTAGGTTAATTTCTTCACCCCAATACCCCACTTGTTTTGTATCTGTTGATCACGCCAATGATTTACGCAATATCGCCGAGCGTACTTCAGCAAAGATCAGTATTTCAGATGACGGGTTTCACACGCTGGAACAAGTTCCTGTTGCGACGGTAAAAACCGCAACCGAATCACACATGCATCAGCTTCGCCAGCATGCGCAGGAAAGCAGTATTGTATTGTACGAAGCGGATATTCGCGTTGCCGATCGCTACTTAATGGAGCGCTTTGTGTATGGTGCGGTGGAATTTCTGGCTCCGCAAGATTTCGACGATACGTCACAGACCGTTATAGAAAATGCGCAAATCAGACCCTGTCAATTCAGAACCACATTTACATCGCTAAGCATAGACATCGAATGCAATGAGCATGAAGAACTCTTTAGCATTGCGTTAGCCGGTGAAGGACTCAACGTTGTGCTGCTTCTATGCCCGCCACATTTTGTTGGGCAAACATTGCAAGGACAAGAAGACAGCGCGTACGAGCTCATTGTCGTTGAATCAGAAAAAGCACTGCTTGAAGCATTTTTTTCTTATCTTACATCCTACGACCCAGATATTATTTTAGGCTGGAATGTTAAACAGTTCGATATGGCGGTACTTGAACGCCGCGCTAGGGCTAACTCGCTAAAGTATGCTATCGGCCGCCATGGCCGAGAGGCTTCTGTAAGACAGTGGGAGGATCAAACCCTCGTTGATGTGCCCGGACGATGTGTTATTGATGGAATCGAAGCACTAAAAACAATGACTTATCAATTCGAGTCGTTCTCGCTCGATCACGTCTCTGAAGAACTGCTTGGCGAAAATAAGCTTATTCAAGCTGCCGACAAGCTTGAAGCGATAAAGCGTCTTTATCATAGCGACCCCGTTGCACTCGCTAACTATAACTTTAAAGACACGGAACTGGTCAACCGCATTCAGGATAAAACCCAATTTATCGATTTTCTGGCGCTGCGCAGTATTCTTACCGGCCTAGATATGAGTCGCCCCGGAGGGTCAGTGGCCGCGTTTTTAAATGTGTACTTGCCTAAGCTTCACCGCAAGTCTTATGTCGCGGGGGTAAGACCTGAAAATGGAGGCTTGGCTAGTCCGGGTGGTTATGTCATGCGTTCCCAGCCAGGTTTATACAAGGACGTTCTAGTCCTCGATTTTAAGAGCCTGTATCCTTCCATAATTCGTACATTTAAAATCGATCCGTTGGGACTTGCAGAAGGGCTTAAGTCCCCTGACACGGCGATAGAAGGTTTTAAAGGCGCAGTATTTAGCCGCGAATCTCATTTTCTACCTTCCATCATTGAAAACCTATGGCTTCAGCGCGACGAAGCCAAAAAACAGAAAGATGCGCCACGCTCTCAAGCGATTAAGATATTGATGAACTCCTTCTATGGAGTACTTGGTAGCGGAGGCTGTCCTTTCTACGATCCTCGCCTGGCTAGCTCTATTACGCTGCGGGGTCATGAGATCATGCAAACCACTGCGGGTTGGATTGAAGAACTAGGCTATACGGTTATCTACGGTGATACCGATTCAACATTTGTTCATGTAGAAGGGAGTGATGCACTGGGTTCGCCGTCAGAGACTGGACTTGAGCTAGCTAGCATTATTAATCGAAAGTGGACTGAGTTACTAAAAAGTGAGTTCGACATTGAATGCCACTTAGAAATTGAGTTTGAATCTCACTTTTCTACGTTTTTTATGCCGACGATCCGAGGCTCTTCCGAAGGCAGCAAAAAACGTTACGCAGGAATGAAGGGCGGTGAACTTGTCTTTAAAGGCTTAGAAAATGTCCGCTCTGATTGGACAGTACTAGCTAAAACCTTCCAGTACGAGTTGTACAAAAAAGTGTTTACTGGACAGCCTGTTGAAGACTACATAAATAGCACGATAGCAGCGATAAAGTCTGGTGAGATGGATCACGCTTTGGTCTATAAAAAGCGGCTGCGAAAGCCTTTGTCGTCGTATACAAAGTCGCTGCCTCCCCACGTAAAGGCTGCGCGATTAGCGGACGAGTACTATAAAGAACAAGGGTTGCCACTTCGCTATCAGTTTAATACTACCATTGCTTACGTTATTACAGTACAGGGCCCTCAAACCGTAGAAACTGCCACCGCCCCTCTTCAATATGACCACTATATTGAAAAGCAAATCCAGCCGATTGCCGATAGTATCTTGCCTCTTATCGGCCTGAATTTTGAGACAATAGCGAACGATCAACTCTCGCTGTTTTAATCTCATTAATGAGGTTCTATCTTTATCTGAGATCAGCTTAAGTTTGTCGTATGAAGATCTTGCAAACACTGCGACAATTTAACATAGCAATAACATTGAAATCCTTGCCTTAAATTTTTATTACCTCCTAAATCAGTTAGTTATGCATTTGGCACATTCAATGAATAATAAATTACGTAAGTCATTAGCGGTGTCAGATTGAAACTTACTTCCAATCTGCACCTATGTTGAGGTCTGTGGACCTAGTGGTTAGGGCAATTGAACGCCCGAGTTCACTGTAAAAGCCAGAAGGAATTTGATTATGAAGATCACAAAACTAAGTATGATTACCAGTGCTGTTATTGCTGCAACACTATCTGCTTCAGCAGTAGCAGGCCACCACGAAGAGAAGATCTCGATGGGGTTTAACGCAATGGATAAGGATGGAAACGGCTATATCGTCGGTTCTGAGTCTTCTGGCGTTATTGACAGTAAGCTTCTCGCAAAAATGGATACCGATGGTGACAGCATGATTAGCCGTGTTGAATTCAACAAGTTTGTTGATGAAAAACCATCAATATTTAGCGATGACATCATTACTCAGGTGAAAACTGAAGGCACCAATGACGCTCTACTCTCGGAAAAGGGCAACCCTGAATTATTCTCTAAAGCTGACGGTGAAATGATATCAGAGAAGAATAAGGAGCTTCGCACCGAGATGTCAGCTACAGCCGACAATAAGTTTACTGAAATCGATGTAGACAGCGACGGTAAGCTTACAGCCGAGGAGTTAAAGGTTGCACATGTCGAAGGTGACTTTGAGATGATGGATGAAAATGGCGATTCTTACGTTACTCGTATGGAATATCGTGCATATTTCGAAGGAATTGAGTCTGAATAGACGCTCACTACTCGTAAAGTAAAAATTTTTAAGAAGCCTCCTTCGTCGGAGGCTTTTTTGTTTCATTAAAGTTGAGACAATTTTCTTTAGACATCAAATACATTGTCACTTTTAGTTATTACTCTCCTTTCAGCGTGTACGACGAGTCACACAAATTCATCGTTGAATAACGCCATATACGACTAACATCTTGTCGACAAAACCCGTTTGCAACAATATTGTTAATAAAGATTGAATTATTTGTTTTATTCGTTGCGTATTCAGCATTTACTGCAATTGTTGCCATTGGTTATTTGGAACCAAAATCCGAAACAGCCAACTCTATTATTTATATACAAATCATATGCGTACGCGCATGGAGGCAAAATATGATGGAATCAAAACTTACACCAAACTCACTACTCCCTCTTCAGAAAAGTGAGTTTACTGGCTCTGATGAAGCTGAGTTGACGTCGCTCACTATCGGTCAGTATTTCAAAAATGTTGTCGACAATTATGGCGATAATCCAGCGATCATTGTAAAACATCAAGACGTTAGCTGGACCTATCAGCATTATTGGTATGAAGTAGAGCGTGTTGCTTGCGGCTTACTTGCAAACGATGTAGAACCTGGCGACCGTGTGGGTATATGGTCTCCGAACAATATCGAATGGTCGATCGTACAGATGGCCACTGCGCGAATCGGGGCGATAATGGTATGCCTGAACCCTGCTTATCGTCCTGATGAATTAGCGTTTGCTATTAATAACGTTTCCGTAAAATACTTAGTCATGGCGCAGTCATTCAAGCAGTCAAATTACGTCGCTATGTTGAAAGAGCTTGCGCCAGAAATAGACAGCCAAGATAAGAACACACCAAAGCGTCCTCTAACGCTTGCTAAGTTGCCTTCACTTAAATATGTATACACTATTGGGGATAAGCCTGTAGAAGGATTACAGGCTTTTTCTGCATTGCAAATAGAACCAACGGAAGCGCTCAAATCTCAGTTGCAGGCCGTTGAATCGAACCTTAGCGCGAATGATAACATCAATATTCAGTTTACCTCCGGCACCACGGGAAACCCGAAAGGCGCAACGTTAACTCACCGAAACATTCTAAATAATGGGCTATTAGTATCACAAGCAATGAGGTTCACACACAAAGACAAACTTTGTATTCCCGTACCGCTTTATCACTGCTTTGGAATGGTATTGGGCAACTTAGTTTGCTTAGCATCAGGTGCATGCGCAGTATTCCCAGGGGAGTCATTCGACCCTGAGACAACACTCCGTACAGTAGAAGAAGAAAAGTGCACGGGATTACATGGCGTGCCAACCATGTTTATTGCCGAGCTCGAACTTTCTAACTTTAAGAGCTTTGATCTCTCAACACTAAGAACCGGCGTTATGGCAGGTAGTACCTGTCCAGAAGAGCTCATGCGAAAAGTTCATAGTGAATTTCATATGACAGAAGTCGTCATAGGTTATGGTCAGACAGAGTGTAGCCCTATCAATCATATTACTGACATTGACTCGCCATTTGAAAAGCAGGTCAAAACCGTAGGACGCGCTATGCCCCATACAGAAGTGAAGATCATAGATCCCCAAGGCAATACGGTGCCTATTGGAGAACCGGGTGAGATTTGCGCGAGAGGCTACTGTGTAATGAAAGGTTATTGGGGTGATGAGGTTAAGACGAAAGCCACCATAGACGATGAAGGTTGGCTTCATTCTGGTGATTTGGGAGAAATGGACGAAGAAGGCTATGTCACTATAGTTGGTAGAATAAAAGACATGATTATTCGCGGCGGCGAAAACATTTACCCACGAGAAATCGAAGAAGTTTTATATCAGCATCAGGACGTGTCAGACGCTGCTGTCTTTGGTATTCCTGACAACAAATATGGCGAACAAGTTTGCCTATGGATAAAAGCGAAAGAAAACCGACACATCAATGAAGAGCAAATACGCGACTACCTGAGATCTAAGCTTGCTTACTTTAAAGTACCCAAATACATCAGCGTAGTGAAAGAGTACCCCATGACAGTAACAGGGAAGCTTCAGAAATTTAAAATGCGCGAGTACATGATAGAAACCTTAAAGAAGCAAGCCCTTCAAACCGAAGCCTAACCCCTACAAATAAAGGGGTCAGAGTACTTTTCTATGACTTAGCTGCACTGGGGAAGAAGGGATAACCACGTACTGATATTTGAAGTAATAAAGTACTCTGACCCCATTTTGATGTTCGCTGGTGCATGGCGGGGAAATTAATGTACTCTGACCCCATCATTTTTCTTTCTTCCAAACGCAAAAAACCCGCCGTTAGGCGGGTTCTTCTTAATGGGACCTGGCAGTGTCCTACTCTCACATGGGGAAACCCCACACTACCATCGGCGCTAATACGTTTCACTTCTGAGTTCGGAATGGAGTCAGGTGGTACCGTATCGCTATGGCTGCCAGGAAAAACTGGTAACAATCTAGAAAACTGGATATCAATTCAATCAGTGAGTAACTACTTTTCACTCTACTTACTTTAGCTTGTCTACAACACTCAAAAGCCTAAAGCTTCTTGGGCGTTGTATGGTTAAGCCTCTCGGGCAATTAGTACAGGTTAGCTTAACGCCTTACAACGCTTCCACACCCTGCCTATCAACGTCATCGTCTATAACAACCCTTCCAGAACTTAAAGTTCAGGGATGACTCATCTTTGGGCCGGCTTCCCGCTTAGATGCTTTCAGCGGTTATCCGTTCCGAACATAGCTACCGGGCAATGCCATTGGCATGACAACCCGAACACCAGCGGTTCGTCCACTCCGGTCCTCTCGTACTAGGAGCAGCTCCCATCAATCATCCAACGCCCACACCAGATAGGGACCGAACTGTCTCACGACGTTCTAAACCCAGCTCGCGTACCACTTTAAATGGCGAACAGCCATACCCTTGGGACCGACTTCAGCCCCAGGATGTGATGAGCCGACATCGAGGTGCCAAACACCGCCGTCGATATGAACTCTTGGGCGGTATCAGCCTGTTATCCCCGGAGTACCTTTTATCCGTTGAGCGATGGCCCTTCCATACAGAACCACCGGATCACTATGACCTACTTTCGTACCTGCTCGACGTGTCTGTCTCGCAGTTAAGCTAGCTTATGCCATTGCACTAACCTCACGATGTCCGACCGTGATTAGCTAACCTTCGTGCTCCTCCGTTACTATTTGGGAGGAGACCGCCCCAGTCAAACTACCCACCAGACACTGTCCACAATCCCGATAAGGGACCAATGTTAGAACATCAAACATACAAGGGTGGTATTTCAAGGACGGCTCCACACAATCTAGCGACTGTGCTTCAAAGCCTCCCACCTATCC